>NZ_JBQFXO010000008.1:0-304551 GCF_056540865.1 Ruegeria sp. AL11
GCTCGATCTCGTCGCGCTGACGGCCCAGTTCGGACGTGATCGAGCCGAAAAGCTCAGGATCACGGTCCGACAAAGACTGGGTGAAAAAACCATCGATACGATTGGGGGCGTTCATGACGCTTTCCTCCTGAGCGGTCCGAGGCCCGACCCCATATAGAGGTCAGAGCAGAGAAGTGATATGCGGGCGGATCAGATCACGCGATCGCGCGGTTCGCGGCCTTCGAAAAAGTCGCTGAGGTTGTCCAGCACACGGAACCCCATCGCCTCGCGCGCCTCACGGGTGGCACTGCCCAGATGAGGCAGCATCACAAGGTTGTCACATTGTAAAAGGTCGGGGTTGATGCGGGGCTCTCCGTCGAACACGTCCAGCGCTGCCCCTCCGATCATGTCGAAGGTCAGGGATTGGATCAGCGCGCGTTCGTCGATCACCTCGCCACGGGCCGTATTGATCAGGAACGCATCCGGTTTCATCAGATCCAGACGGCGCGCATTGATCAGGTACCGGTTTTCGGCTCCGCCGGGGCAATGGAGCGAGACGAAATCGCATTGCGGCAGCAGATCATCCACGGTTTCGACCTGAGTGGCATTGCATTGGGCCAGAACCTCGGGCGCGATTTTGCTGCGGTTGTAGACAACGATCTGCATGCCAAAACCGTGATGAGCACGCCGGGCCATTTCCTGCCCGATGCGGCCATATCCGATGATGCCTAGCACCTTGCCACTTACCTTGGTGCCGATCAGATGCGTGGGGCGCCAGCCGGTCCAATTGCCGGCCCGCAGCTCGCGTTCCCCTTCGCCAGCGCGGCGCGCCACCATCAGCAGCAAGGTCATCGCGATATCGGCGGTGCATTCGGACAGCACGTCCGGCGTGTTGGTGACGGTCATGCCCAGCCCACGCACTGAGGGCTCGCAGATGTGACTGTAGCCAACGCCGTAATTTGCCAGGATTTTCGTCTGCGCGCCGGGAACGTCCAAAGCCTCGGAGCTGAGGGTATCGGTCACGGTCGGCAGGACCGCATCATAGGATTTCAGCGCGTGCCGGATCTCTGCCGGGGACATAGGCTTGTCCCCGGTGTTCAGCACGGTGTTGTAGTTCTCGGCCAGCTGCGCCTCGACGGCGGCAGGCCAGCGACGGGTGACTAGAACCGAGGGTTTGACCATCACGCAGCCTCCATCACGCGGGCGATCGTTTCACCGATCACCGCTGGGTTTTCGGCCACGGTCACACCAGCGGCCGACAGGATTTCAACCTTTTCGCTGGCACTTTCGCCGAAGGCCGAAATGATCGCACCGGCATGGCCCATGGTCCGACCTTTCGGAGCGGTCAGACCCGCAACATAGGCCACCACAGGCTTGGTGATGTGATCGCGGATGAATTCGGCCGCTTCGGCTTCCTGAGGGCCTCCGATCTCACCGATCATGGCGATGATATGGGTGTCCTCATCCTCTTCGAAACGCTGCAGAATGTCCTTGAAGGACGAGCCGTTGATCGGGTCGCCACCGATGCCAACGCTGGTCGAAACTCCGATCCCGCGCTCTTTCAACTGGGCTGCGGCCTCATAGCCCAGCGTCCCCGAGCGACCAATGATGCCCACGTTCCCCGGCAGGTAGATATGCCCCGGCATGATCCCCAGCAGCGCTTTGCCGGGTGAGATGGTGCCCGCGCAGTTCGGCCCGGTCAGGACCATGCGCTTCTCTTTGGGATAGCGGTACATGTAGCGCTTAACGCGGATCATGTCCTGCGCCGGAATACCGTCGGTGATGCAGACACAATAGCGGATACCGGCATCTGCGGCCTCCATGATCGAGTCCGCCGCAAAGGGCGGTGGAACGAACACTAGGCTGGCATCCGCGCCAGTGGCTTCAACCGCCTGTTTGACGGTGTCGAAGACCGGAACGCCTTCGACGGTTTCACCGCCTTTACCTGGAACCACGCCGCCCACGACATTGGTGCCGTAGTTCAGCATGTCCTTCGTGTGGAACCGCGCCATACGGCCGGTGATACCCTGCACGATCACGCGCGAGTTACGATCGAGAAGAATGCTCATTACACAGCCCTCATCTTGGTGCCTTGGGTAAGGTCGTTGCGCCATGCGCCCACGGCGCGTTCGGCCGCCTCCATCAAAGTGGTGGCGCGGATGATCGGAAGACCGGACTTGGCGAGGATCTTCTGACCCTCTTCCACATTGGTACCGGCCAGGCGCACGACGACAGGGATGTCGATATCCAGCTCTT
Organism: Ruegeria sp. AL11; assembly: GCF_056540865.1. Classification (NCBI taxonomy): domain Bacteria; kingdom Pseudomonadati; phylum Pseudomonadota; class Alphaproteobacteria; order Rhodobacterales; family Roseobacteraceae; genus Ruegeria; species Ruegeria sp. AL11. Next base: position 2,236 of record NZ_JBQFXO010000008.1, read on the forward strand.
TCAAAGCCTGTACGACGCCCTCGGCCACCCAGTCGCAACGGTTGATACCCGCGAAGATGTTCACCAGAATGGCCTGCACATTGTCGTCCGAAAGAACCAGACGGAAAGCTTTAGCCACACGCTCGGGCGAGGCGCCACCACCGATATCGAGGAAGTTCGCAGGCTCTCCGCCAGCCAGTTTGATCGTGTCCATGGTCGCCATCGCAAGACCGGCGCCGTTCACGATGCAGCCGATATTGCCGTCGAGACCAACATAGGACAGGCCCCGGTCACCGGCACGGCTTTCGCGCGGGTCTTCCTGGCTTTTGTCGCGCAGTTCGGCGATCTGCGGGTGACGGAACAGGGCGTTGTCGTCAAAGCTCATCTTCGCGTCCAGCGCCAAAACGCGGTCGTCCCCTGTGATGACCAGAGGGTTGATCTCGACCATGGTGGCGTCCAGATCGCTGAAGGCGGCGTAGCAGCCCTGCAGCGTGCGGACCATGTGCTGGATCAGCTTCGGCTCCAGCCCCAGTTGGAACGCGATTTCACGGGCCTGGAATTCTTGCAGACCCACTGCGGGTTCAACAATTGAACGCACGATGCTGTCCGGACGCTCGGCCGAGATATCTTCGATCTCCATCCCGCCTTCCGAGGACGCAACGATCATGACCCGCTGGCTCGAACGATCCAGTACGAAACCAAGATAGATTTCGCGATCAATCGGCACCGCGGCCTCGACGTAAACGCGGTAAATCCCCTTGCCTTCGGGGCCGGTCTGATGCGTGACCAGCTTGCGGCCGAACATGTCATCACAGGCTGTGTAGATCTCGTTTTCGGTGTTGCACAGCTTGACCCCTCCAGCCTTGCCGCGCCCGCCTGCATGGACCTGCGCCTTGACAATCCACTTGTCACCCCCCAGTTCACGCGCCCGATAGGCCGCCTGTTCCGGGCTATAAGCCAAAGCACCGGGTGGTACTTCGACGCCGAAATTCGAAAGAAGCTCTTTCGCCTGATATTCGTGAATATCCATCTGCAATCCTCCCGTTCTTGCAGTGAAATTAAGCAGCCATCGAAGTGCCGTAGCGACTTTCCAGCAGGGCTTCGATCGCGTCCCGATCAATCTGTCCGCCCAGTTCGCGCATCGCCTCGGCAAACAGGCGTACGATCCGGCTGACGGATTTCCGGTTCAGCTGGTTGAGGATGCCGATCCGCACCTGCACAGGCGCGCTTAGCGTGGGCCAGATGCCAAAACCGCGCGCACGGCAATTCTGCACCAATTCCATCTCACGCCCGGCAAGCTCCGGTGGCAGGTTCAGAACGATCAGGCTGGGCATGTCCGAGGTGACCTCGCACCCCAGTTCGACCACGGCATCGCGCAGGACGCGTTCGTGAATGCGGTAAGACGCTGCGCGCTTGGCAAGCCCTTCCTGCAATGTCAGACGCAACGCCTCGTGGAAGGCAGCCACGGCATAGCCCGAATGCGTCCGGTGATAGGCGCCTTTCTCGACATCCTGACCGTCGACGATACCCCAGTGGCGGGCCTCGAAGATCGGGTTGTGCACATAGGTGTAGGCACCGCTGGTCTTGAGGCTGTCGATGAAGGCATCGGTAAAGCTAACTGGAGCATAGGTCAGCGGCAGGCAACACAGACCTTTCTGGGGGCAAGAGGCCCAGCCTGCGATGCCGGGGTAGTCGTCGATCGAAAAATCATCCACGCCCAGCGACGACACCGCGTCGATCAGCCCCATCGCGCCGTGACGCTCGCACGCGTCCGAAAAGCCGCGAATGTCGTTGATCCGGCCGGACCCGGTTTCCCAGTGAGCCATGAACGCCCATTTGGGCTTGTGCTCGGCCAGGACTGCTTCGACGATTTCTCCGGTGACAGACTGGCCATGCGGAACCTCGATCACGGTGACGCTGGCAGCTTGTGGGTCAAGCGGATAGGCTGCGTGTTCGGCAGGCGTCGCCGCCTTGATCCGCAGGGTCAGCGCATCAATGCCCGAGAATGTGCCGTTGGCAAAAGCCACAACCTTGTCGCCCGGCATGACGGCCGAGAACATGGTGTCCAGCGCGCTCCAACCCGTGCCGGCGACGGCAAAAGTATAGGCGTTCTGCGTGCCCCAGATTTCGCGCAGCATATGCTTGCACTCGATCATTCCGCGCAGAACGTCGCCCTGCATGTGATCGGCGACCCCTGCCCCTGCAAAGGCCTGCAGAACGCGAGCATCCGTGTTGCCGGGTCCGGGACCCGCTGCAAGGGTCTCGGGGATTTCGAGCGGAGGGAAAATCTGGAAAGTCATTGTGCGGCTTCCTCGGCTGTTTCTCAGGCTCAGCGGCCCGTTTGGTTGAGTTGCCGTGTAGAAAACGTGCTCTTGCCAGATCACGCAACGTAACTTACTACTGATTTAGCATGCCTAATAGGATGGGATATTACCTACCCAAAGGTGTAAAAATACGATAGTATACTAAAAACATACCCACCCATTTGGGTAGTTTTTTAGCTTTAAGGGCAAATTCATATGGCTGAAGCTCCATCAAAGCCCATCGACGTCATGCTGGCGGACGGCAACCCTCTGGTCCTGTCGGCGATGTCAGAGATCTTTGAACGCGACCCGCGATTCTCATTGGTCGCGACTTCGGCCACGGCCGAAGGATTCCTTGGCACGGTCATGCGGGTGCCTGTTCAGGTCGGCGTAGTGGACTGGACATTGCCCGCCCTTGGCGCCGCAAAACTGATCGAGGTGCTGCGCGACCAAGCCAGCGCGCCGCGCTTCGTGGTCTATGGCGATGCCAATGCCGACGTTCCGCGACTTGCGATGCAGGCCGGGGCTGCCGGGTTTGCCGCACGCTCGGGCGAGGTTGAAGGGCTTCTGGACACCTGCGAGAAAGTGGCCGCGGGCAAGATGGTGTTTCCGTTCATCGACGTCCGGAAAATGCAGCAGGACCCGATCGAAAGCCTGTCGCGTAAGGAACGCACAATCCTCGAGGCGCTGGCGCAGGGCATGTCCAATCGCGAACTTTCAAAAGAGCTCGAGATTTCGACGAACACCGTGAAGTTCCACCTGTCGAACATCTACGACAAGCTGGGCGTCAAAAACCGGACCCAAGCCATTGCACAATATTATGCAGCGCGGATGCAAAGGGACTGATACGGACCGTAATCTGGTAAACTCGGGGTTTTCCGGGCATGCTTTGGGTTCACAACCGCAGCCGGAGGACCTCAAATGCCGCAATATAATGACATGTTCGAACTCTCCATCGAGGATATGGAATTGATCGAACAAGCCCTGCGACAGGCGATGGCCTCTTATTCAATTGAGGCGAACGAGAACAACGAAGACACCATTCGCCGGATGCATGATCTTCTGGGCAAGCTGCACGATCAGAAGATATTTTATCGCCCAAAGACCGGCAGCTACATCGGCGGTTGATCCGCGCTTTGCAGACTCCTCAAAAACAGAATAAACCGTTTGCAAACTTATGAAATCAGAGGCGACGCAGTATGAGCTACCTTGGCATTGATCTGGGAACGTCCGGGCTGCGCGCCCTGCTCTTGGCCGAAGACGGCAGCGTGCTCGGTTCGGCAGAGCATTCCTGCACGTCCGAGCACAAACATCCCGGCTGGAGCGAACAGGACCCCGCCGAATGGATCGCGGCGCTAGAGGGGGCGGTTGCCGCGTTGCGGGACGCTCACCCCGAATTTACCGATCTGCGAGCCATAGGCGTAGCGGGCCACATGCACGGCGCAACGCTGCTGGATTCCGCAGGTGACGTGATCCGACCCTGCATCCTGTGGAATGACACGCGCGCGGATGCCGAGGCCCGGCATCTGGACGCCCTGCCTGGAATTCGCGAGATTTCGGGCAATATCGTTTTCCCCGGCTTCACGGCACCCAAACTGCTCTGGGTCAAGGAACATGAGCCGGAGAATTTCTCCCGTATCGCGAAGGTTCTGCTGCCTGCGGCCTATATGAACTACTATCTGACAGGCGACTACGTCGCTGACATGTCGGATAGTGCTGGCACATCTTGGCTGGACGTCTCGCGGCGTACATGGTCCGGGGAGCTGCTGTCTGCTGGGCAAATGTCGGAATCTCAGATGCCCCGCCTGGTCGAAGGATGTCAGCCCGCAGGTACTCTTCGCGCCGATCATGCCAGCCGTTGGGGTCTGCGCAATCGCGTCACCGTCGCAGGCGGCGCCGGAGACAACGCCGCAGCTGCCTGTGGCTTGGGTGCTCTGAACGAGGGGGACGGGTTCATTTCGCTTGGCACCTCCGGAGTGCTGCTGGCTGCGCGCGATGGCTACCACCCTGATCCGGCCTCGGCTTTGCACACATTTTGCCATGCCGTGCCTGATCGCTGGTATCAGATGGGCGTTATGCTGTCTGCAACCGACAGCCTGAATTGGCTGGGCCAGATCACTGGCCAAAAACCCGCCGACCTGACCCGCGCATTGGGCGACGAGCTACGCGCACCGGGGCGCGTGCAGTTTTACCCTTACCTCTCAGGCGAGCGCACCCCGCACAACGACGCCAACATTCGCGGCGGCTTTACCGGGCTGGGAAAAGACACCGACCAGAGCGATCTGACCTGCGCCGTGCTTGAGGGCGTCGCCTATGGCCTGAGCGACTCGTATGACGCGCTTGTACAGACCGGCGCGCGGATTGATCGGCTGATCGGCATCGGCGGCGGTACAAAATCGCGCTACTGGGTCAAGCTGATTGCAACTGTTTTGAACGTGCCAATCGAGCTACCTCAGGACGGAGAGTTTGGCGCTGCATTGGGGGCCGCACGTCTTGGCCAGATCGCAGAAACCGGAGCGTCGCCCGAAGACATCCTGACCCCTCCCAGCATCGGCGAACGCGTTCTGCCCAACGGCAGCAAAACCGCAGATTACGAGGCAGCCAAGGCGCAGTTCAAAGCGGCCTACAAACCTCTGCGGCAAATCTCCTCACGGAGTTGATATTCGGGCCGTGGCTCAGTGACAGTCAGGACCGCGCGCACCCACTAGTAACATCTGAGTTTTGCCAGCCCGGCGCACAATATGCTAACATAAGGGCTGCGTGGCCTTCATCCGGCAAGCCTGTTGCAGGCTTTCTTTCGGCGTATTGAACCCTCATTTCCCGAGGGCCGCCGCGCCACAAAGATCAATCAATTTGACCCGTCTGGGCAGGAATGATCACGGATAGGACGCAGACCTGCCCCCAGAAAGGACTATCGATATGTATAGCATAATCGCGACCTGGTATTTGAAACCCAAACAGGAGGCGGAAGGGATCGCAGCCCTCAAGCAATTGGCCCAAGATGTGAAGCAGGAAGAGGACACCTGGGGCTACCTCATCCACACGGGCGGCGAAAATTCGGCGCCGCCGTCCAGTGAGGGCACCGTCGTATTCATCGAAATCTACAAGGACTTCAAAGCTTTTCTAGCCCATGTGAACGGCCCGATCTTTACCGCATTCAAAAAAGACCACGGGCAGCTTTTTCAGCCCATACCAGGCTCTGACAGCCCGTTCTTTCTGGTCGAAAACATCGACAGAATTGGGGGGTTTCTGCGCCCGCAGGCGGGGTCTTAACTACCGTGCCAGCCCGCACCAGTGAGTAACCCTTTGCGGGCGTGCAAAACCCGCGCACAATTCAAGGGCGACGAATTGTAGATTATGTGCTACTAAAGAAAGCGAAATTGTTTCTTTGTTTCACATAAGGCGCAATTACAGCGCTCAGGGGCAGCCATATTGGGACGTCCGAATGTTAATTGCAGCGAATGCGGCGCGGCCAATCCTGCCGGGTCCAACTTTTGCCACGGCTGCGGCAATGCACTGACCCTAGCCTGTGGGTCCTGCGGTGCGTCAGCGATGGCGCACGCAAAGTTTTGCACCGCTTGTGGGGCTTCGCTGCTGGGTCAGGACAGTCCCCCACCGGCTGCCCCTTTGCCCTCTCCAAAGGACGCACCAGAAGACGTGGCCGAACGTCGCCAACTGACCGTCATGTTCTGCGATCTGGTGGGTTCAACGGCCTTGTCCGAAAGACTCGACCCCGAGGATTACCGCGAACTGATCACGCAATACCGCGAGTTGGTTGGCCGGACCGTCACCAAGTTCGGCGGCGAAATCGCCAACTATGCCGGAGACGGAGTGGTCGCCATCTTCGGCTATCCCACCGCGCAGGAACTCAGCCACTATTCCGCCGCTCTTTGCGCGCTTGAGATTGCGGGCGCGACACGCGACGGGAATGCGGGGATGACGGACAAATCGGTTTCGACAAATGTGCGGATCGGGATTCACACCGGACCTGTGGTGGTGGGCACGGCGGCAGGCACATCAAGCTCGGAAAAGGTCTGGCTGTTTGGCGATACACCAAACGTTGCGGCGCGGATTCAGGCTGCTGCGGATGTGGGTCAGGTTGTGGTTTCGGAAGTGACCCGCAGACTGGTCGGAGAGCGTCTGGATTTCACCTCGATCGGCAGTCCGCCCCTGGCGGGTGTCAGCACACCGTTGCAGCTCTATGTGGTCGGTCCGAAGATTTCCGGCTTTGACACCGGGCGCAAGGACTTCGCGCACGACAAGACGCCGACTATCGGGCGCACTGCCGAGATAGCTCTGGTCCAGTCCAGATGGGACGGCGCGCTGGACGGAGAGGGGCAGGTTCTGCTGTTGACCGGCGACGCGGGCGTTGGCAAATCCAAGATCGCATTTGGACTGAAGGACAAGCTAACCGACGAGGCCTCCACCCAGTTCACCCTGTTCGGATCGCCCTTGCATCAAAGCAGCGCGTTTTTCCCGATCAAGAATGCGCTGACGACGCTGACGGGTATGCTGCCCAATGCGCCTCCCGAGGAAAGCCGGGACAAAGTCACCCGGTTTCTGACCGATCTGAACCTTGATGCTGACACCTGCGCCGCGCCTATCCTGCGCCTGATGGGGTTGGAAGACAGCACCTCTCTGGTCGCGCCGATGGGACCCGAGCGGGAAAAGGGCGCGTTGATCGAGGCGCTTTTGCAGCTTTGCGCGGGGCTGGAACAGCACCAGCCGCTATTGCTTCTGCTCGACGATGTGCATTGGTTCGATGCCTCGACGCTGGAATTCGTCAATGGCTGGATCGAACAGGTGTCGAACCGCCGCTGCCTGATCCTGATGACCGCTCGGACCGAGTTCCAGTCGCCATGGCGCAACCAGTCCCATGTCACAAGCCTGGAGCTCAACCGGCTTGTGCGCCGTGACATCTACAAGCTGGTTGAAAGCATCTCGGGCTTACAACCGTCGCCGGAAGTTCTCAGCCAGTTGGCCGATCGCACCGATGGCGTGCCACTATTCGTGGAAGAGTTGACCAAGATGGCGATGGAATCCGGCCTTTTGGTCAACCGCGGCCAGAGTCAGGCCGAGTTGTCCATGGCGATCCCAGAATCGCTGCAGGATTCGCTGATGGCCAGATTGGACCGTTTGTCGGCCAGCCGCGAGATCGTGCAGGTCGCCGCCGCAATCGGCCGAAACTTTGAGCGCAAACTGCTTTCCGAGGTTCTGGACTGGACCGAAAACGACATCACCGAAGCGCTGAACCAGCTGCTTGAAACCGAACTGATCGTGCCCGCAGGCCAGCCGGGTACTGCAGATGCCTACCGGTTCCGCCACGCGCTGGTGCAGGATGCGGCCTATCAATCCATGCTGCGCTCGACAGCCTCACGATGGCATGGCCAAATCGCAGCAGTTCTTGAGGAAAAATACGCCGAAACGGTCGCGCGCGAGCCCGAAATTCTGGGCCATCACTACTGGCGTGCCGGCAATTACCCCGCCGCCGAAGGCAAACTGATGACCGCTGCCCGGCAGGCATTGGACCATTCGGCGAATGTCGAGGCGATCACCCATTTGCAGCATGCTTTGGAATGCTTGCAGGAAATGCCGCAATCGCAGGAACGCGACCGGCGTGAGATCGACATGCAGATCATGATCGCCGTGCCACTGGCCTTTGTTCGAGGCTATGCACACAAATCGGTTCTGTCCGCCTATGCGCGGGCGCAGTCCCTGTGCCGCGAATATGGCGAAACAGAGCGGTTGTTCAAAGTGGTCTACGGACAGTTCCGCTCGACCATGCTGGGCGGGGAATATGAGATCTCGAAACAGAATGCAGACCGACTGGTCTCGCTCTGTCAGGATTTATCGAGCCCGCTGACCATTGTCTCAGCCGAACGCTCAATGGGATCGCTTCAGACCTATCTGGGCCATCCGAAAGATGCGTTGAAACATCTTGAGGCCGGGCTTGAGGTCAATCTGTCCATCGAACATCGCTTCATGGGCCTCGATTTCGATGTGGTTGACCTTGCGGTTGCCCTTCAGGGCTATCGCGCGCTTTCCTACTGGCTGTCAGGCGACGAATCCAGCGCGCTGACAGCGATCAAGGCAGCGCTAGTCCATGCCGAAGAAACCGCGCACCCGTTCAGCCAGTCCTTCGCCAATGCCTTCCTGGGATGGATTTCCCATTTCCGGGGCGATGAGGCGACGGTTCAAGACAGTTCGGCCATTTTGATCGCCCTGTCCGAGGAATATTCTTTCCAGTTCTGGCGCGGTTGGGCGCGGGTCATGAATGGCTGGGTGCGCCGAAGCACCGATGGTGAAAAGGCCTTGGAAGAGATCGCCCTGGGCCTGCGCGAATGGCGCGATACCGGCTGCCGCCTTGGTCTGAGTTTCTTCCTGTGCCTCTACGCGGATGCGGCTATTCTACACGGCAAACTGGAACTGGCCGAGGAACTGTTGGACGAAGCCGAAGCCTTCGCCAACGACAGCGGTGAGAAATTCTGGATCGTCGGGCTGACCTGCCTGCGCGGTCGGTTAGCCATGGCCCACGGGGATGACAGCGCCGGGATCGGCCACCTTAGAGAGGCTGCCATGGTGGCGTTGCAGCTGGGCCATTACGGCCCGCTTTTGCATGTCATTCGAGAATTGGCCGAGCTTGAGACCTCGTCAAACTGCCTTGGCGAGATCTCGAAAGCCGTGGCCGCCGACAAGACCAAGGCACCCGCGCTGGTCGAGGCAAAAGCCATTCTGAAAACCCTAAAAACAAAACAGCCGGAGGCATGATCGGGCGGAATCTGAGCAAGTAGAATTGTCACAGCCAGTGGGGGAGATCACAGCCAAATGACAAAGAAAAAAGCGAAAAGCGACCCGTGCCATCAGACGGATGTCACCGGCGTCATGCCGAAACTGCCAAAGCAATTTGACACGTTCCCCTTCTATTATGCCTCGCTGCAATGCCAGTGGATGTATTGGTACACCTCGGTCGAAGTCGCCCGCCAGTTTGTGAAAGGCACCGGCCTGTGTGTCGCCGAATTTCCCGATGAAGACGGCGAGAACAAGGCCGTCATCCTGCTGAACTTCCAACGCTATACCGCGCATTATGACAACTCGCTGGGCTTCGTGAACGAGGTCGAATTCAACCTACTGGCCTATCCCAAGAACCGGGTGCCGGGCGTGCCGAAGATGTCCCTGACCGAGTATCTTCACGGCCGCGATCAGACGAAAACCATCGGCCATCTACGGGTTCATGTGGCCGCCGACAACGCCATGGCCGTCAAGGCCGGACGCCAAGCGTTCGGAGAGCCCAAGTTTCTGGGCCAATTCAACTACAAGGTTCCTTCGCTGAATGCCAAGATGAAGGGACACCCTCCGATCTCACCCAAGAAATGGTGGATCCAACTGGTCAATCCCGACGATCCGCAAACCATCGTCTACGATTTGACGGCGGATCTGGGCAAACTCAAGGGCGATCATTGGACCCTGACCAACTGCACACCGATCCCCGAATTCGCCACCGGGCTTGGACGCACCGTTTGGACCCGCTGGACCATCTCGGGCCTGTTTGAAACCGCGATATTGACCACGAAAGAGGGTAAACGCATCGCAAAAAGCTTCAAGCTGAAACTGGGGAACAACGATTTCCCAATGACCCGCGACATGCGCACGCTGTTCACAGATATGACGCCGGTGGCCGTGCAGGTCTTTGAAAGCCAACCCGCCTGCTTTGAGCCGCGTGGCTTCTATGTGGACGCAATTGATGGGGATCGCCATGAAGACGCATGATGACACCCCCGAGTTTAACGCCTTTCTGACCGTCAGCGCCGCCCTGACCGGCTATAGCAGCGCCGAACTGCAGGGCACCGGATGCGCAGGCGAATACTGGCATCAGTTCCGGCAAGTGTTGCCCGTCGAGATCCTTAAGGAGTTCCTGTCTCATTCCAACAAGCTAGGCAAGCAGGACGACGACCGGATCATGCGTCAGACCTATCTGTCGGACAAATGCCTCGGCCCGCTGTCGCGCACGCTGATCCAGCTTTGGTACACCGGCCAATGGGTGCCGCTGTCACAGGAATGGCGCGAAAGCTACGGCGCGTCGCGGTTTGATGTGGTCAAGATCATCTCGACCCGGTCCTACAAAGAAGGGCTGGTCTGGGACGCCATCGGAGCGCATCCCCAAGGGGCCAAGCAACAGGGCTTTGGCTCATGGGGCCTTGAACCTCCAAAACAGCGGGGGGCAGCCAAATGAGCGCGATTGCAGATGACGAACGGACCTATGATGTGGTCATCGTGGGCGCTGGCTTTGCCGGGGGCATTCTTGCCAAAGAGCTGATCTCGGCCGGTCATTCGGTTCTAATCCTCGAAGCCGGAGAAGACCATGGCAAGACGTGGGAGACGTATCGCTCCTACCTTGATCAGTACTATCTGTCGCTGGCCAAGACGCCGAACTCTCCCTATCCGAACCTACCAACCCTGCCCTCACCTTCGGTGCTGGACATCACCGCAGTACGAGGCACCGAGCCCGATACGAACGGGTATTTCGTGCAACGCGGCCCCCTGCCCTTTGGCAGCAACTATCTGATGGCGTTCGGCGGAACCTCACTGCACTGGCTGGGCACAAGCCTGCGCATGATGCCTGCGGATTTCGAGATGCAAAGCCGCTTTGGCAAAGGCGTTGACTGGCCCTTTGGCTATCAGGACCTGCGCGCGGATTATGAGCGCGCCGAGTGGGAGATCGGTGTCTCGGCCGATGCCGACGAACAGACGCCCAAGGCACTGGGTATTCGCACGTCAGGACGGCACGACAATGTCGGGTATTTCGACAAGGAGTATGACTACCCGATGCATTCGATCCCGTCGTCTTACGTGGATGGCTTCTTTGCCAAGGCAGATGGGATGCCCATCGAAATCGGCGAGGATGCCACCAGCACGGTTCACCTGAAAGTCTCGCGCACGCCGCAGGGCCGGAACTCAACTCCGCGCAAGCCAAGAACTGCCAAGGGCATTCAGGTTGGCGACAAGCGCAGGCAGCAATTCCGCCCGCGCGGCGCGACCGGACCATTCGCCTATATGGGTCAGCGATGCGAGGGAAACTCAAGCTGCATTCCGATCTGCCCGATCCAGGCCAAATACAACGCGATGAAAACGCTCGAGGATGCCAAGCACGAAGCCAAGCATCAGATGGAGACGATCACGCAGGCCATCGCCTCAAAGGTCGAACTGGCCGAAAGCGGGCGTGTATCTGGTATTGTTTACAAGAAATACCCGTTCCCCGGTGTGCCTCAGTACGAACTGCGCCGGGCCAGAGGGAAGCAATATGTGCTGGCTGGCGGTGCGGTGGAAAACGTCACTCTGGCGCTGGCCTCGGGGATTTGCACCAGCAGTGACGAGCTGGGCCGCAACCTGATGGACCACCCTTACATGATGACATGGGGTGCCGCGCCAGAGCCGGTTGGCCCGTTTCGCGGGCCCGGATCGACCTCGAGCTACGCCAATTTCCGGGACGGAAACTTTAGGAACAAGAACGCGGCCTTCCGGTTGGAGATCGGTAATTGGGGCTGGAACTTTGCCGCTGGCTCTCCGAATTCAGACGTGGCGCGGCTGGTCGAGCAGGACAACCTCTATGGCACCGCCCTGCGCGATAAGCTCTATCACGATGTCCAGCGGCAGGTCCGAATTGGCACCATGGTCGAGCAACTGCCCAGAGCAACAAACCGAGTGACCATCGACCCAGCCTACCGCACACCCATGGGCGAATACCGCCCGGTGATCAGCTATGATCTGGACGACTATTCCCGCGCCGGGCTGGCCGCCGCGAATGACACCTGTGCGCAGATATTCCAGCGGCTTGGTATCAAGAACCATACCTCCTACAGCCCATCGGATGCGGGGTATTTAACTTATGATGGAAAGGGTTACACCTTCTTCGGTGCAGGCCATCTGGTCGGTACGCACAGGATTGGGACAGATCGGCACAACTCGGTCACCAATGACGAGATGCGCGCATGGGACCACGACAATCTGTGGCTGGTGGGCGCAGGCTCGATGCCGACGATTGCCACGTCCAACCCGACGCTGACGATGTCTGCCATGGCCTTCAGGGCCGCCAGAGCCATCCAGAAGGCCGTTCGGAAAGGGGGTGCGAAATGAGTTCGAAAAAGAAACTGGACGCCGCGCGCAAAAATCTCTGCAAACATCTGCAAGACGCCTTGATGCTGGAGCTTTCGACAATCCCGCCCTACGCGACAGCCTGCTATTCGATCCTGGAGCAAGGGCAATACGACCGGTCCGAGCCGACCATCGTGAATGCCGAGCCGATCGAGGTGATCCGCCAGGTCATGGTCGAAGAGATGCTGCATATGGTTCTTGCGGCGAATGTGATGAACGCGATCGGGGGTACGCCTCAGCTGAACAATCCAAACTTGCTGCCGAAATACCCGACAGAGTTACTGAACGGGGCCGGGCCAGAGGTGCGTCTGCGTAAGTTCTCGCCCAAACAGGTCAAAAGCTTCCGCAAGATAGAAACCGCGCCGAAAGACCTCCGCAAGGCATTGAGGGGGCACTATTCCACCATCGGCGGATTCTACGCCTATGTCAGGAAGCTGCTGGAAGAAGCATGTAAGGAGTTCGGGGACAAAGAGATCTTCATCGGCGACCCCGCGCGTCAGATCTCCAATGACGACTATTTCGGCGCGGGCGGTGAAGTTGTCGAGATAACCGGCACCCCCGCGCAACGTCGCAAAGCGGCTTTTGATGCCATCCAAAAGATCATGGAAGAAGGTGAAGGCGCAGATCTGGGTGGCAAAGCTGGTGACGGAGACACCATTCCGGGGCCAGCCGGCCATGAGGACATTGCGCATTTCTTCAAGTTCAACGAAATCCTGCACAGCCGCTACTATCGCCCCGAAGATCTGGTGACCGACCCTCCGACTGGCGGCGACCTGATCGTCGATTGGAGCGCAGTCTCTCCGATGAAAGACGACCCCAGCGAGGAGAACTATAAATCTGCGCCCGAAATCGCCGCGATTTCGGCCGAGTTCAACGCCGCGTGGTCCGGTTTGCTGGACGGTCTGCACATCGCCTTCAACGAGGATAAATCCGCTTTGCGCGACCTTGTTCCAACGATGTATTCGATCAAGTCGCTGGCGCAAAAGCTGATGCGCATCCCGTTGCCGGACGGATCGGGCGAGACAGCCGGGCCGACATGGACCTACCTTGCGCCGAAAAAGCGGGGCTGATCTGTAGCCAAAAAACCGGCGAGACCCCGTTTATGCGCCTCAGTCGAAACAGGTGTCTTCCGCTGAGGCCAACAAAGATTGTGCGGAGAATTTCAGTTTGCTAACGTCATGATCGCGCTGGGGAGGGCGCGGCATCTCAATGTTGGACTATTCGCACAATGCGTGGCTCGTGGCGGCCTCGTTGGCCGTGGCGCTGATGGCGGGTTTTACCGGTCTTTACCTGACGCATGGCGCGTCGAAACTGGACAATCAACGGCGCAAGTTCATCGTCGCCCTCGCAGCCGTCATACTGGGCGGCGGTATCTGGTCCATGCATTTCGTTGCCATGCTGGGTCTGCAATTGCCGATCCTGTTTTTTTACGACGCGCTGGTGACGCTGATCTCGGCGCTGGTTGCCATCCTTATGGTGGGACTGGCGCTGCTGCTTTTGCATTTCCGTCCCAGAACCCCGCCGACCATCGTGGGCGCGGGCGTGATCGTGGGGCTTGGCATCGTTGTCATGCACTATGTCGGCATGGCTGGGATGCAGCTGTGCCGACCCGTCTACAGCCTGTTCGACATCGTTTTGTCGACCGCGGCCTCGGTTGTTCTGTCGGTTCTGGCGATCTGGGTGGCCTATGACAGCCGAACCCATCGGAACATCCTGTTGGGCACAGCCTGTTTCGGCATTGCGGTGTTTTCCATGCACTTCGTCGCGACCGGTCTCACGGATTTCGTCGCAACCGAGACTGCCGGGGCCGCCGGGCCTGCGCTGGACAACCAGATTCTGGCGATGGGCGTCACGGTTGCAGTCTTCCTGATCTGTGGGGCCTTCCTGCTGACCGGGATCACCTTCATCGAACCCAAGCCTGAACCCGCCTCAGTCCCAACACCCGCCCCTCAACCAGAACCAACCCCAACCCTACGCGCCGGGGTGCCTTTTGAACGTGAAGGCCAGACCTTCTTTGCCGAACCCGCCCAAATTGCCGCCATCCGTGCTGAGGGGCACTACACCATTCTCTATATCGATTCCGAGAAGCTGTTCTGCCCCTGGTCCATCACCGAGGCCGAGACGCGCCTACAGCCCGATGGCTTCCTGCGCGCCCATCGAAGTTATCTGGTGAACCCCAAACATGTCTCAAGCTTCGAGAGGCATAAGGACAACGGGACATGCTATTTCGACTCTGTCGAGGCCCTCAGCAAAGTACCCGTCAGCCGATCTCGCCTGTCAGATATCCGCGACGCTTTGGGCCTTTGATCGCAACTCGTGCAGCTCATTCGCATTTCGTGAAACAAGCTGCGCGCCCCGTTCCATACGGCTGGAACCGCTGAGCGCCCCCTTCTTTCCTGAGTGAAGGTACCCCAAGGTATACCGCTTGGACCCAGGGAGGAAAAACATGATACCAGCCGGTTTTGAGTATCACCGGCCAGGCGACATCGCCTCGGCCATCGGCATTTTGCAAGAACACGGAGACGAAGCGCGCGTGATCGCGGGCGGGCACAGCCTGATCCCGATGATGAAGCTGCGCATGGCCGAGATGGGCCACCTGATCGATCTTCAGGCCATCGATGAACTAAAAGGCATCGCGGTCGGGTCCGATACCGTGACCCTAGGAGCCATGGTGACGCAGCATGAGTTGATCACCCATGACGGTCTCGCCACTGCCATTCCGCTGATCCGCGAGGCGGCCTTGCAGATCGCCGACCCTCAGGTCCGTTACATGGGCACCGTCGGTGGCAATGTCGCCAATGGTGATCCTGGCAATGACATGCCGGGTCTGATGCAATGTCTGAACGCGACGTTTGAACTGTCCGGCCCCGATGGGTCGCGCAGTGTCGCCGCGCGTGAGTTTTATGAGGCCGCCTATTTCACCGCACGCGAGGATGAGGAAATCCTGACCCGAATTTCGATTCCCGTACCTGGTGCTGGCGTTGGTCAAGCGTATGAGAAGCAAAAGCGCAAGATCGGGGATTATGCGACGGCCGCCGCCGCTGTGATGGTCGGTAGCGGCACGGCTTCGGTTGCGATGACCAACCTGGCGGACACTCCGATCTGGTCCGAAAGCGCCAGCGCTGCATTGGCCAATGGCGATGCGGACGGCTGTGTTGCTGCCATGCTGGATGCCATTGAACCCGTGGCCGACAACCGTGGACCCGTCGAATTCAAGAAACATGTGGCGAGCGTGATGCTGCGCCGCGCCATCGACCGTGCGCTAAGCCGCGCGGGTTGAGGGGAGGAAACCATGTCGAAAATGCACGTCAAACTCACCGTAAACGGCAAAGAGGTCGAAGGACTGGCCGAGCCGCGCACGCTGTTGATCCACTTCCTGCGGGAAGATCTTAAAATCACCGGCCCTCATATCGGCTGCGAGACCAGCCATTGCGGGGCCTGCACCGTGGATATCGATGGCAAATCCGTCAAATCCTGCACCACCTTCGTGGCGCAGGTGAACGGTGCCGATATCACCACCGTCGAAGGCCTCACCAATGACGATGGCAGCCTTGGCGTATTGCAGGAGATGTTCCGTGAACATCACGGCCTGCAATGCGGTTTCTGCACGCCGGGCATGATCACCCGCGCGCATCGGTTGCTGCAGGAAAATCCGAACCCCTCTGAGGAGGATATCCGTTTTGGCATGGCTGGAAACCTGTGCCGCTGCACCGGCTATCAGAATATCGTCAAAGCGATCTCGGCCTCGGCTGACATGCTGAACGCTCAGAAGGAAGCTGCGGAATGAACGACCAAACTCTGACCCCCGAAGAACGCGCCGCCAATCTTAAAGGGATGGGCAGCTCGCGCAAACGCGTCGAAGATGTGCGCTTTACGCAAGGCAAGGGCAATTATGTCGACGACATCAAGCTGGACGGCATGCTGTTCGGCGACTTTGTGCGCTCTCCCTACGCACATGCCCGCGTTGTCAGCGTCAACAAAGAGGCCGCCCTGGCGATGCCCGGCGTGATCGCTGTTCTGACCGCCGAGGATCTGGCTCCGCTGGGCCTGCATTGGATGCCAACGCTGGCGGGTGACAAGCAGATGGTTCTGGCCGACGGCAAGGTGCTGTTCCAAGGCCAGGAAGTCGCCTTTGTGGTCGCCGAAGACCGCTATATCGCCGCCGATGCCGTCGAGTTGATAGATGTCGAATACGAAGAACTACCTGTTCTGACCGATCCGTTCGAGGCGTTGAAATCCAATGTGGTCCTGCGCGAAGACCTTGAAGGTCAGACCGAAGGTGCGCATGGCCCTCGCAAGCATCACAACCACATCTTCACCTGGGAACAGGGCGACAAGGACGCGACCGAGGCCATCCTGGCCGAGGCTGACGTGGTTGCCGAAGAGATGGTCTACTACCACCGCACCCACCCCTGTCCGCTCGAGACCTGCGGGTCGGTGGCCAGCATGGACAAGGTGACCGGAAAGCTAACGCTCTACGGGACGTTCCAAGCCCCGCACGCGATCCGCACGGTTGTTTCGCTAATCTCGGGCATTGCTGAACACAATATCCGCGTGATCAGCCCTGATATCGGTGGCGGGTTCGGCAACAAGGTTGGAGCCTACGCGGGCTATGTCTGCTCGGTCGTGGCCTCGATTGTCACCGGCAAGCCGGTGAAATGGGTCGAGGACCGTATGGAGAATCTGATGTCCACCGCCTTTGCCCGCGACTACTGGATGCAGGGCAAGATCGCAGCCACCAAGGACGGCAAGATCACCGGCCTTTGGTGCCATACGACCGCGGATCACGGTGGCTTTGACGCCTGTGCCGACCCGACCAAGTTCCCTGCGGGGTTCATGAACATCTGCACTGGGTCATATGACATCCCCACTGCTTACCTGGCTGTGGACGGCGTCTATACCAACAAAGCGCCGGGTGGGGTGGCCTATCGCTGTTCCTTCCGTGTGACTGAGGCGGCCTATTTCATCGAACGCATGATCGAGGTTCTGGCCATCAAGCTGAACATGGACGCGGCCGAGCTGCGCCGGATCAACTTCATCAAGGCCGATCAGTTCCCCTATCAGTCTGCACTGGGTTGGGAGTATGACTCGGGCGACTATCACACCGCCTGGGACAAGGCGCTGAAGGCTGTCGACTACGAAGGTCTGCGGGCAGAACAGGCGCAACGGGTTGAGGACTTCAAGGCTGGTAAGACCCGCAAACTGCTGGGCATTGGTCTGACGCATTTCACCGAGATCGTTGGCGCTGGCCCGGTCAAGAACTGCGATATCCTCGGGCTTGGTATGTTCGATAGCTGCGAAATCCGCATCCACCCAACTGGTTCGGCCATTGCGCGGCTGGGGACGATCTCTCAGGGTCAGGGTCATGCCACGACCTTTGCACAGATCATCGCCAGCGAGATCGGCCTGCCCGCTGATGATATCACGCTGGAGGAAGGTGATACGGACACGGCACCTTACGGTCTTGGGACCTACGGTTCTCGGTCAACCCCCGTGGCGGGTGCAGCAACGGCGATGGCCGCGCGCAAAATCCGCGCCAAGGCGCAGATGATCGCGGCTTATCTGCTTGAGGTCCACGACGACGATGTCGAATGGGACGTGGATCGGTTCTCGGTCAAAGGTGCGCCTGAGCGTTTCAAGACCATGAAAGAGATCGCCTTTGCGGCCTACAACCAAGCGATCCCGGGGTTGGAGCCCGGTTTGGAGGCCGTCAGCTACTATGACCCGCCGAACATGACCTATCCGTTCGGGGCCTATATCTGCGTCATGGAGATCGACGTGGATACCGGTGAGTGGGACGTTCGGAAGTTCTATGCGCTGGATGATTGTGGCACCCGGATCAACCCGATGATCATTGACGGGCAGGTCCATGGTGGTGTGACCGAGGCCTTGGCCATCGCAATGGGGCAGGAGATTGCCTATGATGAGATGGGCAATGTGAAGACCGGCACGCTGATGGACTTCTTCCTGCCGACCGCTTGGGAGACGCCGAACTATATCACCGACTATACGGTGACGCCTTCTCCGCACCATCCGATTGGCGCGAAGGGTGTGGGCGAAAGCCCGAATGTGGGTGGCGTGCCCTGTTTCTCAAACGCGGTGCATGATGCGTTCCGACCCTTCGGGTTGGTGCAGAGCCATATGCCGCATGACCATTGGCGGATCTGGAAGATCGCCAATGGGTTGGGGATGCATGGGTGATTGGGTTCGGACCGGCTGACGCCGGTCCGACCGAACGGAGGGGGCCAGCCCCCTCCGAACCTCCCCCGGGATATTTTTAGCCAGATGAAGAATGGATCCTGGTTTTGACTTTGAGTGACGTGCAGAACGGATTGGCCGCGCAGGGCTATGTTGCCGATGATCGGTTGGCGATGGCGCTGCATCTGGCGCAGGCTTTGGGGCGGCCCTTGCTGCTGGAAGGTCCGGCAGGCGTTGGCAAAACCGAAGTCGCGAAGGCTCTGGCTGCCCAACACGACGCGCGCTTGATCCGCTTGCAGTGTTATGAGGGGCTGGATGCCAGCCACGCCATTTACGAATGGAACTATCAGCGCCAATTGCTGGCCATCCGCGCGAGCGAAGCCCAAGGTGGCACAAGCGAAGCGCAGTTGTTCTCGGATGATTACCTTCTGAAACGGCCCCTTTTGGAGGCGATCAGTGAAGAGGACTCTCCGGTCCTTCTCATTGATGAAATAGACCGTGCGGATGAGGAGTTCGAGGCCTACCTTCTTGAAATATTGTCAGATTTTCAGATCACGATCCCGGAGCTTGGGACGATCAAGGCGCGCTCCCGCCCGATTGTGATCCTGACGGCCAATGGCACGCGGGACCTTTCCGACGCATTGCGGCGGCGGTGTTTGTATAGCTATCTCGGCTATCCTTCGCGCGAGACAGAGATGGCCATTCTGAAGGCGCGTATGCCCTCTGTTGAAGGGTTGTTGGCACGTCAGATCGTCGGGGTTGTTCAGGCCATGCGCAAGGAAGACCTCGAGAAAACGCCAGGCATTGCCGAAATGCTGGACTGGGCCGCCGCCCTGTCTGGGCTAGGTGTGAACGACATGGCCCAGTCTCGGGGCGAAGTGCAGGCGACACTGGTGTGTCTGCTGAAAACGGCCGCCGACTATGATGCTGCCCCGCCTGAGGTTCTGGATCGCTTGATCGGGAAGGTTGCGTGATGCAGGTCACCCGGTTCCCTTCCCGCGCGGCAAGCTTGTCGGACCGCATGAGCGGCTTCATGGCCCATCTTAGGATGAACGGATTGCGCGTGGGTCCCGCCGAAACCTGTGACGCGCTGGCCGCCTTGGCGGCGGTCGAAGCAACCGATGCGACACAGGCCAGGCAGGCCTTGTGCGTGTTGCTGACAGGCAGCGCCGAGGATTGGCGACGCTTTGATGAGCTGTTCGACGCCTACTGGTTCAATGTCGGCAAGCAGCGCAGTGGGACAGCGCAGACCGCTCATGTACGGGTGCAGTCGGCGAAACCGAAGATCTGGCAGCAGCAAACACAAGACGAACAGGATCCGCAAACGGATAGAGATCAGGCAGCCGCCACTCCTGATCCGGGCGACGGGGAGGCCGAAGGGATGGATGGGAAGCTGATTGCGACCCGAACGGCCAACCTGTCGCGCCGGGATCTGCGTGAATTGATGGATGACGAGTCGCTGAGACAGGCCGAACGGGCCGCAACCCAGCTGGCCCGGGCGATCCGCGACCGCCGCTCGCGTCGACATAAACAGGCGCAGCGTGGTCGGACGTTGGACATGCGACGGATACAACGGGCCAGTCTGGCGCGGGGTGGAGAGCCGATGGACCTCTATCGCCGTGCGCGACCGCCGCGACCGATGCGGATCGTTGCGCTATGCGATGTCAGTGGGTCGATGACCGTATATTCCCGCGTTTTCCTGGCGTTTCTCAAGGGCCTGATCGGCAGCGGAACTGAAGCCGACGCCTATCTGTTCCACACCCGTCTGATGCGCGTGACGGACGCGCTGCGCGATCACGACTCAATCCGCGCCGCCGGGCGGCTTTCACTGATGGCCGAGGGGTTTGGCGGCGGGACCGACATCTCTGGCAGTCTCGAAAGCTTTCTGGACGGCTACGGCGCGCGGGCGCTGAACGGACGGACGATCGTGCTGATCTTGTCGGATGGCTATTGCAGCACGGCTCCGCAGGCCTTGGGGCAGGTTCTGGAACGGATTCAACGCAAAGCGCGCCGGGTCGTCTGGCTGAACCCGCTGAAAGGCTGGCAAAATTACCAACCCGTTGCCGCTGCCATGCAGGCCGCAGAACCCCATCTGGACGCCCATCTGCCCGCAAATACGCTTGAGGCGCTTGCGGCGCTGGAACCTGAATTCAGAAAACTGTGAAAGGACATACCGATGGCAGATTTCGACATTTTCGACACGATTGAAGAACTGCGCCGCACCGGCGATGCCTTTTGTGTAGCGACAGTTCTGCGCACCGCCGATGCGACCTCGGCCAAGGCCGGAGGCAAGGCGGCCATCACCCGCGACGGTACGGTTCTAGGCCATCTGGGGGGTGCCTGCGTACAACGGGCCGTACGCGCCGCAGCGCAAGAGGCGCTGGTGTCGGGTGAGCCGAAAATGATCCGCGTCAAACCCTCGGACAAGGTTGTGTCGATGGCCGACCCGGACGGTGTTCAGACCTACAAAAGCGGGTGCCCATCCGGAGGGACAGTGGATATGCTGATCGAACCCTATCAACACGCTCCGCGCTTGATCATTTTCGGAGACTCTCCGATCGCGCAGGCGTTGGCGTCCCACGCGGCACTGGCTGGGTTGCGCGTGTGTTTGCCCGAAGGTGCTGAAAACACGGTGAAATACACCCCCTTTGATCCCGACGATCTGAACGCTTTGGGCGTTGAAGCGCGTGATTTTGTTGTGGTGGCGTCACAAGGCAAAGGCGACGGAGCGGCATTGAAAGCTGCACTGCAGTCACCCGCGCGCCGCGTGTCGATGGTTGCAAGCCGCCGCAAGGCCGAAGTGCTGTGTGCCAAACTAGAAACACAAGGGCTGAGCACAGAGCAGACCAAGCGACTGAAATCGCCCGCCGGGTTGGATATCCACGCCATCGACCCGCATGAAATCGCGCTTTCGATTTTGGCTGAAATCATCATGTGGCGCAATTCTGACAAATCCCAGGAGACATCCCATGATGAGAAAATGGCTTAACTGGCTGCACGCTTTCAAGGCGGCGCAGCCCGAGTTGACCGCGGAGGAGGCGACCGAAAAAGCCCTCCGTGTCTTTCCGAAATGTTGTTGAAAAAGGACCCCCCAGATGGAACTCACTGACGAAATACGCATCGCGGCCCCAAAGGACGTCGTTTACCGCGCACTCAACGATCCCGATGTGCTGCGCGAGTGTATTCCGGGCTGCGAAGAGTTGATCCAGCATTCGCCCGAACAACTCGAGGCCAAAGTCGTCCTGAAAATCGGCCCGGTCAAGGCCCGCTTCAACGGTGAAGTGACGCTGGACAACTCACAGGCGCCAGATGCGTTTTCGCTGTCCGGCGAAGGCAAAGGCGGAGCGGCTGGCTTCGCCAAGGGCGGCGCGGATGTATCCCTGACTACTGACGGAGATGAGACGGTTCTGTCCTACACCGCCAAGGTCACGATCGGCGGCAAGATCGCGCAATTGGGCAGCCGCCTGATTGCAGGGACGGCCAAAAAGCTATCCGGCAAGTTCTTCGACAAGTTTGGCGAGGTCGTTGCAGAACAATTCATTCAATAGGCGTTGCGTTTAACGTATATCAACGGGTGTGGCAGGGCCTGCCACACTCCCTCTGATTTCCCTTAGCCCTGTGCCTCATCCTCTATGTAGGCGATGACATTGGTGATATCGGCCTCTTTCTTCAGGCCGGGGAACTGCATTTTATTGCCGGGCAGAAACCCTTTGGGGTCGGTCAGAAACGCCGCCAGATTTTCTGGCGTCCAGACAAGATCGGTATTGGCAAGCGGGCCGGAATATTTGAACCCATCCACCTGCCCCGCAGATGCTCCCACCACATTGAACAGCGAGGGCCCTACGCCATTGCGGCCTTCTTTCAACTGATGGCAGGCTTTGCACTTGCGAAAGACCTTCTTGCCCGCTTTGAGATCCCCGTCCACTGCAGCGATTGCAACCGGAGCGGCGGGCGCGGCTTTGGCCTTGTTTTCATCCATGGTAAACACAAGCCGCGCGGTGATCGGTACGGTCCGCGTGATGCCTGGTAGGTCGGCCAGTTCCATCAGCTTGTCGACGCCTGCATCCACGCCTGCATCCTCGGTGCTGATAAAGACCATATCATTGGTGGAAACCATCACCGACGTCTCGGTCAGTCGCACCACGAACATCTCGGCGTCGAACTCGATCTCGGTCCCAACCAGAGACAACGCGACCTCGACATCGATGATCGACGATGCGCCCACAGCAAGGCCTGAGACCTCATCCATGTCGAATTCAGCGGTCAAGGCGGCGGTGCCTGCCTTGCGGAACACGTATTCGATCATCCGTTCGTTGCGAATGTCGATATTTGTCTCCACCGACGACAGATCAATCTCGATCTCAGCCTTGCCATCGGGGCTGACATGACCGCTCAGCCCGGTGAAGGAATTGACCTCGCCCACTGTTTCTTTCTTGATCGTTCCATAAGCCAGGTGCGAGGCATCCGAGGACAGAGTCCAACTTTCCGACAGGGCCGGGGTTGCAACAATTGCAGACGCAATCGTGACTGCTTTCAACAGAAGTTTCATTTCATTTCTCCTCAGGTTATGTAATTTCTGACCCCGCGGGCCCGGTCCGTGAAAGACAAACACACACAGGTCACGATTTATTCGATGAGTGGTGAAATCAGCTCGGAACAGGCCGTGCGCGGCGCGATCCAGACGCATTCGAAACGCGTGTGGCGGTTCGGGCTTGCCCTGTCGGGCACCTCGGATGTGGCCGACGACCTTTTGCAATCCACATGCCTGCGCGCGCTAGAGCGTCACCATCAGGTGACATCCCACGACAGGCTGGACAGCTGGCTGATGACGATCTGCCGTTCGATCTGGCTGAATGAAGTACGCGCGCGATCCGTTCGCAAGGCGCAGGCCCTGTCTGTGACCCCCGAAACTGAATTAATTGCAACAGGACCGGATTCAGAAACGAATATTTTCGCGGCTGAAGTGTTTACTCAAGTGATGCAGCTGCCAGAAGCACAGCGCGAGACCGTGATGCTTGTCTTCGTGGAAGGGTATAGCTATCGCGAGGCAGCAGCCTTGCTTGAGGTGCCGATTGGAACAATCATGAGCCGACTATCTACGGCTCGGCAGAAACTGAAAACCGTGATGCAGCACGAGGCTGCGGACGCCGTTCGACGGGGTGGCAAATGACGTTTTCCGATGAAACGCTGCTGGCGTATCTGAATGGAAATCTGGACGAGACCGACGCGCAAGAGATCGAGAGCGCGGTCGAAGCCGATCCAGAACTGGAACAGCGCCTGATGGCGCTTGATCCGTTTGCACCCGTTGTGCATTCGGTCTTCAAGGATGTTCCGCAGGATGTGCCTCAGATCACCTTGCCGGACCGCGCGACGTCTCAACCCGCGTCTCAACCTTTTCGATTGCTGGCCGTCGCGGCCTCGGTCGCGATTGTGGCGGTTTCAGCGACGTTGTGGGCGACACGACCCGCGCCGTTGGGCTGGGCGCAGCAGGCGGCGATCTACCAATCGCTCTATGTACCTGAAACAATTGCCACTCTGGACACCGCTCCCGAGGCGCTTGAGGCCCAGTTTGCTCAGGCCGAAGCCACGCTAGGCCGATCACTGAATCGCGAAGCCCTGAGCGCCTTGCCGGGTGCAGAGCTGAAACGCGCTCAGGTTCTGTCTTTCAAGGGAAAGCCACTGGTTCAGGTCGTCTTTGCGGATGATCAGGGGCGGCCCTTTGCCTTTTGCGTGATCCGTCAAGGGCCAGGGGCACCGGACAAGGATGTGAACCTTGCCGTTCTCAGCGGGCTGGCAACGGCCACTTGGGCGGAAGATGGCTATGGCTACATGATCATCGGCGCCGATGGGCAGAGCGATCTGAGCGATCGCCTGACCGCATTTTCCGAGGCAATTTCCAGCTAAAATGCGCCTGGGCCTAGGCCAATCGCGGAGGTTGAAGACTACACCAAATCGGACTTTCGAAACGAATAGCGAAATGACCGAGTTGTGGACAATTAATGCAGGCGGTTCGATGGCGTAGACGCGTCCTCGAGAACCAGCTTTCCGTTCTTGAGATGCCGCTCGACGAATTTCTTCTGCAAGCGACCGGCTGGTACAGGATATGCCGTTTCCGGGGCGTAGCCCTGACGTTGCACTTCCGGGAAGAGGATAAAGATTTCTTCTCGGGCCTCTTCCGATATTGTCTTGATTGCTTCGGGGCCTGTAAACAAACTCTCCGAAGGAGCACCATCGGCGAAAATGACCTCGTGTTGATCGAAGAGAAGGTGGAAATAGACGACCTCGGTTATGTCTTCATCCACGTAGATCCCAGGTAACGCGGCCAGCTTTATTGCCGACACAAGGACATCGGGACTGCCGAACATACGCTCGGACACTTTGGAAGACACCAACATGCGGTGTTGTCTGGACACCAGCAGGTCTTTTGCCGGAAGCCCCTGCCCAAGCGCGCCGGCAGAGATACGGACAGGTCGTAGTTTTTCCGCAGCTACACCTTGGGCCGCAAAGTCCACTGTCTTGGAACCAACCCACCGCAACCGCTGCGGGCCATTTCCCTTGGTCAGAACGACATCCCCCACGGACAAATCTTCAACAGCGGTTGGGCCGTTCGGCGTTTCAATCATGGTTCCCGCGCACAAACACAGAATATCGCCGGAGATATCACCAAAGCCGATTGCACCGGTATTGGCACCCGAAGACAGACCCCCTTCAAAGATGACCTCAATCCGGGACACCGGGCCTGCAATTGAAACGGTCAGCGAATCTGGCGCGCCCGGTCCTTCGACACCCGGAGAGACATTCCCGTTGGCTTCGACCGTGTTGCCGGTCTGGACGTGAAATGGGCTGAGGTTGGAGAAAACAACCGGGACCGGATTATCGTTCACATCAAACGCCAGAACCGTCACTCTATCGTCGAAAGAGAATTCGTTGCTGTCCAGATCCAGAATTTCGAACGTCACGTTTTTAACAGCGGTTGAAAACGTCACCTCTGATGTCGCAGGGCCCGGGATGCCCGAAACAAACAGGTTTCCACCAAGAAACCCATTGAAGAATACCCCTGGATCAGAGGCCACGGTTAGCGTCGACGAGTTCGAACCGTCTGTCAGCACGGTCGAACTGTTCGCACTGCCCAGAGTTGACCAATCAAATAGGAATGGCACTACTGCGTCTCCCAAACCGCTTAAACTGCATAGAATAACGATATTCTATCTCATGCGTATTAATGCATCCTTAAATTGACAACCCTAGTATCTTTTTCCTGTAGTGTGATCAAATACAGCGTACCCCAATCAATCAGGACCGAATATGGCCGTCGTTACCATGCCTGCGCAGACAGCCCAACGGCTGAAGGACGAAATTCTCAAGCTATCGCAATCTGTTGAGGTCAAAATGTTTCTGGCCAAAGACGTCGTTCAACTGATCGGTTTCACAGAAGAAGAGATCGCGGGTTTTGGCGGAGAAACCGGCGATGCCGTCGTTTTGGCAGTGCGGGACCTTCAGGCTCTCGAGCAGGCCATTCCACAATCTGCCAGCGGACGCTTGAATTATATCCCAATCGTGAACGAAAAAGCCAAGGCCAAGCTGGATCCGTTTTATCAGGCCTAGACTGCACTCTGTGTGTTTGCGGCAAAGGGTGAGGCACACGCCCCACCCCCTTGGTATCACGCGTCGATGATGTTGTGGCCAGGACCGTAGGGGAAACCGGTGATGTTCTCGGCCCCGTCTTTTTCGACCACAAGAATGTCATGCTCACGGTAGCCTCCGGCTCCCGGCTGGCCTTCGGGGATCCACAGCATCGGTTCGATGGACACGACCATGCCGGGTTCCAGTGCGGTGTCGATATCCTCACGCAGTTCCAGACCAGCCTCGCGCCCGTAGTAGTGGCTGAGCACACCGAAGGAGTGGCCATAACCAAAGGAACGGTATTGCAGCAGACCCTCATTTTCAAAGAAACGGTTGATCTCGGCGGTGATGCCAGAACAGGTCGCGCCGGGTTTGATCAGGCTCAGGCCAAGCTCATGCGCGGCGACGTTGGCCTTCCAGATGCGCAAGCTTTCGGCGTCGGGTTCGCCTAGAAACAGGGTGCGCTCCAGAGCCGTGTAGTAACCCGAAATCATCGGGAAGGTGTTCAGCGACAGGATATCGCCCTTTTGCAGCGCCCGTCTGGTGACCGGGTTATGCGCGCCATCGGTGTTGAGGCCGGACTGGAACCAGACCCAAGTGTCGCGGTATTCTGCGTCGGGATAAGCACGGGCGATCTCCGCCTCCATCGCGTCGCGGCCGGCCATGGCGATCTCGATCTCGGTTGCGCCTTCGCGGATGGCGGCGTGGATGGCCGCTCCGCCCACGTCAGCGGTGCGGGCACCGCCTTTGATCAGTTCGATCTCTTCGGCGGATTTCACCATACGGGCCGCCATGGTGTCGGGCGCGATGTCGATCAGTTCAGGCTGGCCCAGCATCGCCAAAGCAGTATCGCGCGCGGCCAGAGTCATGTGATCGCTCTCGATCCCGATCCGTTTCGCGCCGCCGATCAGGCTGGCCACCGCGCGCCAGTAATTGTCACGCTTCCAATCGGTGTAGATCACGTTGTCTTCGGCCGAGCGGCGCCACGGCTGGCCTGCGTCGATATTGGCCGAAACCGTGGTGCAGGCGTCCTGCGTAACCACGCAGCCATAGGGCCGGCCAAAGGCGCAGTACAGAAAGCCCGAGTAATAGGCGATGTTCTGCATCGACGTCAGAAGAACTACGGGAATATCCCGCGCAGCCATAATGGCGCGCAGTTTGCCCAGACGGCGATCGTATTCGCCTTTGCTGAACGGCAGGGGCGCCTTGTCGCCATTGTGGCAGGTGAAGAATTCGGGGCGATTTGTCATTTTCAGGTCTCTCATCTTTGCCGGGCGGCAAACCCGGCCACTTGTCCCGGCGTTCAGGACAGGCGGTCTCGGGGTCCGAGAGCCGATCATCCCAGTGCGCCCGCGACGCCATCGCGGCTGGGATGAACAGGTGAATCGTTAGATCAGGCGCGCGCTTGCGTCAAGCGGGGGAAAGCCCCCGCAGACGCTCGGACCGGCGGCGTAGCAATTCGACCGTGGTCAGCAGCGCGATCGAGATCACCACAAGGATCGTCGCCACCGCCAGAATGGTCGGGCTGATCTGTTCGCGCAAGCCGGTGAACATCTGCCATGGCAGTGTCTTCTGGCTGGCCGAGCCGACAAACAGCACAACGACCACCTCATCAAACGAGGTGATGAAGGCAAACAAACCACCTGAGATCACGCCCGGCAGGATCAGCGGCATCTGGATCTTGAAGAAGGTCCGCACCGGCCCTGCGCCCATATTCGCCGCCGCTCGCGTCAGCGAGCGGTCAAAGCCGACCAGCGTGGCGGTCACGGTGATGATGACGAACGGGATGCCTAGAACCGCGTGCGCGAGGATGACCTTCACATAGCCCACGAAGTTCTTGTTCATACCCAGCGTGCCTTCCATGAAGCGGCCGATATCGCTGTAGAAAAAGAACATGCCAGTGGCCGAGATGATCAGTGGCACGATCATGGGTGAGATCAGGATACCCATGATGGCACGGCGGCCGGGAACATGGCTCTGGCTCAGGCCGATGGCCGCGAGCGTGCCAAGCGAGACAGAGATCACCGTGGCAATTGGCGCGATGATCAGTGAGTTCTTGAAGCTGCGCTGCCATTCATTGTTGGTGAAGAAGTCGCGGTAATGCTTCAGCGAATACCCCTCGGGGTCCAGTCGCAACATCTCGGGCGTGAAGGTAAAGAAGTCCTGCGCGTTGAACGATAGTGGCAGAACCACAAGGATGGGCGTGATCAGGAAGACGAAGATTGCACCGCAGATCACTCGGAACAGGTAGTGATAGAACACCTGCTTCGCAGTCAGATACGGCAGTAATTTACGGCGATAACGGCCCTCATATAGCCAGTAGATGAACCATGCGAAGAACCAGCCGCCCAGCAGGCCCAGAACGCCGCCCATGGGACCCGAAATCAGAAACCCGGCGATGCCGAAGCCCAAAATGGTGATCCAGCGGGCCAGATTCTCATTCTTTAGAACAGTGATGTAGATCCAAGCCAGTGCCGCGATCAGGGCGGCTCCGCCAATGATGCCCAGAAGGATCGAACCGTTACCTGCGCCAACGAAGACACCGGCGAAGGCCCCTGCCAGCGCAACGCTTGGCAGGACCATGGACATTGGTTTGCGGGAAATCGGAGTAAGTGCGGCCATGTCGATTATCCCAGCTTCACGTTATCAATGCCGACGATCTTGTCGTAACACCAGTAGAGCAACAGCACGACGGCCAGCAGGATCGTACCCAGCGCCGCGGCCAGCCCCCAGTTCAGCGAGGACGAGATGTGGTACGCAATCCGGTTCGAGATGAAGACGCCCTTGGTGCCGCCGACGATCTCAGGCGTGATGTAGTAACCGATGGCCAGAATGAACACGAGGATCGATCCCGCACCGATGCCCGGAATGGATTGCGGGAAATAGATGCGCCAGAAGGTCGTCCAGTTCGTCGCGCCCATGGATTTCGCGGCGCGTGTGTAGGACTCGGGTATTGTTTGCATCACCGAGTACATCGGCAGGATCATAAACGGCAGCAGAATATGCGTCATCGCGATGATCGTACCGATCTGGTTGTTGATGATGACAAGTCGGGCGTCATCGGCCACCAATCCGAGCCAGACTAGCGTTTCGTTGATCACACCCTGTTGTTGCAACATGACCTTCCACGCCGAGGTTCGCACCAATAGCGAGGTCCAGAAGGGTAACAAAACAAGGATCATCAGTAAGTTTGACACCCGCATCGGTAGGGTCGCCAGCAGGTAACTGACCGGATAGGCCAACAGGATACAGGACGCGGTAATCACCAGCGACATGAACAGTGTGCGCCCAAATAGCTTGATCAGAATCTGCTTGTCCTCAGGCTGCGCCTGCGCGCCTTCGGGCGTGCGGCGCATATCGACCGCGTTCAGAAAATAGCCATTCGTTACGGCGGGCGAGTGAGTCTTGATCACCGCCCAAGTCTGCGGTTCGCCCCAGCCCTCATGGATTTCGATCACCTGATCCTTGAACGGCCCATCTGTTTCGGGATCCAGCTTACCCATTTTCCGACCCGAGCGGCGGAACATCGAGGACATGCCTGTCTCTTCGTAGTTCAGGCGCGAGCCCAGTCGGGTATGTGTCTTGTTGTCGACCGCCACGACCATGTCGCGGACAAAGGCGTCATAGACGGCCTCGTCAGGCAGTTCGCCACTGTTTTCGTCCCAGCTTTGCAAGGCTTCGACCGTCAGGGGCAGGGTTTGCTGCACAATGCTGTTTTCCACCGACCGGAAAAGCATCGATGCAATCGGCACGATGAACGAGAACAGCACGAACAATAGGAGAGGGGCCACCAGCATCAGCGCCCGCAGCTTTTGTCGCCTCAACGAACGTGCCAGCGATTGCTTGAGCGGCGTTCCATCCGCTGCCAGCATAGGTCCGGCGTTTTGGCTTGCGTCAGTCATCAGTGCCCCTTGGGTTTTCTTTGGTCCGGGGGCGGCGCGCCGCCCCCGACTTTGTCATGAAATCAGACGCTTATTGCGCCAACCACGCCTGGAACTTGGCGTCGATGTCGTCGCGGTAGTCAGCCCAGAACTCGTAGTTATACAGGAACGTGTTCTTGGCGTTGTTCGGATCGGTCGGCATGTGCGGCGCCATGTCGATACCCAGATCGGCATGCTGACCCACCAGCGGAGCCGACGAGGCACGGGCCGGACCGTACGAGATGTACTTGGCCTGATCCGCAAGACGCTGAGTGTCGGTCGCGAACATGATGTAGTCCAGTGCGCGTGCCTGACGCTCTTCGCTCAGACCGGCCGGGATGATCCAACCGTCCAGATCGAACACCTGCGCATCCCACAGCATGGCAACGGGCTGGTTCTGCTCTTCGATCACGCTGAACAGACGACCGTTGTAGGTCGAGCCCATGATGACCTCGCCATCAGCCAGCAGCTGGGGCGTGTCGGCACCTGCCGACCACCAGACAACGCTGTCCTTGATGGTGTCGAGCTTGGCTAGAGCCTGATCCTGACCCTCTGCAGTCGCCAGCACGTCATAAACGTCGTCCTTGGCAACGCCGTCACAGATCAGAGCCCATTCCATGTTGTTGATCGGACGCTTTTCCAGCGAACGCTTGCCCGGATAGTTTTCCAGATCAAACACGGCGCAGACGTCTGTCGGCGGTGTGTCACCAACCAGGTCGGTGCGATAGCCGAATGTGGTCGAGTAAACGATCTGCGGGATAAAGCAGTCGCTAACCAGCAGGTCACCGAAGTCTTCGGATGCGGGCGTGCCATCAGGTGCCGGGGCCAACATGGTGTCGGGATCGATTTCCATCGCCAGACCTTCGTCGCAGAGACGGATCGCGTCCGCCGCAACAACGTCAACGACGTCCCAGGTGATGTTCCCGGCTTCATTCATAGCGCGCAGCTTGGCAACCGCTTCGGCCGAGCTGTCATCGTTCAGGATGGTGACGCCAGTCTTTTCCGAATAGGGCTCGTGATAGGCCTTAAGCTGCGATTTGGAATAGGCTCCCCCCCAAGAGACG
This sequence comes from Ruegeria sp. AL11, assembly GCF_056540865.1. Classification (NCBI taxonomy): domain Bacteria; kingdom Pseudomonadati; phylum Pseudomonadota; class Alphaproteobacteria; order Rhodobacterales; family Roseobacteraceae; genus Ruegeria; species Ruegeria sp. AL11. The sequence goes on from NZ_JBQFXO010000008.1 coordinate 33,472, forward strand.
ATGGTCATCTCTTCGGCGGAAACGCCACCGGCCGCTGTTGCCAGAGCCGCTGCAGTCAGCAGTGTCTTTGTTGGTTTCATGTAAAACTCCCAGTATTTCCCGTTTGTTGTATGGTCAGCCGACGCACGGGTTTTCGCCAGCCGGTCCCTCAGTGTAACCGCGCTTGTGCCGCGCGGCTTGGTCTATGCGTCAAGCGCACGACAATCCTTTGCCAGCCAACCGATATCGATCTCTTGACCGGGTTGCAGGCGAATGGCATCGGGGGCGTTCCGTGTCTTGACGATGAACTCGTCATTGCCCGCTACAGACATGCGGAAGCGGAACACGTCGCCCATATAGATGAATTCCTTAACCGTCGCCTTCAGCGTATGCGCGTCGGCATGCAGACGATCCTTGTTGAATTCGACACGTTCCGGACGGATCGAAACCTTGGTCCGTTCGCCCGGGTTGTGCACATTGATCGGCACCGCATCAATTTCTGATCCGTCATCCAGCTGCACCACACAGCCGTCGCCGTCGATGGATTTTACCACACCTTCCAGCGTGTTGTTCTCGCCGATGAACTGCGCAACGAAGCTATTGTCGGGCTCTTCATAGAGTTGATCCGGCGGGGCCAGCTGCTGAATGCGTCCATCGTCGAACACCGCGACCCTGTCAGACATGGTCAGCGCCTCGGTCTGGTCGTGGGTCACATAGACGGTGGTAATGCCCAGCTCATGCGCCAGTCGGGTGATTTCGAACTGCATATGCTCACGCAGCTGCTTGTCCAGCGCGCCCAGCGGCTCGTCCATCAAAACCAGTTCCGGCTCGAACACCAGGGCCCGTGCCAGAGCGATCCGTTGTTGCTGACCACCGGAAAGCTGCGCCGGACGGCGCCCGCCAAAGGCACCCATCTGCACCATGTCCAAAGCGCGTTTGACCTTTTCGTCGCGCTCGGACTTGCCCAACTTGCGAACTTCCAGAGGAAACGAAAGGTTTTCGGCCACCGTCATGTGCGGGAACAGAGCGTAATTCTGAAACACCATGCCAATCCCACGTTTGTGCGGCGGGATATTGTTGATGGGCTTTCCATCCAGCAGGATTTCACCATGGGTAGCGGTTTCAAACCCGGCGAGCATCATAAGGCAAGTTGTCTTGCCTGAACCTGACGGCCCGAGCATTGTCAGAAACTCGCCCTTCGGCATTGCAAGGTTGAGATCTTTAACGACGAGATTCTCGCCATCATAAGACTTCTGAACGCGTTGAAATTCGACAAACGCGGCGTCGTTCGTTGTACCGGTCACAAGACCCCCTGTTTCGTCAAATGATTACCCGAGGCTTTCGGATTTCATTGATCTGTGATCCACAGTTAAGACCAAGCGATACGTACTTGGCAACAAGTTATGGTGCTTTTGCCAAAATTGAGTTCACACTTACCTGTCAATGCACAGCGTTTAAGCGCCGCATATGCCACGCAAGACATTGATTACTCGACAAAACAGGTTTTCCGATCCGCTCTTGGATTTTCGGTATCGCGTCGAGAGTTCGCAGGTTGGTACAACTCAGGAACACCGCCTCGACCGCCGGATCTGCCCCCAATTCGGAGGCCGCCTCGACCACGGATTCCGTCGATATCCGCGCCACCTTGGCCTCTTCTGCCTGCCCGAAACTTGCAAAAACATCCATGCCTATTCCACTGGCCTGAAACGCAGTACGCAGCGGTATGTTGACCTCTTCGATGTAAGGCGACAGCAGGGCAAATTTCGAAACACCGAGGTCGGCGGCGCAGGCAATCGCCGCGCGCATAGGATTCGTTACTTCACGGGTGTTGCATGTCTGTTTGACCAGTTCTGCCACGCGCTCTGACCCGATCACAGAACTGGCCGAGGTACAGCCATAACCCACAACATTGTAGGGTCGCGCATTTGGAAGCAAACGCGCTGCTGCGGGCAGCACCTTCTCCATCTCGGCAAGGCTTTCGGTCGTCACCTCGATCCCGCTGGGAATACGCGTGACGTGAAGGGGATATTTGCGGTCCGCGAAATATGCGCCGAATTCAGGCTCTAGCGTCTCATCGACCTGCAAAACGATCAGCCCAAGCGGCGAGGCGTTTGGATCGTCTTCGTCCAGAGTGTAAGGGACATGGGTCATAGCTGCATCATCTCCGGCCCGATCCTCGGGCTGATAAACCGTGGGGTGCTGTCAGTGATGACTATGTTTTCCTCATGCACCAGAATTTTGTCCCCAACGGCGATGCCCGGTTCCAGTGTCAAAACCATTCCCGGCTCCAGAACGGTGTTGTCCGACGGGATCAGGGACGGCCATTCGGTGAGGGACATTCCCAAACCATGGCCCAGGCGACCCGCATCCGTACCCTCTGCATCCGCCGTGAGAACCGCGTTCATGGCATGAAACAAATCCGCTGCGGTTGCGCCCGGACGAGCGATTTCGAACGCAGCATCCGATGCCTCGATTAACCTAGCATGGGCGTTTGCCACATCAGGCTGAGGCGGGCCGATTGACCAGTTTCGGTCGAAGTCACAGAAATACCCGTCCCAGACCAAACCAGTGTCCAACATCAACACATCGCCCAGCGCCAGCGGTACGCCAAAGGCTGGTGAAATCACATCGGCATAGCCGCCCTGCTCCGCACCGCCTGCAAGATAGGGCACCCAATCGGCGCCCTCTTCCAAGCACAGCATCTGAAAGCGGCGGAACACCTCATCCAACGGCACTCCCTCTCCGGCGATCTCGGGGACGCGGGCGAAGGCCCGACCGGCAATGCTACAGGCGGTTTCGATTTTGGCGATCTCGGCCTGGGATTTGACCATACGCAACTGGCGCAGAATGCCCCTGTCGCCTGTCAGCGCTCGTGTTCCAAGCTGGCCGCGCAGACGTTCAAGGTCTGCCAAAGGCATGCGGAGGTGCGTCTCATGCCCATCCGGTATCCCAATTCGCCCCTCTTCGGGTGTCACTTCCGCCAGCGTGTCGCATAGCAGGGAGACACCGTCATCTTTCAGATCAGGCGCACTCCACGTGCGGATATCATCGATCCATGTCTGCGCCATAAGGGCTGCCCCGATCGACGGGATCACTGCGATCGGCTTGCCCTCGGCTGGCACAATGAGGAACCACGGGCGGGTCGGGCTTTCCCAAAACCGGGTCAGAAACCCGGTAAAATAGCGTACATCCGTCTCGGTTGTCAGCAAAAGCGCAGATAGGCCCGCCGCATCTATCAAATGCTGCGCGCGCTTGGTACGCGCTTCAAACTCGGAAGGCACAAACCCCCTCATTCTGCGGTCTCGGAGAGGATGCACAGCACACGTGAGGCCTCAGTCATTCCCAATTCGGTCCGTGCCTGGTCATTCAGAACCGCGGCGAGCCCAGCGCCGCCCGAGGCTGTTGTTTCCAACCCCGCCGCGGTCATGGCAGGCAGTTTCTCGGACACGTCCTCATCCGAAAGTGTCAGAAACAGGTCGGCATCGCGCGCCAATCCATTCAATGCGATCAACGACGGCTCCTTGCAGTCCAGACGCCCCATGATGCTATCCGGCCCATCGGCGAACACGCACGACCCGGCCTCGATACTGGCCTGCAGGGCGGGCGCGGCTTCAGGTTCGACCACGACTATTTTTGGCGCTTCACCCCAGGCTTTGCGCGCATAGGCAGCGACAGCCCCGGCCAGACCACCAACACCGGCCTGCAACAAGATATGAGTCGGGGGTTCGGGGCATTGATCCACCGCTTCAGACGCCATTTGCAGATACCCCTCCATCAGGGTCCACGGCAGATCATAGTACCCTTCCCATGAGCTGTCCGATAGCAAGGTCCACCCGTTTTCCTCAGCCGCGTCGCTTGCGGCTTGCATGCTGGCTGCATAATCGGACCCACTGCGAACCACGTCGGCACTTTGGCCTTTTAAACGGGCAGCAAAGCTCTCGGGCACCGTCTCGGCAATATAAACAACAGCTTTTGCGCCAAACATCCGCGCGCCCGCGGCAACGCTCATCCCGTGGTTACCGGCACTGGCGGTCACGTAGGTCGAGCCCGCCAATGTCTCTGCTCCGGGCGTATCAGAGGCTTCGGCAGCGTGGCGCGCAATCACATAGGCCGCGCCGAGGGCCTTGAACGAGCCCAAATTCATACGCGCGCGCTCATCCTTGACCCAAAGCTTCGCAACCGGGGCGAGGCCTGCCGCATCCACCAACGGGGTCTCTTTCGCCGTCGGGCACACTGACAACAACGCCGCAACGCGGGCGGCATCCGTCGACGGAAAAGGGGCCAAGGGCGCAAGTTTGGGACCTGCCCTGTGTGTATTCGCAACGATTTTCATGTGTCTCCCCGCCATTTTGCCTGACGTGATCCGATCGCCCTTGATCTGTCAACTCTCCTGATCGTTAACCGACCTGATCCAACAGCCAGTCATGAAACAACCCCGCCGCCGGGTTCGAGCTATTCGCGGATAGAAAATACCCCTCATTGCTGTCGATTGAGCCGTTATGCGCGCGCTCGACCAAGCCCGTATCAAGCGCGTGTTTCGCCAAAAGTTCGCTCACCAAAGCCACGCCACCCCCATGCGCCGCCAATTGAAGCGCCATGCCAAAAGTATCCACAAAAACGGTGGGCTGGCTTTGTAACCCTTGGCTTTCCAACCATCGACTCCACCCGCCTGAAGTCCCCACAGCTTCGATCAGAGGCACATCCGATATGTCCCCCGACAGGGCCGGAGATTTGTAAGGAACAAGCCGGTCCGGCATCAGACGAACAGCGCCCTGCCCCACTTGTTTCTTCGATCCGAACCGCACCTGCACATCCGCTTGAGAAGCATTGAAATCGTCCGGCCAAATCGCGCTGAGCAGCCGCACGCGGATATCCGGGTGCTGACGCGCAAACGCGGGCAGATGTGGGGCGATGACCCATTGCGCGATACTGACCGAGGTCGCGACTGTCAGAACGTCGCCGGACGCGTTGGTGTCAACTTGTCCGGCGGCAACGGCAAGAGCCTCAAGCGCCTTGCCGACCTCAGGCAACAGCTTTCGGCCCGCATCCGTCAGCGACAAACTGCGTGGATGGCGCACAAAAAGGGATGCCCCCAAACGCAATTCAAGTGATTTCACCTGCTGGCTGACCGCCGATTGCGTCAGACCGATTTCCTCGGCCGCAGCGGTAAAGCTAAGCGTGCGGGCGGCGGCCTCGAAGGATCGAAACCAGGTCAGAGGGGGAAGTGATTTTGCCATAGGCCAAGCTGGTCATTAGTCTTGTTAATGTCAAAGCACATAATTCTATCATTTGTCAAAAAACAGCCCCGTTTCTAACGTCGGCCCGCGCGACAGGAGAAGTTTAATGCAGCCGGAAATACGCAAAATCGTAACCTATGACGAAGAGGTACTGGTCGAGGGGTTTCGCCCCGCAAAGACCCCATGGCGAATGTTTGCAGTGGCCGCTGTGGTCACCAACCCATGGGCCGGCCGATATGTCGAAAACCTGAAGCCCGAGATTCAGGCCTACGGTCCCGTCCTAGGTGAGATGATGACCAAGCGCATGATTGCGCTGGCCGGCAGCGGAGATGCGATCGAGGCCTATGGTAAGGCCGCAGTAGTTGGCCTGAATGGCGAGGTCGAGCATGCCTCGGGCCTCATTCACACTCTGCGCTTTGGCAACCACTACCGGCAGGCCGTCGACGCAAAGTCATATCTCGCCTTTACCAATACCCGAGGGCCCGCGAACGCTCCGATCATGGTGCCACTGATGGACAAGAACGATGCCGGGCGGCGCTCGCACTATCTGACCATCCAGTTTGCGATCCCCGACGCACCACGAGACGACGAGATCGTAGTTGTGCTTGGCGCGGCGACCTCGGGGAGGCCGCATCACCGTATCGGCGACCGCTATCAGGACCTCAAGGATTTGGGCCATGACGTGGACAACCCGGCCGCGGTCTGAGATCGGCGGGCTCTCAGCAATCCAGAGTGGCGCGGGACCGAATGTCCTGTTGCTGCATGGTGTCGGTTTGCGCGCCGAGGCCTGGGGCGCCCAATTGGACGCGCTGGCATCCGTGGCGCGTCTGACCGCACCTGACATGCCCGGTCATGGCGAAAGCCAACTAGGCAACACGAGCGCAGAGTTGTTGGGATACACCGAAGCTACATTGAACGTTCTGGATCAACTGGGCGGACCAACCGTAGTTGTTGGTCATTCCATGGGCGCAATGATCGCGCTCGATCTTGCGGTCAAGGCACCGCAACATGTCGCCGGTGTCGTTGCACTGAACGCCATTTTTGAACGCAGTGCCGAGGCCACACAGGCCGTCACAACCCGAGCCGCAGCGCTTGACGGTCAAACACCAAGTGATCCGACGGGCACTCTGCAGCGTTGGTTTGGTGATACTGATCCGCCCGAATGCGCTGCGTGCCGAACCTGGCTGACGACCACAGATCCAGCAGCCTACAAGCGAGCTTATACGGTATTTGCCAACAGTCCGATCCCGCGCAGGGACGATTTGAAGACGCTCACTTGCCCCGCCTTGTTTATAACGGGTGATCTTGAGCTCAATTCGACCCCGGACATGTCACGCGCCATGGCGGAGCTTGTTCCGAACGGGCGGGCGCAGATCATCAAAGGCGCCTCTCATATGATGCCGATGACCCACGCCGCAGAGGTTAACACCGCCCTTTCGACCTTTCTGAACGAGGTGCAACAATGAACAGTCTCGACCCTCGCGACCTGCGGCGTGCCTTTGGCAGCTTTATGACCGGCGTCACAGTTGTGACGACGCGCGATGCCGCGGGCGTTCCGTTGGGGTTCACTGCCAATTCCTTCTCATCCGTGTCTCTGGACCCGCCGCTTTTGCTGGTTTGCCCGGGCAAGAACCTGTCCTCCTACGATGCCTTCGCGAGCTGCGCGCATTTCGCGGTGAACATTTTGGCTGAGGGGCAAGAGGATGTCTCAAACGCCTTCGCAGGGTTCAAAGGGGATCGGTTTGCCAAAACCGCGCATCAGTTGGACGCCAATGGTGTCCCTCTTCTGGATGGCGCAGTTGCGACGTTTTCCTGTCGGGCCCATCAAGCCATCGAGGCTGGAGATCACTGCGTTCTGATCGGAGAGGTTGAGGCCTATTCCTACACAGAAACCCGAGGCCTCGGATACGCAAACGGGCAGTATTTCAGCCTTGGTCTGGAACGCGGCGCGTTGGAGGCCACGGGTCGATCCGTGGTTTGCGGAGCAATCATCGAATGCGACGGAAAGGTGCTATTGGAGAAAACCGAATCCGGATACCGCCCGCCGCAGATCAGCTTGTCGGATCATCAAGCCCTGCGCGAAAGCCTGCAGCAAGACTTGGCAGCGCGCGGGATCACAGCGCAGTTAGATGCGGTCTATTCTGTCTACGACGATGCAACGACGCACCATGTCTATACGCTCGCGTCGGCACCGGCTTTGCCGCTCAACAGCACCCTTGAAGCGGTCGCCATCGAGCAGCTTACAGACCTGACATTCGCAACCCCGGCCATCGCCACCATGATGTCCCGCTTTGCGTTCGAAAGCCTAACCCGCGACTTTTCCCTCTATCTAGGCGATGCACAGCGGGGCGATGTACATACTCTCTCGGAAAGGGCTGAATGATGGAGTTTTCCCTCTTTGCTCATATGGAGCGGCTCAACCCCGAACAGCCTCATGAGAAACTTTATGAAGAGTTCATCGAGCTGTGCAAAATGGCGGATGACGCCGGTATGCGCGCGGTGTGGACGGGAGAGCATCACGGGATGGATTTCACCATCGCACCCAATCCATTGATGTCCCTCGTCGATATCGCACATCACACCAAAGACATCCGCCTTGGCACGGGCACGGTCATCGCCCCGTTCTGGCACCCGATCAAATTGGCCGGTGAAACAGCCGCGGCCGACCTGATGACCGGAGGGCGCATCGAACTGGGTATCGCACGCGGGGCCTATTCCTATGAATATGAGCGATTGATCCCCGGCATGGATGCCTGGGACGCAGGCCAGCGCATGCGGGAAATCGCCCCTCTGCTGCCCAAATTGTGGGAAGGCGATTGCGCCCATGAGGGAGAGTATTTCCAATTCCCCGCCACCACATCTGCGCCGAAACCCGTTCAGGACGGAGGGCCACCGATCTGGATCGCGGCCCGCGACCCGAACAGCCATGAATTCGGCGTTCAGAATGGTTTCAACATTCAGGTCACACCGCTCTGGCAAGGCAACGCAGAAATTGAGAGTTTGATGGGCCGCTTCAATGATGCCTGCGCCGACTATGACGGGCCGCGACCCAAGATCATGCTGCTTCACCACACCTATGTCGGACAGGACGCCGCCGATGTGGATCAGGCCACGCAAGAGCTTTCGCGTTTTTACAATTATTTCGGCGCGTGGTTCCAGAACAAGCGACCTGTAAATCAGGGGCTGATCGAAGCTCTGACGGATGAGGAAATGGCCGCCAACACCATGATGGCCCCTGAAAACATGGGCCGTGATCTGACAGTTGGCACGGCTTGGCAGGTCACGGATCGCCTGAAGCACTATGAAGACCTTGGCTATGATGAATACTCGTTCTGGATCGACAGCGGCATGAGCTTTGAGCGCAAGCGCGCTTCGCTGGCCCGGTTCATTGACGACGTGATGCCAAAGTTTCAGTGAGGACCCGTGATGCAACAGAACCCACATTATCAGCTTTTTATTGACGGAACCTGGACCGAGGGCGCCAACGGGCAGGTCATGACCTCGCAAAACCCTGCCACCGGCGAAGCGTGGTCTAGTTTCGCCTGCGCTGCGCCCGAGGATGTGGATCGTGCCATCTCGGCGGCGCGTCGATCCCTGAATGACCCGGCTTGGCGGGATCTGACGCAGACAGCGCGCGGCAAACTGTTGTTCAGGCTTGCTGAGCTGATCGAACAAAATGCCGAGCGCCTTGGCGAGATTGAGACGAAAGACAGCGGAAAGCTTCTGGCCGAAACGGCAAGCCAGACGGCCTATGTCGGCGACTACTATCGTTACTATGCTGGTTTGGCCGACAAGATCGAAGGCGCGGTGCTTCCGATCGACAAGCCCAACCTGCATGTCTTTACCCGTCGCGAGCCGATCGGCGTCGTCGTCGCGATCGTGCCCTGGAACGCGCAGATGTTCCTGACAGCGACCAAGCTGGGGCCAGCCCTTGCCGCCGGGTGTTCGGTGGTGCTGAAGGCCTCTGAGATTGCGCCCGCGCCGATGCTGGAATTCGCGCGTCTGGTCGAGAAGGCCGGTTTCCCGCCCGGTGTCGTCTCGGTCATCACGGGCGATGCAGAAAACTGCGCGATCCCCCTGACCCGACATCCCGACGTGGATCGCATCGCCTTCACCGGCGGTCCGGAAACCGCGCGCCATGTGGTTCGCAACTCGGCCGAAAACTTCGCCGTAACCACGCTGGAGCTTGGCGGAAAATCCCCGATTTTGGTGTTTGACGATGCCAATCTGGACGGGGCCGCCAATGGCCTGATCGCAGGCAATTTCGGAGCCTCTGGCCAAAGCTGCGTCGCCGGATCACGCGGTTTGATACATCGCCCAATTCTGGACGCTTTGGCAGCCAGGGTCGAAGAGAAAATGAAAGACGTTGTTGTGGGTGACCCTTTGAACGCCGCAACCCATGTCGGGCCGCTTTGCACCAATGCGCAGATCGCCAACATCAAGACGGTACTGGCAAAATCCACCGATCAGGGCGCGCGCATCCGGTTTGGCGGAGCGCCCCTCGACCGACCCGGCAATTTCATGGCACCCACTCTGGTGGAATGTGCATCACCCGAGACCGAGACCCTGAAGGTCGAGATGTTCGGGCCCGTCATGTCCCTGTTGCCCTTCGACACCGAAGAGGAAGCAATCGCTCTGGCCAACGACACCCCATTCGGATTGGGATCGGGCGTGTTCACCGAAAATGTCGCCCGCGCGCATCGCGTGTCGTCCCGATTGAAGGCCGGCATTTGCTGGATCAACACCTATCGTGCGGTGTCGCCCATCGCGCCGTTTGGCGGCTACAACCAATCCGGCTATGGCCGCGAAGCCGGGATCGAGGCCATTCAGGACTATACGCGCACCAAGACCGTGTGGCTGAACACCTCTGATCAACCCATGTCGAACCCGTTTGTGATGCGCTAAGGGGGCGATAGATTTCGCCCTCTTTTCCACAACCCTATGGCCCTTCGGAAAATTATCCCACACTATGTCGCAAGAATGGCGGTTGGAGACTGAAGAATGAGCGCACATGGATATGAAAGCGGTCGGTTAAACTTGCCCTTTGTCGGGATTTCGACCTTTGGCAAATATCCCTATGTCAGCGACTGGGATGCGATCGACGCTGATGTCGCGATCCTGGGCGCTCCGTTCGATTTTGGCACACAGTTTCGGCCCGGCGCGCGGTTCGGCCCACGGGCCATCCGCGAAGCCTCGACCCTGTTTTCCTTTGGGCACGGCGGCGCATACGACCACGAAGATGACATCACCTACCTTCCGTCGGAAACCACCCGGATCGTGGATCTGGGCGATGCGGATATCGTGCATACCAGTACCGAAAAAAGCCACCAGAACATAAAATTCGGCGTCGAAAAATGCCTTGACGCCGGGGCCCTGCCCGTGGTTCTGGGCGGAGATCACTCGGTCAACATCCCCTGCATTGATGCCTTTGCTGCCGATTGCGAAAAAAACGGCCCCATTCACATTGTTCAGATCGACGCGCATCTGGATTTCGTGGATGAACGGCACGGGGTTCGGTTTGGGCACGGCAACCCAATGCGGCGGGCGGCGGAGAAACCCTATGTCTCGGGCCTGACGCAAATCGGCATCCGCAACGTCTCGTCGACCGCAAAAGAGGGCTATGAGGATGCCCGTCGTATGGGGTCAGACATCCTGTCTGTTCGCCAGTTGCGCAAACTGGGGACCGAGGCCGTTCTGGACCGGATACCGGAGGGCGCCAGGTACTACGTCACCATAGACATCGACGGGTTCGATCCCTCCATCGCACCCGGCACCGGCACACCCAGCCACGGTGGTTTCCTGTACTATGAAGTGCTGGAACTGCTCGACGGTCTGACCCAGCGTGGGGATGTGGTGGGGTTGGATCTGGTCGAAGTGGCCCCCGATTATGATCACACGGGCAGCACCGCCATTCTGGCGGCACAGATCCTCATGAACACGATTGGGCATATTCTGCACCACAAAGGTTCGCCCAGCGCGGGGTAAGAGCAGGTTTTCGGACTAAAGCTCGGTCTTTCAGACCGACTTCTGCTGCACATGCGGAGAGGTTCCGAAATACCGGCGGAAGCATTTGGAGAAATAGCTGGCTGAGCCAAAGCCGCAGGCGATGGCCACATCCAGCACCCGCATATCGGTTTGCTGCAACAGGGTGCGCGCACGCTCGAGCCTCAGGCGCGTCATATAGTTTTTTGGGCTCGTGCCCACATACCGCTGAAACAGGCGCTCAAGCTGTCGGGTCGAGAGGCCCGCGCTTTCGGCCACGACACTGGGCGACAGCGGGTTTTCAAGGTTTTCGCGCATGATCATGATGGCGGTCGCCAGCTTCTCATGACGGCGGCCAAAGCGGAACAGATCCGTCTGCGTCTGCCTGCCGTCCTTTGGACGCACCGACGCATAAAGCAATTGATCCGCCACGCGGGAGGCAACAGTCTGACCACAGGCCTGACCGATCAGCGATGAGAACAGATCGAGCGTGGTGACACCTCCGCCGCAGGTCGCAATCGGGCCTTCATCTACAAAGACCGAGCAGTTGGATTCCACAGTGGGGAACAGCTCAACCATCACGGGTTGCTGTTTCCAATGTGCGCTCAGGCTCTGGCCGCTGGCCACTCCGGCCATAGCCAGAATACCGGACCCACCCCCGATGCCGCAAAGCTGAACGCCGAACCGACGCCCCTGCCGCAACCAGGATTTCAACTCGTTCGAGATCGACCGATCCACGGTCATCGGCCCGCAAATGACAATGCAATCGCCCCGGCGTGTCTTGATCAAACCGCCATCAACAGCAACCGTCATCCCCGAGGATGAGGTCACCGCCTCGCCGGTTTCGCTGACGATATTCCAGTCGAATATAGCCTGCTCGGAGGCGGCATTCGCCGCCCCCAATGAGTCGATCCCGGCCCCAAGGTCCAAAGCAGAGAACCCTGGCGTCAGCAGGAAAATGAAGCGATTCAGCTCATTCACCCGTGTGCTTGCATCTGCAAAACTGATCTCGGGACGACCCATTCCAGCTTTCCTTTCTTAAGCCCGCATATTGGCGCCATTGGCGTCATAGGCGGGTGTGCCCAGAACTTCGGCGTCATAGAACGCGCCAAGAATTTCCACCTGCAGCTTGGTTCCCGGCGCAGCGCTCTCGGTTGCGACGTAGCCCATCGCCATCGACTTGCCGACGCGGTGGCCGTAGCCGCCGGACGAGACATAACCGACCGCTTCGCCATCTTTCAGGATCGCTTCGTCATTCGAGACGTCGATGCCGTCCACGTCGATGGTCATGGTGACCAGCTTGCGGGCAACGCCGTCTTCCTTGAACTTCAGCGTCGCATCCTTGCCGACAAAGTCCTTATTCCAGTTGATGAAGACGTCCATGCCGGATTCGACCGCGTTGAAGTCGGGGCGGAAATCGGTGGTCCAGACGCCCCAGCCTTTTTCAAGGCGCAGCGACATCAGCGCACGCGCGCCGTACCAGCGATAGCCCAGATCGGCACCGGCCTCTTCGATCGCCTCGGCCAGACGCAGCAGGTACATCGGCTTGCAGTAGATCTCAAAGCCCAGCTCGCCCGAGAACGAGATACGGTTCAGGATCACCGGCACGCCGCCCACAAAGGTCTGACGCAGGTCGCGGAACTTCAGCGCCTCGGCGCTGACGTCGTCGCGGGTGATACGGGCCAGCAGCTCGCGCGATTTGGGGCCAGACAGAGCGATCCCGTGCCAGTCGTCCGAGACATTCGCATAGCTCACATCCGCAGGCAGGTCCTTTTCGAACCAACGGCAGTGTGCGTCCTGCATCGTGCCCGAACCGAACAGCATGAAGTGATCGTCACCCAGGCATGCCACGGTCAGGTCTCCGTACAGGCGGCCCTTTTCGGTCAGCATCGGGGTCAGCGCCAGACGGCCCGGTTTCGGGACGTAACCAGCCAGAGTGCGGTTCAGATATTCACGCGCGCCAGCGCCCTTGAACTCGTGCTTGGCGAAGTTGGCGATTTCGATACCGCCGACGGCCTCTTGCACGGCTTTGACTTCGCGCGCGACATAGTCGTGGCTGCGGTTCCGCTCGAAAGTCGGCGTTTCATGCGCGTCTTCGGCGTTGTTGGCAAACCACAAGGCGTTTTCCAGACCAAAACCTTGACCCATCACGGCGCCTTTTTCGACTAGACGGTCATAGAGCGCAGTGGTTTTCTGCATCCGGCCCTTGGGCAGCGTTTCGTTCGGGAAGGTCATCACGAAGCGGCGCTCATAGTTTTCCGAGGACTTGATGGTGCCCCAGTCCGGCGTTGCGAACTCGCCAAAGCGGGCCACGTCCATTGCCCAGACGTCGATCGAAGGCTCGCCGTCGATCATCCACTCGGCCATGGTCAGGCCAACACCGCCGCCCTGACAGAAGCCTGCCATGACGCCCACAGCGACCCAGTAGTTCTTCATGCCCGGAACCGGGCCGATCATCGGGTTGCCATCGGGGCCAAACGTGAACGGGCCGTTGATCGTGTCCTTGATACCGGATTCGCCAATGGCGGGGATACGTTCGAACGACATTTCCAGACGGTCGGCAATCCGGTCCAGATCGGGTTGCAGCAGCTCGTGGCCGAAATCCCATGGCGTGCCATCGACCTTCCATGGGGTCGATTTCGGCTCGTAAGTGCCCAGAAGCATGCCGTGGCGTTCCTGACGGAAATAGATGTTGGCCTCATAGTCGATGCCTGCGGGCAGACGACCAGCTTCGCCCATGCTCTCCATCCGGTCTTTGATCATCGGGATCGCGTCGGTGATCAGATAGTGGTGCTCCATCGGCTGTACGGGCAGGTGGATGCCCGACATATGGCCCACTTCGCGCGCCCAGAGGCCGCCGCAGTTCACAACCTGCTCGGCGTTTATGACGCCTTTAGGGGTGTTCAGATCCCAGCTGCCATCGGGGCGCTGGCTCATCGAGGTCACGCCGCAATGGGTGAAGTATTGCGCGCCGTGGTGACGGGCGGATTTGGCGAAGGCGTAAGTTGCGCCCGAGGGATCGACATCGCCATCCTGCTCGTCCCAGAGGGCGGCGTGATAGTGTTTGGGGTCGATCAGCGGGTGACGCTCGGCCAGTTCCTGCGGGCTGATGAATTCCTGATGCAGGCCCATGTAGCGCGCTTTCGAGCGTTCACGCTTGAGGTAGTCGTACCACTCCTTGGTTGACGCCGCGTAGAAACCGCCGGTGATGTGCATTCCGACTGAGTGGCCCGAGGTTTCCTCGATCTCTTTATAGAGATCAATGGTATAGCTCTGCAGGCGCGAAATGTTGGGGTCCGAGCTGATCGTGTGGATCTGACCCGCCGCGTGCCAGCTTGAGCCGGATGTCAGTTCGTCACGTTCCAGCAAGACAACGTCTTTCCAACCGAACTTGGCCAGGTGAAAGAGGATCGAAGCGCCGACAACGCCGCCGCCGATGACAACGACCTTGGCGTGGGAGGGCAGCTTTTTGCCAGACGTGGTTTCGTCTTTTTGAATCTCAGGCATGGGAATTTCCTGTGTCGTTTTCTTGTGGTGATGGGGGAAGGAGGCTGTCTGCCCCCTCTTGAGCCTGCGGCTCAGTTCAACCCCGAAGGTATTTCTGGCCAGATGAAGGGATCCCGGTTTTAGTACCAGGCGTCCGGGATCTCTTCTTTGCGTTTGGCCACATAGGCGGCCAGTTCTTCTTTTTTGGCCTCGTCCATGGCGGGGGGCTGGTATTCGTTCAGCATCTGGTTCCAGCGCTCATAGGCGCGGCGGCGCATGTCCTTGGAGCCGCCCTCTTCCCAGCTTTCGACGTTTTCGCTGTCGCTCAGCTTGGGTTCATAGAATGCGGTTTGGTAGTTGCGCATTGTGTGGGCGCAGCCCAGGAAGTGACCGCCTGCGTCGACCTCTTCATAGGCGTCACGGGCGAAGGCGTCGTCGCTCGTGTCCAGCCCCTGATTGAGGACCTTTTGGTACGAGCCAAGACGGTCAGCGTCCATGATCAGTTTCTCGAACCCGGTACACAGGCCACCTTCGAGCCAACCGGCCGAGTGAAGAACGAAGTTTGCACCGGCCAACATGGTCGAATGCATCGAATCCGCCGATTCATACGCAGCCTGCGCGTCTTCGATCTTGGAGGCAGTCAGAGAGCCACCGCAACGCAGCGGCAGACCGGCACGGCGGGCCAGTTGGCCGATGGCGTAGTTCGAGATCACTGGTTCGGGCATACCAAAGGTCGGTGCGCCGGATTTCAGCGACATGGACGACAGGAAGTTGCCCAGAACAAAAGGCGCTCCGGGGCGCAGCAGTTGGACGTAAGCACAGACCATCATCGCCTCGGCCATGGCCTGTGCGACACTGGCGGCAGTGCTGACCGGACCCATTGCGCCGGACAAGATGAACGGAACCACGATCATGCCTTGGCCGCGCGTCGAATAGACCCGCGCTGCTTCGGTGACAACGCGGTCGACCAGCAATGGAGAATTCGTGTTGACGTTGCCCATGATGACGCAGTTGTCTTCCATGAAATCCACGCCAAAGATGATCTCGGCCATGTCGACACTGTCTTGCGCGCGGCCCATCTCGGTGATGGCACCCAGATGCGGCTTATCGCTAAGGGTCATATGCGCAAACATCATGTCGAGGTGACGCTTGCTGACCGGCACGTCGCAAGGTTCGCAGGTCACGAAACCACCATGGTGCATGTTCGGATGCAGGTAGGTCAGTTTCACCAGCTTTTCGAACGACTCGATATCGCCGTAACGGCGACCACCTTCCAGATCACGCACGAAAGGTGCGCCGTAGACCGGCGCGAAAACCTGATTGCCGTCACCGATGACCACCGAACGGTCGGGGTTGCGCGCCACCTGAGTGAAGCTTTTGGGCGCCTTGGCACACAGGCTGCGAATCCATTGCGCGTCGGCCCGCACGATATCACCTTCGACCCGCGCCCCTTCGCGGCGCCACAGCTCCAGCGCTTCGGGGTCGTCGCGGAAGGCGATTCCCACATCCTGAAAAATCCAGTCGACCTGAGCCTCAAGACGGGCCAGATCTTCCTCGTTTAAAGGATCAAAGTACGCCAACTTTCGTTGGATATAGGGGGAGGCCGGGACAGAACCAGCCTCGGAACCGCGGGAACGGGATTGACGTGCGCGCCGAGCCATTAGTAGCACTCCATTTTTTGGGTGCATATTAACTGCCAAGAAAACGCATGTGACGCTTGAAAATTTGAATGCTTAGCATAAACACAGATTATGCAAGAACTCTGGAAACAGCTTGGCTCCCCCCGCAATCTGGTCGTATTCGAGGCCGCCGCCCGCCTTCAGTCCTTTACCCGCGCCGCGCAGGAGCTGAACGTGCAACAACCCGCCGTCAGCGTTGCCATTCGCAGGCTGGAAGAAGGCCTGGGAACACCTCTGTTCACCCGCGGTCACCGTCAGGTCGTCCTGACCGGAGCCGGCGAGCGACTGCTGGCGGATGTCTCGCGGGCATTCGAGCAATTGGCGCTGTCGGTTGAGTCCATCCGACAGACCAAACAGGCGGGCTATGTCACCCTCAGCGCATCAACGGCCTTCAACAACTATTGGATAATGCCGCGACTTGCCGATCTGCAAAGCCAGCATCCGAAGATCGACTTGCGCCTGCAATCCAGTGACCGGGAACCGGATATCGACGCGGAAAACATAAGCCTTGCGGTGCGTCTGGGGGATGGAAACTGGGCGGATTGCGAAAGCGCCCTGATCGCTCCCGAGGCGATCTATCCCGTGGCATCACCCCGCGTCATGGCCGCCGCAGTTGATCTGCGAAGCCTGCCCAATCTCCTGTCCCAACGCCTCATTCATCTGGAAGAACCCATTCGGCAGCGTCCGAGTTGGAGCGATTGGTTCGCCAATTTCTCGATCAGGACAGCCGTTCCGAACACGGGGCTGCGGCTGAATGACTATGCGCTTGTCCTGCAGGCGGCGATGGCCGGTGAGGGTTTTGCCTTCGGCTGGAAACACCTGACCGACCGTCTTGTCGATCAGGGTCTGCTGGCTGCCCGATCCGATTGGCAATGGACGACCGGCAAAGGGTTCTATTTGGTCTGGTCCAAGAAAACCCCTCTGTCCGATGATGCGCGAAAGGTAAGAGATTGGATTTTGCGCACTCTGGACGAGGCCGCCTGAGTGCGGCAAGCCATTGAGAGGCGCGCGATCGCGCCGCACATGCGTCAGGACGCTGCCCGCGGATTCCCACGTCGGTCTAAGGCAGAACCAAAACCAATGGGCCTGACGTCAGGGGCGAATTTTTCACAAAATGAACGAATTTCTGTCTTGAAGAAGCAAAGGTTTACGCGTCTACGGGAGGAAAACAGGTTACAGGTTGAAACGAGACTTGAATGCCAGATTTCAGCATCGTCGGCGGCGCATCCACCACATTTACCGACACGACCCCAGGCGGGGGGTTTGTCATCGACTTCAGGCTGCTCGACAACAGCTTCAGCGTGCAGATCAACGGTGTTGATCTTTTTGTCGGCGGCCCTGCCGGAGCACCCAATGAGCTGCAGTTCCAGATTAGCGGAACCTCCGGTCAAACCGTGCGATTTGCAGATGGCGACCGGTACGAGGTGAATACGCTCGCCGTTTGGCAGCTTCAAAATTCGGACACTGATCCCGTTGTCAGGCTCGAGGTGAACCCGGACGGTACCATCGCCCTGTTCGGCGTGAAGTCCAACGATGGCGCCCTTGTTCCGCTGGAATTGTTCAACGGCCTGACCGTCAACACCGACGCAATCGCAGCAGCCTGGAACGAGGATGGTGACAACACCATCGAAATCGATCAGGTCGTGACCGGCCCCACCAATGCGAGCGGTGAATTCGAGGATGTGCCCTGTTTTGCATCAGGAACACTGATCGAAACATCAGAGGGGCTTGTTCGCGTCGAGGACCTGAAGGTCGGCGATCAGGTCCTGACGTATGACAACGGGCTGCGGCCGGTTTGCTGGATTGGCTCTCGTGGCCTGAGCCAAACTCAGCTTGAGGACAAACCGCACCTCAAACCCATTGTGATCAGGGCGAATGCGCTGGGTCCTGGCTATCCGCAGCGCGATCTGATCGTGTCACCTCAGCACCGAATATTGGTTTCCTCCACTATCGCCAAGCGGATGTTCGACTGTCAGGATGTCCTGCTGCCCGCGAAGAAACTGCTGCCGTTGAGCGGTGTAGATGTTCTGGGCGACCTGTCTGGTGGAGTTCGGTATCACCACATCCTATTCGATCAGCATGAGATCATCTGGTCCAACGGCACGCCCACGGAAAGCCTCTTTTTAGGACCCCTAGCCATGCAGTCCATCTCGCCCGAAGCGCGGCAAGAGATCAAAGAGCTGTTCCCTGAATGCGCGACGATTGATTTTCGACCGCTGACGGCAAGGTTGGTGCCTGGAAAGGGCAGGTGGATTTCGAAGCTTGTCGAGCGTCACCGTGGGAACCGCAAACCCCTGTTCGACGGTCAGGCTGCTCATAACTGAGCAGGGAACCATGCGCTTGGCCCAGGCCCGGGTTGCTGGCAGAAAAGGGTTGCTATCACCCCCATCATCAAGCAAGCCTGAAGACGCCGAGCATCCAATTTCGTTGAATGCAGTCGATAACAGACCCTTTAATTTGGGTAGATATGAGCCAAGTGACAGTTTCGCCGAACCCCAGAATGAAACACGCCACGCCCGCCCAAGACGAAATCGGCGGGTCCTTGTGAACAGCGGAAATCCGGTGCAGGTCCTCAACATTCCGACCGCAGGCGGGAACCCCTATCAGCGCAATCTGATGTATCGCTGTGCGGCTGACGGGGTCGCGTTTGTGGGCGGCGGCAAAGGCGCTATGTTAAGTTTGGATGCAGCCGAACACCCTGTCACCCATCTGCATTGGGATGACCGGATTTTTGGCCGTGAGGCCGATGCGGAGAAGAACGCGGATCTTTTGCGCAAGGCGGAACAGTCGATTGACAGCTACCGCGCGCAGGGCGGTCGGTTGGTCTGGACCATTCACAACGCCCGCCCGCATAAGGTGATCAGCCTTGACGGCTTTCTCGAGGCCCGCCAATCGCTGGTCAAACGGGTCGACGCCATCCACGTGCACGCCCCCCATGCCCGCGATCACATGATCTCGGAATACGGGGCCGACCCGAGCCGCATTCATGTGATTTCCCATCCAAGCTACCTCGGGTCATATGAGCCGCAAGAGATCACACTGGCGCGTCCTATGCCGGATCGCAGCCCAACCACGTTCTTGTTCTTCGGCATGTTTCGGGGTGAAAAAGGGGCCGAGCGCATCCGGGACGCCGCCGCCAAGCTGACAAAGCGGGACTATGACTATAGTCTGAACATGTACGGCAAGGCTTTCGGCAGCCAAAGACGGTTGCTGAGGCGCCTCGGTTGGAACCGGAACATATCGCTCAGAACCGACCGTATCCCGGATGAGGAGATCCCAGAGATCTTCTCGAACGCGCATTTCTTTCTGGCTCCCTATTCCGAGCTGTTCAGCTCGGGAACTGTTTCACTGGCCTTAAGTTTTGGGCTGCCGATCATCGGTCCTGCCTTGCGCGAAATGAAAGAAATCACACCGCCGGAATTGCATGAAACAACGCTCTATGACCCAAGCTTGCCCCGAGGGTTGATCCGCGCCATGATCCGGTCGCTGCAGATGGAAACCGCCGAGTATCAGAGGCTGCGACAGGCCTGTTCGAACCATGCGCAGACACACGCGCCCGAGGTGATAAGCCCCAAGCTGATGAACATCCTTCTTGACCACCAACCAGACCGGCCCGCGACATGACACGTTCAACCCCTCGCCTGTTCCTTCGTCACCTGCGTGAACTGGGGGTAGACCTAGCGCCAAAAGAGCCGGGCGCCGAAATCCGACCGCGCAAGTTGTTTCGCGCCTTGTCGCGCCGGGGGTTTGAGATCGAACAGACCAAACCCACGGCTGCGGTTTTGCGGGGCTTCGGGTTTCAGCCTGAATCCGTCATCGATATTGGCGTAGATCAGGGCACCCCGATGATCTACGACGCATTTCCGCAAGCAAAGTTCCTGCTTGTGGACCCGTTGATCGAATCCCAGAAAAGGGTCCAAAAATACGAAGGCAAACTGGATTTTCGGTTCGAGTGCTGCGCCCTAGGTCCCGAAGACGGCAACATCACGGTCAACATCCCCTCGACGGCTACGAAAACCCGCACGAGCCGAGCAACGGCCATGGAGTTCGAAGGACGCAATAAAGCCCAGTTCGCATCGTTTGAAACGCGCGAGGTTCCGATGCGTAGGCTGGACAGTCTGACGGCGGACCTGCATGGCCCGATCGGCATCAAGATTGATACCGAAGGGTTCGAGCTGGAGGTCATGAAAGGCGCAACAGAAACCCTGAAAAGAACCGAATTTGTGTTGGCCGAAGCGAATGTGAAACGGCGCTATGTGGGTGGATACAGGTTCTCGGAGCTGGTCTCTTTCATGGGTCAGAACGGGTTTGAAATTCTAGATTTCCCTAGGCCCATTCGACCGGAGTCTGATGACTGTGACGTTCTATTCGCTCGCTATGAAAGCGCGCGTTTTGACTTTTGATGCTTTTGAGAACCCCATTGATCCAACACTGCCGAAGGCATGGCAGGGAAATGGTTTGTCAGGACAAGCTTAAGGCTTGAGCCCGGCGAAACGCATTGCAGGATCGGCGCGGCCTCCGTGGATGGCTGGACAATATATACAATTCCGATTTCATGATTGTATGGTTCAACAAACTGCCCAACGCGACCAGAGGTTAAAACCCGGAGGGACCCCTTGCTGAATTTGTCGATCCCCGTACCTTTGATATTGGCGGCAATGCTGCCTGCGGTTCTGGACCGATGCTCTGCCTCGGATACGAGTGTGGCCCTTGGCGTACTGGCACGCGACCGCGTCGCATTGACCGCGACGGCCAGCGAAATCATCGTCGATCTTCCCGTTGCCGAAGGCTCGCTCGTCATGGCCGGAGACACGCTGGTTCAACTAGACCCAACATTGCAGACCGCAAAGCTGAACTTGGCGCAGGCCGAACTGGAAAAGGCAAAAGCCACGCTTTTGAAACTGCAGGTTGGGCCGCGCGAGGAAGAGATCGCAATTGCCGAAGCCAAGGTCGCCGGAGCCACAGCGCGATTGGCCGATGCTGAAGCAATCTATGAACGCAATGCCCGCTTGGTGGAAAACTCGGTCGTGACCGAGGCGCAGGTTGCAAATGATCTGGCCTTGCGGGACTCGGCGCGGGCCGAATTGGTCGGTGCTCAGGAAACGTTGAAAGAGCTTCAGAACGGCAGTCGTCCCGAAGATCTGGCCGTCGCCGAAGCCAACGTCCGTGCAGCCGAAGCGTCGGTTGACGCGGAACAGACCGTCTTGGAGGATCTGACCGTTGTCGCGACGCGCGATGGCGTGTTGGATTCGCTGCCCTGGAACCTTGGCGAACGGGTTACAACCGGCAGCCCGGTGGCCGTTCTGGTCACGGGGCAAACACCCTATGCCCGCGTCTATGTGCCCGAACCGCATCGCGTGAACCTGAAACCCGGCGATACGCTGAAGGTGAATGTCGATGGGCTGGATGACCCGCTGGACGGCGTGGTCCGTTGGATCAGCGATGACGCGTCCTTTACGCCCTACTATGGCTTGAACCAAGATGACCGAACGCGGCTTGTCTATCTGGCCGAGATTGACCTGCCCACCGCGTCGCCGGATCTGCCAGCCGGCGTTCCAGTGCAGGTTCCCATGCCATGACAGATGTCGTCGTATCGACACGCGGCCTGACCCGGCAGTTTGGAACAAACACCGCCGTCAACGATCTGGATCTTGAGATTAGAACAGGCCAGATCTACGGGTTTCTTGGCCCCAACGGCTGCGGCAAGACCACGACCATGCGCATGTTGACCGGGCTACTGACACCGACCAGCGGATCCATCTCGGTTCTGGGTCGATCTATGCCTGAGGCGGCTGAACCGCTGAAGAATGAGATCGGGTACATGACCCAGATCTTCTCCTACTACCGCGACCTGACGGTACTGGAGAACCTCAGGTTCGCCGCAGAAATCTACGGTATCCCGGCAAAAGCAGCGAAAGATCGGATTGACGAGCTGCTACACACTTACGACCTGACGACCAACGTAAATCAACTCAGCGGCAGCATGAGCGGAGGGCAGCGGCAAAAGCTGGCCCTTGCGGCCACGATCCTTCACCGGCCAAAACTACTTTTTCTGGACGAGCCGACCTCAGCCGTTGATCCCGAAACACGCCGCACATTCTGGGAGCAATTGTTCGATCTGGTCGATCAGGGTGCCACCATGATCGTTTCCACCCATTTTATGGATGAGGCCGAGCGCTGCCACCGTCTGGCCATCCTTCAGCATGGTGTCAAGAAAGCGGACGGATCACCGCGCCAGCTTATGAATGATCTTCAAGCCGACGTTGTCGAGGTCGAAGGCCCGGATCTGCGCAAGGTCAAACATGAGCTGGACGGCACACCAAAGATACTGTCGACCGCTCAGGTCGGCTCTCGCTTGCGGGTTCTGGTGGACAAGTCCGAACCCCAGCCGGTGGACATGCTGCGCGCCCGGCTCGAGGGGTTTTCCGATCTGTCTCTGACACCCCAGAGGCCAAATCTCGAGGATGTCTTTGTCAGCGCCACGCGGGGGGAAGACCCATGATCTCGGCCCGCCGGATCGCAGCCGTCCTTAGGAAAGAGCTGTTGCAACTGCGTCGGGACAGGATGACCTTCGCCATGGTCATCATGATCCCGCTGATCCAGCTTTTGTTATTCGGATACGCGATCAACACCAATCTGCGCCACGTGCCTGTGGCTGTGGTCGATCAAT
Organism: Ruegeria sp. AL11; assembly: GCF_056540865.1. NCBI lineage: Bacteria > Pseudomonadati > Pseudomonadota > Alphaproteobacteria > Rhodobacterales > Roseobacteraceae > Ruegeria > Ruegeria sp. AL11. The sequence continues at coordinate 56,505 of NZ_JBQFXO010000008.1, forward strand.
CCCAAACCGAGCTATCCCGAATGTTGTCTCAGATGGTTCAGGCCACACAGGTCGTAACCGTCACCGAGCAACTGACAACGCCACAAGAGGCCGAGCGCGCGATCACACAATCCCGCGTGCGGGCCGCACTGATCATCCCCCCAGACGTCAGCCAACGCCTTGCCCGCAGCCCGTCTGTCGGGCTAGGCTTGCCCAATTCAACAGATCAAACCAGCAGTCGACCCGTCGCGCATTGGATCGTCGATGGCTCGGACACGATGGTGGCAAGCGCGATCAAATCCCTGCGGACAATGCCCTTGACCGAACTACTAAGACTGCCTGCAAACCGGCAGGTTCCGACATTTGAGGTGACGCTGTACTTCAACCCTGAACAGCGATCAGCGGTCAATATCGTGCCGGGTCTTGTGGGGGTGATCCTGACGATGACGATGATCCTGTTCACCTCGGCCGCGATCGTTCGGGAACGCGAACGCGGCAATATGGAGATGCTGATCAACACGCCGATCAAGTCGATCGAGTTGATGCTGGGCAAGATCATCCCCTACATCTTTCTGGGTCTGATCCAGGTCGCGATCATTCTGGGGCTAGGTCATCTGCTGTTTGACGTCCCCATAAACGGAGGGCTGGGCACATTGCTGGTGGTGACGCTGTTGTTCATCATCGCCAGCCTGTCGTTGGGGCTGGTGATTTCAACTCTGGCCCAGAACCAGCTTCAGTCGATGCAGATGACCCTCTTTATCCTGCTGCCATCGATCCTGATGTCGGGGTTCATGTTCCCGTTCGACGGCATGCCCCATCCGGTGCAAATCATCGCACAGGTGCTGCCGGCGACGCATTTCATGGAGATGATCCGAGGCGTGGTTCTGCGCGATGCCTCTCTCTATGATCTGCGGTCAGAGATCCTGTGGATGATCGGCTTTGCCATTTTCGGATTGCTGGCAGCAACGCTGAGGTTCAAGAAGCGTCTGGGTTAGCGAACCATCTGGCGCTTGAACTGCGTGTCAGGCAAATCGCCGCCCTACCTCGGTTTGCTTTGCAAGCGCTCGGCTGGGAGGCATCGAAATCGCAGACGTGTTGTTCAATCCAGAGCCCGAAGTCTCTTTAGCAAAGACGAAGTATCCCAGCGGCCGCCGCCGAGTTTCTGAACATCCTTGTAAAACTGATCGACCAACGCCGTCACCGGAAGGCTCGCCCCGGTTTCATTTGCAGTATCAAGACAAATCCCCAGATCTTTGCGCATCCAATCTACGGCAAACCCGTGGTCAAAGTGGTCGTCCAGCATCGTCTCGTACCTGTTCGCCATCTGCCAGCTTCCAGCTGCGCCTTGGCTGATAACCTCGACGACCGCGCGCCCGTCCAGACCGGCTTTCTCGGCAAAGTGCAGGGCTTCACTCAAACCCTGAACCAGACCGGCGATCGCAATCTGGTTGCTCATCTTCGTCATCTGACCCGCACCGCTTTCGCCAATCCGACGACAGATCTTCGAATAGACCTGCATGATCGGCTCGGCTGCATCGTAAACAGACTGATCCCCGCCGCACATGATCGAAAGGACACCGTTTTCGGCCCCCGCCTGACCGCCCGAAATCGGCGCGTCTACAAAGCCCAAACCCTGATCCTTCGCTGCCGCATTCAACTCGCGTGTGACTTTAGCTGAAACGGTCGTGTGATCCACGAGCGTTGTGCTTTGCGACATCCCGGAGAAAGCTCCGTCTGCCCCGGTGCAAACGCTGCGTAGGTCATCGTCATTCCCCACACAGGTCATGACAAATTCTGCCCCCTCGGCCGCCTCGCGCGGGGTTGCGGCCATCGAGCCACCATGTTCGGCAACCCAGGCTTCGGCTTTGGCTGCCGTCCGGTTGAAAACAGTCACGTCGTGGCCTGCAGCCTGTAAGTGGCCTGCCATCGGATAGCCCATCACGCCCAGGCCGAGAAAAGCAAGTTTAGCCATTACTTATGTCCTCTACTACAAAAGGTCTCGCGGTGTTTGACCCGCAAAAAAAGCATCCAGATTGTCCAACGCTCGAAAGCCCATAGCGTCTCGGGTTTTGGTTGTGGCACTGCCGATATGCGGCAACATGAAGATGTTTTCGTGCGCGGCGAATTTTGGGTTTCCACCCGGTTCGGTCTTGAAACAATCAAGCCCGGCAGCCGCCAGCTTTCCGCTTTCGATTGCGCTCAGCAAAGCGTCTTCGTCAACAAGCGCACCCCTTGCCGAGTTCACCAGAACCGCGCCGTCAGGCAGCTTTGCCAGGTTTTCAGAATCCATCAGGTTCATGGTTTCCGGTGTTGCGGGACAATGCAGCGACAGGAAATCCGCGACCGTCAACAAAGTATCGATGCTGTCGTGATATGTCGCGCCTTGCTCTTGTTCAGGCGACAGGCGGGTGCGGTTGAAGTAGTGAACCTCCATATCAAATCCGCGCGCCTTTTCTGCGAATGCGCGGCCCACACGGCCCATACCGACAATCCCAAGCCGAGCGCCGGTCAGCTGTTTGCCGACCATGAAAGACGGGCTCCAGCTGTCCCAGGCACCGGTGCGCATTAGGCGGTCCCCTCGGACCGCGTGCCGCGCCGCGCCCAGCATCAGCAACATCGCAAGCTCAGCCGTGGCGTCTGACAGGACGTCAGGTGTGTTTGTCACAACAATCCCCTTCGCCGCCAGCGCCGGAAGGTCGCAATGATCCACGCCCACTGAATGGTTCGCCACAATCTTCAGCCGTGGATCAAGCTTTGAGACGACCTCGGCCGAGAAATGCTCCGAGTGACACGGCATCATCGCGTCGACCTTGGCGCTCATGGCGATGATCTCGTCTGCCATGCCTGGCGTGTCGGCCTCGTTCAGGATCACATCATAGCCTTGCCGCGCGCGCGCAATCGTGGCATCGGACACCCGACGCGGTAGCCAGAGAACGGGTCTATCGCTCATGGGGTCAGTCCTTTTTGATCGCGTCTTCCCAGAAATTGTACAGCGCAAGGGCTATGACGAAGACCGCAATACACAAGAACGGAAACCCACCCCAGAACCCGGCGAAACCGGTCGAGATACTGTGGGCAAGGCCGAGAACGAACACCATCATCAGGCCGGTGCCGATGAGGCCCATAAGAATATTTGTCAGTCGTGACATAGGATTATTCTCCCTTCTATTCTTGCGTTCTGAGGGTTCTTTGAACCCATGAAGCTGTCCGAAGAAGCCGGTCGTCTTCTTCAATCGCGCCGATCAGCTGGACACCAATGGGCAGGTCATTCTGCCCCACCAACAAAGGCAGCGTAAGGCAGGGCAAACCTGCCAGCGTCCAGGTGAGGCAGAAAACGGAATCTCCGGTATGGCCCGCGCTCAGCGGAACGGCTTCGCCGGTGGCTGCCGGGGCCAAGATCGCGTCGAATTCATTGAAATACTCGGCAAAGAAGCCTTGCGCGGACGCCATGACTGCCAAGGCGTCTTCATATTGGGCCTCGTTGATATCTCCGCCGCGGGTGATTGCGGATTGCATCTCAGGGCTGAGCTCCGGCCAATGCGCGTTCGAGATTTCGGCCATGTTCTGGCGAATTTCGTAGTCATAGATCGTTTTGTGAACGGTGATCAGATCGGCCAGTTGCGGCGATACCGAAAAACGCTCGACCCTTCCACCAAGCCCTTCAATGACAGCGTTCAGCCCCTCAAGGGCATCTTCATCAAGGCGGTCGTTGAACGGAAAATTCAGCCAGGCAATGTTCGGTTCGACCGGAACCTCCGCCTGCGCACCGGCTAGCATATCTGCTCGCGGCCGGGCAAAGCTGGCGGGGTCGCGCTGGTCATATCCAGCCACCACGTCTGTCAACAAAGCGATATCTTCCAGCGCGTTGGCGAACCCCCCAACGTGGTCCAAAGAGACCGACGTCCTGAAAACCCCATGTCGCGAGATCATTCCGCGCGAGGGTTTGAAACCATAGACGCCGCAATAAGAGGCCGGACGGATGACCGAGCCCCCGGTCTGAGTGCCGATGGCCAGAGGCACATGTCTTGCCGCAACGGCCGCAGCAGATCCGCTGGACGACCCCCCTGGTGTTCTAGACGTGTCGAAAGGGTTGGTCGTGTCGGTCGGATGCATGAAGGCAAGCTCGGTCGTCTTGGTCTTGCCCATGATAACGGCGCCGGCCTCGCGCAAGCACTCTACGAGCCTAGCATCTGCCTCCGGCTGCCGACCCGAAAAGATCGGTGTGCCCCGCTGCGTGGGCATGTCTTTTGTATCGACAATGTCCTTTAGCCCGATGGGCACGCCGTGCAAGGGGCCTGTCGCCCGTCCGGCCTTGCGAATGCGATCCAGCTCACGCGCCTGATCCAGCGCTACGCCTGCATCCAGATAAGCCCAAGCGCGGATGGTGCTGTCGGTCTCTTCGATGCGTTTGAGACAGTCCTCAACCAGTGCTTCGGACAAGATACGCCCGTCCCGAATGCCCTCGGCGGATTCAACCGCCGAGAACAATGACAGATCATGTTTGGTCATGGCACCCAGACCCCGAAGAGGTAGTCAGGCAGCCACAGCGCGATACCCGGGAACTGATACATCAGCACCATGCACAGGATCACGATGGCCAGATAGGGCATCAGACCTCGGAAGATCTCCATCAGCTGGATCTGGTTCTTAAGGACCCCCTTCAAATAGTAGGCCGACATAGCCATCGGTGGTGTCAGGAATGAGGTCTGCAAGTTCAGAGCCACCAGCATCGCGAAGAAATACGGGTTGACGCCAAACGTTTCGAGCATGGGCAGGAAGATCGGCACGAAGATGATCAGAATCTCGGACCATTCTAGCGGCCAGCCCAGCAGGAAGATGATCAACTGCGCAAGCACCAGGAACTGCCAGGGCTGAAGGTTCATACCTACAACCCAATGCTCGATCACGTCATGCCCGCCGAGATACGAAAAGATCGACGCAAAGGTCCATGAGCCCACGAACAACCAGCACACCATCGCAGTGGCCTTGGCAGTGAGGAAGACGCTTTGCTTGACTTTATCCCAGGTGAGCGACCGGTAGAGCACGGCCAGCACAAGCCCGCCCAAGGCACCCATCGCCGCCGCTTCGGCCGGTGTTGCAAGACCGCCGAGGATTGAGCCAAGCACCAGCAGGATCAAAACGGTCAACGGCACGAACGAGATCAGCAGGTCCATGTAGATTTGCCGTTTTGGCGGAACATCATCCTCCTGCGGTTTGGGGGCCAGCGACGGGTTCAGCCAGACACGCACCATGACGTAGACGATGTAGAGACCCGCCAGCATGAGGCCCGGAAAGACCGCCGCTGCATAGAGGCGCAGAGGAGAAAGCTCGGCAATGGCAGCGTAGACGATCAGCATGATCGACGGCGGGATCAGGATGCCCAAGGTGCCACCGGCACAAATCACGCCCGAGGCAAAACTGCGCTGATATCCCGCGTTGGCCATTGCCGGATAGGCCAGCAATCCCATCAGGGTGACAACTGCGCCCACAATCCCCGACGCTGTCGAGAAAACCGCACACGTTAGCAGAGCCGCAATCGCCAGAGATCCGGGCAGGTTGCGGGCCGCCATGTAGAGCGAAAAGAACAACCGGTCGACGATGTTCGCCCTTTCGACCACGTAGCCCATGAACAGGAACAAGGGGATGGCAACAAGCGTGTCATTCTCCATCACCGAATAGGTGTTCTGGTTAAGCAGGTAGAAGATGTTGTTGTTGAAGATGTCCGCAATGCTCTCGGGCGCGGACTGGTAGTAGGCATAGTACCCGAAAGCGACGCCCATGGCGAGCAGTGTGAACGCAATCGGAAAGCCCAACAGCACCAGCACAATAAAGAGGCTGAGCATCAGGATGGCGACTTGTGGGTCAGTCATCGCTGCGACCTCCTTGCTTGGTGCCTGTTGTATGAATTCGGTCGACGGTTGATTCCATCAGCATGTCTTCGGTCTCGCGCACGTCATCCAGACGGTCGAGCCAGACGCCATTTCGCATCGCAAGCCAGCATCTTGCCATCTCGGCAAGCCCTTGCAACATCAGCAGAACACCGGCAACCGGGATCAGAGTTTTGAAGAAATAGATCTGAATTCTGGCGGGGCTGTTCCAGCTGACTTCTTCATAGCGCCAGCTGTCCTTGGCAATTTCCCAGCCGTACCAGAACAGGGCAAACATGCCGGGGAAGAAAAAGATAATATACAGAACGAAATCGACCCGCGCCTGCCAGCGGACCGAGAAAAGGCGGTACAGCACGTCACCGCGCACATGCGCGTCTTGCGCCAGCGCATAGGCCCCGGCCATCAGGAACAGGGCGCCATACATCTGCACCATCATATCGAACGCCCAGACGGTCGGCTTGTTCAGCACATACCGGACGAACACTTCGTAGGACACCGAAAGTGTCAGTATTAGGATGCACCAACCGAAGGCTTTGCCGACCCATTGGCTTAGCCCTTCGATGGCGTGGATTGTCTTGATCAAGGTCAGTTCCTCGCCTGTTCCGCCCGCAGTTCAGAAAGCCGCGCACCAGCGCGACCTTCCGTTTTCAAAGAGTTGTCAGGCCTCAGCCGAAGTAGTGCTTATACGCCAGCTTGTAGTCCGGCTGGTTGAGGTTGAGGTAGTTCATGACAGTCTTCGCATAGGCCTTCTGGCTGTCGACGACCTTGGCAAAGAACGGATCTTCGTTCGAGATCCTTTCGACCACAACATCCCAAGCCTCAAGCTGGGCCTGCATCACGCTGTCGGGCGTGCGATACACGTTGACGCCCTGCTCTTCGGCCAGCGTAACCAGATCGTCGGCGTAGCGCTTGGTGTTGTTCCAGTAGAAGTTCGAGTTCTCGGCCTCGGACGCGTATTTCAGGATCGCCTGAAGCTCGGGCGCAAGCGCGTTGAACTTGTCTTTGTTGAACGTGACCTCGAAGAACTCCTGGCTCTGGTGGAACGAGGCCAGATGATAGTGTTTGGACACGTCCTGCATACCAAAGTCGCGGTCGGATGTGGGGTTGTTGAACTCGGCCGCATCAATCAGGCCGGACTTCATCGCGGGCTGGATCTCGCCCCCGGGCAGCTGCACAACGGACATGCCCATCTCAAGCAGAACATCTGCCGCAAGACCAACTGTACGGTACTTCAGACCGTTCATCTGATCCGAGCTTGTGATTTCCTCTTTGAACCAACCCAATGGCTGTGCGGGCATGGGCGAGTTGAAGAATGAAACAACGTTCAGGCCAAGGATGCCCATCAGCTCGTCAAACAGTTCCTGACCGCCGCCATAGTTCACCCAGCCCAGAACCTCTTGGCTAGACCACCCAAAGCACGGACCCGTACCAAATAGCGATGCTGTTTTGGATTTCGAGTACCAGTAGGCCGGAACGTAATGCGCCGCGTCCAGAACGCCGCGGTGGACCGCGTCCTGCATCTGGCTGGTTTTCACAACCGAATTCACAGGCAGAAGTTCGATCGTCAGTTTGCCACCGGACATTTCGTTGACTCGGTTGACGTAGGATTGCGCGTTCTCAAGAAAGATGCCGCCGCCCCAGGCTGCCTGCATCTTCATTGTCGTTCCTTCCTGCGCATGGACAGCCGGAGCAGCAAGCGCACCAGCACCTACAACAGCGGAGCCGCGCAGAAAGTTTCTGCGGTTCAAAGATTTTGTCATGTTTCCTCCCTAGACTGGGCCGTCGCCGATATCCCTTCGGCATTGGCACCAAACCCGCCCTCCAGCGGATAGAATCTACGATAAGCCAGATTCGCGATTTTTCAAAATATTTTGGAAACTCTTTCATTTTGAGCGTCAAAATAGGCGCAATTTATTGTTTTTAATCCATTTATTATTTTCATTTTTTTGCACTTGCGAACAAGCTAGACTCTTTTCACAACAAGCCAGATGACAAACGCGCCAAAAATGAACGAACCAAAAACAGTTGCAAGACGCGGGCGCCCACGCCTGAAAGCGAATGAAGAAAAGCCCGCAGGGTCTCTGGTCGGGGCGCTGGATCGTGGGATTCGTGTCCTGATTGCCATTGCAGATGCCCGGGGCGCGACGCTTGTCGACATCGCAAGAACGACAGGCATTCCAACGGCGACGGCGCACCGGCTTCTGACCACGCTTCAACAGCGAGGAATGGTGGTTAACGATGCCGAACATGGTAAGTGGCGCGTCGGACCGCAGGCCTATCGGATCGGCAACACGTTTGAGGAAGCCTCGAATTTGCTGGAGGTCGCACCAGCCGCGATGCGCAAGCTGTCCAAGGAAACCGGAGAGACCGTGAACCTTGCCATCGAGGAAGGTGGGCAGCTGCTTTACCTGATCCAGGTCGAATCCGAAAATCCGATCCGCGCCTCGATCAAAAATGGCACCGCAGCATACTTTCACACATCCGGTGTCGGCAAAGCCATCATGGCGTATATGGACGAAGCAGCGCTTGAAAAGCTGTTGTCCCCTCTGACACTGGTCCAGCAGACTCCCAACTCGATTACGGACAAACAACAGCTCAAAAACGAGCTGCAGACATCCCGGCAAAGAGGATGGGCAATCGACGATGAAGAGCGTTTTCCAGGCCTACGCTGTATCGCGGCGCCTGTATTCGACTCGTTGGAGAATGTCGTCGCTGGCGTTTCAGTGTCTGGGCCCATCACCAGATTCCCCGACAACAAGCTTGAAACCTTGGCCGCGTCGGTTGTTGAGACTGCGGCAAGCATTTCTGAAAAGCTCCGGAATTCCTCACCTCAGAGTTAATTTCTTTGCTTTTTCAACCGTTTTAAGCTTTGGGAGTCAGGCCCCGAGGTCACCTCAGACCGAGCCTTTTCTCATCCTGTGTGACAGCGCCTCAGCCCGCAGGTGATGCAGTCGGGGCAGATCTTCCCGCGCGAGATTCCGGGTGCAATCGGGATCATTTTCGACATCAAAAAGCATCGGCTCAATATCCGTCGCGAAATGCGCAAGCCGGTATCCGTCTTTCTCAAACGCGATTGTGCGGCAATGCTCGGGCGGGCACTGCCATGCGGTTTCAAAGCGCCCTTGGCCGGTCGCGGATCCAAGCTCAAGCTCTACCATGGCCTCGTGCCCGTCGGGTCGGTTGGCCGCCAAAAGATTACAGCCCTGCATCTCGGGCGGCGTTGTCGCCTCAAGCGCCGACAGAACCGTCGGGGCCACGTCAATCGACTGGGTCAATACGTCGATATCTTCGGGCGCAAGATCTGGATGCCCGATCATCAGGGGCACGTGGGAGGCGGCGCGGAACGGGGTCTGCTTTCCCCAAAGACCAAGATCGCCCAGCATCTCTCCGTGATCGGCAGTCAACACGATCAGTGTGTCGTTCAACTGACCCACGTTTTCCAACCATTCAAAAATCCGACCGATATGGTGATCGACTTCGGCGGCAAGCCCAAGATAGGTGGACCGGCAGAGAGCGATCTGCTCGGGCGTCATGGCATCTTGCTGTCCGTCAAAACCCCAGAACATATCCGTACCGCTTGGGCGGGAATGATAGGCTTCGAAAAAAGGATGCTCAAAAGTGGCCTCAACCGGTGGCGGGATGTCCTGCGGGTTGATCAAATCGTTATACGGCGCGGGGGCAACAAACGGGGGATGCGGCCGGATGTAGGTGACCATGGCAGACCACGGCTGAGATTTGCGAACGTCAAGATGCGCCAAAACCCGGTCGGTCAGGTACGCGGTATCACTGTCCTGCGCGTCATAGAGCGCAGGCCCTCCGAGGGTGTCGTTCTTAGGTTTGTAGAGCGCATTCAGGTCGCCTGCATCCGGCACGTCATAGCCACGCGATCTGAGATGGGCGAGCCACTCCCACGCTTCCTCGCGCATCTCGGTGACCTCGGTGATCCCTGGGATCGGCCCTGTGTAGGAGAGATGCGCCGGGTCATTCGGGTGCAAGCCTCTGGGATCAGGCTGCGTATCTGTATAGCCGAACAACAACAGCTCTCGCCCAATGGTGCGCAGCGCCGTTGCAAGGTTGGGGATATCGCGCCGCAGCGGAACGCCGTTCTGAACCGATCCGTGGTTCATGGCGTATTGACCCGTCAGCAAGCTTGCACGGGCCGGACCGCAGGGCACCACAACTGTATGATGGTTGCGGAAATGCACCGACCGCGCGGCCAGAGCGCGAATGTTGAGCAGCGGCACATGCTGGCCTAAAGCACCCGTTAGAAGGTCCGCGCGGAACTGATCGATGACGATGAACAGAAAATTGCGCGGAGCCTTCTTCAGCATGGGGTCAGGCCTCTGCGCTGTCCAGTTCACGGATCAGCGCGGGCAGATCGGCAACCGTGTCGATCACATAGTCCGCACCGGCGTCCTTCAGGATCTTGGTCGCATGCTGGCGCAGTTCGTCAACCTCTTCTGCGGACAGAGCAGCCAGTTCCTCCGGTGTCTTGCCCACTGCGTTGCCGGACAAAGACACACCTACGGTCAGACAGCCAGCCGCGACGCCCTCTTTGATGCCCGGTTCGGTGTCATCGACCTTGATGATCGCCGCTGGCGGATAGACCACCAGATCGACCATGCATTTATACATGCCCAGCGGGCCGGGGCGGCCTTCGGGCAGGTCGTCGGAACAGACCAAATTGTCCGGCTCATAGCCTTGAGCGGCGGCAACCGGCAGGACGTTCTCCATGATTGAGCGGGTATAGCCCGTGGTCGATCCGATCTTGAGGCCCATGGACCGCAGATCGTCAATCGCAGCTTTGCCTCCCGGAACCAGATCCGCGTAGTCGGCGGCGACTCTTTCGTTCATCGGCACAAAGATCTCATAGACCTTGTCGACATCCTGATCGGTGGGCGCGTTGCCGTATTTTGCCTCCCACTGGGAGGCGATTTCGGGCATATCCATCATGGAGCGGATGTGATCCCATTTGGGCGCGCCCATTGGTGCGCGGGCCTGTTCGATCGTGGCTTCGATGTCGAACTTGGCGAAGGCCTTCACAAACACGCCCATTGGCGCGAATGATCCAAAATCGACCATTGTCCCCGCCCAATCAAACACGGCGGCTTTGAATTTGCTCATTGTCTTTCCTTTCGTCAGGCAGGTTCAACCTGTTTCTGTTTGAGTGTTTCGTCCGAGGGTCTGGCACTGTCGACCCCCATGTCACGCAGCACCTCGGCTGCGGTGTCAACGACCGCTTGCATCACATGCGCATCGACTTGTCCGATGTGGCCAATCCGGAAGCTTTCGGCCGCGGTCAGTTTGCCGGGATACAGGATAAATCCGCGCGTTTTCATGCGGTTATAGAAATCTGGAAACGCAAAACTCGGATGATCGGGGCAGAAGAAGGTGGTGATGATCGGCGACAGCCACTCATCGTCCAGCAACGTGACAAAGCCCAGCCCGCGCATCCCTTTGACCAGCGTCTTGCGGTTCTCGAGATACCGCGCGCCCCGTGCGGCGACGCCGCCCTCGGCCTCATGCGCGCGCAGCGCTTCGATGAAGGACGCGACCACATGCGTGGGCGGGGTAAAGCGCCACTGGCCCGTCTTCTCCATCGCGGCCCATTGGGCGTGAACATCCAGGCTGAGCGAATGGCTATTGCCTTCCGCCGCCTTGATCGCATCTGTTTCGGCGATCACAAAACCAAAGCCTGGCACGCCTTCGATGCATTTATTGGCCGAGCTGACCATGGCCTGAAACGGGATCACATGCGGCTCGAGCGAAACAGCACCGAAGGCCGACATGGAATCAACCAAAAGCTTGCGGCCAGCCGCTTGCGTGGCGTCAGAGATCTCTTGCAGCGGGTTGAGGATGCCCGAGCTGGTCTCGCAATGGATGGCCAGCACATGCGTGATCGCGGGGTCGGCCTGCAAAGCCGCGGCCACCCGATCCCCGCGCGGAGGCAGATAGTCCCCCATGTCGATCACGACACAGTCGCGACCAAGATAACTCAGCGTCTGCACCGCTCGTTTGCCATAGGCGCCGTTGCACAACACCAGCACCTTGCCGTCCTTGGGCACAAAGCTGCCCAGCATCGCTTCGACCACGTAAGAGCCGCTGCCCTGCAAAGGCACACAGTCATAGCGGGCTTTGTCCTGCCCCAGAATATCCAGCAGGCGGCTACGCAACTCAGCCGTAATGGCGCGGAAATCGGCGTCCCAGCTGCCCCAGTCGCGCAGCATCGCCTCTTTCACCGGCAGCGACGTGGTCAACGGGCCCGGAGTCAACAGATACGGTTCGCCGAAATGCGGCGATGGCAGTCTTTGGGTGTGATCAATCATGTCATTCATCTTCCATATGAAGGCTGCCATAACATAGGTTTGAGCTATGGTTTGGCTACAGTTTTCCGGTGACCCCCGCAAGGGTGTTTCGACCGGTTAAGCCGGTTCCAGCGCCTTAGTCCTTTCCGTGGTCACTTGCTGATCCAGATGACAGGCCACGAAATGCCCCTCGTCCACCTCCACCAGTTGGATTGGCTCGTCCAAAGGTTGGTCCGGGATGCGCAGCGACACACCGTTCGGACCATTCGAGGCAACGGGATGGATCATGTCGCCCTCAAAGCGGATCGGCTTGAATTCGGCGTCAGGGTCGGGATGCGGTACGGCGGACAGCAACGCCTTGGTGTAAGTGTGCTGCGGGTTGAAAAAGATCTTGTCGGTCGGGCCATATTCCATGAACCGCCCCCGATACATTACAGCTACCCGATGCGAGATCTGCGCAACCACCGCCAGGTCATGTGCGATGAACAGGAAGCTGACACCAAGTTCGGCCTGCACGTCCTTCAAAAGCGCGACGATCTCGGCCTGAATCGACACGTCCAGCGCCGAGACGCATTCGTCGCAGACAACAAATTTGGGCTTGGACACCAGGGCGCGCGCAATACAGATACGTTGCCGCTGACCACCGGAGAACGCATGCGGGAAGCGCCGCAGATGCTCCAGGTCGATCTTGCAACGCGCCGCGATTTCGCGCACCCGTTCGTCAATCTGGTCTCGGTCTGTCATTAGACCCGAGGCCACCAGCGGTTCCGCGATGATATCCCGCACCGTCATGCGCGGGTTTAGCGAGGAATACGGGTCCTGAAAGACAAGGCTCATTTCCGGGCGGAAGCTGCGCAGCAAGTTGCCACCAAGATTGTGCAACTGAACCGGGCCTTCATGGAACGCCATGTTGATCTTGCTGCGCACCGCGCGCAGTTCGGCCTCGGACGCGTGGGCTAGGTCGATATCGCCCTTCTTCTTGCGGTGAAAAACCACTTCGCCTTCACTGGGATCAATGGCGCGCAGCATCGCGCGCCCAACGGTGGTTTTGCCCGATCCGCTTTCGCCGACAAGGCCCACGGTTTCGCCCTTGAGGATGTCGAAAGTGATGTCACTGACCGCTCGGACCGTTTCAACCTCAGTTCGGAACAATTTCTTCTTTCTCACCTCGAACGTGACGCCCAGATTGTGGACGTCAATCAGCTTTCGCGCCTTCTTCAAAGGTGCAGGCGGGACGACCATGTCCAACCGCGGAACCGCGTCCAGCAAGCGCTGAGTATAGGCCTGTTGCGGGTTGTTGATTACCTCGCGCACGGTGCCGCGCTCGACAATCTCGCCCTTATACATCACTGCAATGTCGTCCGCGACTTGGGCCACCACACCCAGATCGTGGGTGATGAAAATCATGCTCATGCCCAGCTCGGTCTGCAGATCACGCATCAGTTGCAGAACCTGCGCCTGAATGGTCACGTCCAGCGCGGTCGTCGGCTCATCCGCGATCAGCAACTGCGGACCCGCCGAGAGGGCCAGCGCGATCATGGCCCGTTGGCGCATGCCACCCGACATCTCATGCGGGAATTGATCCACGCGGGCAGAGGGGTTGGTGATACCCACCTTGTCCAACATCTCAATCGCCAGCTCGCGCGTCTGCCGTTTGTTCAGCCCGCGATGCAGCTGGATCGCTTCCATGATCTGGTTGCCGATGGTGTAGATCGGCGAAAAGCTGGCCATCGGCTCCTGAAAGATCATCCCGATCTCACCGCCGCGGATCACGCCCATCCGCGGGTCATGGGGGCGCACCTTGGCCAGATCGACGGATTTGCCATCCTTCATGACGTAGTTGATCTCGGACCGCTGATCGATGCTGGCAATGCCGGGCAGCAGCTGCATCACCGCCTTGGTCGACACGGATTTGCCCGAGCCACTTTCGCCCACGATGCCCAGCGTCTTGCCCTTCTCAAGCGAGAATGAGACATCGCGAACCGGCTGGATCAGCCCTTCATCGGTGCGGAAAGACAGGTTCAGGTTTTTGACGTCGAGGATGTTTGCCATCACTTCGCCTCCGCATAAGGGTCAGCCGCGTCGCGTAGCCCGTCGCCGATCACTGTGAAGGCGAGAACGGCCACCACGACGAATACGGCGGGAATGAACAGCCATGGGGTTTGCTCAATCGCGCGCACCGATTGCGCCTGTTGCAGCAGAACACCCCACGAGACCGACGGCGGGCGCAGGCCCAGGCCAACGAATGACAGCGCGGTCTCCGACAGGATCATGTAGGGGAACGAGATCACCAGATCGACGATGATGAAGCTGGTGAAGCTTGGCAGCATGTGCTGACCGATGATGCGCTTGGGGCGCGCGCCGGCCAGTCGGGCCGCAACCACATAGTCTTCGTTCCGGATCGACAGAAGCTGAGACCGGATGCGCCGTGCCAGTGTCGGCCAGCCAAAAAGGCCAAGGATCAGTGTCATCGCAAAATAGACCTGTGTGGTCGACCACTCCTTGGGCATGGCGGCCGCCAGTCCCATGTAAAGCGGGATGATGGGCACAACCCGGATCACCTCGGTCACGCGCTGGATGATGTTGTCGATGAGGCCGCTGAAATACCCGGCAAACCCGCCGATGATCAGCGCCAGCACGAATGAGATCAGCACCCCGATCACACCAATCGAAAGAGACGTCCGCGTGGCATAGATGGTGCGTGAGAACACATCGCGCCCCAGATCATCCGTACCCCAGAAATGGATCTTGGCGTCCGGGTTCTGCAAGCCGATCATGTGGCGGTCAGTTGGGATAAAGCCCAGAACCTTGACAGGTTCGCCTTTGACGAACAAACCCAAATAGTTGCGCACGTCGGGATCGGGCACCGAGACGGCCCGCAGGGTCACCGGATCACGCTCGGTCTTGGTGCCGTTGATAAAGGGCACGACAGAGCATCCGTTGTCATCGCAAAAGCGCGGGATTTGCGGCGGACCTTCGATGTAGGAGGTATCACGCGTGACCGGGCCATAGGGCGCGACGATCTCGGCAAACAAACCGGCCAGCGCCATCAGCCCCAGCACGATCGAGGCATACATCGCGGCGCGGTGCTTTTTGAAACGCCACCAGATCAGAGTCCATTGCGAGGCCGAGTAGTATTTCAGCAGCTGCTGACGTTCTTTTTCCGCAGCCCGTCGCTGGGCCGGGGTCATCTCGGGATCTGTCCTATCGGTCATGTCACGCCCCCAGCTTGATGCGCGGATCCAGCCACGCCAACAGCAGATCGGAAAGGAAATTCATGAACACGATGGCAAAGGTCAGCATGAGCAGGATCGCGCCCGCCACGTTCATGTCGAGGTCGAGATACGCTTTCAGCAGCAGCTCACCCAGTTCGGTCAGGCCCAGAACCACGGCCACGATGGGCAGCTCGGAAAAGATGCGGTTCACGTCAAACCCGATGGTCGAAACAACCGGGTTGATTGCCAGCCGGGCCGGGTATTTGATCAGCAGCTTTCGCTCGGGCACTCCACGCGCGCGGGCTGCGGTGACGGACAGTTTGTTCAGCTCATCCGACATGGTCGCGCGCATGGTCTGGATTTGGTAGGCCACCGCTGACCAGGCCAGAACCACAGCGGGCAGCCACAGATGTTTGAGCATGTCCCAGACCTTGGCCACGCCCCACGGGGCGTCCTGATACTGGGCCGAGAACAACCCGCCGATATCCGCCCCAAACCAGCGGTTCGCGAAATACAGCATGACCAGCGCCAGCAGAAAGTTTGGCAGCGCGAGGCCCAGATACGAGAAAATGGTCAGACCATAGTCAATGGCCGAGCCGCGCCGCACGGCCGCGTAAATCCCAACGGGGATCGAGATCAGATAGGTCAGGATCAGCGTCGCGAACAGGATGCCTGCGGTCAGCCAGACCTTGTCACCGATCACCTTGGTGACCGAGGTTTCAAAGGCGAAGGCCTGCCCGAAATCCCAGCGCAGAACGATACCGCCGATCCAGTCGAAATACCGAAGCAACATGGGCTTGTCCAAACCCAGCTCCTGACGGATGGCTTGCACGTCGGCGTCGGTTACGTTGACCCCGGTGCCCGAGTATTTCCGAAACGCGTAGCGGTCGGCGTAATCTCCGGGCGGGATTTCCATGATTAGGAATACCATCATCGACACCAGAAGCATCGTGATGGCCATCCCTATTAGTCGTTCGGCGGTGAATCTGAGCATGCGTCTGTCCCGAAATTGCAGCTTGGACTGCAAACTCCGGGGCGTCTGCTGCAAACGCCCCGGAGGAAAATGTCAAACCCGCATGGGGGTTACTGTTCCAGCCACCACTGCGAGGGGCGGTAGGGATAGGTCCAGTAGAAGTCGTAGGTTTTCGACTTGATGGGTTTGACGTTCTGCAGGTCGTTGCGCCACAGGAAGGGGGCAACGATGTCACCGACGGTGCCGATCTTCAGCATGTTGTCAGTGTGGATCTTGACGATTTCCGCACCGATTTCATTGCTGGTATCCGAGCCGAACTCAGCCTGGATGAACCGCTCGCTCAGCTCCCACAGCTTTTGGATATCGGCTGGGGGTTCGACGCCTTCGGCCCCATCGGTCTGTTTCCATGTGGCCCATTTGGCACCGGTGCCCGGGTTGAAGAAATCACCAAAGGGCGGCACGAAAACGGTGGTATCCTGCGAGATGGTCGGGCCGGCATTGCCGTCATACTTCCAGGTCGTCAGGTCCAGATCGTTGTTGTTGCCCGAGGCGCGGTATTCGTCCGAGGTAACCTCTTTCAGGTCGACGCGCACGCCCACGGCGGTCCAGTAGTCCCGCACCAGCTCCATCATTTTCACCGGCACACCCTGCGAGGAATAGACCAAGCGAATGACCAGAGGCTTGCCGTCCGGGCGCTCCAACGTGCCGTCGCCGTCGCTGTCGCTCAGGCCCATTTCGGCCAGAAGGGCCTTGGCACCTTCAACGTCATAGGCGATGTCCTTGGTCAGCACGTCATCCGAGATGAACGACACGGTCTTGGGCTCGGCCGGAACACCCTGCATTGGTGTGCCCTGACCCAGATAGACGATCTCGTTGATTTCATCACGGTTCATCGCCAACGACATGGCACGGTTGAAGCGTACATCGTTGAAGATTTCACGCAGCACCTCGTCGTTATGGGTGCGGTTGAACGAGAAGAACACGTTTTCACCCAGTGTCGGCGCGAACTGGATCGTGTAGCCGCCTTTGGCTTCGTTCTCTTTCAGCAGCGGAAAGTCTTCCAGGAAGATCGCCTGCTGTTTCCAGACAACCTCTCCGTTCATGACCTTAAGGTTCTGAACTTCCTTGTCGCTGACATAGCTCTCAACGATTTCGTTGATATAGGGCAACTGGTTGCCCGCAGTGTCGACCTGGTGGAAATAGGGGTTCGCCACCAGTTTGCGGCCTTCCGAGGTCTCTTCGACAACGATGTGGCTTTCCAGCGTCGGCACAACCGCACGGCCAATCGCAGCGGCTTTGTCGGCGTCTTTCAGCAGCGGCGAGGGAACGTCTTTCCAATCCGAGCCGCCGTAGTAGAAATCAACCGCTTCGGCGCCGTTGGCGAAACCGTATTCCTGCGCCAGCGCATCGGCGTTTTCGTTGTATTTGGGCATGAACTGGCCCAGGAAATGCTTGGGCTGGAACGGCTGGCCATAGTCGACGGCAAAGCGGTTCAGAATGCCCGGCGTCGGCACCGGAAAGGTCATGCGGACGGTCACATCATCAACCGCCTCAACCTTGATCGGCTCGCCTGCAAACAGCCAGCGATCCGGGGTTTTTTCCAGAATGTCGGTGTTCAGCAGCAGATCATTGTACCAAAAGGCAACGTCTTCGGCGGTGAAGGGTTCGCCGTCAGACCATTTGTGGCCTTCACGCAGCGTGATCGTCAGAACGGTTTTGTCTTCGTTCCAGTCCCACGCCTTGGCAACGTTGGGAACAACCGTCTGCAGGTCATCCGCATAGCGCACAAAGTTCACATGGCGCACAGATAGAAGGTCCGACGTGCCCGACTCGGTCGCTTTCGAGATGCCGGTGATCGCGCCGCCATACTGGCCGATGCTGTCATAGGGCATCACGACCAGAGGCTCGGTCGGCAAACGGTCTGCAACAGCGGCTAGGTCGGCGTTGCCAAGGATTTTGCCGTTCAGGTCGGCAATCGCTGGGTTTTCCGAGAATTCCAGGGTGCAGGATGCAGCCGATTGCAGCTCGGCCAGTTCCAACTGCTGCGGGAAAGCGGGCTCCAGCCCCATTGGATCAGCGACGGTGGCGCCAGGGCAATTTGCCAGCGCGGGAACCGCAATCATCGTCGCGGCAGTGGACATCAGAATATGACGGATCGTCATGACAACCTCCAGGTTTGTTCGACGACCCGGTTAAGGGGCTATTGTAACAGTTTAATAATGAGTGAGCGTTTATAGCTTTAAACTATGGCGCGCCTGTTCGTTAACGCTCGCCAAAGTTTCTTGTGTAATTTCATAGAATTGTCGGACAGTGGCCGACGCAGCCATCGCAGGCATCGAAACCAAAAACTGATGAGCGCTTAGTTTTTGATCGTTAATCGGGATGAATTTCAGATCCTTGTCGGAAGCCACCAATTCCGATTCGAAGCCTACCCCCTCGCCCACGCCAGCCCTGACCAGAGAGGTGATCGACCCCCAGGAGCCGAGGCCCAGAATGGTATCCGGCACGATACCAGCTTCTGAGGCTGCGCGTTCGAAGATCTGACGCGTACCGGCATTTGGCTCCCGCTGTATCAGTCTCAGTTTCCCGACATCCGCCCAACTGAGGGTCTCGACGTCTCGCAATGCACCTTCGCTTTGGGCGACAATGCCGATCCGGAACGATGCCACCCTTTGGCAATGCATCGTCTCCAGCGGTTCGAGCGCGGTGACAAAGGCGACATCCAGATCACCGGTGCGCAGCAAGGGCAACAGGTCGAGGCTTGCCATGGCACGCGCATTCAGGGTGACACGCGGATGGGTCTGGATAAATCGGGCAATTGGAGGCATGGCGATCTGATAGGTCGAATAGCCCACCCAAAAGCTGCCCGACTTCAGGTCTTTCCGCGCGCCAATCGCTAGATCGACCTCGGACTTCAACGCCAGCAAAGCCTTGATTTGCGGGCGCAGTGTTTCGAACATTTCGGTGGTTTCAATACCCTTGTTGCCCCGCCGCAAAAAGCGACACTCGGTTTGCCGCTCCAAGGCGACGATCAGGTTTGAAACCGTGGGTTGAGAGACGCCCAACTCTTCTGCTGCAGCTGTGAAACTGCCGGTGCGGGCAACCGCCTCAAGCGCTTTGAGCTGGCGGATGCTCGGTTCTACGTTGCTGGGCATGGTCGGTTTCCTTCGCTCCCGCTGTCGTGCAGGTGACCCGGAACAGACAAAAAGTTCAATGCCCGGATACCCTTTCCTAGCTTTATCCGTTTTCATTTCCCGCGCGTCCAGTGCACACGGGAGTGGGCTAAGTTAGGTATTGCCGGCCTAGTTTGCCTATTTTTTCAGCTACCATACTTGTCTGCTGATTTTTTAAACATTAAATCCGCATGTTCTTCTGATTTGAGATGTAGCCGCGCGATCTCGGATGCTAGTCAGAAGCCATGTCCCGACGCCTGCCACTTCTGGTTTTCTCCGATCTCGATGGTACTCTGCTGAACCATCACGACTATAGCTGGGACGCGGCGCAACCCGCACTAAAACGGCTTCGGGACTTTGGCGCGGGGCTCGTGCTAGCCAGCAGTAAAACCGCTGCTGAGATTATTGGCTTTCGCCAAGCCATCGGCTTTTCGAACATGCCTTCGATCGTTGAAAATGGTGCTGGCATTCTGGCACCGGGCCACCCAGAAACCGGCGGGCCATCTGAATATCTGAACATTCTGAATATCCTGCAACACCTCCCACCCGGCTTTCGCGGCTTCGCAGATATGAGCGTGCAGGAGGTGAGCGACAGGACCGGCCTTGATCTCGTCGAGGCAGAGAAAGCCCAGGATCGGCATTTCAGCGAACCGGGAATGTGGGATGGAGCGCCAGAGGATCTTGACAGGTTTATCTCCGAAGCCGGGCGGTACGGTCTTAAGGCCAGGCAAGGCGGTCGATTTCTCACTTTGTCGTTCGGAAAGACCAAAGCGGATGCCATGTCCGACGTGATCCGCCAGCTGAAACCGGAAAGAACCATCGCTCTTGGGGATGCACCAAACGATCTGGAAATGATCCTTGCCGCCGACACCGGTGTCGTTGTCGCAAACCGGCATGGTGCATCCATTCCGGTCCAGGCACCCGAAGCCGAGCGGCGGATATTCAGAACCACACGTGAAGGCCCCGAAGGCTGGGCCGAGGCCATTCTGACCCTCACTGCACCCGATCACGAAGACAGTTAACCAAGACAGGCAGCCCAAATGGCAGACTTCCATCAGAACGGAAACATCACCACGCTTCACAACCTGCGAAGCCGCCCGGCCGAGCATCTGGTGCACGAAATCTCGGTCTTTGCCGAAACGCGCAAGGTGACACTGATCCTGCCTTGTCTCTACTCTGAACTGGAAGGTCCGGCCCTTACTGGGATTATCGACGAACTGTCAAAGGTCAGCTACCTGCATCGCATTATCATCGGGCTAGATCAGGCCGACGCAGAACAATACCAACGCGCCAGAGCGTTTTTCGACCGTTTGCCCCAGAAGCATGTTGTGATCTGGAACAGCAGCCCCCGGATGTTGCAACTGGAAGACCGGCTGCGCGACCTTGGCCTTGCACCACAGGAACCCGGCAAGGGCAAAAACGTCTGGTCCTGTATCGGCTACCTGCTGGCCTGCGCCGACAGCTCGGTCATGGCGATCCATGACTGTGATATCGTGACCTACAAACGGGATATGCTCGATCGGCTGGTTTACCCCGTGGTCAACCCAACCTTCCCGTTCCAGATGGCCAAAGGCTATTATCCGCGCATCGGCGATGGCAACCTGAACGGCCGTGTTACGCGGCTGCTTGTCAGCCCTCTGCTAATCGCGCTGAAGAAGGTAATCGGAGATCGAGACTACATCGATTACCTGCGCAGCTTCCGGTATCCGCTGTCAGGCGAGTTTGCCATTCGCACCCCGACCCTGCCCGATCTACGTATCCCGTCCGACTGGGGGCTGGAAATCGGCGTTCTATCTGAGGCCTGGAGGAACCTCGCTCCCAAATCCGTCTGTCAGGTCGAGATTGCCGACAATTACGATCATAAGCATCAGAAGCTGTCGCCCGAGGATGCCAACACCGGGCTAAGCCGAATGTCGACCGACATCTGTAAGGCCATTTTCCGTAAACTGGCCGCAGATGGTACCGTATTCACCACAAACACATTCCGGACCCTCAAGGCGACCTATTATCGCTCGGCGCTGGATTTGCTTGAGGGGTACTATACCGACGCAAAGATGAACGGCTTGGCGCTTGATCGCCACACTGAGGAAAAGTCGATCGAGCTCTTTGCCGAAAACATCATCCGCGCCGGGCGGGTCTTTTTGGAGAACCCCCATGAGACGCCGTTTATCCCGACATGGAACCGGGTCCATGCCGCAGATGCCGAGTTCCTGCACCACCTGAGCGAAGCGGTCGCGCTGGATCTGGATGAGTTCACACCGCAGGGGCGTTCGTGATCCAGCGACACTGGTAAGGCGCCAGTGAGAATTCGGACATATTAGCACCAAAGACCTCGCCGGTCAGGGCGTCCATCCATGTTTCTTCGGCAATCAGGTTCACTTCTGTCGGATTAATCTGAACGTGATCCGCAGACACGTTGTGAAGGGCGAAAATGGATTGGCTTCGATCCAGACTCTGCCTCCAAATTCCAAAAACCCTTTCGTCAAGCCGTAGGGTAAACTGCGTCGCATTCGGGTGGAACGCCGACTGCTGCGCACGAATGCGCAACCGGCGAGACATTTCCGACAACACTCGGGATTGATCCGATCCAGGATCAGCGAGCTTTGACAGCAGGTCCGGATAGTGCCAGCGATGCCGGTTGATCGCCCTGTTCATCCCGCGACGTTCAACCGCCTCATGGTCGTTGGGGGTAGCCAACAGTGAATGGATGTAAAACGCGGGAATACCCTCAAGCGACATCACGATAGTCTGCGAACAGATGAAACGCGCCAAGTGAAATTGGTCTTCGCCGTCAAAGGTCGCGTACATGGCCTCGAAGAAGGCGCAGTTCAATTCATAAGGTTCTTCGCGACCATCCGGTAAGGCGCGCATGGAAACCAGCCCGCCCAGGTTTCGCACGGTGTCGATCATCCGCGTCTTTTCTTCGGGTGGCAGCAGCCCTTCTGCGGGCCGCATCCCGATACCATCATGGCTGGCGGTGAAGTTCAGATAGGCACACCCCAATTGCGCCGGGGGCATGGCCGCCTGCCAGTCACGCAAGTACCGGGCAGTGCCAGACTGCATGGCGTGCAGGATCAAGGGAGGAAGGGGAAAGTTGTAAACCGCATGTGCCTCGTTCCGATTGCCGAAATAGCTTAAATTTTCTGTACGCGGAACATTGGTTTCGGTCAGCAGGACGACAGTCTCTGTCGTGAAATCGCAAAGAAGCCGAAGCAGTTGCACGATGGCATGCGTCTGAGGAAGGTGGATCGAGGTCGTGCCCACTTCTTTCCAGATGAAGGCCACGGCATCCAGCCGCAGGATGCGCACGCCCTTGTCGATATGCAGTCGGATGATCCGAAGCATTTCGATCAGAACCTCAGGATTGCGGAAGTCTAGGTCGATTTGATCGTGGCTAAAAGTACACCAGACGTGACGGTCGCCACGGCTCGTTTCAACCTGACGCAAAAGCGGGGTGGTTCTGGGCCGTACCACCGGCTGCAGATCCTCTTCAGGCCTAGCCTCGAAGAAGAACCTGTCATGCGGCGGCTTTCCCTGCAGGTAGTTGTTGAACCATAGCCCCTGACTGGACACGTGGTTGAGCACAAGATCCGACATCAGGTGGAAATCATCCGCGATGCGCGTGATGTCTGGCCAATCCCCCAATTGCGCGCTGACGCTGTAATAATCCGAAACCGCAAACCCATCATCGGATGTGAAGGGAAAGAATGGCAGGATATGCACGCCGTTCACGACCCCTTGCAGATGACGCACAAGAAAATCGTGCAACAAGTCCAGAGGTTTGTGGACCTGATCTTCGATGGAATTGCCGTAAGTGATCAGAACACTGTCCCGCTCCGACCAGAGACCATTGCCGGGTTTTCGCCCCTGCTTTCTTTGGTGGTGGCCGGACGGCCAGAACGCTTGCACAATCTGCTCGGATAATTCTGCATGGTCATGGTCCGGGTAGATACGGATCAGAAGATCCGTCAGTCGCCGGGAGAAATTCTGGCTCATGGTCGTTGTGCTTGGCTCGGCTTCGTCAAATGCCAATTGTTCGCCAGAGCGGTAGATCTGTCAAACGAGTCCAATTCCAGCTGCGCACCATCCCGAGGTTTATCGATTCATCTGCCTGTAAATTGGTCGATTTCAAAGAAAAAATAACGCGCTTGCGATGTGGCCATCGCGCATAGCATCCTTCGGATATCGATTACTTTTGACGGAATCTTGGATTGGTTCTCAGCGCGATGACATCGAAAGTCATGCTCCGGTTAACCTAGACACTTTGGGTTGTCAAAAGTTTGCAACAGCTCTAGAAACGATGACTCGCCCGACCAGAAACCTCACATGCATTGTCCTCACAAGTCCGAGTTATGTGCTCAATGGCAAGCAACTCCTCAGACCCCGAATTTTTCATGACAGAGATCGGTGATCTGTTGCCAGATTGATTTGAATTCCGGCGTGTTCTCGGCTGCGTAGTGAAAGTTTTTCATCAATCCGGTGAGTTGCGTGAACACCTGCCGCACCTCGGCTTTGTCGGCGAAATCGGCACTCGACTGAGTGACATCGTAGACCAGTTTGAAGGTAATCTTTTGCCGCTCCAGCGGCACGGTTGCGTCCACCTGGTCAAAAGCATCCTGCTGCAGGTAGACCATGTCCACAAACAGCGCCTTTTGTTGGGTGACAAAGTCCTCGATGGTGACACCCTCTTCGCCGGTGACCTGCATCATCTGGTCGACCTGCTCACCTTTTTCGATTAGCGCCAGCAGGTCCCGGACCTTACCTGTCCATCCGGGTTCCGCGTTTTTGTCGTACCAGTCCGAAAGCTGATCCGTGTAGCGCGACCAGCTGAGCATCGGATCAACGGCCGGATAGAATCGCTTATAGGCCCGCTCCGAGGACAGGCCGAGGAAGCATTTCACCGTAGACAAAGTGGACTGGGTGACCGGCTCATCAAAGTTTCCCCCAGCCGGTGACACCGTCCCGATCAGGGTCAGGCTGCCCAGATCGTCATCATTGGTTTTCAACGCGCCCGCGCGTTCGTACAAACCCTTGATCGAACTTTCCAAATAGGCCGGAAAGCCCTCTTCGCCTGGAATTTCCTCAAGCTTGCCAGAGGTTTCGCGCATCGCCTGCGCCCAACGACTGGTGCTGTCGGCGATCAGCAGAACGTCATAGCCCATTTGTCGATAGTACTCACCCAGCGTAATGCCGGTAAAGATTGAGGCCTCGCGCGCGGCGACTGGCATTGAGGAGGTGTTACAGATGATGATCGTACGATCCATCAAGCTGCCGCCAGTGGTCGGGTCGGTCATCTTGGGGAATTCGTGGATCGTCTCGACCACCTCACCGGCGCGTTCGCCACAGGCCACGACAATGACGATATCTACCTTGGCGTTCCGCGCGATTAGGTTTTGCAGCACCGTCTTGCCAGCTCCGAACGGGCCGGGAATGCAGGCCGTTCCGCCGCGAGCGATGGGAAAGAAGGTATCAATCAGGCGCTGCGAGGTCAGAACCGGCTCGGTCGGATAGAGGCGTTCGGACAGGGCGCGTTTAAGGATGCTCTCTGGCAAGGGGCGCCGTACTGGCCATTTCTGCGACAGGGTGAGTGTGTGTTCACCGCCCTGCTCATCCTCCAGCCGGGCAACGATGTCGTGGATCGTGGCCGCGCCCTTCTGGACCCAAACGACCTTGTAGTCGCCTGTCCAATTGAAAGGTAGCATGATCTTGTGGCTGAAATGACCCTCGGGAACAGTACCGATGCTGTCGCCTGCAGTGACCGTATCCCCGACCTTGACCGACGGCGTGAACGACCATTTTGCCTGATCATCCAGAGGGGCAACATCTGCCCCGCGCGGCAGGAATGTTCCAAACTCGCTGGCCACCTTGGGCAGCGGCGATTGCAGGCCATCAAACACCTGCCCCAGCAAGCCCGGCCCGAGTTCGACCGACAGCAACTGGCCCGATTGTTCTACCGGATCGCCGACGGCTACACCGTCGGTGCTCTCATAGACCTGAACATCCGCTGTATCACCGCGTACGCGCAGCACTTCGGCCTTCAGACGCTCTTGCCTGCCGCCTGGGCCGGGGCGCGTGGGCAGGATGAAGACCACCTCGTTTTTGACCAGCTGTCCGGGCTGGCCCGAGGCGTCGGCGTTGGCTTGGATCTGCACAAGCCCCTCCTGCACCGAAACGACGCGGGCGGTGGCGGTCTGCGTGGCGGGGGTTGGGGCGGTCATGCGTATGCTCCCTCAAAATCAATATCGGCGACATCGGCCATGGCCTGTTGCGCCAGATGCTCAAATCTCTTGGCCGCGTCCTGCGCGTTGCTTTGCGCCCAGCGGTCGAAAATGTTCCATTTCAGCACGTAGATCGCCACGGCTTCGAAATCGAAATAGTGACGAGATGCGTGCCGTTTCAGTTGCTTGTGACTGACCGACAAGAGCAAGCGCTCCAGTCCCAAAGGGTCTTCGGCATCCAACAGCTGTTTCGCGTCCTTGATCCACGGCATCGCACCTTCAAGACGGAAATGAGGATCCCCCCAATTCTCGGGGATGTGCCGGCTCCAACGGCCCATTCCGAATACCCCTGACGGGGCGCCACCGCCTTGCTTACGCAGGCGAAGTGCGGCAACGACGGTGCGCAGATCCATGCGTTCCACAAGGATCTTCCGCAAAGTTGGTTGCGGCGTATCCTCCAGTGCTTCTTTGCATCGCTTAATGGCCTGAGCATCCGTCACGTCCATGTCATAGCCGCTCCAATTCAGAGCATGCTCCAACGCCTTCAAAACGCGCGCGTCCTCGGATGTCAGCGCCGTCAAGCGCCGCTCAAGGCGGAGGCGCGACAAGGGTGGCTGCTTGGCGACAAACAACCGTTCCGAGCCCGGCAGGCTGCTGATCAAAGCGATATAGGCGTCGGGGTCCGACATGTTACCGGATCACCCCTTCCAGCACGGCGCGGAAACGAGGTTGCAGATGCTGCATCAGCAGCGAAGCCACGGCTTTGTCGGTCAGGTCCAGAACCACGCCCTGATCTTCGGCCCGAACTCGGATACCGCCCTGCGCGTCGTCTGCAGCATGCAATTCAACCTGTTCGCGCAGCATTTCGGCGGTCAGGCCAAGTACGTATTTCGTCAGCTTACCGGACTGGATGTCATCAGCGTTTTGCTTGATGTCTTCTTGCGTGGCGACCTTTGCGGGCAGGATGACCTGAACCTTGCCCTCGAGATTGGCGCCCTCAGCCGCGCGCCCGACAACCTCCAGGATCATCTGTTTCAGCAGGTCCGGGTCTGCCATTTCCTTGGTGACGAGGCGCGCCACGTCCTCTCGAAACCGATCCGTCAGGCCCGCCTTCATGGTCAGAACCGCGTCCCGCATGGCGGTGTTTAGCGCCTCTTCGCCTGCCGCGCGATAGCTGTCGGAGTCGCTGCGGGCCTTTTTCTGGTAGGCATCCGCCTCACGCTTGGCGTCCGCCAGAATCTTGGCCGCCTCGGCCTTGGCATCCGCCCTCAGCTTCTCGGCATCCGCCTGCCCGGCGGCCACCCCATCATTGCGCAGTTTGTCGATCAGTGCGTCAACGCCGTGCGAGATCATGCCATCCTGTGCCATCAACTGATCCCCGCACTGATCACGAGGGCGAAGACGAAGGCGAAGACGCCAAAGCCTTCGATAATTGCCGCCGGAGCCAAGGACAGGCCGAAAATCTCGGGCTTCTCTTTGGTCGCATTAATCGCGGCGGCGCAGGCCCGACCCTGCCAGATGCCGCAATACATCAGCGCGATGCCGGACAGGATGCCGATCCCGAACAATCCGCCCGCGTTTTCCGGCGTTACATCGCGGTTGAGCGTGAACATTATGACGATCCCATAGATCACCATCGTTGACGGAAAGGCCGAGACGCCGACGAACCGACCATAGCCGCCCTCTGTCTCGGTCATGGCACCAATACTGGCCATGCCCGCAATCGAACAGCCAATCGCACTGGCCGCCGCGCCCAGCGCCATTGGGGCGTAGATGCCCAGCCAACCCAATGTCAGAACAAGCTCATTCATTCCTGAACCTCCTTGCGGGCGAACGGACGAAAGACGATGCCTTCGTCCGGCAGGCCCCATTTAAAGAACTCGATGTAATTGAGACGTAAACCGTGGACGACGCCGCTCATCATGGCGAGGGCGAAGTTCAGGATATGGCCGATGATCAGGATCAGCAGACCGAACAAAATGCCCGGCCCTTTCAGCGCGTGGATAACCGAGACGGCCAGATCGTTGAAAGTGATCGCAAGTGAAGCCGATGCCAATCCGAGCGCAAAGAGACGCATATAGCTGAGGACATCTCCGAATGCGCCCATGGCCCCGGCAAGACCCTGCACACCGTCAATAAGACGCCAGAGCCAGTCGATTGGTTTTTTGATCTGCCTCTCGCTGGTAAACAACAGGATCGCCAAAAGACCCGCGCACAAAATCATCGCGCCCGGCGCCGCTGATTGGCCTTTCATGTAACTGAGCCACAAAACAAACCCGCCGATCAGCGCCGCGATCCAACCTAGATTGGCAACCGCTTTTCGCTGCCCCCATGCCGCACGCGCGGCTAAAGCGTTGGCCAGCACAAGATGTAAGACACCGACAACAATCGAGATCATCATCATCGCAGCGAAGTTATTCAGGTCCAGCAGTTTGGCCTTTGCCAGAAGGGACCCATCGGGCGGTGCGACCCCAAAATAGCTGCCGACCAACACGCCATAAATGACTGTCGCCCCCGAAACGATGACGCCGTAGCGCCTCCAGGATTGTTGGCTAACCGTCCCGCCCAAACGCCTCCAGAACAGCAACAGGCCCAGCAGAATGACGGCCCCATATCCTGCATCTGCCACGATCATCGCAAAGAAGAACGCGAACGAAGCTGCGACGATCACGCTCGGGTCCCAATCCTTGTAGCCCGGCACTTGGTAAAACAGCGCCAAGTCCACAGCAGCGCTGCGCTGTTCCGGCTGCTCCAGCAATGTGGGCGGGGTGTCATCGGCGCCCGGGTCTTCGATCAGAACGGCGGCATCTTTCGCCCCCGCCATCTCCAGAACCGCATCGATCCGATCTTCTGGCACCCAGCCCTGCAGGGCGAACATCGCCTCTTCGTCGCGGACCTTCTGGGTGGCGTGGGCTAGCTCTGCCGCACTTTCAGCTACGGACAGGTTGCGCCGCATCAGCGTTAGATATCGGGTCTGCGCAACCCTTTCCGCCTCAAGCGCTTCGATCGCGATCTCTGCCTCTTCCAGCTGTGCTTCCAACTCGTGGATCGGCAAAGACCCGGTATGCGTGCGCGGGACCGGCAGGATATCGTCGGCCGGTTCGTCTGGCGCAATCAGGACGGCATAGATGAAGCGGTGATCCTGTTCGAGAATGGCCCAAGGCAGCGCCAGACCTTCCAACGCACCCCGGTGCTTTAGGGGCAGTTGGTAAAACCACAACCGGTTGCCCGCAAGAACATCGTCGGGCGGGAAATCCAAATCCCCCCAAGGCTGCACCTGAGCAATCCGATGGGCTAGAAAATCCCTTCGGTCTGACATGTCACGCGTACGCTGCATCAGTTCCAGCACGTCTTTGACGAACTGATCCATCTGGAACTCAGGATCGCGTTGTATTTGCCTGCGAGGCTCGGGGACATCGGTCAGGAAACGCAGCGCCTTGTATGCTTCATGCGCGCCCCGTTCATTGACCTTTTCCGGCTCAGCCGGCGGAGCGGCCAAAGGCAGAACATGCATACAACCCAGCACCTGCAGCGCCTCAAGCGTTTCGACCTTCTGCGCCGACCGTCCCACCAATGAGAGTTTTTTGAGCCGTGCAACACTCATGACACGGCCTCCTGCGCATGTTTGCGCTTGGAGATCTTCGAGCGCACGACGGCCTGCATCTGCTCATCACTCAGATAGATGCGGATCTTCTTGATATTGGCCTTGGCGCGCGGGATCAGAACCTTTTCGAACAGATTGACCCGCTGCGTGATCGTGGCGACGGCCTTGTCGAAAATCTTCACCCGCTCTTCCGCCACTTTGACCCGCAGACGCGCCTCAATCATATCGTGCAGCAACTGCGCGGCGGCGTCGACCCAATGGGGCTTGGCCAGCCTTGAGTACGGCCGCACCGAAACCTCAATCCGGTCAAGGGCGGGCATCTTGACGCCCACGACATTCACCTCCTTGACCTTGTAGTCTTTCAGCTCGACCAACCCGTCCAGATCAATACCCTTCTGCGCCAGCATGGGGAGCTTCGCGCCGACCTGTTGCGCCAGATCGCTCACTTCGTCTTCCAGACGCTTTACATCTTCTCGTGCCTTGGCGCGTTCGGCCATCAACTGCTGGCGTTTCAGGTCCAGCGACGGCAGGAACCGCTCATAGCTTTTCAGCTGTGTCTGCTCGCGGGCGAGCGACGACTTATTCAGCTGCAACCGCGCCATCACCATCCTTTGGGAAATACTTGTCGATCAGAGCTTGCTTCATCAGCAATTGCTCAGGCTCAAAACACTCGGCCAGTGTTTTCCAGCCCAGATCCAGCGCGTCCTCCAACGGGATTGAGACGTTAATGTCCATGAACCGCTTGCGGAACAGCGCGCCGAATTTCAGAAGTTGGTGATCGTAGTCCGACAGATCAAAGGCCATCGCCTGTTTCTGCGCGGCATCCCGGCTTTCCGAATAGAATCGGATCATCGTGTTCATGATCTGCCCGTGATCCTCACGCGTGGTCTTGCCTATGACGTTCTGCTTCAGACGCGAGAGGCTGCCGAATGGGTCAATCACACCCGAATGCAGGTAGAACTGCCCCTCGGTTATGTAGCCCGTGTTGTCCGGCACAGGGTGGGTCACATCGTTGCCGGGCATTGTCGTGACGGTCAGAACAGTCACCGAGCCCCCTTTGGCATAATCACAAGCTTTCTCATAGCGCCGCGCGAGCTGCGAATAGAGATCACCCATATATCCACGCTGCGAGGGGACGCGCTCCTGACTTATGCCCACCTCTTTCATCGCATCTGCATAGGCGGTCATGTCGGTCAGAAGCACAAGAACGCGCTTACCCTCTTCCACCGCGAATTTCTCGGCCACGGCCAGCACCATGTCTGGCACCAGAAGGCGTTCCACCAGAGGGTCCATGGCCTGATTGACGAACATCACGGTGCGCGAGAACACCCCTGCATCCTCAAACGAAGTCCGAAACGTGTGATAGTCATCGAAGATTAGACCCAACCCGCCGAAGACCACGATATCCGCGTCCGCCTGTATCCCGATGCGGCTGAGGAAGGCGTTGAACGGCTCGCCCGAGACCGAAAAGATAGGGATCTTCTGGCTTTCGACCAGCGTATTGAACACGTCGATCATTGGCACGTCGGTGCGGATCATCTTGTTGGGCACGGCCCGTTCGGCCGGGTTCACTGTCGGTCCGCCAATATCTATCCGCGGCTCGGCCGACAGGTCAGGGCCGCCGTCAATCGGCTCTCCCGCTCCGTCAAAAACGCGGCCCAGAATATTGGCTGAATACGGCGTCTGCATCGGGTGACCCAGGAAGGTCGCCGTCGCCTCGGTCGAGATGCCCTTGGTGCCCGAGAACACCTGCAGCGTCACCACATCCCGGTCGATAAAGATCGCCTGGGCCAGCGTTTTATGCTCATCGACCGTTTCGATCACCGCCAGATCATTGAACCGAACAGCCGGTGCGCCACCATCTTCAACCGGCACACGAACCTTGATCGTGTCGCCGACAATTTCCAAAACACGTGTATACTTCAAAAGACTCTGAGACATCGCCTACCCTAAGTCGCATGTTTAAGAGTTTAAATTCTTTCCACCTTCGTGCTGCCCACCAAAGCATCAGCGCCGGAGGGATTTATATTGATCTGATAAATCTGGTTGCCGCCAAGTTAATAGACGTTTCCGGCCTAAAGCAATGAAATCGTTTCAATTCAGACTGGGTTTCGGGTTACTTTTCGCCTTCTGGGTCTTGCTGGTGATGACTCTGACGCTGGCTTTGCCTCAGTTCCAGCATCCCCACTGTGGTCCAAAACCCGTACAAGCAGATTGGCCATTTCTTCTAGTTCTTTAGACGGCGTTCGGACTTCACCTATGATGTGCTTGACAAGCTCGACGGCTTCAGTGCGCCGCGCTTTGTCGGGCAATAGATAAGGCAACGTGTCGACCGCGCCCTTCGGATCAAAAGTGGCGACCAGGGATTGCTCATACAGAATCCGCTGACGGTCGGTAACCGAAAGGGGCTTGAACGGCGCTTCGTGGTGAAAGATATGCGCCCACCGGTGTAAAATCTCGGCACGAAAGCCTTTGTGACTGTCGGCCAATAGAACCAGTATACGAATGACCGCCTCGGGTAGACCTCCTTGCCGCATATGAGCAAGCACCGCACTGACCTCGGGCAGATCGCGCAAAGTCGCCGGATCCGGCAGCGTTCGGCGCGTTGCATTCCTTTGCCCGAACCAAGACGCAAACGGCCCACCCCAAATGGCGAAAAAGGACGTCTCATACCAGGCGTCGCGCAAATCTCGGCCAAGATCCATCGACTGCTCAATCCATTCACCGGTGAGTTTTTCCCATTTCAGAAACGGATTTTCAGCATCGGCGGGAGCGCGCTCCGCTCTGGCATTCTTCGCCAGAGTTTCGATTCCTTTCCCCAAAACTGTGCTCGAAGACATCGCAGCGCGTTGTGCTCGCAATGGATGTGCATTTAGCAAAGCCTGGGCCATCACCGGTGACGACAGGGCTTGCACTGCTGGGCGACCGAAGGTTTCATAGGCCCCTGCTTGCACTTCAGACATTTGCGCCACTGCGGCAAAACTGTTCTCATCCTGTCGACCGTCATCCAATGCCGCGACGTCCGACAGCGTTCGTTCGACGAAACGAACTTCGAAGGATTTATCGACCCCGTCCCCTTCGATGTTGTCAATGACCATCTCATAGAGACCAGGCGCCATTGCCTCGACCGTCTCAAGTGTAGAGGCCAAGCCTGCGTGCTCTTTGCGCGCGACCTTGGAGGAAACAAAGATGCCCAGATGTCCCACCTCATCATGAAGCATGTAGATGATGCGCTGGCCGCGTACCCGTATCTCTTCTTCGTCCGCATAGGTTTCGGCAATCCAGTTCAACGCCTGTTGCGGCGGCGTGATATTGTCGCCATGGCTTGCAAAGACAAATATCGGCGCTTTGATCGCCTTGAGATCAACGGGAACTCCGGGTTCCAGTTGCGCGGTATTCTTGACCAGCCGGTTTCCAACGAACAGCTGTTCGACAATCCATCGAATTTCGGCCTCGTTCAGAATGAAAAACCCACCCCACCAGCGCTCAAAATCAATGAAGCGTTGCCTGCCGGCTTCGGGATCGCGATACAGATCGAAATATTTGCCAAAGTAGTTTCGGCTGGGGTTTAGCTGCTCGAAATTCATCACCAGATTGGCGCCGTCGAACTTGCCATTCCCCAAATCTGACCAGAACATCGGCTGCCAGGTGCCACCAAGCATACCACCGTTGTAGCGCATGGGGTTTTCACCAACCTCACCCGACCAAGGTGCAACCGGCGCTCCGTTGAGCACCAAAGGTCCGTTCAGATCTGGGTTGCAGGCCGCCATCAGCAATGTCGCCCAACCGCCCTGGCAGTTTCCCGTCACAACAGGTTGCGGGCTTTTGGGATGACGCGCGCCGACTGTGCGAACAAATCCAGCCTCGGCATGCATAACGTCCGCCAATGTCTGACCTTCAACCGGATCACGGCCGAAGCTCACAAAATAGACCGGATGGCCCTTGGCCAGCGCCACGCCGACCTGGCTGTCGGACTTGAAACCACCAATACCTCCACCGTGCCCAGCACGCGGGTCGATGATGATGTAGGGGCGTTTGTGATCGTCTACCTCGATCCCTTGCGGGGGGACGATGCGCAATAGGTGATAGTTGCAGGGCCGGTCGAGCTCCGCCCCATCAACGATCACTTCGTAGTCATAAGCAAGCACCGGCGGGCATCCGGCCGCTTCATGTTCAAGGAAAACATCACCACGCTCACGCAAGGCGTCCATCGTCAAGGCCACGCGCTGACCAGCATCCTTTACGTAGTCCGCCCAGGCAGAGCCAACGGATTTCGTCTGCGTGAATTGCACCGCAAGATCTCGCAGATCGCTTGTCAGGTTCAGAACCCGATCCGAATGGTGCTCAGTTATTTGCTGAGCCTGAATGGTAGCGGCACGAGACAGAATTTCATACTGAACACCAGATTGATCAAGCACGTTGGAAATCGCGTCGAACAATTTGCTGTTCACGGCCGTTACGTTTTCGCCATTTGCAAGGTTCGATGCCTTTTCATTCGCGAATGAATTCCGAGCCATTGATCTATCCTTCCTCGGACGATGTTGGTTTCACCGTCGATGGGGAGTATGCCCCCGGTCAAATTGAACGCCTCGCTGCTTGCAAGAAACGATGCACAGGTCGACATCTTCGATGGTCGCGAAGTGATGTGTGGGTGCATGCTTTGCTGCAGCGCACCAAAATTGGCTATCCCGGTGACGACGCGGGTTTTCAGAAGGCCTGGCGACATCTTCGCTTTGCGACTGCAGCGCGCGTGCATAACCCCACGCGATCGACCGATCGCTTGCCACTCCGATGACGACAGCTTTTGACCTGTTCAAGTGGAACATCGTGGCGCCTCGATTTCTGCAGTGCAGCATACCACTTCTCAATCGATTCGAAACATTTGAATGGTCAAACTATCTCGCCAACGCTGCGTCAAAGTCGTTCAGTAGCAAGTTTGTGGCACATTAGACTCCGCAACAATCTCTGACGATACGCGACCGATCCATTAGAATGGACAACGCTTACCACAATACGCCAATCCAGGACCGCCCCTTACCGGAGCAGACGGCATTCATACGCATCAAGTGTGGACGTCAATTGTCGGAAGCTTCGCAACTGACCTCACAAAAAACACATCTGCCCTAGAGGCCAAACAACACCTCATTCGCGACTTTTCCAAGCATGAGGGAACAAGCAACCAATTGTTCCTCGGAAACGTACTCATCAGGCTTGTGGCCTTGTTCCGCCATAGACCCTGGGCCGCACACCACTGTCGCGATGCCAAGGTCTGACAGAACGCCAGCCTCAGTTCCGAATGCAACGTGGGTTGTTTCGCCGCCGCCAGAGGATTTGACAAGTGAGACCTCTGGCTCAGAGCTGGAGACTGACAACCCGGGGTATCCCGCCAACGCCCGAAGCGAGATTTGGGCAGCCGTTGGAAACTTGGCCAAAACCGCGTCTGCTGCCTGCTGAAGCTCGGCTTCGATCTCGTCGGGGTCATCTTCCGCCAGATGCCGGAACTCAAACACAAGCGTCGCCTTGTCGGGTACAAGGTTGAGAGCTGTGCCGCCGGACAGCTGGCCAACATGGAAGGTCGTATAGGGAACATCGTAGGCGTCGTTGCGGATCCCGGTTTGTTGGGCCTTCTGCTGCATCTGGCGCAACTTTGCGACGAAATCGACGGCAACATGGAGTGCGTTGACAAATTGCGGGGCGAGCGCGGAATGTCCGGCCTCTCCTTTAATGTCGGCGCGGTAGGCACGCTTGCCTTTATGGCCGATAGCGACCTTCATCTCGGTCGGTTCGCCTACAATGGCCAGTCTGGGACGCTCCAACAGCGACGGCAGCTGCTTTTTCATGCGTGAAATCCCGACGCAGCCGATCTCTTCGTCGTAAGACACCAAGAGCTTTAGGGGCGTTTTCAGCTCCCGACCGTGCACGGCATCGGCGAGGGCCAACATCTCAGCCAGAAAGCCTTTCATATCGGTCGTTCCACGCCCGTACAATCGGCCTTCTTGTCGGGTAAGTTTGAAGGGGCTTACGCTCCAATCCTGCCCCTCAACTGGCACCACGTCGGAATGCGCAGAGAGTAACAGCCCACCTTCAACAGATGGCCCGATTTCTGCAAAAAGCCCTGCCTTAGGTTCGTCAGGATCCACGATGCGCTGGACCCGAAAGCCGCGATTGCGCAGAAAGTCTTCGATATAGGCGATCATATCGAGGTTGGATCGGGCACTGACGGTTTCAAAGGCAACCAGACGCTCCAGAACCTCTAGCGAGACACTCATGAAAGCGCTTCTCCTCCGATGGCGCGGAAGGCGCCCGCGCGGGCCTGAGCCTGCGCATAGTCTATGAACGCAGACACCGTGCGCGACTTTTCCGCACCGTGGGTGGTCAAAAGGCCCATTCTCAAGGACCGAACCGGCCCGGTAATCGGCACGCAAACAAGCGGATTGCCGTCCGGTGATGTATTGCTTTGCGGGCGCACATTGGCGATGGAATAGCCAAAGGCGTTACCGACCATCGAACGCATCACGGCCATGTCTCTTGTCAACTCCACGATGCGAGGCTGGCGCGAGGATGCCGTAAACAGCGACAGGAAGTAGTCGGTGCTGATCGGCAAATCGAGAAGGATCATTGGCAGGTCCGCCAGATCATCAATGGATACGGATGTCCGTGTCGCCAATTCGTGCCCGGCATGTAGCAATGCAAATGGGTTCAGGCGCACCAGCCCGATGAAATTCAAGTCGGTTGGAATATCCATGTCATAGGTCAGCGCAATGTCGATCTCGGACCGTTGCAACGCGTTGAATATCTCTGCCTGGTTCAGTTCTTTCTGGGCGATCCTGACATCGGGAAATCCGGTTTCAAACCCGCGCCGCAACCGCGGTAAGACAAGTTGCGCAAAGGTCAGGAGGCAGCCCACTGCGAGAGGGCCGCGCGCCGTACCTGAAATATCGGCGGCAATGTTTGCGATCTCTCTCGCGTCGTTCAGGACCTGGCGGGCTTTTTCAAACACCCTTTGCCCACCTTGTGTCAGTGACAGGCCCTGCGCGTGTTGCCGCACAAACAGCGAAATCGCCAACTCTTCTTCAAGCTGGGTGATGGCAGATGAGATCGACGGCGACGAGACGTTCAACCGGTCTGCAGCCCGCGCTATACTGCCTGTTTCGCCAACCGTAACAAGGTACTCCAACTGCCGGAGGGTCAGACGCGGCACGCAGACGCTCCTATTTTAGAGATGTTGTCAGAGGTCTTAGCGGCTCGCATAGTCTCAGGCCAGATCAGGGGCACTATCCTGTTGGGCCAGCCATGTTTGGAAATCGCGGATCGTGCCTTCATAGTCATCCCCTGCCAGCGGCCCTTCGATCGCGTGGGCAGAATGCAGCGCGACCTGCATGCGCTCAAGCTTTTCGCGATCCTCGCGGTTGACCTCTTCCCAGAGCGCGATTCGCCCCTGGATCGTGTCGTGATCGAGGTTATCGCGATAGACGGACATCGTCCATTTGACGCGGATCAGGTTCGCGTTGATCGGGAAAATAGACAACGATACGAGCAGGCTGGCGGCTTGGCTGGCCACCTGCGTGGGAAACTTCGCAAAGAGGGACGACCGTTTTCGTTCTGCCTCGCTCAGGCCCGCTGCGCCGTCTCCGCGCGGCGTGATATTATCAGGGTAATTGGCAGCGTAGGAGGTGTAGCCATCCCCGCTGACCAGCTTGCGAGACAGCCCCGACGGGGTGTAGCCGTGAAGGGTTTGCGGATGGACCACACTCAGGTGGTAGCCTTCCATGAAGTTCTCGACCAGGCATTTCCAGTTGGTCTGCCAGTTCTCTTCAGCCACATGCACAAGGCGGAAATCCTCAGTCTCATAGGGTGCCAGCATGGCATCAAGCTCGGGGTGCTCAAACGGCGGGGCGTCCGGCGTCAGGTTCACGTAGATGAACCCGTTCCAAAGCTGCACCTGGTGTTCCGGCAGCCGGCAGGATTTGGGATCAAAGCCCGCATTCTCCATTCGTGGGGCACGCAGCAATGCACCGTCGCGCCCGTAGGCCCATGCGTGATATGAGCATACAAACCGCTTTGTATTACCGCTTCCTTCGGCCAGCGGCATGCCGCGATGCCGACACACATTTGCCAGCGCGCGGATTTCACCTTCATCGCCACGCACGACAAGCAAGGGTTCATTCAGAAGCTGGACAGTGAAGAAATCACCGGGTTCCGGAATTTCGTCGACCCGACCCAAGCAATGCCACCCGCTGCGCAGCACAGTCTGCGCCTCGTGGTCGAATTGCTCTTGTGAGGTGTAGAATGCACCGGGCATACCCATCGGGCGATCCGCGGGCAAGGCGGCCAAGTCTTGAAGTTTCGTTCGCAAATGGGTCATCCCGGCCTCCCTTGTTGTTATGTCTTACGCGTCCCCCGGCACGCCATAGGAGGGCGCGGCGGAGGGATCGAGTGCGCGGCGCACGTAATCGTCCAGTTGTGGTTTGTAGACGTTCCAGGCGGTTGCAACCGCTTCAATGGGGCAATCCTCGGTCCAGTCGCACCGCAGGTCGGCCACGGGCCAGCTGACTTTGTCGACCAGCATCAGACCCGCGGAATGCACAGGCCCGGCCTCGCCCCCGGCAGCAAGCCCAGCGCGCATTGCAGCAACCAGCCTATCACCCAAGTGACCCGTCGCGTCCTCAAAAGCGGACACAATGGCGGCGGGCACACCATCATGGGCCAGAAGATTGCCCCCCGATGCAACATCCCTGCCCTGCGCCTCGTTCCAGTTGCCCAGCACGTTTTGGCCTGAGTGGATGGCTGTGGTTCCGTTTCCGTCAATTGCCAGAAGCTGCCTGTACGCGATATGCGCGGCCTCACCAGTGATTTGGCTCACCGCCACCTCAGCCGAGGCGCCCTGTTCCATCAGATCGAGCGTCTTTGGACCAAGGCTCGGATCGGTGACATTCTGGCTTGCCACCGCACCAACGCCTGCACGGGCATAGGCGCAACGGGCTGCTACCGCCGGAGAAGAAGACGAGATCGCCATGCCAAACATGCCGGTCTGTGCGCAGCGGGCCACAAGAGAGAAAGTCACGGGGCTAGTCCGGGATCACGGCGGTGGCGTCAATCTCCACCAGCCATTCGGGCCGTGCCAGAGCCTGCACCACAAGCCCGGTCGAAACAGGATGCACGCCTTTGATGTATTCGCCCATGGTCCGATACACAGCCTCACGGTGGCGGACATCGGTGATATAGACGACCACCTTGACGAGATGCTCCATTTCGCCGCCTGCTTCTTCGATCAATTGCTTGATGTTCTGCATCACCTTGTGGGTCTGCTCTGCCGGGTCGTGGCTGTCGATGTTCTTGGCATCATCCAGGTTCTGCGGGCACTGCCCGCGCATCCAGACAGTACTCCCGCCGCGTGTGACAACGGCTTGGCACAAGTCATTGTCGAGCGACTGTTCAGGGTAGGTATCGCCGGTATTGAAAGGGCGGATGCGGGTGTGAGCCATATTTAGGACGCGCCTCCTGCGTCGATCTTTGCCATCAGATACTGCGCAAAGTCATAGTTCGGGCGTTCCAGATGGCTGAGATGCCCTGGCGTTGCTGCGTCTGAACATAGGCCCCGAAACACTTTTTCGGTACAGCCACGATCTTCGACATTCACGTCATCCAGGAGCGCCTTGAGCGCAGTGAAATTGTCTTGTGCATCCGGGTCGTCCGCAAAGTCATTCGACATGCCACCGCCAAAGCGGATATGCACCTGACCCGGCCCTTTGGGATGCAAGGACAGATACCAGAAATACCCTGGCGTCAGCGTGATCATCAGGCTTGGATAAAGCGCCAGAAGAAAGGTCGTGCGGCGTTCATCGCCTCTTAGCCGATCATTGCTGGGATGAGCCATGGCGATGCGCAGGGATTCATCCTTCAGAATCGTGTGGTAGTTGAAGGCCGCGCTGCCGGGTGGGCAAATCATGTCCTCCAGCCGCGACAATCCACCAATCGTGCCCGCGTGACACACCGGCAAATGGTAGCTTTCCATGAAATTCTCGGCCAACACCTTCCAGTTGGTATCCCAGACGTGTTCTTCGTAGAACGCCTCGGAATAGTTGGCCATGTCGTAGCCTTCGATCATGGTCGCGACTTCAGACAGTTGCTCGGCCACGGTGGCTGCATTTGGATCAAGGCAGACAAAGACCCAGCCTAGCCATTCTTCGCAGCGGACCTGAGGCAACGCGTAGTTTTCTTTACAAAACGCCTCGTTCTGCTTCATCGCGGGCGCTCCGCGTAGCTTGCCGTCGAGGTTGTAGGTCCAGGCGTGATAGGGGCAGACGATTGTCTTGGCATTCCCGCGCCCATGCAAAAGTGTCGACATGCGGTGCAGGCACACATTGCTCATCGCGCGCAGCTCGCCGTCTCTGTCACGCAACACAACGATTGGCTGCCCGGCCAGTTCGCAAGCGACATAGTCCCCGACAGACGACAAGGCGTCGGCCCGGCCCACACAGTACCAGTCTTTGCGGAAGATGTGCTCAAGCTCTGCATCGACAAAGCTCTGCTCGGTATAGACCTCGGTCGGCATGGCCCGCGCACGTTCAAATGGGACCGAGGTATTCGCGCGCAGTGCTGCGATAGGATCAACGTGGTCTTTGGGCATGAACGAACCTCTTTGCCTGAGTCGCGGGCGGCCACCGCATTCACATACTGAGACGGCTTTTGCCGGAAACAAACCAAAAGTCTATCTTACCGGTGATTAGGTAAAATCTAATCGACATAAGATGATACAAAATTAGGGTTGCACAAGCAAAAGAAGCAGCCGGGCCAACAGATACCCAGCTCGGCAAAAAAGGTGACGCGATGGAAAACTTCGACACGGTGGTGATTGGCGCAGGTCAGGCGGGCATTGCCACAAGCGAGCATCTCCGTGCCCAAGGCATTGAACACGTCCTTTTAGAGCGGGGCCGCATTGCCGAACGTTGGCGATCCGAACGGTGGGATTCACTCGTTGCAAATGGTCCGGCATGGCATGATCGCTTCCCGGGCTTGGAGTTTTCCGGCGACCGCGACGCGTTTCCGCGCAAGGAATGCGTGGCCCAGTATTTTGAAGACTATGCCAAAATGATCGACGCGCCCGTGCGCACAGGCGTTACGGTGACGCGTGCGCGCCCGCATGAAAACCGCGCCGGCTTTTTAGTCGAAACCTCGCAAGGTCCCATAGAAGCGCGCCACCTCGTCTGTGCCACGGGGCCGTTTCAGAAACCGGCGATTCCGCCAATCATCCCCGAAACCTCTGACGTTCTGCAGATGCACTCCACCGCCTATCGCAATCCCGAGGCTTTGCCTGAGGGCGCCGTTCTGGTCATCGGCGGAGGTTCCTCCGGATCGCAGATCGCGGCCGAGTTGCACGATGCTGGGCGCGAAGTCTTCTTCTCCATTGGCCCCCATGACCGACCTCCGCGTCGCTATCGTGGGAGAGACAATGTCTGGTGGCTGGGCGTTCTCGGCATTTGGAATTTGGATACACCGGCGCCCGGCACCGAGCATGTCACGATCGCTGT
Source organism: Ruegeria sp. AL11 (assembly GCF_056540865.1). Taxonomy (NCBI): domain Bacteria; kingdom Pseudomonadati; phylum Pseudomonadota; class Alphaproteobacteria; order Rhodobacterales; family Roseobacteraceae; genus Ruegeria; species Ruegeria sp. AL11. Next base: position 97,391 of record NZ_JBQFXO010000008.1, read on the forward strand.
CAGTGGCGCGCATGGCGGCAAAACCGTAGATTTCAGGAAGCTTGCCGAGCGCGGTATCACTTTGCTGGGGATATCGTCGGGATATGAAAACGGCGTTCTCCATATCGCCGATGATCTCAAAGCCAATCTCGATGCGGGCGACGCAAACATGTTGTCCCTGCTCGAAGCCGCCGATGCCTATGTTGCGCGCACCGGCATGGACCTACCAGAAGAGCCCGAGGCCTGGGTCGTAGGGGACGATCCCGCCTGTGTGTCAGACCCAATTCGCGAGCTGGACCTTGAGCGCAACAATATCCGCACCGTGATTTGGGCAACAGGGTTCCAGTTTGACTATGACTGGCTGGAGGCAGACACGCTGGACGACCGGGGCAGACCGATCCATCAGCGTGGAGTCTCTCCGGTGCCCGGACTTTACTTCGTCGGGCTGCCGTGGCAATCGCGCCGTGGGTCCTCGTTTATCTGGGGCGTTTGGCACGATGCAAAGTTCATCGCGGACCAGATTTCAATTCAGGAAAACTATCTGGCCTATGCACCAAACTCTCCTTGAGAGGTGTCGATCCACCAAAGAGATCTATGCCGTTCGCATGAGCGGCCTGATCTGCCTGGCTCGGTTTTAATTTGAAGTCGAAAGTCTGGCTGTGATTGCCTGACATGTTGAAACCGAATGAATCCGGGCGTGCGCATATCTAAACGTATCGCCCCACGCGGTACCCTCAATTGCAACGGGCCGATCAACTTCGAGTACAGTTTCCAACCTCATTCAAAACGGTAGAACCTCTTTGCAGTATCTTGGAACACGCTGTTCTGATGCGCGTCAGGGATCAGTTCTTGAAGGCGCGAAACCAGCTCAAGGTAAGTAGAAGAAAGACTGTCGACCGGAAAGTTCGATCCGAACATGCAACGATCTGCGCCGAATTGCGACAAGCAGGTTGAAACGATTGGCGCGACGTTTTGGGCGCTCCAATTGTGATCAAACATGCCAAGCCCAGATAGTTTGCAATGGACCTGCGGCAGTTTAGACAGGGAACTAAGCGCCTCTTCCCAATGACTTAATCCCTCGGCACTGCGGTCATGTGGTGAGCCTGCGTGGCAAAGAGCAACAGGCGTGCGTGGTGCCTGAGAAAGCACTTCGGCAGTTTGCTCCATCAGTTCGGGAAGCAATTGTAGGTCAAAGGAAAGGCCCCGCTCGCCCACGGCAATTAAGCCGGTCCGGAAATCCGGGTTTTCAAGCAATTTGATTGTGCCGGTCTTGGCATCTTCGCCGGGCGCGCGCCCAACGATCTGACGAACACCCCGAACCGAGGGTAGCGATTGAAAGCGGTCCAGCTGGTACTCTAGATCGTTGGCCGTCAGATCGCAAAATACGACCTGAACCAGCGGCCAGTCAGGATATCGATCGGCCACGGATTGCACCCACTGCGCCTCGGCCCAGGGATCGGCGGCGCCGACCTGGATATGGACCGAAGCCGAGAAGCCCTGTGCCGACGCATCCGCGCGATACTCTGGCAACAAGTAGTCACGCTGGATCGGCGTGGGGTCGCCAAAAAACCGAACGGCGCCCTTTTCCATCAACCAAGGATACTCCACGGCGTTCAGATCCCACAGATGGTGATGTGCGTCTATCTTCATGGTGTTTCGATCCCAGCAGTGCGACCCAATACGTCGACGCCCTGTTGTTTCCAGAAATGCAGCAGGTCTATGAAAATCCAGTTTTCGGCCAGTTTGTCCTCGGCACGGCGATAAATGTCGATCACCCTGAACTCACCCGGTTTGCCAGTGGCCGGCATACCCATGAACCCTCCTGAGGGCGTTGCGGTGAAGTTAGGCCAGCCAAAGAAGCCGCCATAATGCGCTTCGGCTAGACGGCAGATATGCTTGGTCTTTGACCGGTCTTTGAAACCCGCACGGAACGGTCCCGAATGTTGCTTGGCATAGCGTTCGATCGTGTAGGTCGCACCTATCCCCTCGGGCCCCCACCAGATCATGTCTTGATGCCAGGTTCTGGCCAACTCTTCCTCAAGCGGTAACCCGCCTTGCCACTGGCCAAGGTCCGAGATCATCGCATTGATCAATGCCAGTGTTTTCTCACCCTCTGCAACCGGCTGTTCCGTGAGCAGCAGGCCGTCATGTGGCATTGGGCCGGGTTGCACCAGATGCGCCGCTGTTTGCGGAGGAAACGGGTTCTGCCCGGCCTGCACCATCAGGTGTGGTATGTCGAAATACATCGCCGTTTCCGTGATCTTGCCGTCGGCGACCTTGTAGAAGGCGCAATAGCGCAGAAACGCAAGCTTTCCGGTCGGGCGAATGCCCAACCAGGGATGGTCGAACAGGCCCATCAAATGCCCCATAGTGACGACCCACACATCTGATTCATCACGCAGCGAATTCTGCCCGGCGAACATGATATCCACCCGATTTTGCAATCGTGTCAGACTGGATTTCAGGGGCATCCAGAATTGCTGGCCCACCTGTTCTGCATCATTGATCAAGTTGAACGGGTGAAAACCGCGCCACAGTGAATCAGGCGTACAGAAACGACTCATGACGCTAGGAACGTCTTGGGGCGTCGCTGAATCCAATGCGGAATGAAAGTCAGAGATAACTTTTTTCTCTTTCTGGAAGGTCACGGTATTTTCCATTTGTGTCAGGGTGTTGCGCGTTTTGTGTCGCTAGAATGAATCGGGTATTCTCCACATTCTTGCATACGTATGCAAAAAAGTCTTGCCTGATTTGATATATGCGAATTACAGTTTTGCAAACGTATGCAAAACGAATCCTAGTTGGGGGCACCATGGCGGAAATTCAACTGCGTAACGTCGGCAAACGATGGGGTTCGTTTGTTGGGGTCCACAATTTTGACCTAACCATTGCAGATCGCGAGTTTCTGGTGCTGCTGGGACCATCGGGTTGCGGCAAAACCACCACGATGCGGATGATCGCCGGGCTTGAGGACGTGACTGAGGGCGATATCCTGATCGACGGCAAGGTCGTCAACGATCTGGAGCCCAAGGACCGCGATGTAGCGATGGTGTTCCAAAGCTATGCGCTCTACCCCAACATGAACGTCTATGAGAACATCCGCTTCCCGCTAAAGGTGCGCGGTATCGACCCGGCGACCCATGACGACAAGGTTCGTCGCGCCAGCGCGATGGTCGAGCTGGACGAATTCCTACATCGCAAACCCGCCGAACTGTCGGGCGGTCAGCGGCAGCGCGTGGCCCTGGCCCGCGCCATCGTACGTGAACCGAACGTGTTCCTGATGGACGAGCCTCTGTCGAACCTGGATGCCAAGCTGCGGGTTTCGACTCGGGCGCAAATCAAGAACCTCAGCCATGAGCTGGCGGTGACCACGATCTATGTGACCCACGACCAGATCGAGGCGATGACACTGGCTGACCGCGTTGTGGTGATGAAACAGGGCGTGGTGCAGCAGGTCGGTAGCCCGACCGAAATCTATGACCGACCAGCGAATACCTTTGTGGCCAGCTTTATCGGCTCACCCGCCATGAACCTGATGGAGGGTGAGGTCGCGGGCGGCGTGTTCCGTGCGGAACATGTCGAAATCCCGGTCAACGCACCCGATGGCGCCATGACACTGGGTTTCCGGGCCGAGGATGCCAGCCTTGCCGAAGGCGCGGGCCAGATCACCGCACCGATCTACACGCTGGAGCTTCTGGGCGACGCGACCATGATCTCGGTCCGGGTCGGTGGGGCTTTGGTGTCGGTCAAGGCCGACAAATCTTTCCGCGCCGAGATCGGGGATGATGTCTCATTCTCGGTGCCAACAGAAATCTGTCACCTCTTCGAAGCTGGAAGCGGTGCGCGGATCGGGGAGTAACCCCGCCAACGGCCCTTCGGGGCATAACAGCGGTCCGGGCGTCGACGACGGACCCATCCTGACAGGGAGAAACGCATGAAACTCAAGACGATCCTAATGGCAGGCGCCATGGCCATCGCGGCAAGCGGTGCATCGGCAGCCTGTTCCTATGAAAACGAAGTGCCGCTGAAATCGCTGTCGGCGGGGTTCGAAGCCTGGAAAGCAGTGACGGACGCAATGGCCGAATGCGGCAATTTCAGCGCCTCGCTGGATCAGGAATTCCGCGAGAAGCAGCCCGAAGCTTTTGCGGCCGACCCCTCGCTTTATCAGATTGGCGGCGTAGCGAATGAAACCATGATCCCGCTTCTGAACGCGGGCACAATCCGTCCGCTGGATGATCTGGTTGCAAAATACGGGCAAGACCTGCTGCCCAACCAGCTGATCAAGGTAGATGGCAAGGTGATGGCGATCGCCATGATGGTGAACGCGCAGCACCTGATGTATCGCAATGATGTTCTGGCCGAACTGGGCATTGAAGAGCCCAAGACCTATGACGACGTTCTGGCCGCCGCCGCCAAGATCAAAGAGGCCGGCGTGATGGAATACCCAATCGGCGGCACCTTCAAAACCGGTTGGAACCTGGCTCAGGAATTCGTCAACATGTATATGGGCGAAGGCGGCACGTTCATCGGCGAGGGCAACATGCCCGCGATCAACAACGAAAAAGGCGTCAAGGCGCTCGAGACGATGAAGGCCATGACCGAGTTCATGGATCCCGAATACCTCGTGTCCGATTCCACCTATGTGCAGCAGCAGTTCCAACAGGGCAAGATCGCCATGGCGAACCTGTGGGCCAGCCGCGCCGCTGCCATGAATGACGAGGCAGAAAGCCAGGTAGTCGGCAAGGTCACCATGGCCTCAGCTCCGATGGGATCCGAGCGTCCCTCGACCACGATCTGGTGGGACGGCATCGTTCTGGCCTCGAACATGAGCGATGAGGAGGCCGACGCCGCCTTCCGTCTGGTCATGGAAGGGATCGACGGTGACATGGTCAGTGCCAACAATGACACCGCCGTCTGGCTGAACGCGGCCTACCAGCCAGGTGAACTGGCTGCAGGCGCTGCCGCCTCGGCGGAAAACGGTGCGGGGGCCTACCCGGCCAGCGCCGCCATGGGTGTTCTGCACAGCGCCCTGGGTAACGGTCTGGCCGACTACCTGACCGGCGCCAAGGACGCACAGACTGCGCTGGCCGATATCGAGGCGGACTACATCACCGCCGCGAAAGAAGCTGGTTTGATCAGCAACTGATCCTCCCCGGGGAGGGCCCCGTGCCCTCCCTATTTCCCCACCCGAGAACCATGAGAAAGGCAGAGCCATGAATTTCAGGACATTTGCCGCCTTTGTTGGCCCCTCTGTCTTTATGATGCTTCTCTTTATCGCTTTCCCGTTGGTCAGCGTGTTCAAGCAGAGCTTTTACATCACCCAACCCGTCTATGAGATGGTCGAAGTCGAAACCTGCACCCCTGGCTTCCTGACCCAGACCTGTGTGACCGAGCAGAAATCGCAGCCCAAGCTGGACGAACATGGCGAGGTGATCACACAGACCGAATATGTCGGCCTGCAAAGCTATCGCAATGTGCTGGAACCCGAGCGGGCCTGGCGCGCGATCACCGAGGGCAACTGGTCGGTCTTGTCCACCATAAATTTCTGGAAGGCGCTGCGATTCACGCTGACTTTCACGCTAATCACGCTGCCTCTGGTTATCGGGTTCGGGTTGGGCATCGCGGTTCTGATCAACAACGCCGCGGGGTCGATCCGCGGGCCGGTCATCTTCATCTCGCTGCTGCCTTTCATCATCACGCCGGTGATCGGCGCGCTGTCGATCAACTGGCTGTTTCGTGGTGACGGCATCCTGACGGCGCTTCTGGAATGGTGGTTGAACCGAGACATCGCCCTGTTCGCGCAGGCCTGGACAATTGAAATATTGATGATGTTCTATCGCGTCTGGCACGTGGCCCCGTTTGCGGCCGTTGTGTTCTATGCCGGGCTGCAGACCGTCAATCAGGACAGTCTCGAAAGCGCCGTGATCGATGGTGCGACGCGTTGGCAGCGGATGAAATACATCGTCATTCCGCATCTGATGCCGCTGATCATCTTCGTGTCGATGATTCACCTGATGGACGCCTACAGGGTGTTCGAAGAGATCGTCGGTTTCTCCAGCCAGGCTTATGTCATCTCGCTGCAATGGCTGACCTTCGACTTCCTCGTGCCGGATCAGGCGGGCAACCGGTCGATCAGTCGGGCCTCGGCCAGCGCGATGCTGACCATGATCGGGATCGTCATTCTGCTGATCCTGCCGCTGCGCCGCACCTGGCGCGACCATAAAGGAGGCCACTGATATGTCCTCGCGCGCGCTTCGCCAACCTCTCAGCCTGCGGCTGACCTCGAACATCTTCCTGGCGTTCTGGTGCCTTGTCGCCGCCTTCCCGATCGTCTGGATCGCGATCATGAGCGTCAAATCCCCCGTTGACGCCTATGATAGCAACGCGCTGAACGTGATCTTTGGCCCGGCGACGCTGGCCACAGGGAACGGACTTTCGGTTCTAGATATCATTCTAGGGATCGCAGTGATCTGGGGTGCGGCCATGGTCGTGACAAAGGTGCTGCCCACGAAGATCAGGGAATACACCGCGCCGGGTCAGGCGTGGTTCGGTTGGGTGGTCGGAGTGCTTGTTGCCCTGATCGCCTTCCTGCTGGTGTTCTTTGTGGTCTTGCCTGCGGTTCTGAACGTGTTGAACCCGCTGTTCGGCCCTCTGGGTCGCGATGTGCTGGGCGTGACGACCGAGCATTACAAAACCGTCTGGGTCGACCGGGGCTTTTCCAACAACTTCAAAAACTCGCTGATCGTGACCGCCGGGGTTGTGACTGTATCGCTTACCGTAGGCACGCTGGCGGGTTATGGGCTGGCGCGGTCGGGCTCGACACTGGCCTTCTGGATTTTGCTGATCGCGCTAATCTTCCGCGCGCTGCCGCATTCGGTTCTGGTGGCAGGCTATCTGCCGGTCTTCATCAACTCAGCCGAATGGCTGGCGCCCATTCTGGGTGAGAATGCACCGACGCTATATGGCAAGCCTTTCGCTGTGATCGCGGTGTTGGTGGCGATCAACCAGCCGTTCACGATCTGGATGCTGCGCTCGTTCTTCCAGAACATCCCGGCCGAACTGGACGAGGCCGCGCGGGTTGATGGCTGCAACCACTTTCAGGCGTTCCGTCGCGTGATCATGCCAGTGATGTGGCCGGGGGTGATCACGACCGGGCTGTTCAGCTTCTTGCTGGCCTATAACGACTTTCTGGTGACCTCGCTGCTACTCGATGCGCAGAACCAGACGATGGTCCCCGCCATTGCGGGCATGTTCAACCGCGAGACGACGACAACCGATCAGGTGGTCGCGGTAGCCGCTGCGGTGTCGATCATCGCCCCGCTGTTCTTCCTTGTGATGATCTTCCAACGCCAAATCGTAAGCGGACTGACCGCTGGCGCAGTAAAAGGATAAAGAAATGAAGGGTTCCCGCCCGGAACAAGCCGTTCTGACCCGTGATACGGATCTGAGCAAAACCGAAGACACGCGCCGCGTGATCGAAACCATGGTGGACGGTCTGAACGACCACCGTATTGACGATATCGGCGAGTTCTTCTCAAAGGGGTTCCGCTGGATGGGCAATCAGGGCTGTGGCACCAAGACCGGCCTGAAGGAGTTTCAAGACAACTGGCAGCGCCCCTTCCAGGCCGCGTTTTCGGACAAAACCTGCATCGATGAGGCACGCCTCTATATGGGCGAATGGGCCGCCGCCTTTGGCCGACAAGAAGCCACCCATTCCGGCGAGTTTCTGGGCATCGCCCCCACCGGAAAGCGGGTTGAAATCCGTTACATGGATTTCTGGAAAGTTGTCGACGGCAAGATCGTCGATAACTGGGTGAATGTGGATTTCGCCCATGTGGCCGCGCAGCTGGGGGTCGATCTGTTTAACGGTGAGGGCTGGGAAGCCTATGACCGGGGTGACAAAACCGCGCCCCGCCCCGACAAGTAAGGAACAGGATTATGGCAATCGAGTATCTGAAACGCGGCAAATCCGACGCTGACCGGGCCGAAGATGACGCAAAGACCCGAGCCGTGGTCGAGGCCACGCTGAAAGACATCGAAACCCGCGGTGATGCCGCCGTGCGCGAGCTGAGCGAGAAGTTCGACAACTATTCCCCCGCCTCGTTCCGCTTGTCGCAGGAGCAGATCGACGATCTGATCGGCCAACTCACCGAGCGCGAGCTGGACGATATCAAATTCGCCCAGGAACAGGTGCGCAACTTTGCACAGGCGCAGCGGGACTCGATGCTGGATATAGAGGTTGAAACCCTGCCCGGCGTCATTTTAGGCCACAAAAATATCCCCGTGCAATCGGTGGGCTGTTACGTGCCCGGCGGCAAGTTCCCGATGGTGGCCTCGGCCCATATGTCGGTGGCGACGGCCAGCGTGGCGGGCGTGCCGCGCATTATCGCCTGCACACCTCCGTTTCAGGGCAAGCCGAACCCGGCGGTGATCGCAGCCATGCATCTGGGCGGCGCGCATGAGATCTATGTGATGGGCGGCATTCAGGCCATCGGCGCGATGGCGCTGGGAACCGAAACCATTGATCCCGTCCACATGCTGGTTGGCCCCGGCAACGCCTTTGTGGCCGAAGCCAAGCGCCAGCTGTTTGGCCGCGTGGGCATCGACCTGTTCGCCGGTCCGACCGAGACCATGGTGATCGCCGACGAGACCGCAGCAGACGCGGAACTCTGCGCAACCGACCTGTTGGGTCAGGCCGAGCATGGCTATAACAGCCCCTGCGTGTTGCTGACCAATTCGCGCAAACTGGCCGAGGATACTCTGGCCGAGGTCGACCGCCTGCTGGGCATCCTGCCCACCGCCGACACTGCGAAAGTGTCCTGGGCCGAGTATGGCGAGGTGATTGTCTGCGACACCTATGACGAAATGCTGAAAGTCGCCGACGACATCGCTTCCGAGCATGTGCAGGTGATGACCGATCGCGATGACTGGTTCCTTGAGAACATGACCTGCTACGGTGCGCTGTTCCTTGGCCCGCGCACCAATGTGTCGAATGGCGACAAGGTGATTGGCACCAACCACACGCTGCCGACCAAAAAGGCTGGGCGCTACACCGGCGGGCTATGGGTAGGGAAATACCTGAAAACCCACAGCTATCAGAAGGTTCTGACCGATGAAGCGGCGACGCTGATCGGCGAATATGGCTCGCGCCTGTGTATGCTGGAAGGCTTCGTGGGCCATGCCGAGCAATGCAACGTCCGCGTCCGCCGCTATGGCGGGATCAACGTCCCCTATGGCGAGGCAGCCCCCTATCGGGACGCCGCGGAATGAGTGACATCCATACGCAGCACAAAGCGCTGATCGCGCAAATCAGGGCGGCTATGTATGACTTCACAGAAACGGGTGTGCGGCAGGCGCTGGCAAATGTCAGCGCTCCGGATGCCCTGTTTCGGTTGTGCCACCCGTTCGGCGACAGCAACGGTAGTGATGCGTTTTATGACACCGCTTACAAAGGTTTGCTGAACGCGTGGCCTGATCTGGAACGGCGCGACTACATCGTCACAGCCGGGCCGGATGAACACGGCGCGGATTGGGTCGGTTGCGGCGGCTACTATACCGGTACCTTCACCGGACCGTGGCTGGATATCCCGCCGACCGGCCATCAGGTGACGATGCGGTTCCATGAATTCTATCGCTTCAGCGACGGCAAGATCGTCGAGATGCAGGCGCTGTGGGACATCCCCGAAGTGATGATGCAGGCCAACGCCTGGCCCATGGCCCCAAGTCTGGGGCTCGAATGGCATGTGCCGGGTCCCGCCACGCAGGATGGTCTGGTGCCGGGGCCATATGATGCCGCCAAAGGCCAGCAGACATGCCAGCACATCATCGACATGCTGGATCACCTCAAGAAACACCCTTCGGAAGGCGGGCCAGAGGTGATGGAGATGGAGAAGTTCTGGCACCCCCGCATGAACTGGTACGGTCCGGCGGGGATCGGCACCGGGCGCGGCTATGCTGGGTTTCGTAACTGGCACCAGATTCCGTTCCTGAACGGGATGCCGGATCGCGGGCAGTATGTGGATGACATCACCTATCACTTCTTCGGCGATGGCGAATATGCCGCCGTCACCGGCTGGCCGAACATGATCCAGACGGTAACCCATGACGGCTGGATGGGGATTGCGCCCTCGGGCCAGCGGATCACCATGCGCAGCCTTGATTTCTGGCGGCTCGAGAATGGCCTGATCCGCGAAAACTGGGTTCTGGTCGATCTTCTGGACGCTTATCGCCAACTTGGCGTTGACGTGTTCGCCCGTCTGCGGGAATTCAACAAGGCCCGGAATATGGGCCGAATTGAAATACCGGATGGAATGAGCTGATGACTGATCTGCCCCGCACCCCCTCTTTTTCGCTGAGCGGTAAAACCGCGCTGGTTACCGGTGCCTCCTCGGGTATCGGTCAGGGCTGTGCCGTCGCGCTTGCCGAAGCCGGGGCGCATGTGGTTTGTGCGGCGCGCGGGGCAGATCGACTGGCTGAGACTGTCGCCGCGCTGCAGGCGCAGGGCTGGTCGGCCGAGGCTGTGGTGGTGGATCAGGGTGACTTGCAGGCGCTGAAACAACTGTTCGAAGTCCGCCCTTTTGATGTGGTGGTCAATTCCGCCGGAACCGCCCGCCATAGCCCGGCAATCGACACCACGCCCGAGGATTTCGACGCGGTGACAGATATCAACCTGCGCTCGGCCTATTTTCTGTCATCCTACGCGGCCAAGGCGCTGCTTGAGGCCGGGCGGCCAGGATCGATCATCCATATCTCAAGCCAAATGGGCCACGTGGGCGGTGTGGACCGGGCGCTGTATTGTGCCACCAAACACGGGCTTGAGGGCATGGTCAAAGCCATGGCGATCGAATGGGGCAAACAGCGCATCCGCATCAACACGGTCTGCCCGACTTTCATCCGCACACCGCTGACACAATCCACCTTCGACAACCCAGAACGCGCCGCGTGGATCATGGACAAGATCAAGCTGGACCGCGTGGGCGAAGTCGAAGACATCATGGGCGCGGTCACCTATCTGGCCTCAGACGCCTCAGCGCTGGTGACGGGCACTTCGATGCTGATTGACGGCGGGTGGACGGCGGACTGATGCGCTATGACGACAAGGATATCAGCATTCAACGCAGACTACGGGATGCGATCCTTGATGCTATCGTGGAAGAAGGCAAAACGATGATCTATCGACCCTCAGCCGGGATGGAGAATGAGGAACCGCATCACTTATGGGGGCGTTTTGGCCCGATCTTGGACGAATACGGATTGAAACAGATCGACAAAGACTCTGTTCGGGAAGATGCGCAGCAACTGATCGGTAAACTGAACGAACCCGATGCCGATACGGTGCATCAGCTATTTGTTCAGTTTCTGGGCGAGCGCCCCGGAAGCCAACTGCCGGACACCCGGGGTGACTTCCAAATACCGGATAGTCTGCGCGGGGTAATGGATGCCTGTTGCGATTTGACCTTTGCGGTTCCGACGATCTCGCGCGGTTTTCGTTGGACCGAGCGGGTTGCCCCCGTCATGCGTGACGCAAAACGTTGGGACCATGAAGGTGTGTCCAAGCAGGACGAAAGCCAGGCTATGGTTTCCGAATTTCGTGAGCAACGTGAACAGCGCGGTCGTGCGTTTGTAAAAACAGCTCCGATGCATGCCATAGACGGTCTTCGGGACATAGCAAAAACCGAAGGTTCAATGGCGGCATTGCAATCCCTGAATCAATACCACGATGGCAATGCATGGCTGAGCATTCACGACCCGACCGTACCGCGCGGTATGCCGACGATGGGTCTAGATGCTGGGATGAAACTGCTGGCTGCACTGTTCAGAGAGAAACCTGATGGCTGAAAAGGTCACATCCCTGCAGGTTGCGCAACTGGCCGGTGTCAGCCAGTCGGCGGTTAGCCGAGTGTTCACGCCCGGTGCCTCGGTCAGCAAAAAGACCGAAGACAAAGTGCGCAAGGCGGCCGCCGAACTGGGGTACAGGCCCAATGTTCTGGCCCGCGCGATGGTGTCGGGCAAAAGCCGGATCATCGGTCTGGTGGTGGGGTATCTCGAGAATTACTTCTACCCCGAGGCGTTGGAAAAGCTCTCCAACGCGCTGCAGGAACAGGGCTATCACGTGCTGATTTTCATGGCCTCACGCTCAGCCGGGAATATTGACGACGTGATGGACGAGATTCTGGATTATCAGGTTGACGGGGTTATACTGGCCTCGGTTCCGATGTCCTCGGATATTGCCACGCGCTGCCAGCAGGCCGGTGTTCCGGTTGTATTGTTCAACCGTACGCAAGATCTGGACGGGATCACAACGGTGGCCTCGGACAACTATGCGGGCGGGCGCAAAGTGGCCGAGTTTCTGCTGGCCGGAGGGCATAAGCGTATCGCCTATATCGCGGGTTGGCAGGGCGCCTCGACCCAGCGCGACCGCGAGGCCGGGTTCCGTGCGGCATTGGCAGAAGGCGGGCAGGATGTGTTCGCCCATGATGTCGGAGATTTCCACACCGAAAACGCCCGGGCCGCCGCCCGCCGGATGTTTGATGTGGCACCCGGCAAACGGCCCGACGCGGTATTTGTGGCCAATGATCACATGGCTTTGGCCGTGATGGACGTGATCCGCTTCGAATTGGGTCTGCGTGTGCCCGAGGATGTTTCGGTCATCGGCTATGACGACGTGCCGCCCGCCGGGTGGCCTGCCTACAACCTGACGACAATCCGCCAGCGCGCAAATCTGATGGTGGCTGAAACCGTCACCGCATTGCTTGACCATATCGACACCCCGGCCACGGCCGAACCGCGTAAAGTGGCCATTGACGGGCCGCTGATCGTGCGGACCTCGGCGCGTTTGCCGAAGGGGTGGAAACCACAAAGGACTGAGACATGAAGGGCTTTGATCCGAAATTCCGGGACTTCCCGGATTACATCATCGGGATCACCAAAGAGATCTGGGAAGATCGTGGCATCGCCACGCTGCATGACTATTACAGCAAGGATATCGTCGTGCGCTCGCCCGGGTCGGTGGTGCTGGGCAACCAGAACGTCATCGGCGCGACCATGGCGACGCTGGCCGAGTTTCCCGACCGTCAATTGCTTGGCGAGGATGTTATCTGGTCCGGTACGCCGGAAGAGGGGATGCTGAGTTCGCACCGGATCATCTCGACCGCAACACATTTGGCCGAGGGAGTTTATGGAAAAGCGACCGGAACCAAATTGCGCTATCGGATTCTCGCCGACTGCCACGCCATCGACAATCAGATCAACGACGAATGGCTGATCCGCGATCAGGGGGCGATCGTGCGTCAGATGGGTTGGGACCCCAAGGAATACGCCGCCGATTTAATTGCGCGCGAAGGTGGACCTGAGAACTGCGTCAAACCGCTGACACCCAAGATCGACCAGCCCGGCCCCTACAAGGGCACCGGCAACGACAATGAATGGGGGCAGCGTTACGCCGATATCCTGACCCGGATCATGAATGCCGATATGGGCGCAATCGAAACCGAATATGATCGCGCTGTTCAGTCCGAATATGTAGGCGGGATCACCGGTCACGGCTGGGACTCGGTGGATCGGTTCTGGATGGGCTTGCGCGCCAGCTTTCCGAACGCCGAGTTCAAGATCGAACACCAGATTGGCCGCGACGACCCGAACATGCCCCCTCGCGCCGCGATCCGCTGGAGCCTATGGGGCAAGCATGATGGCTGGGGTGTCTTTGGCGCGCCAACCGGTGCGCAGGTCTATGTTCTGGGCATCAGCCACGGCGAGTTCGGCGAGTTGATCAGCGGCCAGCCGCAGCTGCGCCGGGAATATACCCTGTTCGACGAGACCTCGGTCTGGAAACAGATCCTGCTACAAGACCAGGAGGGCTGAGTGGCTGCGATGGGCCTCTCCCTGAACGCCAGTCAGGCGGCGCGGCGCTTTCACACGCATCGCGCCTCGCTGCGCGCTCGGCGTTTGAATAATCGACCTCCCGGGGGACGGGATTGATCCCATCACCCCCATTTTCAAGGAGACCATCATGAGCACAATCCAACAACGCATCGTCCGCTACGGCGAGCTGCAGCCCTGCAAAACCGCCTTTATCGACGCCCATACGCCGGGCAGTGACCAGAAAGAGAACTTCACCATTATCGGCGGCGGCGTCTCGGAATCGCCCGACCAGCACGTCCACATCACCGACAAGATCGGCTTTAACATCGGCGCTGCGGGCCAGCCTCCAAAATGCCGGAACTCTCTGCACAGCCACACCACGGCCGAAGTGTTCTTTGTCGCCAAGGGCCGCTGGCGGTTCTTCTGGGGTCGCTATGGCACTGCGGGTGAGTTCATTGCCGAAGAAGGCGACATCTTCAACATTCCAACCGGCATTTTTCGCGGGTTCGAAAATGTCGGTCAGGATTATGGGATGATCATGTCGATCCTCGGCGGTGACGATGCCGGGGGTGGCGTGACATGGGCACCGCAAGTCATTCAGGACGCGCAGGCCCACGGGCTGATGCTGGGTGACAATGGCGTTCTGTATGACAGCAAGAAAGGCCAAGAGCTGCCCCACAACGTGCGCCCGATGCCGCTGCTGACCGAGGAACAGTTGAAAGACTACCCCGAGGTGCCGGTCGAGGATGTGGTGGGCAAATACGTCGCCCGCTACTGGGATCTGATGGCGCTGTCGGCCAATAAACCGGCACCGGTGATTGGCGAAAACGCTCTGATCAAAGATAAACCGGGGTTCGAGGTCGACTTCCTCGGGCGCGGGTCGAGTGTCAATGATCCGATTGTCGCTGAAAAGCCAGTTGTTCTAATGCCCGCCAGCGGTCACTGGCGCATCTCGATTGATGGATATGAGACCACTCTGTCAAATGGAGACACTGCCTTGGTTCTGCCAGGGGAACGCTATAGCGTTGAACCGTCGATGACCGGACAGGCAGGTCTGTACCGGATTACGGCGACCGATGACCCGGCAGGAGCCACTTGGACAGGATGAACGCAGATCCAAACGACACCCATGCAGTCTATGAACGGCAGGCGACCGACTATGACAAGCGCCGCTCAAAGGCCTTGTTCGAAGCGCGCTGGCTGGCGCGCTTCACTGCCAGCCTGAAGCCAGGCGATCGCGTTCTGGATTTAGGTTGCGGGACAGGCGATCCCATTGCGCGGTGGTTCAAGGCCGAAGGGTTTGACGTCACGGGTGTCGATTTTTCCGAAGCGATGCTGACTATTGCCCGAACCCGATGGCCCGATGGCGATTGGCGTCATGGCGATATGCGCGATTTCGAACTGGATCAGACCTTCGATGGCATCATCGCCTGGAACAGCTTTTTCCATCTGACAGCGGACGAGCAAACGGATTGTATCGCCCGTATGTCCCGTCATTTGCGGCCCTGTGGAATGCTGATGCTGACCGTCGGTCCCCGCGCAGGAGAGGACAGTGGTACCGTTGGATCGGAACGCGTCTATCACGCCTCGCTGTCTCCGGCAGGCTATGCTGTTTGCCTTGAAGAGAACGGGCTGCAATTGACCGGGTTTCTGGCCGAAGACCCTGAAACCCAAAGCCACACAATCCTGATGGCTCACAAAATCTGAGGAGGCCCCGATGACCGTAAAGACCACGCATGTTGGATCCCTGCCCCGCTCGCAGGACGTGGTGGACTACATCTTCGCCCGTGAAAACGGCAAGCCCTATGATGCCGCAGGTTTTGATGCATGCATGACCAAAGCGGTCTCCGAGACGGTGCGCAAACAGGTCGAAGCCGGGGTGGATATCGTCAGCGATGGCGAGACCTCGAAGATTTCCTACGCCACCTATGTCAAGGACCGCTATACCGGGTTTTCCGGTGACAGCCCGCGCAATGCACCTGCGGATCTGAAGATGTTTCCCAGCTTTTTGCAGCGTCTGGCCGATGATGGAGGCACCCCGAAATATGCGCGCCCCATGTGTACGGGCGAGGTACGTTCAAAAGGGCAAGGCGAGTTGCAGAAGGACATCGAAAACCTTAAGTCGGCGATGTCCCAACATGGGATCGACCGAGGCTTCATGAATGCCGCGTCGCCAGGGGTGATTTCGCTGTTTCTGCAGAATGACCACTACCCAACGCGCGAGGCGTATCTGGCCGCGCTGGCCGATGCGATGAAAGAAGAATACGAAACCATCGTGGCCGCCGGTCTGGACCTGCAACTGGATTGCCCTGATCTGGCCCTTTCACGGCATATGTTGTTCACCGATCTGTCGGATGACGCGTTCGTAAAGATCGCCAATATGCATGTCGAGGCCCTGAATCATGCTCTGCAGAACGTCCCGCAGGACCGTGTGCGCGTGCATATCTGTTGGGGAAATTACGAGGGCCCGCATTGCTGTGACATCGCAATGGACAAGGTGTTCTCCACGCTGATGGCGACCAAATCGCGCTATGTGCTGTTTGAAACTTCGAACCCGCGACACGCTCATGAATGGACTGTGTTCCGCGACCGGAAAGTTGAGATACCCGATGACAAGGTACTGGTGCCCGGCGTTGTTGACACCACCACCAACTTCATCGAACACCCTGAGCTTGTGGCGCAGCGCATCGACCGTTTCTCGGGCATCGTTGGGGCGGATCGGGTGATTGCAGGCAGCGATTGCGGTTTTGGTACCTTTGCGGGCTTCGGAGCGGTTGATCCGCAGATCGCCTATGCCAAATTGGCGGCGCTATCGGCAGGGGCAAAGCTGGCTGCGTCATGACGCCTTTGATCTTGTTGCCCGGCATGATGTGCGACGCGCGCCTTTTTGGTCCGCAGATCGACGCGCTGTCAAACAGAGTGCCGTTTATGAGCTTCCCGCTAAGCCAGCAAGACAGCGTCGAGGCCATGGCCGCCGAAATTCTGAACAATGCCCCTCCGCGCTTCGCTTTGGCGGGGCTTTCGATGGGTGGGATCGTTGCGATGGAAGTGCTGCGTCAGGCCCCGGATAGGGTGGAACGGCTCGCTTTGCTAGACACCAACCCGCTGGCAGAAGCGTCCGAGGTCAAAGCGCGCCGTGCGCCGCAGATGGCCGCCGTGCGCGAGGGGCGCTTGCGGCAAGTGATGCGCGATGAGATGAAGCCCAACTATCTGGCAAATGGTCCGCGACAGGGCGCTATTCTGGACCTGTGCATGGCTATGGCCACGGATCTGGGGCCGGACGTTTTTCTACGTCAGTCGCAAGCGCTGATGGATCGCCACGACCAACGCGCGACCCTTTCGGCCTATACCTGCAAAACGCTGGTTCTGTGCGGGCGTGCCGACGGTCTTTGCCCTGTCGAACGCCACCAACTCATGCACGATCTTCTGCCGGACAGCGTGCTGACGATCATTGAAGACGCAGGGCACCTGCCCACACTGGAACAACCACAAGAAACCACGGCGGCCCTGATCCGCTGGCTGGAGGACACATGACCCCATCGCTTCTGTCTCTGCTTCGCAAGGTCGACACGCCCACCGTCTGCAACGCCATTGAAGTGGCGCAGGGTAAACGAGGCTTTGATCAGTTCACCCTGGGCACCATGCAGTGCTCTGCCCCCGATGAGCCAGCAATTGTCGGCTATGCACGCACCGCCAAGATCGCTGCTATTCACCCGCCAACCGAGCCAGCAGATGTGATCCGGGCGCGGCGCATGGCCTATTACAAATATATGGCCGAAGCCCCAAAGCCATCTGTCGCGATGATCGAGGATGTAGACTACCCGGACTGTATCGGCGCCTATTGGGGTGAGATCAACACATCGGTCCACAAAGGGTTCGGTATGTCGGGGGTCGTCACCAATGGCGTGATGCGCGATCTTGGGGACCTACCCGATGGGTTTCCCGTCATCGCTGGTTCGGTCGGCCCGAGCCATGGGTTCGTCCACATACGCGAGATTGATACTCCGGTTTCCGTGTTTGGTCTGACGGTAAGCCCAGGTGATCTGATACACGCTGACCGTCATGGAGCACTGGTGATACCAGAGGATATCATTGTGCATCTAGAAGCGGCAATCCAGAAACTGCTTGTGACAGAGCGTATAGTCTTGGATGCTGCACGCCAATCCGGGTTTGATTTTGAAACCTTTGAAACCGCATGGGCCGAGTTCGAAAAGGCAAGGGTTTGATTGCTGCAAACGAGTGACAGACCTCGCCTGAATAGTAGGCTACAGAGCTCAAGTCTCTGGAATGACATCACAAGTCCAAGTCTGACCTTCACATCTTGGTCGGTGCATGACAAAGGCAGCCTTATTGTAACGTTGCCAGAAACCAGGATTGACGGAGCATAACCGTTCGTTAGATGGCGCCTTAGAACCGGCCAGATTCAAAACCGTGTTGACTGAACAGCCAGTCCACTCTTTCTTTTAGGGATGATTGGGTTCCAAAACTAACAACACGACCAACTTGAGCAGCGGTAATGCAGAGATTGCGTAGACATCGTTAGGCCGTCACGAAGTCCAACGCTAAGTCCACAAAAAAGTAACTACCGCTGCAACCCGTATTTCAACGCAAATCCCCATCACAGTACAACCAACAGGGCATGAACGAAATTAAAGGCAAAGCCTTCAATTGGTTCAGGTGCGATCTGGTTGATCCCGATCAATAAGCAAAAACACAAAACCAAAGCATAGGGCAACTTGTGCATTGGAAGTTTCAGGCCATCCCGGGTCTCTGCAAGGATCAAAAGTAAAAAGGTCATTACAAATACCTGCATCGACAACCAACGGCTCCAGTCAGTGGCGATCGGATAAAGCAGAAATGGAGTGCAAGCACTTAACAGAAACAGACTCCATTCAAAGCCGCCACGTAACGCCCGGGTTGCTGCCCACAAACAAGGCAACATCAAAAGTATAGTCATCAACACTACGACAGGAACATTCACACGATCCAGCACTATGATCTTGACAGCCGAAGTCGTACCTCCAAATCCGTCTACAAGCCATGGAAATATCCCGCCGCACAACCGGTCCGACAGCCCGGCGGCCAACAGACGCGAGCACATAGCGTCGGTATCCGGAACGCTGACATAAATTGTGGAGAACACGGCTGCAATCAGCGAGATTAAGCATAGGCATGCAATCGGACCAAGCGACGCTTGTTTTCCATGACGCAAATAAAACGCGACGCTCAAGCCCGGAGCCAAGACTAAATTTCCTTCATGAAAAAAAACAGATACGCCATAAAGAGTTAAGGCGGTCATAGTTCCGATAAAGCCGCTACTTCTGTCAAATAGCAATGGAAGGAACGCCGCTAAACCAAGCAGCTCTTTGCGATACGCAGACGTAGTATCGTTGACCCAGAATAAAACGAGTGCCGGGCTGACCAAAAGGATCACAACCACATCCGGCATTTTTAGTGAAAGACCTTTGCAGAAAAGGACCACAATTGTCAGAACTGTCAAAGCCGCTTGTACCAGGCTTACCAACACCAAGGGACTTACATTCGACAGTTCGGAAAGTTTCAGAAAGAACTCACCCGAAATGCCCCGTCGAACGATACCACTTGAAAAGTTCACCAACCAATCCGCGTGCTGAAACTCGCCACCACCAGCTTTGGTCAAATAAATCAGACGCCGCAATAAAAGCGCTATCGACACAAGAAAAACAAATAAAACAAGCAACACGTTAAAGCGCCTTGACCCAAACAGCATGTATTCCCACCCTTAATGATCAAATTTGTTCAAACATATTGTTGGTTAGGATGTTAAGCTGCGTTCAAGATGTTCTCAAGAAGGCGCCGAGTGGTGACTGGAAGATGTATTGGTTCTAAAATAAATTAGGGAAGAGTTGTGAACAACTTTCGCACGAACAAATTTTGCGCGATTGCATCAGAATTGCGAAGTTCCGCTGTCTGAGGGCAAGATAAGTCAAGGTTTCGGATTAGATCGAAAAATTGCAGCGTTGCGATAGTAGCGCAAGCATAAGGAGACCTGCAGTTGCTCTAGCTGGAGCAAACACGGCATCCAACACCCCGCTATCACCCTGAATTTGGTGCAGTTGGCGAAGGTTCACTGATCGAACTTCCGGTCTTAGTTGAATATCGAACTTTTGCTGGATTTCGACAACGCAACTAGCTGGTATGCAACTCGCGTTCATCGCGGGTTCACCCGGAAGGTCCTTCCATTTCACCTTGGGGGATGCAGTCACTTTTGGGACTATCGATCCTTGACCCCCGCGCCTAAAAGTTGATCCTAGTGTACCGACGCCTAGTATTTCAGGATCTGTCGCAAACTCTTGGCCGTTGACGAGGTCAGATGCTGCGGGTGAATGACTTTCAAGTGGATTTAGCCGGTCGCCACACAGGCGCTAACGCTACGAAGGTCAAGGGTCACAAGACTTCAACAGAACCTACTCGCACTCAGCAAGAAACTTCGCAACAGAACCCGTTATTATAGGCTTCAAGATCGAATTCGCGAGAGAAAATTCGCTGCCGTTGCAGACTCTGATCGCCCTCTGATAGCCGATCCGCCCAAAGACCCTTTCACAACGTCTTCGCCCCGATGGCAGATCCACGGATCGGCGGCCGGGCAGAGCACTCGCTGTCTATGGGTCAGTCCTTTTCAGTCGAATTCACATGATGCTTGAGGAACCACGAATAGACATCCTGCAGACCGTCTTCGAGCGAGATCTGCGCTTCCCAACCCATCGCCTTCAGTCTTTGGACGTTGAGCAATTTTCTAGGGGCACCGTCGGGTTTTGTCGGATCTGTATCGATTTGGCCGTCAAATCCAACTACTTCAGCAACGAGTTTAGCTACGTCCAAAATGCTGATGTCCTCACCACAACCAACGTTCACATGGCTTAGCATCGGAGAAGTGTTGGCTTTATATTTTGCAGCATCTAAGTTCAGAACAAATAAACTTGCGTCTGCCATATCATCCACGTGCAAAAACTCGCGTTTGGGACGACCGCTACCCCAAATGGCAACACGTTCAGCCCCGTGCATTTTTGCCTCGTGAAAGCGGCGGATCAAGGCGGGCAGTACGTGGCTGTTCTCAAGGTGAAAATTGTCACCTGGTCCGTAAAGGTTGGTCGGCATTACAGAGCGGTAGTCCACGCCATATTGCCTGTTGAAACTCTCACAAAGTTTAATTCCGGCAATTTTTGCAACAGCATAAGGCTCGTTGGTAGGCTCCAGAGTACCGGTCAGCAGTGCCTCTTCTGACATAGGCTGGTCGGCAAGGCGGGGATAGATGCAACTTGATCCCAGCTGCAACAAACGCTGTACTCCTGCATCAAATGCTTGATGTATAATGTTGCATTCAATCATCAGGTTTTCGTAGATAAAGTTGGCAGGATATGTGTTGTTCGCATGTATCCCGCCTACCTTTGCAGCAGCCAGAATAACATGGTCCGGACGCTCTTTTTGCATGAACGCACGAACAGCTGATTGGTCCGTCAAGTCCAACTGATCGCGGTTTCGAGTGACAAGCTCACACTCTCCGGTTGTCTGCAATTTTCGGACGATCGCAGAGCCAACCATCCCCCGATGACCGGCAACAAAAACCTTGGTCATTGCGATACCTTTTGCTGTGAAACACTGCTGGCTCTACAGTCAGAAACAACTCAAATCAATACTCAGTCGGATTCGCACTTCACAACTTTTCAAACAACGGGCGCGACAACGCCTCAGGTTGACAACAAAGCCCAAAAAGATGATACGCGCTTGGCTTACAACGCGTGTTGGGCCATTAAATCTATTGGCTGAACGCAGTGTCTAAATTGCATCCAGCGGGAGCGCATATGGCCAAGAAACCGTCAATTCTTTTGGTCGCATCCGCCCAAGGGATCCGTCACGACCATTTCATTCGGAAGTTGAATGTCTCTTACGACACGCACTTTCTGGAAACGCACCCTCTCTTCAAGGCGGGAGGAACAAATAAGGTCGGTGATGAAATTCAGCGAAGCATTCGTGAACACAACTGCGAGATCGTTTTTTTTGACGTTGACTTCGACCGAGCCGTTGACGCCTCGTTGATACGCGAAAGCGCAACAGCAGCACGCCTTCGAGTCATGGTTACGTTTGACGACCTTGTTCAGCACGATTTCAATCGGGTTACCGCTTCAGCATGCGACTTTGTACTTAGTTCAGATCCCATTTCTGTTCTAAAATACCTAGAGCGCGACATCCCAAGCTGTTTTTTGGCGTTGGAGGCGAGCAAGACGTTGCTTTTCGATCGTCAATTGGACCGCAACTATAACCTATTTCATTTTGGGCATATCACGAAGGCAGATCGCCAATCCTTTGTCGATGCTCTGGTCAAAGCAGATCTGCATGTGGACATGACGTCCCGCGAAGATGGGTTTCTGAGCTACGAGGATCTGACTAAGCTGATCGGGCGTTCAAAAATCGTCCTAAACTTTGCAAAGTCAGGCTCACCCGTTGACCAAAGCGGTGCACCGTATTTGTTACAGTTCAAGGGCCGCGTGATAGAAGCTGGATTATGCGGAACACTGTGTGTGTCCGAGTATACACCTGCACTGGAATTGCTGTTTCCGGATGGTGAGGTGCCGATGTTCAGGACAACCCAAGAACTGGTAGCATTGATCAGAAAGTACCAAGCCAACGAAAACCTACGCCAAGAGCATGCTTTGCGTTTGCAGCTGGCTTGCGCCAAGTTTGAGGACTCTGAGCAAATGCGCGAAATAACAGAGAAGCTGGCACATGCAAAAAGGCGAGAAAACGAGTTACTTTTGCCTAAGTCATATCAATTGGCGTCATTACTTGGCAGGCTGTCCAAGTACAGAACCCGACACTTTGGACTTGTGGTAAGTGAGGTGAAGTCGTTCCGCCGCCGTATGCACAATGTCGCGCCAGAAAGTGAAATCATCACTGTGCCCACAATATGTTCAGTCGCTTTTTCGTGGGCCGTCAATGTCATTAAAGAGAACTTTGGCAAGAAGCTGCAAAGACTTCGGTTTTCGATTGAATCGAAATTCTAATTCATGCCAGTAAGTGGAAACAAATTCGGCAGGTAGCTTCAATGGACGTTCTTTTTGTAAACCCAAGCTCCGCAGCCAAGGCGTATCAGGATCTCGCAAGAACTTTCGCTGCGATTGAACCCCCGACCTGGGCTTTGCTACTAGCTCAATCATGCCGGTCCCGCGGGAAAGATGTCGGTATTCTTGATGTTGACGCAGAGCGTCTGGATATCGACGCTGCCACTCAACGCATCGCAGACAGCAAAGCGCGCCTGGTCGTAATGGTTGTTTATGGGCAAAATCCCAACTCCGGGACTACAGGAATGATCGGTGCCTACGCGCTGGCCGATGCGGTACGAGAGGCAGCAATTGACACAAAAATCTGTTTTGTGGGTTCGCACGTGTCAGCGCTCCCAAAAGAGGTTCTGGCCAAGGATTGTGTCGATATCGTTCTGCTGAACGAAGGTGTGTATGCGTTGCACGAATTGTCTGACAGCAACTTGTCCAGCGATTTGGCGACGATCAAGGGCATTGGATACAAGGAACGTGGTCCCGGCGGCGAAGCGAACTTGGTTTTGAATACCCCACAGCGTGTGGTTCCGCTCGCCCTTATGGACAGCGACTTGCCAGGCTATGCCTGGGATCTTTTGCCGTATGACAAAAAGCCGTTGGATCTGTACCGCGCCCATTTTTGGCATGCTGATTTCGACCATGCAAAACGCACACCCTTTGCCGCGATCTACACATCTTTGGGATGCCAGTTTGCTTGCGATTTTTGCATGATCAACATTGTCAACCGCAACAACAACGATGATTTTATCAGCGCAGCCGACAGCAAGGGAATGCGGTTCTGGAGCCCGGATTGGGTTCTGCAGGAAATGGAAAAACTGGCGGAAATGGGAGTTCAGACTCTACGCATCAGCGATGAGATGTTTTTCCTGAATCGCAAGTACTACAAACCTTTGCTGGAAGGGATCATCGACCGAGGTCTCGACCTGAATATGTGGGCCTACTCACGGGTCGATACTGTCCGCGAAGACCAGCTCGCTTTGTTCAAGAAAGCGGGAATCAATTGGCTGGCGCTTGGCATTGAAGCTGGAAATCAGGATGTCCGGCAGGAGGTTTCAAAAGGTAGCTTCCGAGATGTAAACATTCGAGAGATATGTGATACCGTGCGCGAAGCGGACATCAAGATAATCTCAAACTACATATTCGGTTTTCCAGACGATACGCTTGAAACTATGCAGCAGACGCTGGATCTAGCGCTCGAGCTGAATACAGAAATGGCAAACATGTACCCCTGTCAGGCACTGCCAGGATCGCCTATGTATACTAATGCAGTTAAACGTGGTGAAGATCTTCCGACAACTGCGGAAGAGTTTGCATTTCTATCGTACGAATCGAAGCCTCTGCCGACAAAGACCTTGTCTTCTGCAGATGTGCTGCGGTTTCGGGACGAGGCATGGCAGACCTATTTCACCAATCCCAAGTACCTCGCGTTAGTCGAAGAGAGTTTTGGCAAGCAGGAGCGTCAGAACGTCGAGGAAATGTCCAAAGTGCGCCTGAAACGTAAGCTTTTGGGGGACTAAATGATCATCACGCGCACGCCTTTTAGAATTTCCTTTTTCGGAGGAGGCACGGACTATCCCGCTTGGTACCGCGAGCACGGCGGTGCGGTTCTTGCAACTGCGATTGACAAGTACTGTTACATCTCTTGCCGTCATTTGCCTCCCTTTTTTGACCACCGATTTCGGATCGTTTACTCGGCCATCGAAAACGTGCGGGAAATCAGCGAAATTGCGCATCCTGCAGTACGCGAAGTTTTGGCATGGGCAGGGGTTAACGAAGGACTCGAAATACACCATGACGGTGACTTGCCGGCGCGGTCCGGGCTGGGCTCCAGTTCTTCGTTTACAGTTGGTTTGATACACGCCCTGCGTGCTTTGGAAGGTCGGTACAGTTCCAAACAAGAACTGGCTGAAAGTGCGATTCATGTAGAGCAAAACGTCATTAAGGAAGCAGTGGGGGCTCAGGATCAGACAACAGCTGCTTTTGGGGGCTTCAACAAGATCGAGTTTCACCGGGATGACAGCCTGACAGTCGCACCCTTGATCGCTCCGCCAGAGCGTTTGGCAAGCCTGAATGATCATTTGATCTTGTTTTACACAGGCAAGTCTCGAATTGCTGCCGACATCGCAAAGTCTAAGATTGCGAACCTCAAAAAGAAGCAGGACAGTTTGTTCCGCATGCGCGAAATGGTTGATGAGGCCATCCAAATACTCGCATCAGACTCGACTCCAATAGAGGAATTCGGGAACTTGTTGCATGATAGCTGGCTGTTGAAGCGCGAGTTGTCGGACAGAGTATCTACCGAGGATATCGATACCGCGATGGAAGCCGCTCACGATGCTGGTGCGATCGGAGGTAAAATCCTTGGTGCAGGCGGCGGAGGTTTTTTACTGGTCTTCGCTCAACCGCAACACCACGCGGCAATTAAAGATCGCCTACGAGACTTTGTGCCCGTGCAATTCCGTTTCGACAACACCGGCAGCAAAGTCGTGGTTTATCAACCCAAAGGCTTTTGACGGACAGGAGACCTTATGGCAAACAGTCTATCCTTAGGTGACAATGCCCTTGTGGACAAAGCTGATTGGGTGTGGCGAGAGACCCTGGGAGTGTTTCGGGGCGCTCCTGAGGTACGCCTTGCATCGTCCCTGTCTTCTATCGAGATCTTTGTCGCTCTCTACTATGGGGGTGTATTGCGGTTTGCTCCTGACGAGCCACTTCACCCGGAGCGTGATCGGTGCGTGATTTCAAAAGGCCATGGTTCGATCTGCATGTATCCGATTCTGGCAGATCTGGGCTTCTTTCCTAAGGATGAGCTTGATCGCGTTTGTCGGGCTGGTGGAATTTTGGGCGGAATCCCGGATCCGGTTATCCCGGGATACGAAACCATGAACGGTTCTTTGGGACATGGGCTGGGTGTGGCGACCGGAATGGCGTTGGCACTAAAAAGCAAGGCTGTCCAGCGGGACGTGTTTGTAGTGTGCGGAGACGGGGAACTTCACGAAGGCGCCAACTGGGAAGCGATCATGCTTGCATCGCAACATGGCTTGGACAACCTGACGCTGATTGTCGACAACAATGCCACCTCAATGTTGGATTTCACCGACAACATCTTGTCCATGGCAAACTTGAACCCAAGGCTTTCTGCGTTCGATTTCGATGTTGATGAAGTTGATGGGCATGATGTGATCGCCCTTCGCAAAGCACTTATCAAAAAGAAGTCGCAAAAATCGGGCAAACCCAAAGCGCTCATAGCGCACACGATTAAGGGACGCGGAGTACCGGGGCTGGAGGGTGAACCCCTCAGCCATATTCTAAACCCAAAGCCTGAAACGGTTGACTCTCTTCTGGGAAAAGCAAAATGACCGAGAAACCGAGGGCTATGCGGGATGCACTGCTCGAACGCATCTGGCAAGCCATGGGCACGCAAGATGACATCTACTTTGTAACTGCAGATTTTGGCTCACCAGTTCTAGACAAGATCCGAGCTGACCATCCAACACGCTTTATGAATGTTGGTGTCGCTGAACAGAACCTTATCAATGTTACGGCAGGGCTCGCGCTAGAAGGGTTCAAGGTGTTTTCTTACGCAATTGCACCTTTCATCACCATGCGCTGCCTGGAACAGGTACGTGTCAGCCTTGCACTGCTGAGTGAAGTCAGGCCCATGAACGTCAATCTAATCGGTGTGGGTGCAGGCTATAGTTACGTAGTGTCTGGTCCTACTCACCAATGCTATGAAGACCTGACCGTCATGCGGGCGATGCCGAACATGCAGGTTTTATCCCCTGCGGATCACACAAGTTCTGCCGCTTTGTTTGATCGATGTATTCAAGGAAACGGGATAAAATACCTACGGCTGGATGCGCAGGTTCTGCCAGTCGTGGATGCGGAAAGACCCTATGATCCAACTAAAGGGTTCAGGGTCCTGGGGGAAGGCACCGACATCGTTTTGGTTGCAACCGGATATATGGTCCACACGGCCCAAAAGGTGGCGCAAAACCTAAGAGAGAAAGGGCGGTCCGTGGGCTTGATCGATCTGGTCGATTTTTCTGGCCTGGACGTGTCGGCGTTGAAGGAAATCCTAGAGCCTGCAAAAAGCGTCGCCACACTTGAAGAAGGCTTTCGCGCGCGTGGCGGTTTAGACGCGTTGGTGGCCGAAATCCTGCGCGAGAATTTACCTGGCAAACCACATCTCAATCTAGGCGTTACCGGCGGCTACAGATTTGAGCTTGGCACGCGTCAAGAATTGCATGAAGAGGTCGGTATAGGTGAACACGCCGTCCTCAACCAGATAAACGGCTTTTTGACGGCCTGCTAATACGACCTGCCGATCCAGAAAACTGCACATATCGAGAGAGAAAAACATGAAATTCCCACTGATGCGCAACAATTTCTCCCGCGAAGATCTGGATGCGGTCATTGAGCACCTTAAGGGAGATGATCCCATTCTGACCAATGGGGAAAACTGCCGGGAGTTCGAAAAAGAGTGGTCGGAGTGGCTAGGCGTCAAATACTCAGTCTTTGTGAACTCCGGGTCTTCGGCAAACATGATCAGCCTGGCAATTCTGAAGCAGCGCCACCCTGAGGGCGGCGAGGTGCTATTGCCGCCTCTAACCTGGGTTTCAGATGTTTCGGCCGTATTGGCTCATGGGTTCAAACCCGTTTTCGTGGATATCGATCCACGAACCCTTTCAATGGATCCAAAGCAGACACTGGACAAAATAACTGATGAGACCCGCGCAGTATTCGTGACTCATTGCCAAGGTTTCAGCGGATTGGATGACACCGTTCTGCAAGAGTTGGAAGCACGCGGAGTTCCGTTGATCGAAGATGTTTGTGAAAGCCACGGGGCACGACACAACGGACAGCTTCTCGGCTCTTTTGGGTGGATGTCCAATTTTTCCTTTTATTATGCACATCACATGAGCACGATCGAAGGCGGAATGGTGTGCACCAACGATCCCGAGACATATCAGGCTGCAAGGATGTTCCGCTCCCACGGGATGGTCCGCGAACTGACAGATCCAGACATGAAAGCGCGATACGTAGCTGACAATCCGGAACTCAACCCTGACTTCATTTTCGCCGTTCCGGCTTACAATGCTCGCAACAATGAGTTGGGCGGCATTTTGGGGCGCTCGCAGCTGAAGCGGTTGGATGCGAACAATGCGCGCAGAACCGAGAATTTTCTGCACTTTCTGGAGCGCATTGATCCAAACCTCTACCGAACTGATTTCGCTGTGGAAGGTTCCTCCAACTATGCGTTCAATCTGGTATTGAAACAGGCGGATATGGACCTGGCCGGACGTTTGATGGAAGCCATGCGAAATGCAGGCATCGAGTTCCGTCGTGGCAGTGCCGGCGGCGGAAACCAAATGCGTCAGCCTTATCTTCAGAACTTGGATATCGGTGACTATCGGGATTATCCTGAAGTAGAACATGTTCACTTCTTTGGCTTCTATATTGGGAACTTCCCGGATCTGAGCGTCGCAGAGGTAGACCAGATTTGTGATGTATTGAATGCAGTAAACTGATGCCTGTTCGCACAGCAGTTGTTTTGGCAGGAGGGCTTGGCACGCGATTGCGTTCCGCCGTGCCAGGCGTTCCAAAGCCACTTGCGCCCATTCGCGGCCAGCCGTTTCTTGACCGACTGCTGAACCATTGGCGACTAAAAGGTATCGATCACTTTGTTTTGTCCGTCGGCTACAAACACGAAATGATCCAGGAACGCTATGGCTCGCAATTTGAAGGTGCGGAAATCACCTACAATGTCGAACCAAGTTTGATGGGTACCGGCGGAGGAGTTCTACTGAGTGCACCTCAAGATCAGCAGCGGTTTCTGCTGCTCAATGGCGATACATATTTTGACGTCGATCTGCCTAAGCTTGAAGATGTGCACGAGCAAAACAATGCTTCAGTCACATTTTCTGTTTTTCGTTCGGATGATTCAGCGCGCTACATGGCGATCGAGTTGGGTGAAGGCGATCGGATATCTGCGTTCGGAAGCGCCCCAAAGCATACCAGTTTTCTTGTAAACGGTGGCGTTTATTTATTCGAAACCGCGGCTTTGGAACCCTTCTTTCCGGTTACGCGACCAGTTTCTCTGGAGTCCGAGATATTTCCGAGCCTTTTACAGAACAAGGCTCGACTATTCGGGCTCGAACAAAAAGGCAGATTCATCGATATCGGCGTACCACAGGATTTTGAGTATGCTCAGACGTTCCTACCGGACGTGTCAGATGATCACTAGGCATCCAATCCGCGAAAACTTGAGTGCAGGAGTATATTGGCTCTTGTCGAAGGGCGAGACCAGAAAACTATGAGCTATTCAGACATCCTAAAGACGAATGCAACGGCCTCGGCAGAAGTTAAAACTGCGTACGTCGCGGACCTTGGCCAACTTGCCGATTTTGAGGCCGCCGCGAATGTCCTTGTGGCGCGATACAAGGCGGGCGGACGCCTGTACATAGCTGGGAACGGTGGTTCAGCCGCAGATGCACAGCATCTGGCGGCTGAGTTTGTCAGTAAACTTGCTCGGGACCGGGCACCACTTCCGGCAGAAGCGATGACTACAGACAGCTCTATTCTGACTGCCATTGGGAATGACTACGGGTTTGAACAATTGTTTGCGCGCCAATTGCTCGGCAAGGCGCAAAAAAATGATGTTTTTCTGGCCATAACGACATCGGGTACATCCCCAAACATCATCCAAGCTCTGAAGGCGGCGCGTGAGAACGGCATTGCCACTATCGCGTTTTTGGGAGGTGACGGTGGCGTCGCAAAAGATTTGGCGGACCACTCATTAATCGTGCCGAGCCGTGATACTGCACGCATTCAGGAGATGCATATTGTTCTTGCTCATTCCTTGTGCCAATGCGTTGAACAAGAGCTCTTTGGGCCATAGAGACGAGATAAGGGAAACTAACTGTGACACACAATATCCTAGTTACCGGCGGTGCCGGGTACATTGGTTCGACCTTGGTGCCAGAGCTTCTGGCAAAAGGCCACAAAGTGACTGTTCTGGACAATTTCATGTTTGGGCAATCCAGCCTAAATCACGCATGCCGTTATCCTGATTTTGACATCGTCAAGGGCGATATCCGTCTTGAAGAGACAGTCGCTCCATTGATTAAAAAGGCCGACGTAATCATTCCATTGGCAGCTTATGTGGGGGCCCCTCTGTGCAAACGTGATCCAATTGGCGCCCAAAGTGTCAACGTCGACGCGATCAACTTGATGCTCCAACTGGCATCAAAAGATCAGCGGATTTTGATGCCGACGACCAACAGTGCCTACGGAACCGGTGACGAGAACAACTACTGCACCGAAGAAAGTCCGCTGCGGCCGATCTCCAAATATGCGATAGACAAAGTCGAAATCGAAAAACGCCTTATGGATCATCCAAATGCGATCAGTTTCCGGCTTGCGACTGTTTTTGGCATGTCGCCGAGGATGCGGCTCGACCTCTTGGTCAACGATTTTGCATATCGTGCGCTAAACGACCGATTTATCGTTCTTTTTGAAAGTCACTTCAAACGAAACTATGTTCATGTGCGGGATGTAAGCCAAGTATTCCAACACGGAATTGCCAATTTCGATGCGATGAGGGGCGAAATCTTCAATGTTGGGCTGTCGAACGCCAATGTATCCAAGTGGGAATTGTGCGAACGTATCAAAAAGCATGTGCCTGACTTTGTATTCATCGAAGCGGAAGTCGGCAAAGACCCGGATCAAAGAAACTACATTGTATCAAACGAAAAAATTGAAGCTTCGGGATTTAGGCCTGAGGTGTCTTTGGATGCAGGATTGGGAGAGCTTGTAAAAGGTTTGCGTATGATCAGCAAATCAGTATTTGGGAACGTCTAGGTCATGACGGGCTCATCGCGCCCAGCCCTTTTCTTGGATCGTGACGGGGTGGTTAACGTAAACCACGGGTATGTACACAAGGCCGAAGATACGGATTTCATTGATGGAATTTTCGAACTTGTAAAGTGTGCGAACCACCTGGGTTACGCTGTTGTTGTGGCTACCAATCAAGCTGGAATTGGGCGCGGGTACTACTCGGAGGAGGTTTTTGAAGGCTACATGGCGTGGACGCGCAGCGTGTTTCTCAAGCGTGGAGCGAACATTGACGCCGTTTACTTCTGTCCTCACCACCCTGAACATGGAATAGGTCGATACAAGCGTGATTGCTTTTGCCGAAAACCAAACCCAGGCATGATCTTACAGGCTGCGGAAGATTTATCTCTCAGCCTGTCGCAGAGCGTGTTCGTGGGAGACAGTGAAAGCGATATGATCGCAGCTCATCGCGCCGGCATTCCGAATAGGTTCATGCTAACTCCTGATAGAGTCCAGATCCCGACAGCGACAAAGTTTTTTGATAGGCATAGGTCGATCGAAACGGAGCTATCAAAGTTGCCGTTCACTTAGCGGATAGGGCTCTGTTGCAAGTTATCGGCAATTGACGCGCTCGCCCCAAGCGGGTGAATAACTATCGAAAATATCAAGTTTAAAGTCAGACCATGATCTAATTTGCAGGCGCGCAATACCCCAAGGACGTTATCCTGTTCGCTGTATTCTTCTACTTTCTATATGGTGTGTCATATCGTGATCTTGAAGAGATCATGGCCGAGCATGGCTTCGCGGTAGATCACACGACGCTGAACCACCGGGTAACAAAATACGCTAGTGCAATTGCCGAAGTAGCACGCAGGCGCAATGGATTGTGTGATCGCTCCTGGTGGATAGACGAGACCTACAGCAATGTGAAAGATGCGTGGGCTTGCCTCTATCGAGTCGTCGTCAAACACATGAAAACGCTAGATTTTATGCTTGTAAGCCGTCAGAATAAACCAGCTGCCAAAGCGCGTTTTTGTCATACAACTAAAAATTCGCAACAGAATCCCGATCGGTCATCATCAGTGCAAAGATGCCTTTGTCGCTCATCGCTTCCAGCGGTTTCATAGCGTCTTTTGCGGACACTACTCCCTGAATGCACCTCGCCAATGCAAACCTTTGCGATTGTGGAAGACAACTCCCCTCAACACCCGTCGATCATCGACACCGGGCTTGCCATGCAACTTTGGAAAGAAAGGTTCAAGGCGCGCCATCTGTGCGTCGCTCAACCAGAAAAGATCAGACATTTGCACCGCTCATTATACGAAACGTGAATCGTGTCATCCGGCGGAATTCATTGCGTCCTGACCCTACAACGGAAAGCGGGCACATTGTGCTCTGACCTGAGCGAACTCTCTCCCTATGCCCGAAAGCTTATTTGCGATCAGAATCTCAGCGAAAGGCATGACATGCCGCCATCCAACTTGGCGCAATCGGTGTTGTCGATTTGGACGACTTCATACCCAGCATTGTCCAATACATCTGCAGTACGCGGGAAACCGGCCGCCATGAGCACCAGATTGTTGAAACGTATTGCATTGGCGGCCGCTTCTTCACCGTCGGCAACATGCAGAACCCGGTAGCCTTCAAAACACCCGGACGCATCCAGGCGCTTGGTTGAAAGGATGGTTTCGGCATCCATCAGCGAACAATCGGTCTTGAAATGCAACACGCCTTCAGGCGTGAACACCTCGCGCAAAGCATAGTCCCACTCATTGGCGATTTCTGCCAGTTCGGCCACGCCTGCAGCATCAGTTCGATCCGAGCGGCCGACGAGGATTTCCTTTCCGGTCACCAAGATGTCGCCGCCTTCGACATGGCCCGGGCCTTTGATCTCGCGGACGTCGTCGTAACAGGCACGGATCGTCGACGAAATTTCTGCCACCTCACCCACGCGGGACGGCGCGCCAGGTCGCATCAGGATAGCACCTTGCGGCAGGCACAGCGCGGTGTCCTCGACGAACTGGGCGTCCGGGTAGGCTTCCAGCGGGTGTAGCTCAATAACTTCTGCTCCAGTGCTCCGCAGCGCGCTGACATAGGCCGAATTCGCAGCCAGCATACCCTCTAGGCTGGGATTGCCGATATTCTCGGCACGCAGGCCGTCTGCAATGGTCGAGGCAGGCTTGCGCGTTATGGCACGGGTAAATTCAAAGGTCGGGTTTCGCATGAGTCACTCCTGATCCGAGCGGCGCCCGGCAGTATCAATTTCCAGAATCGAGGGGCCGTTTTGGGCATCGGCTTCTGCCAGTGCAGCGGTAACAGCTGTTGAATCTTGCCGAACGCGTTTGTAGGGGACGCCAAACGAGGCAGCAGTGGCCGCAAAGTCAGGTGGGGTTGGGTCGCAACCGATCACTTCGACGCCCACGCCCTCCATAGAAGTGGCGATTTCGCCATAGCCATGATTGTTCCAAAGAACAAAGGTAATGTGGAGGTTTTGGTCCACTGCGGCCATGATCTCGGGCAGTGAGAATTGGGCACCTCCGTCTCCGGCGATGCAAATCACGGACGCCTCCGGGTCGGCAATCGCGGCACCGATGGCGGCCGGAATACCATAGCCAAGAGCCCCGTATCCGGTGGCCGCATTGAACCAACCACCGGGACGGTCGTGATCATAGTATAGATTGCCCGCATAAATCGGCTGAGTGGAATCTCCGATCATGAGCGCATTCGGGACTGCGGCGCGCATGGCCGCGAGAATCCCGACTTGAGCGCGGTAGTCCGAACCTATCTCTTCAAACGCCGCAGCGCGGGTTCTTTCAGCGCGATCCTTTCCATCTCGTCGGTTGGATTTTCCGGGCAATGCCGACAGCAAGGACGAAACAACCTGACCGGTGCGACCCTCTATGGCTATTGCGGCTTCGTGACGGGTCAATTGATCCGGGCAAATATCCACTCGTATGAGCCCTGACATAGAGGCCATATCTCCGGTGGCATACATGTCATAGTCCGTAGCGCCCAACTCGGTCCCCAAAGCGAGGACGCAATCGGCTTCTTCGATCAATGTCCGGACAGATTTTAAACTCGGACTAGCGGGAATAGTCAGTGGGTGCCCATGCATCAGACCGCGCGCATTTACGGTTTGCACGACAGGCGCATCGAGACGCTCTGCCAGAGTTTGTAGATCTTCTCCGGTCGTTTTCGCTCCGCCACCCGCCAAGATGACGACTTTTCGCGCGGCTGACAGCCGGTCTGCGGCTTGTTGGATTAAGTCGCGGTCCAATGCCTGATGGGGATAGTCTTCTGACGTCAGGGCGCTTTCAGCGACCAGTCCCGCCACATCCAGCGGGATTTGGATATGGGTGGGGCCTGGTCGTCCAACGGAATAGGGTGCAAATGTGCGATCCAAAGCGGCACTCAGATCACTGGGCTGGTCCACATGTTCGGACACCAGCGCAACGGTCTTGGCAAGCGCATGTTGGTCGGGCAGTTCATGCAAGTGGCCAAGAAACTTGTTTAGTGTGCTCTTCTCGTTGACGCCGGAAACCACCAGCATCGGAACGGAATCCGCCCGGGCCTGCGCCATCGGCGTCAGCGTATTTGTCAGGCCGGGTCCTGTTATGACAAAGGCAACGCCCGGCTTGCCTGAAACACGCGCATAGCCGTCAGCCATAAAACCTGCGCCTTGCTCGTGCCTTGGGGTCACATGCTGAATGCCCGAGGCGGCAAGCCCGCGATAAAGCTCAACGGTGTGCACGCCGGGAATGCCGAACACGCAGGATACGCCCCGTTGCTTCAATTCGGCGACCAGTGCCTCGCCCACTGTTTGTTTGGTCATGCAACATTCCGTTTGCTGAGGTTTGCGTGGGCGACGATGCGGTCTAGCGCCGTCGCGAATTGGCTGTCGTCGATGGTGAGGGCGACCCGAACCCAGTCCTTGAGGCTTTCACCAAAGGCAGAGCCGGGCATCACTGAAACGCCATGCTCCAAAAGATCCCAGGCATAGGCGTCACCATCCATTCCAATGCCCGACACGTTGACCAGCGCAAACATGCCCGCATCCGGTTGATGGACGGTCAGAGGCGTTTCACTGTGAAGGCGGCGTTCCAGAACATCGGCGCGAGCCGCAAAACGAGACGCCATGCCTGCAGCGACCGAAGATCCGTGTCGCACAGCTTTTTCAGTCATGTCTGCGATAAAGGGCTGGTTGCCAAACAGCATCGTTTCCGAGACCGGTAGCAACGCAGTACAGAACGCGGCTGGGCCAACGCACCAACCGCTGCGGAAGCCAGGGGCTGCGTGAGATTTGGAAATCGATGACACGGCGATGACCCTATCGGCCAGGTCCGGGTCCGAAAGCGGAGATACAAATTCTGCTCCTTCAAACACCAGACGCTCGTACACTTCGTCTGAGATGATCCAGAGGTCGTGCTTGATCGCAAGTTCGCCAATTTTCCGTACATCTTCAGCGGTCAGGATCGCGCCTGTCGGATTATGCGGAGTCGTCAGAAGTATAGCGCGGCTGCGCGGGGTGATGCGCGCGGCGATGTCTTCGGCCTGCAACCGAAAACCGTTTTCTGGGCGGAGCGGCACCGGTACGGGTTCGGCTCCTGATGCGCGGATCACGCCCTCGTATGTGGCATACATCGGGTCACCAACCAACACTTCGGAACCTGCTTCGGCGACGCCTTGCATCACTGTATAAAGCGCGGTCTGCGTGCCGGGAAAACAAAGAATGTTCTCCGGCAAAAACTGCCGGCCGCGGCTTTTGGTGTACGACTCTGCCAAGGCTGCGCAAAGCCCGGCCTCTCCGCGGCCGTTGGAATAGCCGGTACGGCCCGCCTGCAAGGCCAAGGCAGCGGCGTCGCACAGCTCTGGCGGCGTTGGCACGTCCGGCTCGCCGATTGTCATTTCCACCAGATCAGCACCCGCATCAACCATTGCGCGCGCCTTCAAGTGTACTTCCCACTTGCCACCACCCAATCCGGCCAGCCGGTCAGTAATTGCTGTCAACCTCATAGGGGCTCGCTCTCCTGCGTTAGATCCAAATCGATAATGGCGGAAACGGATTGCAGCCCGATTTCAACCAGTTCACCCTGCTCAAAGGCATGGGGCAACGCGCCGCCTTCCAGCCACAGACCGTCGATGACCGCGTTGCAGGCGATAGCCAGCTGCCGCAATTGGACAGGCGATGCCGAACGGTTCGCTTCTTTCAGCGAAGCCGCGATTAACCCTTCAAGCTGGTCCCGAAAATAGGCGTATGTTCGTTCGTGGGTCGCTTTCATTTGCTGGTCCTGCTGAACTTTGTTCAAAAAGCTGGCCCAAAGAGCGATAGCACGGGGGTCGACAACCGGGGGCGTCAACGACGCGGTCACGAAAGCTGCCAACTTGGCTTGGGCGCTGGCTTCGACTTCGTTTGCGGGCGCGAATGTCTGATCTGTCATCGAGTTCATGTGGTGCTCATACGCCGCGACGATCAGCTCCTCCTTAGAGTTGAAATAATGACGGATGAGCCCCTGCGTAACATCTGCGCGGTCTGCGATTCCCCGCACTGTGGCGCCACGGACGCCCTGCTCAGCCACCAAATCAAGCGTCGCGAGAATCAGTGCGTGCTGTCTGGCTTCGGCCGACTCACGCTTAAATTTCTTGCGGTCTTCGCTCACGATTGGTCCTTTTTTGCGGATGCCGTAATTATACACTTGCATAATTACTATGCTCACGGCTTACTGCAATCAGAAAGTTGGGGTCAAAGAAAAATGGACACAGCCGCCGCTGACGCAGTCGCTGAACGACCGGATACGCGCCGAGAGGCGATCCGCGTTGAAGACTTGCATAAGTCTTTTGGAAATCTCGAGGTGCTAAAAGGCGTAGACCTCACTGCACATCAGGGCGATGTCGTAGCGATCATTGGTGGCTCGGGGTCTGGCAAGTCGACCATGCTGCGATGCATCAATTTCCTTGAAACGCCGACCTCCGGCAAAATCATAATCGGAGGCGAGGAAGTTGCCATGCGGGCGGATGGCAGCCCGGCCAGCCAGAAGCAGATAGAGCGCATCCGGACAAAGCTGGCGATGGTGTTCCAACAGTTCAACCTGTGGACCCACCGAACTCTGCTGGAGAATGTGATTGAGGTTCCGGTACATGTGTTGAAGGTGCCCAAACCCGAGGCGATCGAACGCGCCCGCGAATTGTTGGTCAGGGTTGGCCTGGGCGGTAAAGAGGACACCTTCCCAGCATATCTATCCGGGGGCCAACAGCAGAGGGCCGCTATTGCTCGGGCATTGGCGGTTGATCCTTCCGCCATGCTCTTTGACGAGCCAACATCCGCACTGGATCCGGAACTCGTGGGCGAAGTGCTGACGGTGATCCGTGATCTGGCTGCTGAAGGGCGAACCATGTTATTGGTCACTCATGAGATGAAGTTCGCGCGCGAAGTGGCGAACCATGTCGTCTACCTCTACCAAGGGCGCATTGAAGAGCAGGGACCACCTGCAGAGCTCTTTGGAAATCCACAATCAGAACGACTGAAGCAATTCCTCAGATCAGTCGGATAGTATCAAAGCATCAAATAAAACCAACCGGGAGACTCCTAATGAAATTGAAAGCACTTCTGACTGCAGCAGCAGCCGCAGCCGTTCTATCTGCAGGCGCGGCCGCAGCTGAACAAGTTAAGATCGGTATCGCCGCCGAACCCTATCCCCCATTTGCGTCACCCGACAGCTCGGGAAATTGGGTCGGATGGGAGATCGAGGTGATCAATGCCGTATGCGCCGCAGCCGAGCTTGACTGTGTAATCACCCCTGTCGCCTGGGACGGTATCATTCCGTCGCTGACCGGCCAGCAGATCGATGCGATCATGGCGTCGATGTCGATCACCGAAGAGCGTCTGAAAACCATCGACTTCAGTGATGCGTATTACAACACACCCGCAGTGATCGTGGCCGACAAGTCGATGGATATCGAGCCCACAGCAGAATCCCTTGCTGGCAAGATCATCGGGATCCAAGCCTCGACCATTCACCAAGCCTATGCTCAGGAATACTTCAAGGATTCAGAGCTGAAAGTCTATCAGACTCAGGATGAGGCCAACCAAGACCTTTTCGCGGGTCGCATCGATGCTACTCAGGCCGACAGCATCGCTATGGCGGATTTTGTGAATTCGGACAATGGTAGCTGTTGCGAAATCAAAGGCGCTGTCGCGGATGATCCGGCAATCTTGGGCCGTGGCGTCGGTGCCGGTGTGCGCAAGGGCGATACCGAACTTCTTGAGGCGCTCAACAAAGGGATCGCTGCGATCCTGGCCGATGGGACCCACGAGAAAATCACCTCGGGTTATTTCACCACCAGCATCTACTAAGGCGTAGCTGTGACCGGACTGTTAGAGACACTGGGCCTTGGCACCAGCATGGAGTTGCTGTCGCTGTCTAGTTGGGGTGGCAACCTGTTACGCGGGCTTGCCAATTCCCTGCAAATCGCCTTCGGCGCATTTGGAATGGGGCTGGTTATCGGGCTGTTCGGGGCCTACGGAAAACTCTACGGTGGGAAGGTCACGCGTGACCTTCTTGCCATCTACACAACGGTGATCCGGGCAGTACCTGAATTGGTCCTGATCCTGATCCTGTATTATGTCGGCAGTGATATCATCAACAAGATCTCTGAAGCGGTCGGAGGCGGCCGGGTTGAGATCAACGGTGTCGCCGCCGGTATTTGGGTGCTGGGCGTTGTACAAGGGGCCTATGCCACCGAGGTTCTGAGAGGTGCGATAAAGGCGGTGCCCGTCGGGCAGATCGAGGCGGCGAAGTCCTATGGAATGCCCGCTTTCATGATCATGCGTCGGGTGACCATACCGGCAATGATGGGATTTGCGGTGCCCGGGCTGGCCAATCTGTGGCTTATCGCCACCAAAGACACGGCCTTGCTTGCTGTCGTCGGGTTCAGTGAGTTGACGCTGGAAACACGCCAAGCGGCTAGCAGTACCCGTGCTTATTTCACCTTCTTTTTGGCTGCAGGTTTCTTGTACCTTATGGTGACCCTTTTCTCAGGGGTCGTTTTTGCCCGCATCGAGAAATGGGCGCGGCGTGGTCAACCTTCGTTGAAGGGTGGCTCGGCATGATCACTGTAAAAGCTCTTATGCAACCGCACCGTATCGTCATGATGTTGCTGTTTGCAGCATTGGTGATCTGGTGTGCGTTCTCGTTGCGTTGGGATTGGATTCCAAAATATGCCCCTTTGGCGTTGCAAGGTCTCTGGACCACAATCTGGCTCTTGGTGGTCACAACCGTATTAGGCTTTCTAATGGCTGTGCCTCTAGGATTGGCGCAGGCAGTGGGTCCGTGGTACTTGGCTACGCCCGCCCGGGTTTTCTGCACGATTATTCGAGGCACACCGCTGTTGTTGCAGATCTGGTTGCTATACTACGGGCTTGGTTCGCTATTTCCGCAGTTTCCCTGGATACGATCGTCTGAGCTTTGGCCCTACCTGCGTCAGGCTTGGCCCTACGCCGTCCTAGCGCTGACACTGTCCTTTGCAGGATATGAGGGCGAGGTCATGCGAGGCGCGTTTTCCGGCGTGGCAAAAGGCCAGCTGGAGGCAGCAAAGTCTTTCGGGATGCCACGTTTCACGATGTTCCGCCGGATCTGGCTACCCCAAGCCGTACGCAATGTTCTGCCTACCTTAGGCGGAGAAACCATCTTGCAGCTCAAAGCAACTCCACTCGTAGCAACGATCACGGTGGTCGAGATATATGCGGTTTCGTCCCGGGTTCGAGCAGACACATTTGTGGTCTACGAGCCGCTGTTGTTGTTGGCATTGGTTTACATGGCCATCGCCGGGTTAATTGCCTTGGCCTTCCGACGATTTGAGGGAGTTTGAGGCTTTGGTGGCAATGCTCAAGTATGGTCGATAGGTACATTTGCTCAGAGCATTCAAGCTCGGCTTTCTCGGCCCCAGCTATCTATCCCCAAGAGTCTGGGCCTTCGCCTTTTGGCCACGGTCTTCACGCTGTTGCCACGCTCGGGGTTCAACTCCGCGTTCGAAGCTTGCGATGGCTGTATTGTTGCTCGGATCGCGGGCGTTGTACTGGCGCAGCAGTTAAGTTTCTGTCCTGAAAGTCTCCTTGGTTTTGCTGCACAGATCTGAGCCGGTTGATTGGTTTCAGCAATCGTTTGTGAATCAGGTGGCGAACTCAGCGAACTGCCGCAATGGGCAGAGTCCGGGCGTGATTTAACCCTTGCCGATCATATGCGCCACTTCTAATCCATCGAGCGTTGCCGCTGCTTGAGAAAAGGCTTTGAACCCCAGTATAGGCTGCGAGCGTCTCTTGATGAATCGGTGACCCTTTTCCTCGTTAGTGTTCGAGTATTTCCGCCTCACGATCTCAATTGGGATCGGACAGCCAAAGCCTTTGAGCAATTTGTTGATTGCCTTGATGCCGGTGGTGTTGGCGCCGCTCTTGTCGATCACAATCTCCCTCGGCAATACATTGATATCCCACATTCTGGCGAAGAACTTGATGGCGGCTGGTTTGTTGCGACGCAGTGAAAGCATGAATTCAAGGGTCTTGCCCTGCTTGTCGACAGCTCGATAGAGGTAAACCCACGCGCCTTTAACTTAGGTGTATGTTTCGTCCATTCTTCACGAACGAATACATGGCCCTTTGCGGCGACGTGCTGCCTCAGCGATTGCACCAGAATACCGTGTTGGCCATCGGTTTAGAGAGGTGTGGTCCACTGAAACACGGCACTCAGCTATGATTTCTTCCAGATCCTGGTAAGAGACACTAAATCGGACATAGAAAAATACCGCGAACAGGATCACAGCCTCGGGACGTTGCGTGCCTTCGAAGGAAATCATGAACTGACTTTCAACTGACTATACCGAAAGTCGTTCACCCGCAGCATCTGACGTCGTAAACAGCCAAGAGTTTGCGAAAGATTCAACAGAACCCAATTGCACTCAACAAAAACTATGCAACAGAACCTTCAAATGCCCAAAAATAAAATGGAAAGCAACTTTATGGTACTTTTTTACTCTTTTTGCGCATTGCAGCAGAGTCCCTGATATTGCCATTTTTTGTGAATTTGCCCCGTTTGGTTTTAGTATGTGGTGAACCTTCAGTCCCAACTGGTCGAAAGCCAACTCATGGCCTCCTTCGAAGGTGCGCGGGTCACTCTCTACAGAGCTATGGACAAACACGACGATACGCTGGGTTTCATGCATTCAGAGCGTCGAAACAAACCTACCCTCAAGAACTCGTCGCTCAATTGATTGAACGCAGTGATCTTGCGCGACAGTTTGTGTCGGTATGAGCGGAGCGAACACAGCAAGTATCAAAGCCAAAGAAAATATGCTGATTGGCTTAGGCGGCCCAATCCCAAACAAGAGGGTGACGGGGAAACATCTGAGTGAGGTCGTGGGAAAGAACCATCGTTCCAACAAAAGACACACTCGACAGAATTTGTGGTTGGAGACATTCACTTCAGTGACAACAACACCAGACGAAAGCAAGGTGGTACTCATGATCTGCAAAGTTGAATTCACGCCCAGATACTTTCACTTCCGCTAGTTTGCAGTACTGAAGGCATCAGCCGCGAGTTCGGTGGCAGCTTTTCTTTCAGTCAGGAACATCACGTCAGCGCGTCAAACAGCGAACGCTTCTGGCTCCAGGTCTTCCCAAAACTCGAAGATCGCCGTGGCGTTCAAGCCCGAGCGCCAGCCATGAGATCGAAAATGCTCTCGGTCGAGATCATTGTCCAAACCCGCTAAGAACAACCGCTTGTCTGCATCTCGCTGTGTAGGGTTTCGCCGCGAAACCAGGTCTTCTACGATGGCAAGCTTGCGTGCCCTTGCCTGCCTTTCGGCTGTTCGGGCAGCATATGCCTTTTCTTCTGAGGCTTTTTCCGCAACCCGTTTACGCGCTGCCTCGATGGCTTCTGGACTAGGCTCGGGTGTTGGAATGTCCTTCGGATCTTCGTAGTCATCCCGCAGAGCAGCCGACAAGTATCCGACAGTCGATTTTACACCGCCCTGCCCTTTTACGTAATCGAGCTTCTTCTGGACATAGTCTTCGCCGTGCTCCGCGATCCATTGCCGCGCTAAGCGATCTGACACACCCTGCTTCCTCAGAGTTTTGTACACGGCGAGATTGCGCACCCCATCACTATCGTCGATCTCGAACATCGCTTTTTGCGGATTACCTTTGATTAGAAAACGAATGTCAGTGACGGTTCTACCCTTCTTTTGAAACTCGGGCTCGATCAAAATATCCGAGCTTTTGTTCACCTCCGTGACTGCTGGTTTGATGATCTTTGCGTTGAGGTGTTTGAAACTGGCGTAATAATCACTGCCATCAACACCCATGAGCTTTCGGAACACGTCCAGGGACCACCAACCAGTCGACCCTGTCCGCACAAATCGGTAGCAGTTTTCATACAAAGCAAGCCCATGCCCGGAACTGAAATTTCGCTGAATCTGCACGTTGATCAGCGCATAGATCTTCGGATCGTACAGTTTTTGCGCCAGCGCGGGTGAGTATGAATACTCGCAAACTCCCCCCTTCAGTTTGGCAAAACTCAGCAGGGATGAGACGCCCCATTCCTGGCGCCCCTGCTCATCCAGCATGTCCCATTCCGCGACTGTTTCCGCCAATGCCCGCAGGCTGGCACGCAGAGTGTCAAAGTCGTTTGAATTGTACCCGACCATCATAGCAAGCGTCCGCGCATCAATCGTGTGGGTCTGCGCGGTCGTCAGTGCATCATAGGCGTTCATCAACAAAACATTCGAAAGCTTTCTCTGCAGCAGAGAAAGTTTGCCGCTGATATGTATCGCTGCGACATTCTTCTTAACAGTCTCTCGACGCAATGCGCCCGAAAGCTGATCCATGTTCAATTGTGTATCCGGCATGATTCTGCCCGGCTGCTCATTTTGCAAAAACCCTGACACAAAAGGTACCTTTGCTTCAATAGTTTTTGGGTACCCAAACACGGGATGAAGGCAATCCCGTATTCAGGTACCTTAAGAATCACGCACGCAAGTTATCCACAGAAATTGAATCAATCCGAGTCCGATCCCGACTTCGCCCCCGGTCCTCAGCGAGAAATCACTTCGAAATAGTGTCTGTTTTTCGTGGATTTTCAGTATCCCGAGAATCAGTCCCCTACTTCCTGATCTTGGGCGCCTGGTGTCCTGTAAACGGATACCCATGATCCCGTAAAATGGTTCTTTTGGAACCGTATTTGGATACTCAAGTATATCTATTACATTGTTTTTATTAAGTTCTTCCACAGTAAAGATTCTAAAACATCTAAAGAAATAAAACGTTTTTTGTGCTGATTTCCATTCATTATGTTTAGTTTCGCCACGAAACCGCCTCTTGCTGTAATCGACTGTGGAAAAAACACCGGAAGAGGATAGTCATCTCTAACAATGTTCGCTACATTTCCCAATATACGTCGCAAAGACGAACATTTTCTAAGGCATCGACAGTGAGTAAAACAAACCAACCTCCCCTGCCCCCATATCTGAACCTCGATCCGGAAATCGCAGCGACGAAGTTGCCCAATCCTATCGGTACATCTCGATTCGCAAAAGCAGCGGCTTTCTGTGCAAAAGGACGCGAGGACCTTGCCCGTAGAGGATATGCGCCGGATGGCGAAAAGCGACTGCGCCGATTTTCAATCTGGGAAATAACAAAATATCTGATTCCGGTTGCACCGGCTCATCTGCGACGTGTTTTAAAAGCGAACCCAGATTTGCCACAAGGCGAAGGTGAGGCGGGCTCTAAGTGGTTCACCCTTGAAGATGTACTAACGCTGCGTAAGCACTTTGCGGCGGAAGGTGTAAGCACCAAAGAATACCTGCCCTACCGACCCGAAGGCCTGCCAGCCAAGGTCGTGGCCGTAGCCAATTTCAAGGGAGGTGTTGGCAAAACG
Organism: Ruegeria sp. AL11; assembly: GCF_056540865.1. Taxonomy (NCBI): domain Bacteria; kingdom Pseudomonadati; phylum Pseudomonadota; class Alphaproteobacteria; order Rhodobacterales; family Roseobacteraceae; genus Ruegeria; species Ruegeria sp. AL11. The sequence goes on from NZ_JBQFXO010000008.1 coordinate 141,081, forward strand.
TCCACTGCCGCGCATCTGGCGATGTCCGCAGCCTTGGATGGGTATAAGGTGTTGGTTATCGACCTGGATAGCCAAGGTTCGATGACGTCCATACTCGGAGGCCAGGTTGCTGATGAGTGGCAAACTGTCTTCCCTCTGGTCGCTAAAGACTATGCGCGCGCGGTGCAGGAGGAAAATCGCGTCCGATCGGCTGCGGCGCAACCCGAAATTCCTCTGGATGAAACCCTGCAGGAGGCTTTGAAAACCACACCTCAGGACGTGATTCAAAAAACGCACTGGCCCAATATCGACCTGATCGGCGCGCAGCTGAACCTATATTGGGCCGAGTTCCAGATCCCCGTCTGGCGTATGGGCCTGAGAAGCTGGCCTTTGTGGGACGGCTTGACCAACTTCCTTCAGGATGAAGGCGTTTTGAATGACTATGACGTTGTCTTCCTCGATACGCCTCCTGCTCTTGGGTACCTAACGATCAATGCGTTGGCTGCGGCCGACATTTTGTTGGTGCCGCTGGGGGCCTCGTTCCTTGAATTCGATTCCACCGGTCGTTTCTTTGATATGCTCTATACGACATTCGCCAGTATCGAAGATGGTGAGAACGCAGCGCAACGTGCGGCGGGTTTACCCGAACTGAAGTTCGAATGGGATGTAGTACGCGCGATCATCACGCGGTTTGACGCGAGCCAGCAGACCGATATGGCCAACGTCATTCAGGCGTATTTCGGGGATTTCATGAATGCCTACAGGCAGGACTATACGGCGCTGGTCGGGCAGGCGGGTGAGCAAGTGAACGGCATTTACGAAGCGGATTATCGCGACTTCAACCGAGAGACATATGTGCGCGGACGTGAGACTTTCGACAGAACCTATGCCGAATTCAAAGAAGTTCTGATCGGATGCTGGTGGCGCGATGCGCAGATGGGAGGACAGGCAGATGGCTAAACGTAGAAGACTGATTGCACCAGATACAGAGGCTCTTGAACAGCTCGAGGCCGGTTTCGCGGCGAAACCCTCGGTCAGCCCGTTTGAGACCAAATCCGCCCCGCCACCCATCGCGCAAGTCGCGGCCGAGGCAGCATCGCTTGGGGGAATGGCTGCGGTCACGGACCGTGTTGCGCTGGCTCAGGATCAGGGCGATGCCGCGCGTTGGCGCGACGCGCAAGAGGCCGGGTTGGTGGCTCAGATGCTGCCACTTGACCAGATCGACGCCGATTTCATCCGACGTGACCGCATGGTCGAAGATGAAGAAGCCATGGCAGAGCTCTTGGAATCCCTTCGCGTCAATGGGCTGAGAACACCGATCGAAGTCACTCCCGAAGGGGATGGCTTCGGTCTGATTTCCGGATTTCGGCGACTTGAAGCGTTCCGAAGGTTAGCCGGCACGGATCCTCGTTTCGCCGAAATCCCAGCTTTTGTTCGCAACGCGGGGACGGGGCAGGGCGCCTATGTCTCCATGGTCGAAGAGAACGAGCTTCGCGCCAATCTCACACCATATGAGAGAGGACGCATAGCCGTTCTGGCGGCAGGGCAGGGGGTTTTCCCGTCGACTGAAGCGGCTGTTGATGTGCTGTTCGCCGCTGCGTCAAAAGCAAAGCGTTCAAAGGTCCGAAGCTTTGCAATGGTCCATGAAAGCCTGGGCGATCTTCTTCAGCACCCTGTCGCCTTGTCAGAGAAGGCGGGCCTAAAGCTGGCATCGGCCATTCGAAGCGGGGCGCAAGCGGTACTTCGCGACGCTTTGGCAGGAGTAGGTCCACTGGATGCTAAGGCCGAATGGGGTATCCTTGAAAAAGCAATGAGTGACTCGTCGGATGCGTCTCAGAGCAAAAGCCGAGGTGGTCGCCCGACAGAAGTTCTACGCCTCCCAAAGAGACCATTGAAAGGTGGAGGAGAGGTTTTGGCAGAAGTCGCATCCGGTGAATTGCGGCTAAAAATCAAGGGGCGTGAACTGGCGCTGGCGGATGCGGAAGCCTTGGTGAACCAACTTTGTGAGCAATTTGAATAGGCAATAGTTGAGGTGCAGGAGGCTGGTAGAGAGGAGGGCAGAGAAGCAAATTTATAGAAGTGTGCAAAATATCAAAATAATGAGCACTGCATTCTGGATGGCTATTTTGCGTTGGGTAGCCAGGCACTCTTGCAAACCTTTGCCTGTTGACGGTTCTGCCGCAAATTTCTCTCAGAAATGTGTGAATGGAATTGGCCAGGCAATTGTCCCGCCAGCTGGAGAAACTACTGAATCGAAAGGTTCGAACCCCAGAAAGGGCCTGATCCGACGCCTCCCGCGCACGGGTCTGGGGGTGGGTTCGACAATCCGGCCATTACCAAGGAAAACGCTGATGACGTGGTAACATGGGCTTCGGGCAGCAACATTGTCATCAATGATTTCGACCCGACCAGCGACCCGATTTTCATCGTCTGGATTGGTGCTGACGCGCTTGAGATCACTGAGGCGAGTGGTTCAGTGGTTTTCACAGTTCCCTCCAAAAACCGGACCATCATACTAAGCGGCGTTTCTCTGTAGATGCTGGTCGGGGTGGACATCAACGCGCTGGATGCCACCGCGCGGGATAAGCTGGCCAGTTTGATCAACAGCAACTCGGGCGGTCACGATGTACCAGAAACCCTTTCTTATCAAATCGACCTAAACTGTCTCAGTGGCTCTGACGTCAAACAATAAACCTCTAGTGCGATGACAATGGACATGTCGTCCGCTCCCAACTCAAACCAATTTGTGGCGGATACAAAAACGTTAGTGTATGGACGTTTGGGGCTCAGGAACCGCTCTGGCAAGACAAAGCGACAAGGAAGCAGGTAGAATGCGTGTACTTTTGACTGGCGGCGCTGGGTATATCGGAAGCCATACTATGTTAAAGCTGCTGCAAGATGGCAGAAATGCCGTAATGGCATTAGATAACTTCTCCAACAGCTCTCCTGAAGCGTTGCGCCGAGTTCAAAAACTTAGCAACTCGAACTTTGAGACCCATGTCGGTGACTATCGCGAGCCCAATGTGCTTGACTCGGTCTTTGACTCATTTCGCCCCGATGCGGTCATTCACTTTGCAGGGCTGAAGGCGGTTGGTGAATCCAACGAGAAACCACTCCTCTACTACGACCAGAATGTTTCCGGCAGCATCGGCCTTCTTGATTGCATGCAGCGTTTCGGTTGCAAAAAAATTGTCTTCTCATCCTCAGCTACTGTTTATGGCGAGGCACAGTACCTCCCCTATGATGAAGATCATCCACTAAACCCCACCAACCCATATGGTCGTACAAAGTACTTTATTGAGGAAATCATACGCGACTGGGTTGCTTCACAATCAGACGCGAGCGCTGTTCTATTGCGTTACTTTAATCCGGTTGGAGCGGATGAGTCTGGCGAAATCGGGGAAGATCCGCGCACCATTCCCAACAATCTCCTGCCCTACATCTCTCAGGTTGCTGTTGGCCGCCTCAAGGAACTCAGCATTTTTGGCAACGACTATGAAACGCGGGATGGCACGGGCGAACGTGATTACATCCATATCGATGATCTGGCGGTAGCCCATATCCAGGCAGTTAAGTTTGCTCTCGATAACCGAGGATGTGAAGCAATCAACGTCGGGACCGGAAAAGGCGTTACGGTTCTTGAAATGGTGAAAGCGTTCGAAGAAGCATCAAACAGAGAAATCCCCTTCAAAATCAAAGGAAAACGCGAAGGTGACGTGGCGCGCAGTTTTGCCAAAGTAACCAAAGCACAAAAATTGCTGGGATGGAGGGCTGAGAAAGATCTAGTCGACGTTTGTAGAACAGCTTGGAACTGGCAAATGAAGAACCCATCAGGTTATTGAGCGATGATCCGGACGAGCGTGTCGCACAAATCGTTTCCGGCGCGTGGCTGGTCCTTCAAATGGACTCCAGCGCGCTGAGATGCCTTTCAATTTCAATGCGTCGCGGCGGGATTGGTTTGCAAAAGCAAAGCCCCGTGTGACGAACTGGGCGGAATACAACGAGGCGCTTCGCCTGCGTTGTGATTTTAGCGGTCTGTTTTGACGAGGATGCGGTGTCTGGATGGTGCGTCATTCTCGGTCCCGTGTATCTGAATGTAGCAGTTAGACCTTAGATCGAATTCAGCGAAATTTATCGAAAACAACAGGGCAGTTTCGTCGCCAACAACCTCATATTGCTCAACGGCGCCTTTATCCTGTGCCTCACCTTCGGTTAAAAATCGCCTGCCTGGGCTTGAGCGCGTAGCCTTGGCAGCACTCTCGCAAAGTCGCAGTCCCCTTAACGAATAGCTGCATATCGGCCTTCCATTTCACACAATGACGTAAGCTGGCTCGGGCCACTGCCCAACTAACCCGACAAACCGTGCAACGAGAAAACCTTGGCCAGGTAACTGGTGCGTGTGGTATCATATCAATGAGTAACTGCCGGTTGCAGCCGATTGAGATTGATAGATCTTTGAGTTCGTCGGCGGCAAGAAACTAGTGGCCGCGTAAGTTACGCGGTTTTCACAAGTAAGATCGGGGCTGACCCGTTCCGTCCAGACAGTTGAATTGTTCAAATTCTATCTCGTCAGGCACCGCCTCAGTCGGCGATCTACCCAATGCTATTTCAGAGCCGAAGCGGCCGGATAAGACGCGAGGGAAGAATAGGGAATTTTCAACGAGGAGATTGACCATGAAGCGCAGAGTTTTTCTAGCACGCACCGCCGCCTATGGCGCGGTAGTTTTCTCGGGTACTTTGCCCGGCTTGCGGGCAGCGGCGCAGACCGGGACACCTTTACGGCGCAGCTTAGCCGATATGGATCTTGATGATCCGGACCTAGTTACCCTGCGCAGTTTCGTAACCATGATGAAGGACCCAACGCGCGACGGTCAAAATGTGAGTTGGGAAGGTTTTGCCAATATCCACGGAGATTTCACAGTGGGGTTCAACCTTTGTCCGCACGGGAACTGGTATTTCCTTCCCTGGCATCGCAGCTACATCCGCATGTACGAACAGGCCGCTCGGGCATTGACCGGAAACCCCGATTTCGCGATGCCTTATTGGGACTGGACCGCGAACCCCGGATTCCCGGCTGCCTTTGGTGACGCCGAATTTGATGGTCAGCCTAACCCGTTGTTCGTGGAAGGAAGGAATCTTGGCACCGGAGACGAGCTCGGCGAGGATATCACCGGACAAGACGTCATGGACACGATCTATGGAAGCCAGACCTTCGAGGAATTCGGTTCATCTCGCCCGGCCGGCCAGGTCGATACCTCGCCAATGTGGATCATGATGAATGGAACGCAGGGCGAGTTGGAGAGTAACCCACACAACAACGTGCATTGCATCGTTTTGGGGCCGTTCATGTGTTCTGGCGCTTCACCACAGGACCCGATATTCCAAATGCATCACTGCAATATTGACCGAATCTGGGATCAATGGAACGCAAACGGCAATGCCAACAGCAGCGATCAACTTTGGCTGGACATGCCGTTTACAGACAATTTCTTTGATCCTGACGGCAACAGCTATACCGATACGGTCAATGAACTGCTTGAGGTGGTTCCACTGGGCTATACCTACGGGTTGGAGCCGCCACCTGTTGTCAATCCCATCGATCCGGGGCGGTACCTCTATCTTGCCAACCTCTATGGTGCACCGGGATCGGCGACCGGACTGGTACAGCGCGAGGTGCAGGAGGTTGAAGCCACAATTGACCCCGGCCAATCTGCCAACGTTCAGCTTAGTGCTAATGCGCAACGGCTCAACGCCGCGATCGACCCGAATGCAAGCAACGCTCTGACAGCAACTGGCGCCCAAGAAAAGCGGGTCTACGCGTTTCTGCGAGGACTCCTGCCGACTAACGATGGCACACAATTGCGGGTCTTCGTGAACCTGCCAGAGGCCGGAGCCGATACGCAGGCCGTGGGCAACCCCAATTTCGTGACATCCGTTGGGTTCTTCGGGCCGACCAAGACCCATGATGGCATGGACATGAACAGATCGGTTGCCGTTGACCTGACAGGCGCACTACGCCGACTTGACGCCGAAGGAGCATTGTCCGGTGACAGTATTTCGGTGCAACTTGTTCCGGTGCCCCTGCAAGGCTCGGCCGAGGCGTCGGCTGTCTCGGTGCAAGAAGTGGAGCTTGCGATTGTCTGACCCTGAATGCGCCTGATGATTACTGTGATTGGATTGTTGCTTGCAGGAACCGCGCTTTGGCTCGCGCAAGGCGATAAAGCCGAGAAACTGCGGCTAGGGCCGGGTGACACGACCGAGATCTGTGTCCAAGCCCCGCCCGATCCATCGGCGCGGGCAGTTTTGGTTGTCGACATGTTTGATCCGCAAAGGTCTCAAAACGCAAATCTCTCGGTCGCCGCGCTAGAGAACCAAGTGCGCGCTCGAATAGGGTTCTTTCCCGCTACACCGTTCAACAGCCAGACGGGTGATGCGCCGCGGAGGTTTTTTCTGCCCCGTCAGGCTCCGGTTGAGGATCAGTATTGCTATGAAATCCGGTTTGATGCGGAAGACGGGACCGTATTGATTTCCGTGGAAACCTCCGGAGCATTGAGCAATTAACTTCCATTTCAACGCATCACAGAGCGTAGGGAGCCAGTAGTGGGGTTGAGGATTCATGGCAAAGGACGACTCAACCCAAGGTTTGTGATATACTGTAGAAAGAGGCCTGCACTATTATTATTCATCCAGGCAAGTCATCCTCTACTATTTGCGGAGGTTAAGTATGCGTGTATTTTTATATTCTGTTTTATCCTGCCTGATTGTTGGACCTGCCTATGCGCAAGCGGTTTCACCCGAAGAGGGTAGGGCCACCTCGGGTGAGTTGGCCGAAGAAGCGCGCCAGCAATTTGCAGGAATGAGTTTTGAAGAGTTCAAGGCCCAGATCCCGCATTTCGAGAATCTCAACTTGTGGGTCGTTAACGGCGATGTCCCGATCCGAGGGGAAAAGCGTCTGCGTGAATTTTTCGAAGCAAATGTTCTGGTCGTGCCACCAACAGGGGACCAAGTGCCAGAGCTTATCGTGGCGCAAGAAGGCGGGCTCGATCTGCTGTGGAGTAATGCGCAGAAACGGGCGCTGACCTACTGTGTTGATACAGGTTTCGGCCCCAACTATTCCGCGATGGTCGCGGAAATGGCAGGTGCTACAGCTGCTTGGGAAGCAGCGGCGGATATCGACTTCATTCACGTGGCTACCGAAGATAGTGCCTGTACGTCCTCGAACAACAATCTCCTGTTCGACGTGAGCCCGTTCGATTTCGGCGGTCAGTTTTTGGCCGTCGCCTTCTTCCCGAACGAGGTGAGGTCGGGACGCACGGTCGCAATGGATCCAAGCTCGTTTACGCTCGATCCCAACGGAGCACTGACACTACGAGGCATTCTGCGACACGAGCTTGGTCATGTGTTGGGCTTCCGGCACGAACATACCCGCCCCGATGCCGGAACTTGTTTCGAAGATCAGGACTGGCGCGAAGTTACAGACTACGACGCGCTGTCGGTTATGCATTACCCGCATTGCAACGGTCAGGGGGATTTCTCGCTGACGCTCACACATTCTGACATGAACGGGATTGCCTGCCTCTACGGACCGGCGCCTGGATTTGTCATCGACACCACGATTTGCACACCTGCCGTGCTCGGCGGGTCAGGTCAGCGCACGACGCTCACTGAGGGGCCGGTAAGGGTTGCGCGAGACGAAAGTGTCAGGTTTGGCCCATTTGACGTTGTGGGAGGGACACGCTTTGTCGTGCGCCAGTCGGGCGAAGGAGATCCCGATCTCTATCTTAAATTCGACGCGCTTGCGGCGCTCAGCGAGTTTGACTGTCGACCGTTCGCCGACGGGCCTGAAGAAGTTTGCGACGTTGATGTTCCGATGAATGCCAGCGTCGCATCCGTCATGGTGCATGGCTTTGCAGATGCCCGTTTCTCGCTGGACCTGAGTTTTGTTGCTCCTTGAGGAGGTAGAAAATGTTACGCGTTCTGATGATTGCTCTGGCCACTGCAGGAACGCCGGCACTAGCAGAAATCGTCACGGCTCGTCCTTTGGCAGAACTTGACTGGCGTTCGTCGCCAGGTGACGAAGTAAAAATAGCAGCCGAAATTTCGCTTCTTTATCAGACACTTTACAACACGGGCAACCTGGCCACACGTGAGGTTCCAAACCCCGAAGGGTTGTTTTTAGAACGTTTGATGCGGCAGGAAGGCGTGTTTTTTGGTGCATACTTCCCGCAAAATCTGGACAACGTGTTGTGCGATCTCAATACACATATCTGCAGCCGCGAACGCTATCCGGTCAGTGAAAAACAGCTACTCGACTTGTCAGCCCATGTAGGCGGTTTGGAAAGCTCGCCATCAAGATGGCGGTTCAGGGGGCATCCGGATTTGAAAGTGCGTATTCCGGACTATGACTTCTCATCCTACACCTTACTGACCAAAACCCAAGTGCCCTCGGACTGGGTGCTCAAGCAATATACACCAAGTCACATGGTGGATTGTTCGGCCTGGGAGACGGATTGCCAATCACTAGTCGAGCGATTGAATCCGCAACTCTATGGTAAAAAAACCCGATCAACATCACAGACAGTGGTCTTGCCGGTGGCAGGGCTTTCAGTTCAAGTTCCGTTGCGCCCAGAAGAGCAGTCGCAATACTATGATCTGCTCAGCAAAATGGGAGATGAGCAACCTAAGAATGAAACGGAATTCGCTGGTCCCAGTGCAAAACAGTCCGGGTTGACACTTGAAAGCCATGCGCCTGACATTTCACGCACGGATTTGGCGATCCAATCGCTAGAACGCAACATCGTCAGCATCGGCGGATCCAGCGATTTTGGTGTGCGAGATGAGCCGCTGTTTGATCAGCAGGTTGAACTCTTCCGTCTTATCCAGCATCCATTCGCCGAACAGGAGGAACTACCAGAAGAGTATCGCGGCAATGTCGGTATTCTGGTGCTGGATGCCGACGGCGCGGGGACTCACTGCGATCTGACATTGGACGCTCTGCCAGAGGGGGCCAACACTTGCGGCGAGATCGAGGCTGCCCCACATCCAATCCGAGATCACAGTTTGCATGTGGTAGGCCTGATTTCCGCGCCTATGAACCAGCGTGGAATCGTCGGTCTCAATCCAGAAGCCAATGTTATTTTTGGGTCGATTAACCGCGAGTTCACTTCGCCCGCGGATATCCTGAATGTCATCCAACAACTACAGAGCAACGCATTCCAGGGCGTGCGCATCGCCAATATGAGCTGGGGTTTTGACCGAGAAGTTGGCAGCAGTGACTTTCTGCGCGACCAAATCGCCACGCTGGACAGTACTATGCTTGTGGTGGCAGCGGCCGGGAATGAAAACAAAGATGTCAGCGAAGATTGCAGGATTTTTCCGGCTTGCATGCATCAGCTCGACAACGTTCTTACAGTTGTTGGGCTTGACCGCGATCCAAGCAACCCTTCGCTTTGGCAGCGGGATCAGACCAAAGGCTCAAATTACAACAGCGAGTTTCACATTGGTGCAATCGCCGACAACGTACTCAGCACCATTCCCGGCGACAGATTGGGCCGCATGTCCGGAACCTCCCAGGCTGCTCCTCAGGTAACGGCAGCCGCATCGCTTATTTTTTCGGCGGCTGAATTCCTTTACCCTGATCTGATTGAGCAAAAGCTTGCCCCCAAGATCGTCAAGGATCGGTTGATATACACCGCCGATCATTTCCTGGGCCTGCAGAGCAAGCTGAAGTCCGGTCGCCTGAACGTAAGTCGAGCTATCAACGTTGTGGACACTCAGATCGTTGTCGAGCAAGAAAACGGGCCAGTATCCTACAAGGGCAGCCTCAAGGCGATTCCCGTTGATCATATCCAATGCCTACAAGCCGGCGGCGATGTCACGAAATACGCCTGGGGTTCGATCCGACGAATGATCTATGTGCCCAACCGCGACAGGTACATCCTTTATGTAAACGACAATTATGTAGGCGATACTCTGGACAACAGGTATCAACCACTCCGGCGGGTCGACGGCTGCAACCTGAACACTCTGAGTCATCAAGGGAAAATCAAGCCGCGTGGTGGAGATGAGATCGATTTCCGTTTGGGAGACGTCGTGGACTACACTTCGGCACTGTTAGAGTGAAACTGGCTGCCCTCAGTCTGGTGCTAACCTGTGGCGCCGCAGTGGCGCAGGAACAGGCAATTGAACCACATGTGGATGGCCGCGTACTTGATCTGTCTGTAAATATCACCGGTGACGATTTTCGGGACAATGGTCCGATTTGGTGGCGCAGTGACTTTTCCAAAGTCGGTGCGAAATCGATACGGTTGTTTCTTCGCGTGGTCGAAGGCACAGAGTTGCCGGCGGTAATCGAAGTGGAAGGCGAGGACGGCGTCGGGCGGTCCTACGACATTGCCGATATCGGAACCAATGGGCGTTGGACCGGTATGTTCCCTGGCGGGCGGGTCGTCATCTCGTTGTTTTCGGACAAACGGCCTGACGGTCTGTCATTGATGATTGAGGAAATGGCGATCGAGACAGAAACAGGAACGCTTTATTCGATCTGGGGCGGTGAGGATGAAACCGCGCATATTAATGACGCGGCCGTGCCGCAATATATTCGCGACTTGGGCGCGCCGGTGGCCAAACTTTCCTTTTTCCTGGGTGGCAAACCACGCAGCTGTACCGGGACCCTTATCAACCGGGACCACCTTCTGACAAACCAGCACTGCGTGGCGGACGCCGCTACCTGCCGCAGCGCAATTGCGGTCTTCGGATACGAACGAACCGCTGATAACCGCCTTCGACTGGGTCAGCAATTCGACTGTGCCGAAGTGAAAGAAGTGCTGGTGAATTTTGAGCTCGACGCCAGCCTGATCCGGCTGGATGGAACTCCTGGCGACACGTTCGGCTTTTACAGCATCGATCCAGTGGCCACAGATGCGGCGATATCTGAGGAACTGGCGATCATCCAGCATCCCGGTGGCAACGAAAAGCAGATTTCCTTCATCAACTGCACTGTGATGGCGCTACCGGTTGATGGTCGGGCAAACGAAACGGATTTCAGCCATACATGCGATACCGCAGGCGGTTCATCCGGCTCGCCGGTGTTCAATGCGAACGGAGTATTGGTCGGCCTGCATCACTATGGGTTCAACGATGGTCAGATTGAGGAATGGACCGAAAACCGCGCCGTGCGGATGAACGGTATAACCGATTGGCTGCAGCAACAGGGCATAGTCCAAGCGCCTTCCGATGGCGCGACATCGGAAGGGACAAACTCAACACCTGTCGATTAGGTACAGCTACAGCGACTTCAAGTATTCCAGCAGTGCGCGGCGATCATCATCAGTCAGATCGGTACCGTATTCATGGCCGCAATTGCTGTTGCCGCTGCCAAGATCGTTGCAATCGGTGGTTTGAAGCTCATAGTCGAAACGATCCTGCTCGACCGACAGACCCACTGCCTCAATATCGTAATTGGGGCCAATCTTGAACGACGCCCGCCGTTGGTCAGCCGGTTTCAGAAGCTCATCCAGCGTGGCGACAGAGCCATTGTGCAGGTAAGGTGCGGCGGCCCATATACCTTCGAGAACACGGGCCTCATAGGCGCAGCCTCCGGTAGTCAGAGCGTTAGGGTTGTCCAGACGGAACGCGCCCTTTAGCTCATCCACGACGCCTGATGGCAACTCAGGTTCCGCCGTCAGTGCCACCGTCGACTGATCTCCGACGCTAAGGATATCTTGAATGATCGCGCCGATTACCGAAGCGCTCAGCAGATCGAAAGCGCTTGCGCGTGCGCCAAGGTCCACGCCGAGTACCGGAATTCGTGCCCCGTTCATTACACCAGTATCCACGGTACGCGCCAGAATGCGACACTCGGCCGTATCGGTACCCACATCTTGAACCGGCGTCGCCCATGTCCACAGCCGGTCGCCGCGTTTTATCCCGTGACATTCCTTGCACCCTCCGTTTTCGGGGTCGCGGTCGAAAACCTCTTTGCCTTGTTCTGCAAGACCACGGTTCAACTCCCAAGGCCATTTGGGCGGGCCAATTTTCCAGATAAGATCTTCAAGCCGGCGCAGGCCGTCGAAATTGGCAGAATTAACCTTCACGTAGTTCCGATTAAGTCGAAATGCTCCAGATTGAACTTCGGGGTGAAAAATTCCAAACACGCCGTAAACTTCACCAAGATTACGCGCCAACCCCAGCAGGTCGGTTCCATTCTCGGCAAAACCAGGCCATTGAGTCCGATCCTGCCGCGCCGCGTTCCACAGAAACGGATAGCGAGTGGGCGCATCCGCAACAGCTATATTATCGGCGATGATATAATCTGGCGGCTCGCCCATATCCAAACCGGCAACGCGGTTGAAAATCATCGACACCGCGTCCAGCCGCGATGGACCCCAGGCCGGGTCCGGTAGCGACCGGCTTATGATCGTGTCAAACCTCAGGTGCCACAGCTCGGCAGCGACACGCAGTTCGGCCTTGGCAGTGTCTGTCGCGCCTGCGCCAAGAACTGCATCTGCAAAGGCGGTGAACGAGCTGTCATTTGCAAGCGCGGCGGCCATCGCTGCATTGAGGTCGGCAAGAAAGCTCTGGAAGTCGACGATCCCCGGCCCGCCATCGACACGGTAGGGGGTCCCGTTGACCTCGATTTGACGCGTGTGGCAGGCTGAGCATGTCATGCCAAGATGATCTGGCGATCCGGCGACTGTAAAGCCCACGGGAATGCGCGTATCGATTCCGTTGGGATTGGTAAGATAACCATAGCGCGCCAAGCTGTCGTACAAGAAGGGCTCTCCGCTCGGTATAGCAAGCGCGTCGATCCAGGCCAGTGGAATTAGGCGCGATCCTTGATCCTGAGTATAGAATGTCTCACGGCTTTCCGGTGTCCAGTCAGCTCCCTGGTCCAGAAGAACTGTTTGCGCATTGACAGGTAGCGACAAAGCGAGAAAGGGCAGCGCGGTGCAGAGAAATTGTTTGAACAGACCGAGTTTCATTTCAATTACTCCAATTTAATTCTGTTAAAAGGCGAAAATGTCTTAGCTCGGGAAACGTCAACCTGACCTGAGACCGCACGCGGGCCACACTTTAGCGTTCGGCGCTATGCGTGCGGTCCGGATCAAGGCAGGAAGTGCAGACACCGAAAAATTGCCCTATCCTAGCACAGTCTTCTGCTGATCTGGAAAATTCCTGAAAAAGGTGCCTTATCCGTCAACACCCACCGAATGGTCAGCGCTGCCCGAATGCGTCGCGGGCCAGTGCCGCCAGGTTCGAAGATGGTCGTATCAGCGAGATGACCGTCGCGTATTGTGGGGCATTCTTGAAGAATTGCGTCAGCCGATCATACTGTTTGCCCCGGCGGTCCAGTCCCAGATACCTCAATGCGTTAGACCCCAGAATTGCGACCTGTTCATCTTCACTCAGAATGGTTTTGCTCAATGCAATTCGCACATCGTCGTAATAGCTTGCATGTTGGTCCTCGCGGCCCAGCATCGTCCAGTCAGAGCCATACATCAGCCGGTGCTTCAGCTTACCTTCCTGCCGCAGAAGTGCATCCAGTAATCTTGTGACCGCCGTGGATCTGTCCCGGTTACTACCAGTCACGTCGGTCCAATAGCCCAGATCAACATAGAGATTTTCATGTTTCGCGATAAGCGCGGCAGCTTGCCTTTCGTAAGCCTCTGTTTCGGTCGGGCAACCGTCGTCACCCTCAAACCGTTCCTCGTCAAACCCGCCGAAATGGGCAATGTTAATGCGAAGACTGCGCCAAGCCCGGGTCTCCAATACCGGGCGCCAGTTTGCGGCCGAGGCATTCTGCCCGGCGCAAGCATCCGCCCCCAACGAGTTGTTGCCATGCGTCTTGATCGGAACATCTTCGGCGGCGCACCAATCGTAAAGGGCCCGCAATTCGGTATCGATCTCAGCGCCCTTGATACCAAGGTCCGTCATAGCTCGAGGCCTTATTGCGCCGGGCTTGTCAAATTCGTCGTTGCCCAGCGGAAGAAACCCCATGGGAGGATAAAGCTTGATGCCCGCAAAACCCTGCCTCTCGACGGCGTTCTGCATGGTCCCCAACCAGTTCGGGTTGCCGTTTCTCTTGTAATAAGCGGCCCGCAGTGGGCAAAAAGGAGCAAACGGAAGCAAAAGGGCACCGCGTTCCAGTTTGGACATTTTCGACAAAAGCGTGATCTGGTCAGTAATGTCACGCCCAGTAAGATCGGCATCGCGGTCTTGCCCCGATCGCAGCCAATATGTGAAATCAACAAGCGATGGAGAGAACACTTTTATCCCGTTTGACCCAGTGGGATCGTTGGGATCAGCATTGACGCTTTGATGTGCGTAGAGGCGGATTAATTCGCCCAGTATATCCACGCGGCTGCGCGTCAGTAGCCCTGCCCAAAGCAGTGTCTGCGCCAAACTTTGATCCGGATTGGTGCGTTTTGAAAGCGTTTTGAATGTGGGTGCTTCGCGGATGGTCTCGTCGCGATAGATCGCATCGGCCATCTGGCGTGCTTGTTCTCCTTCGCGCCCAGCCTCGCGAATGTTGCCAGCCAGTCCAACCGGGTTCACGGCGACATTCGTTTCCGCCGCCAACAGTGAAAACAACTCTTCATCACCGGTTTCGTCTGGCATTGTACCCGTGGTAGTAAACGCACCCAGTCGCCTGCGCCCGGCCGCGTCCACTTTGTCCTCGAGTATGCGTAAGCCGGTTTCAACGGCGCTTCGGTCTTCTATCAACAGATCGCCGCCATCGCGCATCACTAGGCGCTCCAGCCCTTCGATGTCCTCAAGCTCCTGCGACGCAGTTGGTGTACGCTGCGCGGCCAACACGATGTCGACAATCAAACCAACCAGCGATCGCACCACTGAGGGTCCCCCCGGGACTGGGGTTTCAGGGTCACGGAGCAACACCTGTTCCAGAAATCCGGGGATAGGTACGTCGGTGGCATTGAAAATGTGATTGTGGATATCCACCGGAACTGCGGGTAAGCCCTCGGCGCTGACATCACGATCGGGTCCGCGCCAGCCGCATCCGGACAACGCGACCGTTGCCAGACTGCCTGCAAGCACGTTGCGTCGTGTCGTCACAATTGCGCCTCCTTAGACCTGTGGCGAAAATATTTAAGTCAAATCAATGAACAAAGCCTAGCCAAGATACTAACATATCAACCACTATCCTCTGAGAGATTCTGACGCAAAAATTTAGTCGGGTCAGGACCGCATTGAACGAATAGCGTTAGGGCTGCATTTGCTCCTTTCTCCGGTTCGTTGTGCGGCACGTTTATAGGTGGCATGACCGAGATGAGCCATGCGGTTGAGAATTTTGACAGCGATCTCGGTTTCGGTTGTCTTTGTCTCCAAATTGCAGCTGCGCAGCTCTGATCCGTTAACTTGTTTTTAGCGCCCGGTCTGGGCCTCGCCGCGTGGCCGTTGGCCATAGCCGGCGGCCTTCTTCCAGTTCTACGACCTTTCTCGGCGATCATGTCGATATGGGCGTTGCGTGCGGCGTACCATCCAGACATCGCGCCCTCGGCAAACGAGACCGCACATCGCCACGAAGGCGGAGCGCCTCGTTGTATTCCGCCCGGTTCGTCGCGCGGGACTTTGCATCCGCCAACCTATCCTGCCGCGACGCGTTAAATTTGAAAGGCAGCCCAGTATCCCGCAGCCAATTCGAAGTATTAGTCACGTATAGGCAACGACTTATGCAGCACGCTAGACCGAATTGCTGTTCGAGGTCATTAGCCAACGCTATGAACGTGGTTCGATAGTCATCACATCAATCCTGCCATTCGACGAATGGACGGAGGCTTTGGGCACTGAAGGCCAAACGGGGGCCATCCTCCATAGGCTCACTCACCATGCCATACTATTGAGATGAACGACGAAGGTTTCCGCCTGCGCGAAAGCCGCAAATCCAAAACAACGAACTGATCAGAACTGGCCTGCGGCGAGTGCAACCTGGTACCCGGGAGCTTTGTGAGGGTCACGGCCAAGGCGCGGCACGGCTCAACCCCAATAACCCCATTTTGAACTGGCACGTGGCCCCTTTTTCGGCTCCGGGATTGACAACTATCTCTTCGTTAAACGCCGCATCCGCATATTGGCGGGTTCAAATCGCGCAGATCTGCCGTACTTATTGTGTATGGCGTGGAGGTCGCCAAATTGGCCTGAAAGCGGCAAATTCCAAACTGTTGCGATGTCTCGCTATGGGTCTAGCGGTAGTGTGCGCCACGCCCGTTGCAAATTCTGCGCCTAGGACTAGCGCCAGCTTGTTAAACGAAACTCAGAAAGGAATTTGCCGCTCTTAAGGGCGCCATGCAAAGTTGCGTCCGATCGAGAAAAAGGCAAGAGGGCTTTCGGCTCGCCCAAGCCCGTCTTCGTCACGAACTCGATAGTTTAGGCCGGTATTGATAACCCATTGGGACTCCAGCTCATAACTGTACACAGCATTCAAGTCCGTTCGCTGGGTGCGCGGGTCAACCGCCGTGTCGTCGCCTAGGATATGCGTCGCTCCGAGCCCGAGGCGTGAAGACGGCCCAAGTCCGAAGATGTAGCCGACGTCCAAGATGTATTCGTCACGAAAAACGTCATCGGTTGTGTTGACGACGTTGCGATCAAAGAACACGCGCACCTCATCCTCACCAAATTCCTGCACATACGTGAGGCTACCAATTGGTTCGGTTTTTCCATCGCCGGTAACGGCGACGCCCAAATTGGCGCTAAAGCTTCCATTTGCCACGTCGAGACTGCGTCCGACACGCACGCGGTTCAGTCGTCCAGCGGTGCCGAGTTCGGATTCAGCCGTGAAAAAGATGTTGCCATTGGGCAAATCTCTCTCTGCATCGATGCTGCCAATAATGCCGCTTACCAGAATGTCGTCCGAGATTTCGAGCCTTTCGTCGATATCCGTGTAGCCCAGTGTAACGTCAAATCGATTTGCTTCGTTGATTTCCTGCGACAGTCCCAAAACTACCTCCCAAGTCCGTCGATCGGTTTCATCGGGATCGTCTTGGTCAAACTGCTCTACGAAAAAGTCTAGGCTAGCAGTGGTGCGGGGGGAAATGAGAAAACCCATTCCAGCTGTGGCACTTACGGTGGATTCATCGAAAAGATCGGGATTAGTCTGATCAATGTAATCGATATTCAGCGTATCAAATCGAAAAAAATAGTTCACCAAATCCTGACGTCCAAAGTCCATTTGGAAGGAAAGCGCGTATTCTCTCCGTGTCCCATCACCTGTTAGGTCGTCGAAATCCGGAGGGAGGTCAATGACACCGTCCTCATCGACAAAATCTCGTAAAGATCTCAGAAACCCGATATCATAGCTTGAGAAATTCAAACCAAGATCTAAGCCAGCATTGGCGCTTTCGCGACCATAGTCGAGATCAAATATTGAATCCCCGATGTCGAATTCGCTGCCCTGGTCCGGAAGGTCGGACCAACGTAGAGCGGTGACCGCATCTAAACTGAAACTTTGAACCGGAGTTTCGCTGGATATGCCAAAGGACAAAAGGGTCGATAGGATTGTACCCTGTCCTTCTTCGGGTACATCCAGGCCAAGGTTTCGACCGGATTCGACCCGTTGGCCGATGCCAAACTCGTACTGCGTGCCGCCCGGGTCCAATTCAACAGATTGTGCAATAGCTCTATTGCTTGAAAGTGCCACGACACATGTAGCACCGACTAGCAGGGCATGTTGGACATGATTGCAGTTCAAGAGTCAGATACTTTCCGGTTTATTCGAACAGACGACGTTGCGGGATCACGATGACATCGCCATCCACCAGTCTTGTTGCCCCGCCGGTACCTGTTCCGTCCAGCATCGCATCATAGTTGAACTGATACACCCTTTCCTGTCCCGAATTGTCCGTCCGACGTAGCATAACCCTCTTGGTCGCAGCAAAGCGAGAGAAGCCGCCCATTTCACCAAAAAATTGCAAAAGGGTCGTACCTCGAACAGGTGAATGACGGCCGGGTGAGCCTGCTTCGCCAATGACATAAACGTTGATAGTCTCGTCAGGCAGTGGTGGAACCGGAACGTTAAGCGTGGCTAGTGAAACAAAGACATTTGGGGGTGAAGCGAAGTTTGGTGCCAGCCGGTCCGCCAATTCAGAGCGCACTTGTTCGGCCGTCCGGCCACCGGCCCGCAAGTTACCAGCCAGTGGCAGGTTAATCTGTCCATCTGGAGCTACAAGGATGTCACGGTTCAGAGTCTCGTCTTCCAACACTTCAATTCGCAAAGTGTCCCCCGGTTGAAACCGGTATTCCTGTGCAATTGCTGGTATGGCCAGAAGGCTAATCAAGACCGAAGCAAGCAACGTGTAGATTGATTTCATATCCAAACTCTTTCATCCCTGCTGAAGGATACTGAATGTCGTAGCTGTAGAAACGAGTACCCTCTTTTGGCGGCACATTGCTGAAATTTCTTTACGACCACCATGATTTCTTACCGACTGTGTCGAAGTTACCCCGTTTTTTCAGGGCGCCTCCACGTTCCGTCAGGGGCGCTGGTTTTAACGTACCCGGCGGAGGGAAAGTTACGTACCACAATTTAATTTTTATCTCATCCTGCGGCATGACTCTATGCGTATTCTGACGTTTAGGGAGACTAAAAGTGCGATGATCGTCTGATCAATACTGGCTGGTTTGATGACAGGAGGCGCATTGAGTGTTGTTGCGATAATTTCCCGCGCTTCATTAGGAGCTGCCGTTGCCATCTACGTGGCAGTGGGTAGCTTCTGCGGATTGTGCATATGACGAATGTTTCCACTGACACGCTATCCAAACAAATTGATTCCCGACATATCGTTTTGGCAGAGACCTGAACCACGCTCGCATCTGAAAAGAGGCTTGTCAGCTCATCTGTGCCGCTGAGAACGGTGACTACCAAGCTGGCCAGAGTGTGGGCAGAAACCGGTTCATCAGCATACTTCGCAAGGTTTGATCTATCCGCGACGCAGGTACCGTCGTCGTTTCCTTGATGCTGGGTTTGCTAAACCCACCCAGTGATCCCGTAACTCCTCTCAAATGTTCTGATTCAGAGAAAATCCTATTGGGGAGAGCCGAGTTTGACGTCGTTCGGGTTTTGCTCAGTAAGGTGAAGCATCTAATTGCAAGCCTCGGAATCCGTATTTGGATCAGCGAGATTTCTGGACACACGTTGATGTGCGCCCTTGGGCGGACAGTCCTGTTCTGCGTCATCGCGCAACTCAGAATAAACGCGGATTGCGGCAAAGTTCTCAAACAACTGTAGCGCGGATTGATGGTAGCGATCAGGCCAATTTTCGAAGTCTCACGCCGTTAGACATTCAGCGTAGCATAGGGCAATCAACGCGGCATCCTGATAAGGCGTCTTAGCATCGCCTCTTCCACTACCGACACCTAGGTGAAACAACTCCACATCAAGTACCGCTGCGGCAGCATGGGATTAGTCTGGATCAACGTTTCAACTCGGTCCGCGCTCAATGTCTCTATGCAAAAGAGTCGCTTGCGACTGCAAGAGCACAACTTTTTGGCATTGAAGCGCAATTTTCAGAGGCGAGGGAAAAATCTGGTCGCGGCCATTCGAATAAATGTAGATTCACTCTATAAAACCCTCGAAATAGACAAATTCCCCGTTTAGGCAGAGGGTTGAGTTGTTTTGATTTTGTCAGGTTGATTGGTGACGTGGATATTGGAATTGAATTGAGGCAAAGACGCCACAAGGGCATACGTCTGGTGATAGCGTCATGAAAAGTCTTAAGATTTGTATAACCGGTGCAGGGGGTTTCATCGGTCGTCAAACCGTCGAGTCGGCCCGCGCAGCGGGTTATGAAGTGATCGCCGTAGTCCGCAATACAGCAACTGCTCCTCAATTCTGGGATAGTGATCATGGCATTGAGGTCGTCGAGGTGAATCTTGCCGGACCAGACGCGGCTGACGTTTTGGCGAAACAGTTGTCGGGTTGTGTCGCGATTATTCACGCGGCGGCGAAAATGAGTGGGCCGGCTGATCGCCAGGTCGTGGAAACCAAGGCCATTACCGGATCGGTACTCTCTGCGATGGCGGCATGCACGCCTGCGCCGCGTTTGGTATTGGTCAGTTCGCTATCAGTCTATGATGGTAAACAGTTGCCTCCGGGGGCTGTGCTGAACGAAGAAAGCCCGCTTGAATCCGCGCCACAGTCGCGTGATGCCTATTGCTGGCTGAAATTGCAACAGGAACAGCAGGTACGTACAGCTGCTAAGGCCGCAGGATTTGACTTGTGGGTCTTACGCCCCGGGGCGGTGTTTGGACCGGGGCATCTTTGGAACGGGCATCTTGGGTATCCGGTCGGGCCTGTGCTGCTGGAAATGGAATGCCGCGGGGAGGTTCCGGTTAGCTACGTCAGTCATACTGCGCAAGTTTTGGTGCAAGCCGCGGCAACCCCTGCCGACGGTGTCGAGGTGATTAATGTGATCGATGATGACCGACCTGACCGAGCCGGATATATTGCTGCGCTGCGCAAAGGAGGATGGCCGCGCTTCGTGGTTCCGGTCAGTTGGCGTCTGTTGGACGCCTTTGGCAGAGTGTTGGAGAAGGTACCCGTCGTTGGTACAAAATTGCCCGGGCTATTGCGCTCGGCCACATTGCATGCGCGCATGAAACCGCTGCGGTTTGAGACGACCCGCCTGCATGAGCATTTTGATATCGCAAAACAAAAACCGTTTGCTGAGCTGATGACACAATCGCTGCCCGAAGGGTCGAAGCAATGAGCACGCCTCAACCCATCGCCTATTTGACTGGAGAGTATCCGCGTGCCACCGACACGTTCATTCAGCGAGAGATTTTTGCGTTGCGGGATCAAGGGATCGAGGTTGAAACCTGCTCGATCCGCAAAACGGGCGTCGAGCATCATGTAGGCCTTGAACAACAAGCAGAGTTCGAGAAAACGTTTTATGTCATTGCTGCTGCGAAATCACCGCTGCGCCTGATCGGGTGCCATCTAAAGGCGCTTGTGAAGGCCCCGGGACGGTATTTTGCTTCACTAGGGCTGGCCCTTAGGACGCGTCCCGCCGGTTTGAAAGGTCTTTTGTATCAGCTCTTCTATTTTGCCGAAGCCGCTGTGCTGGCGGACCATTTGGCTCGCCGGAACGTACGTCACCTTCACAACCACATCGCTACGGCTACTTGTACGGTGGCCATGCTGACCAGCCGCATCAGTGGCATACCGTTCAGCTTCACAATCCATGGGCCGGACGTTTTTTTCGAGCCAAAACACTGGCGGATCGACGCAAAAATCCGAGAGTCTAAGTTTGTTGCCTGTATTAGCGATTTCTGCCGCAGTCAGTGCATGGTTTTTTCAGATCCGCAGCATTGGGATAAGTTGAAAATCGTTCACTGTGGCATAACCCCTGAGAAATACTTAAGCCAAGGCACGTCTGAACGCTCGCGCCCGCATCTTCTCTTTATTGGCCGGCTGGCGGGCGTAAAAGGCGTTCCGGTTCTTCTGGAAGCGCTGTCGCGTTTGGCGCCGGACGTCCCGGACCTGCGCGTCACGTTGATTGGTGATGGGCCAGAACGCGGCGATCTTGAGGCGCGGACACATGCGCTCGGGCTCAGTTCGGTTGTGAAGTTTGCGGGATACCTTTCGCAAAGCAAGGTGGCCGATATGCTGTCTGAAGCCGATGTGCTGGTTCTGCCTAGTTTCGCCGAAGGTGTTCCGGTGACGCTGATGGAGGCGATGGCCAGCGGTCTGCCTGTGCTTGCCACGCGCGTTGGTGGCATTTCTGAACTGGTCGAGGATGGGGTCAGCGGCTACCTTGTTCCGCCTGGTAATGTCGATGCTCTTACTGCACGGCTGCGAGACCTTTTGAGCGATTCTGATTTGCGTACTCGAATGGGACAGGAAGGCCGGGTCAAGGTAACCGCAGAGTTCAATCAGAAGACCGAAGCCAGCCGTTTGGCTAAGCTTATCAACATGACAGATCAGGAGCTTCCAGATGAACGGTGAAAAACCTTCAATTGGTCTGGTACTGATTGGTCGGAATGAGGGCGAACGGCTAGTTCGCTGTCTAGCGTCGGTGCCTGAAGGTGTAGCCGCCGTTGTCTATGTGGACTCGAATTCTTCGGATGACAGCGTGTACCAGGCGACCAAAGCAGGCGCACAAGTGGTCGAGCTTGACCTGTCCCGCCCATTCACCGCGGCACGGGCCCGCAACGCGGGCTATGCGGCGTTGAAGGCGCTGGGCAAGCCGCTGGATTTTGTTCAGTTCATCGACGGAGACTGCGCAATTGTAACCGGGTGGGTCCAGGCGGCGTCCGATGCGTTGGTTGTCAACCCCGACTTGGGGATCGTCACCGGTTGGCGGGCGGAAATCCATCCTGACGCGAGCGTCTATAATGCGCTGTGTGATTTCGAATGGCACCGCCCTGCGGGTTCGATTCTGACCTGCGGCGGCGACATGATGGTGCGGGTTCAGGCCTTTGACGGCGTGGGTGGATTTGATGATACAGTTATTGCGGCCGAGGATGATGAATTCTGTTTGCGCATTCGTAAGGCTGGCTGGAAAATCGAGCGCCTGCCGCTGAATATGACCCGCCACGACGCTGAGATGACCCGGTTTTCGCAATGGTGGAAGCGTGCGGTGCGCACCGGGCATGGGTTCGCACAGGTCGGCGATCTGCATCGCGAGTATTTCACGCGCGAACGCAAGCGCGTCTGGTTCTTTGGTGCGTTCCTTCCAATCGTCGCCTTGCTCGGGCTTGCCCTCTCCGTCTGGATCACGCTGGCGGTGTTGGTCGTCTATATCCTTTCGTACCTTCGAACCTCTAAGGGGCTCATGCGCGACGGGTTAACGCGCCAGTCTGCCCTGCGTCAGTCCGTTCTGCTTACCTTGTCCAAACTGCCCAACGTTATTGGAATGCTGACCTATCTGTGGCGCCGAAAACGGGCGGCGCCTATGAAAATAATCGAGTATAAATAGTTATTTATGTTGAAAAAGAATATGTCTCTGAACCAAATTCGTGTCGGCCTGATCGGGGCCGGATATATCGCAACCTGGCACGCAAATGCATTGCGGGCCTGCAAAGGTATTGCCCTCACAGCGATCTGTGATGTCTCACCTAGCGCGGCATCAGATTTCGCAGGCACCTATGGTTTGCAGTCGTTCACTTCGATTGAGGAGATGGCCGCCGCCGATGTTTGTGACGCGGTCCATATCCTGACCCCGCCGCATATCCACGCTGATTTGGCGCAGCGCTGCCTTGAGCTGGGGTTTCACGTTATGGTTGAAAAACCCTTTGCGTTGTCACAAGCCGATTGCCAGGTGGTTGCGTCGGCAGCCGAGGAGGCCGGGCGTGTGGCCGCCGTCTGTCATAACTTCCTGGGCGTGCCTTCGTATGAGAGGTTAAAACAAACCTGTCGATCGGGCGCGCTGGGCCGCATCAACAGTGCCGAGTTCAACTGGCGTTTTCCCTTAGCCCCTTTGCGATCCGGCCCTTATGGCCTTTGGATGCTGCAAGAAACACGAAATTTGTTGTTCGAACTAGGCCCGCACCTCTATGCTTTTGCGGTTGATCTATTTGGTGAGCTTCAGGATCTTCGGTTGCAGGCCGGAAAGCCAGTGGCTTTGCAAGGCGGTCAGGTGCGGCCGCAAAGCCTGCAAATCCAAGCGCGGGCCGGGCATGTCGATCTAAAGATCAATCTGGAATTGGTCGAGACTATGGACGACCGGTCGGTTGTGGTGCATGGGTCTTCGGCGATGGCGCGGCTTGACTATGCTAGCGACACATTGACCATCCGGCGCGAGAACACATCGGACATTGTCATCAATCCATTTCGTCAGCAAATGGGTCTAGCAGGACAGCATCTGCGCGAGGGTGTGGTCAATGGTGCCAGGCAACTGAGTTCGCTGAACCGAAAATCCCCATACGCGCTGAGCTTTATAGGAGCGTTCGATCGGTTCTACGAAGCGATCCGGTCCAATACACCGGTGGACGCCCGGTTTTCGGCCGAGGCCGCCGGTGCCGTCATCGGGGCAATCGAGCAAACTGCGGCATTGATCCCTGATGAATATACCGCTCTCCCAGACCCGGTTGTTCCGTCCGTTCCTTTGAAACCCACTGTCATGGTAATAGGCGGCACCGGTTTCATCGGACGGCATCTGACACGTGCCTTGGTAAAAACCGGCTGTCAGGTGCGGGTGCTTAGCCGGGGTCGCCACGGACCTTTTGAAGACATTGCGGATCAGGTTGAAACCGTTGCGGTTTCGTTGCGCAACAAAGATGGCTTGATCGCCGCGATGGATGGGATCGAAGTTGTCTACAACCTTGCCAAGTCGCTGGATAGCACATGGAAGGGCTGTCTGGAAAACGATGTCGGTGTGGCCGTTCGTGTGGCCGAAGCGGCGCAGGAGGCCGGTGTCAAAAGGCTGATTTATACCGGGACCATTGCGTCCTATGACATGTCCGATCCGGCAAAAACAATCACCGAACAGACCAGCTTTGGTGACGATATGAGCGACCGCAACCTCTATGCCCGGTCAAAAGCTGAGTGCGAAAAGCGGCTTTTGGAGATGCACAGAACGCAAGGGTTGCCGCTGGTGATCGCGCGCCCCGGAATTGTGATTGGCGAAGGCGGGCCGCTGCAACATTGGGGTATTGGGCGCTGGCACGGGGCCGGTGCGGTGCGGATCTGGGGTGATGGGCACAACATCCTACCTTTTGTGCTGATCGACGACATCTCCGACGCGTTGATCGCGATGATCGACAAGGACGAGGCCGTGGGTCAGTCGTTCAACCTTATCGGCGAGCCAATGATGAGCGCGCGAGACTATTTTGACGCGATTCATCAGGCCTTGGGCGCGCGAATCGAGGTTAAGAAAGGGGCTTTCTGGACCTTTTATCTGTCCGGCAGCGTCAAATACCTTCTCAAACGATATGTGGTGGGTCTGCGCGATCTGAAAAATCAGTCTTACAGCGACTGGAAATCGCGGGGACATCTGTCACCTTTCAGCAATGAGCACACCAAAGAGGTGTTGGGCTGGGCTCCCGAGTCGGACCGCGATGCCTTTGTCCGCAAAGGCATCACTGATGCCAACCTATTCGGGTTCTAGCGTGCTGCGGGTTTAGGAATGAAGTTCATTAGCCAGCGCATATCCGGGCTGTTGCCCGACCGCGAAAGTCTGAGGCACAAGATTCTGGCCTCAGCAGCGCTGTCAACGATGGTGTTCGCTATGCAGGTGCTGGCGCGGATCATTTCGACCGTTATTCTGACGCGGATATTGACGCCTGAGATTTTTGGGGTCTTCGCGGTAGTGATGACCTTTATCTTTGTGCTTGAGATGTTTTCCGATCTTGGGGTTAGGTCGCTTATCCTGACTCGCGAAGGCGAGTTGGATGATGGGTTCCTGCGTTCATGCTGGACTGCACAAATTTTGCGTGGGGTTCTAATACTTCTGGTGTGCGTCCTTCTGGGTTTTTGTGTCGCGTGGGGCCAAGATGCACAGCTGTTTGATATCCAATCCAGCTATGGCGACCCGATACTGCCATACGCGATAGCCGCGATTGGCGGGTTTTCGATCATCAACGGATTCGCTTCGCCCGCAAAGTTTGTCTATGAGCGCGAGATGAAATTCCGCGAGGTCAGCATTGCCATGCTGATTACTGTGGTTTGCACAACCGTACTGACCATTGCCTTTGCCTTTTGGCTAAAAAACATTTGGGCCTTGGTCCTTGGCAACTTCGCGAATGCCCTGATCACGGTTTCGCTCAGCTACATAATGTTCAAAGGCCCGGCGATGCGGATGCGCTGGAACAGGAAAGACTTTCGCGTGATCATTGACCGCGGCAAGTGGATTATCGGCCATTCCGCCCTGACGGCAGTGATGACTATGGCGGATCGTTTTGTTCTTGGCTTTGCCATGTCCGCCAGTTCTTTCGGATTTTACTACATCGCGCGTCAGATCGTGGATATGGTTCAGACCTTTTTGAATTCCATCCACGCGCAGATGGGGCTGCAGGTTTTTACCGCCTTGCAGAAGGACAATGCGGCTGAGGAGTTGCGTCGTCGGTATTACCGCTATCGCATTCTTTTTGACGGTCTGGCGATGTTCGGTGCCGGTGCGTTAATGACGTTTTCGCCGACACTTGTGCGTATTCTCTACGATGACCGATACGCCGATGTGGCCGGTATGATTCAGATCCTCGCCATTGGTTTAATTTTGATCGGACCGGGCCTGTTGCGCGAGGCATATAGCGCGCAGCGCCGGTTCCGGGAAATGACGATGCTGAGCCTTGTCAGCGCCGCGACCGTTTGGATCGGTCTGTCGGTTGCGATTTGGGGCTTTAACTCGATCACCGCAGCGCTGTTCGTGGTTGCCTTGCACCGCATCCCCGAGATCATCCTGTTACTCATCAAGGGGGGACGCGAAAACTGGGTGTCACTCCTGCACGAGGTCAGGTTGATCCCATTGGTTCCAGCGGGCGCGTTGGTGGGTTGGGGTATGGCCTGGGCTGTGCAGGCTTTGACCTGAACGCGGGTTACACGTCGTTCAAAACCTGTTGGACAAGGGCCTCGACGTTTTTCGCGATTGTTTCAGGCTGGAACCGGTCCACAACTTCGGTTCGGCCCTTGGCGCCTAGCCGAACGGCTAGATCCGGATTTGCGATCAGGCGAAGACAGGCTTTTGCCATAGCCTCGGGATCACCGGAAGGCACCAACAGACCAGATATCTCGTCTTCAACGATCTCGGGAACGCCGCCCACTGCCGTCGCCACCGTTGGCGCACCGCAGGACAATGCCTCGAGTGCAGCATAGGGGAAGTTCTCATACCGAGACGCAATGAGCGTGATGCCGTGTTGCATCCGCAGGGTGTCGATCGCGTCCCGGTCCAACTGCCCTCGATAGTCGATACGGTTTCGAATGGCCTCGGGATAGGCCAACAAGGCCTGATCCATGTGCTGCAGCACCTGCCCGGGCAGGGGGACACCGGGGTCTGATCCAACGAAGGTCAGCCGAACGTTTGGGTCCTGTTCGGCGATCTGTTGAAATGCCTCTAGCACTGTATCCCCGCCCTTGATCGAGTCATAGCGGCCGATGAACAGGATATTGCGGATCGTCTCGCGGATCGCCTTTTCTGGGATTGGGGCGGCCATTGGCATTGGGTTGGGGACAATTGCGGTGGGACAGGCAGGCTCACCATAGCGCGCGATCATCTGGTCCAGCACGGCTTTGGAGGGCGAGGTAATTCCTCTGCAGGTTCGAAACGTCTCAGCCTCACGTTTGACCCGGGTTCGTATGACGTATCCGTCCGGTTTTTCCGGCAGAAAGTCGGTGTATAGCTCAATAGGCCCATGCAGAGTAACGATCACAGGGATCGGCACATGTTTTTGCACCATGCCAGCGATGCCGTTGGTTTCTTCCATGATCAGGGCTTCGATTCCGCGTGTCTTGATGGCCTGATTCACGGCCTGCGCGATCTGTTCGGCCCGAATGGGGATCGAGGCGGTATTGCGGCCAAATCGGCCAATCAGTTTCTCGGACCATGTCCACGCGCGCGGCTCAGGAAGATTGATCACATCCGGGTCATCAGGGGCCGCACCCGTGTGGGGAATTACCGTGATCTGATGGCCGTGATGTTTCAGGCCATCAGCAATATGCGCAACGGCGGTGGCGATGCCATTTGCAGCAACGCTGGCAGGCCAAGAGGGCGTGACTAGTCCAATGCGCATTCTAATCCCTTTCCAACGGTCCGCGAATGCAGCCGTTTAATTAGAGGTCATGACAGGCGCAGGGGTACACGCTTTTTGCCTGTGACCTTGTTCAAAATTTTTCGTTTTAATGAAATCGGTTCGAGGAATTCGATATCCCGGTCAAACAGTCGTCCGGTGAGCATGGGATCGTGCCACAGGGCGAGCCTGACACCCCATTTGGCCGCGTCTGCCGGTTCGATCCCGTCGGGAATGCCCATGCGCGTTTTAAGTGCTCCGGGAATCCAGTCGTTGATGACGATATCGGGGAAGCGATCCGAAAGATCGGCCACGAGCGACTTGGTCAAAGTCTGCGCTGCCCCTTTGGTCACAGAATAAGCCGCCGCTGTTGGGGCAGGTGCGATATGTGCAAAGGTGCTGAGGTTGACGATACGCCCGTATCCGCGCTCGACCATTCCAGGCAGGACTGCATGGCAGCAGTAGAATACACCGCCGAGATTAATGTTCACCGATTGCATGAAGCTTTCAGGTGTCTCGTCCAGAAGGTCCCGGCGGGGATAGACGGCGGCGTTGTTGATCAGGATAGTGGGAACCCCCGCAGCGGCCTCAATGTCCTTGAACGCATGCGCAACGGCTTCTGGGTCCGCGACATCTGCGGTGACCGGCATGAACGCGTCGCCCAATTCGGCCGCAAGATCGGACAAGGGGTCAGGGTTGCGCCCGATCCCAGCAACGCGGACGTCTTCGGCAACAAGCCTTCGGCTCAGCTCGCGGCCCAGCCCCGCACCTGCGCCAGTGACAACGGCAATTCCTTCGCGAATACGGTCGCTTGTATCTGTCATGTAGCCTCCGTTTTGTGTTTCGCCTGCTCGGCCCGGTCCGCGATGATGTCCGCCACCCGCAAGGCATTCGCGGCGATTGTCAGGCTAGGATTCACTCCCATGGATGTCGGCATGAACGACCCATCCGCTACATACAGGTTTTGCAGGTCATGGGCTTTGCAATCGGGGTCTAGCACCGATGTTGCCGGATCATTTCCAAAGCGCAACGTGCCAAGCGGATGACCAACATTGACGATGGGCTTGATGGACAGAAACATCATCCGCCACCAGCCAACCGCCCGACGGATGGCACGGCGTAAACCGACCTGTCGCGTAAACACATCCCGCGCGACCTTGTATTCGAAAGTGAAAACCTCGGGGTCTTTGGCGTTCAGTATCACGCGATTTTCGCGAACCGGAAAGTCCTCCATCTGGGCAACAAAGACATCCGCATTTCCGAACAGTTTTTCCGCCAGCAAGGCGGGGAAGTTCAAAAGACGGCGCAATTTCTTGTATTTGGCAAAGCGGGAGCGTTCATATTGCATCAGCAAAAACCGCAGGATAGTGCCGTAATTTGCTTCATAGCCCATAGATTGAACAAGACCGTTACGCTCGCCATTCACGACATAAAAATCTCGGGTGGACACAGCCCGGCTGTTGCCGATGGGTTTTGCGCCGCGCCGGGGCCAGACGGCAAAGAAGTTATCGATGTGAAACATCAGGCCGCGTCCGACCCAATCACTTGAATTGGCGCATCCCGCCGCATCGCGTCCGGTCGAGCGTAACAAAAGGGTGGGCGAGCCAAAGGAACCGGCGGCCAGAACATAAGTGCGAGCCCTCAGCAAATAGCTTTCACCTTCATGACGAACGCGTACACTGGTGATCTGACCGGGTTGATCTTCGCACAACTCCTCGACATCGCATTCCGTGATCAAGGCGGCCTGGCCGCTGGCGAGAGCGGGTTCGACTCCGGCCGAGCGGCCGTCCATCTTGCAGGCGCGCGGGCATTTGCCCGCAAGACAATTGGTGCACCCTTCAAGAGCCTTCCGGGCAATGTGCGAATAATAGGGGTGCATCCCACGCTCGCGAAAATCTTCGATCATCGCCTGTTCTTCGGTGGTGAATTCGGGTGCTGGATGCAGTTTGACAGACGGGACAGACGACAAGGGATCAACGCCACCGCGCACATAAAGGATGTCTTCTGCCTGATCGAAATAAGGTAGAAAGGACTGGAACCCGACAGGCCATCCACCGGTGGGGTGGTCCAAGCCGGGCATTGCGTCCAGATCGTGTGGTTCCGGTCGCTCGAGCGCCGCAGCGTAAAAGACGGAAGATCCACCAACTCCACTGCCTAGCGGAGCGAAATAGTGTGAGACTTTCGAACCGTCATGCGCCTCAACCGGTTTGGGCCAGTAACCGCGCAAGCGCCGGGCCAGTGGATCGCCACCATCAGAATAGGATTGGCGTTCATTGCGATAGCCAGCCACGCCTTTTTCCAGAAACAGAACCGACAGGCCGCGCTCGGTCAGGCGACGTCCTGCCAGCCCGCCGCCCATGCCAGCGCCGATGATGATTACATCCCAAGCTTGCGAAAGGGCTTGTTTTGGTTTCATCGGCCCCGGCTCCATTCGCCACTGTTCCGACGGCGCACCGCAAGGCTGACTGCAACATAGACCCCGAAGCCGACCGGGTCAGTCAGGGCGAGACGCGCAAGATAGCCCGCTGTCAACCGGTCCTTGCCCTCACGGTCCAAAATGCCAGGATAAAGCCGAGCAAGTTCGGACACACCCGCATCCTGTCGCCTTCGCACACGCACCAGCGCGGTAAATCCTTCAACCAGGGGCCAGTAATAGGGCGCCTCCGCTGGCAAGCGTTCTTTCGGTGTGAACTGCAATCGCACAAAGGTGTCGTCGGAGATTATCTGAGGAAACTGGTCCCAACGCTTGCGGCCCGCAGCGTTGACGGCAAACAGACCGGCCCCTGGCACGCCGTTTGTCATGAACGGAAGGCGGGTCCAAATACGCCCATAGGCGCGGGTAATCCAGCTTTTGGCTCGTGTCACGGTCAGCGCTCCGCTGGCATAGGCGGGATCGGGACGATTGAGCACTTTCGCCAATTCGTTCAGAAGCTGCGGAGACATGACGACATCAGCATCTAGATAGACCTTGATGTCCCCGGTCGCGACTTCGTCTGCTCTATTCAGCGCCCCCGGCTTTCCACCGATTTCCGAGTCCAGTACGGTGAGAAGCCAGCCCCGGTCAGCGAAACGTTGGCTATAGCTGATAGCGATTTCGGCCGTTGCGTCGGTGCAGGCGTTTGCCGATACGATCACTTCAGCTGCCTGTTCAGTCACTTGTGCCAAAACGGCCTCAAGACAGTTACCGATGTAGGCCTCCTCGTTATTGGCAGGAATAATGACCGAGATATCGTACATAGTTTAGCTTGCCAGACTTTCGGCCCAGGGCATCGGGGCCACTGGATCGAAGCGGGTTTTCATTGTGACCGACCCGGCGTGCTCTCCCGCGTTTTGCAGGGCCAGAGTAACCTCATTCATATGCAGCGATAGATCGGAGGAAAGCCGGCAGGGGCGATTTTCAAGGATGGCATCAAACAGTTCAACAACACCCAGGGCAAAATTCATCGTTGCGGCTCCCTTGCGACCCAATTTGGCATGAGTTGGGCCCTTGAGCTTGAGCCGCCGCGCCACCGGCGCATTTACTAGCCGCCGATGCAAATTGAACCGTTTCCTCAAGCGGACAGGGGCGGAGTTGTTCCAGCATTCGTCCATCTCGATCACGCCCTTGTCGCCTATGATCCTGAGTTCGTGGTTGTGCACGGCCAAGATCGAGCATGTCAGTCGCGCGACCACTCCACTCTCGAAAAACAACGTTCCCACGGAAAAGTCCGGTGCCGCATTTGTCGTGACATCCGAAACATCAGCCAACCCGGCCGAGGCCGCCACAACGGTTCTGATAGGCCCGAACATCGGTAGCAGCCAGGCAAGGTAGTAACCGGCATGTTCCAACGTGCATCCGGTCTCAAATTCGTCCTTCGCGGGCCAGGGAGCTCCACTTTCGGACATCCACTTCCCGTAGGGAGCCTGCGAAATGAAATCGTCATCCATCTCGGCATAAATCAACCGGACGGGTCCAAGCAAATCAGCGCGCAGCCCGGCCCAGATTGTTTGCGGAGCTTCCCCCAAAAAACTGCAGGGTGCCGATGCCAAGCGCAAATTTAGGCTTTCTGCTAATTCGGTCAGTGCATGCGCCTGCTCCATTTGCATCGCCAGTGGTTTTTCAGAATAGACGTGAAAACCGGCCTTCAGCGCTGCGGATGAAACCTCGTAATGCGAGGACGGGTTGGTCAGGTTCAGCAACACATCACCCTGTTCGCCTTGCTCCATCAAAGCAGACAGGCTGTCCATCGCCGGCAAAGACCAATGCGCACAAAATGCTGCTAGACGACTGGGGTCACGGTCAAAACATCCTGCGATTTCGATTTCTGGGTAGAGCCTGAGTGAGCGCAGATACAAATCCGCGACGTAACCAGTACCAACAATGAACAAACTGGGCATAAACAGGAATAACTCTTAGTCGACGGACAAGAACTCACAAACGATTAACCCAGTAATATTGGCAGAAATAGGGTTGCACCACTGTAAATTAGGTAACAGATCGCAATTGGGCCCAAGATGGTTCGTTATCTCCATGTTCCTTAGCACGGAATCAGGGATTTCAGCGCTCTAGAGTGTTTCATTCAATTGTCGCGCAATGCGAAACTTTTAGTCGGAGACTGGGTCATTGATCCAAATCATGTATTTGTCAGCGTCGGATGGATATGTCACATTGCGGAATAAGGGGGCATCCCCTCATATTTCTGGTAGAAGACTTCGATCCCTACCTTGCTCTGTAACAGCAGCGGCTGGCCGGTAATTAGAGTTTCGTTATTGTTAAAATAGGAAAAGAAGATGGCGATCTATCAAATTGATCCCGAACGTTTGAGTATCAGCACTGAAAGTGCCCGCGCGGCTGCTGAGCCCTTTGCAGAAGAATATCAGAGCGGTCAGCCCTATAATCATATTTGCATCGACAATTTTCTGCCTGAAGAGGTTTTGCGCAAAGTTCAGAAGGATTTGATGTCGCTTGAGGAAAACGAAGACAGTGACACATTTCAGCGAGCGCAGGAGAACCTGAAAACCCAGTACAATCCCGAACGTTTACCGACCTATTCGCGTGAGTTGTTTCATGCCTTCAACTCGCGCCCCTTCATCCAGTTTCTCGAGGGAATGACCGGGATCAAGGGTCTGATCCCAGACCCGTATTATATTGGCGCAGGCATCCATCGGGTTAGCAACGGTGGCCATCTGGATATTCACGCAGATTTCAATCTGCACAAGCAAATGTCAGTTGAACGTCGGTTGAACGTGTTGATCTATCTCAATGATGACTGGCGCGAAGAATGGGGTGGTTCCTTCGAGATCTGGAGCAATGATATGAGCACGAAGATCAAAAGCTTCGTGCCCACGTTCAACCGTATGTGCTGCTTTTCAACCGGGTCCAACACATTCCACGGCAATCCTGAAAAAGTGAACCATCCCAAAGGTGAACCCCGCCAGTCGATCGCACTTTATTATTACACGGCGACCTGGGATCCTAGCCGCAAGGCACACTCGACGATCTTCAAACCCCGCCCGGGAACCGAGGATCAGTTCGACCGTCAATCGCGCCGGCAGGAGATATTGGAAAACTGGTTGCCACCAGTTGTGTACCGCCGGGTCTATCCGCGTCTTGCGCGACTAGGCTTCTGAACAGCGACATGCGCGCCTCGTGTCACCGGACGGATGCGCATCAGTTCAAAAGGTCAGGCTCATGCAAGGCAACCTCCAGGTAGCGTCAACAGAACAGCCGCAAGTCGTCTCAGCCACGGTGCCGGACTGGTCGCGAGAAGAGGTTCGACAGTTCTGGGACCCAGGCTATAAACTTCTGCGCGCGATACGGCGGTATCAGGCCGCCAAAGCACGTGGCGGGATTCTTGGCTCGCTTTTTAGCAAATATTGGACTGTGGTTCACAGGTTCTGGTCGGTGATCACACAGTCCGAAATCCACCTGAACACCCATATCGAAGGTGGCCTGCGCTTGCCGCACCCGACCGGTATTATTATCCACCCAACTGCCCGCATTGGGCCAAACTGTATGATTTTTCACCAAGTCACGCTGGTTTCAACGGTTGAGCTTGGCGGACATGTGGATCTGGGGGCAGGCGCGAAAATCATCGGTCCACTTAAAATCGGCGATGATGTAACGGTAGGGGCGAACAGTGTTGTGACCCGGGATGTCGCGTCAGGTTCAACAGTTGCTGGTGTTCCGGCAAAGGTGCTGAATCGTTAACTCTGCGAAGTTCGTGGATGTCTTTTCCTGCGATGAAACTCAGGATATTCGGCTGTGCTGTTCTTTTGCTCACCACGGGGCTTGCGCACATGTTTAGGGTGTTGACCGGTGGCCAATTCTGGGCGGGTCTCTGTGGGTTGGATATTTTTTTCCTGAACGGTATCAGTAATTTTTGCCATTAATAGTCCGGCCATAAGCCAGGTGAGGTTGTTGATAGTGGCGTTGGGGATCAGTTCTAGCAAGTTGATGCTCAGCATGATTGCGACGCCATGCGTCACAAACTCATCCGCTGAACCGGTGCACTCCTTTCGTCGCGCCCACAACCGAAGCAGGGGAAAGGTCAATAGCCCGAAAATACAGATGTAACCGAACCACCCTAGAACACCGATGATGAGGACCCAGTAGCCATCAGGAACTGTCAGAATTCGCCCGGTTTCGGGGTCATAGTTCCGGTTCCGGTTCCAATAACCCCAGCCTGTCAGAGGTTTTTCCGAGGCGCGTTCTAGCAGTTGTTCTTCGTTCTCAAACCTGAAGCCCAAGGATTGCGCCCGCTCGGCTTGGATCATGCCCGCATAGCTGAGCAAACGTTCAACCGGTATTGCATCTGCGGCGCGCAGGACTGGGTATGTCAGCACGAATACCGCGCATACCATCATGACCCATCGCTGCGCCTTAGGGCGCGCGAACAGGATGATGGGAGCAAACAAAACAGCGAACAAAACCGCTCCTACGGTTTTGCACAGTACTAAGATAAGAGACAGGTAGGCTAGAATTGCGAACTTATTTCCCCTGTCTTGTCCTAGTGATCCGCGCAAAAGAGCAGCCGTAGCGAGCACCGACATAAGAATCAGAAAGGCGACGCCCAAACCGTGACCAAGAAACACAACGGGCCTGAAACCGCCAAACCTGACTTGTTGCGCGAAAAGTTGTGGGAAAAAGCCGTAGAACCAGTTGTTGAACTGAGGGCTCATTCGGATTTCGATTAAAATCGGAATCGAATAGATCAGGCCCGTCATCATATAAAGTCTAAGGAACTCTCGCTTGTTGTCCGGCGTCGATAACAAATTGAATCCCAAGACAAACGGGATCAGGGTTATCACGTGTTTGAGGGATTCTGAGATTGCATCTCGGAGCGTCAATCCGGGGAAGTACAAGGTGCCCGCGAAGATTGGTTCCAGATTGTTCGAAAAAGTCACAAATGGGCTGAAGATGTAGCCAATCATTAAGACCGAAACGATAGGCGAGTCAGGAAAGAGCTTTATTTTCTGGTCGACCATCGTCAGGCAAAGCAATAGTGCGACAATGCTGGGAATGGTGTATTTGTCCAGCGTTGGGACAAGCGGCAAGTCAAAATATGTTGCCGTTGGTAAAATCGTGTAAGCCGCCAAAATCGAGATACAAAACGCCCGCGCAGGCGGCAGCTTTTTGAAAAGCACGATCATGACAACCGGCCAGAGCGCAAGCATCAAATAAGCGAACGTGTTAGGCATCGATCCGGCCGTGGAGTTTACAGGGTTCAGCCAGTCATATCATGGCGCCGATATCTTTGTCCTCACGATTACGAAGCGCAATCGAGCTTTTGTGGCGCGAATGTTGCGCAACAAATGGACTCAGGACAGACCCAGCCCTGAAGGGCGGTAGTTTTTCACGACATCCCAAACTGTTTCCTGCATCAGCAGCGCAGACTCGGGTCCCGGGTCCGCTGCGAAACTGCCATCCGACTTAGTCAACGCATGGCGTAGTCCCACAGGAGAAGTCTGGTACAGTACCGCGTAGTGGGTCAGAGCTACGAGATAGGTGCCATAGTCATTCAAGTGGATTTCATCAGTAAACAGATCGCCTCTGGCTGCAATCGGTCCAACGCCACCACGGCGTTCAATCTCGCGGACAAAACGGGCCATGACCTGCCCAGCCGGGATGATGTAGACCGGGCTGGGAGTGTCTTCGAAAGACAGGGCGCGACGCAGAATGCCTCGTTCCCAATAGCGATCCAGGTCCGTGTCGATCCGGTTTAGCCAGCCTTCCGGATCGTCCAGCTGATGCCAGGTCTCATACAAAAAGATCTTTATCTCAGGGTTTGCGCGCCGTCCAAGCTGAATCCACTTGTGCAGGTACTTTGTGCTTTCGAAATACTTAATGGCGGCGCGAATTTCGACCATCTCAGTCAGGACCAGCGTATTGTATCTGCCGGACGACAAAGCCTCTTTTGCGTCTTTGAACTCGTGCGGGATGTTGTGAAGTTCGAAACCATTGATGGTCTCGTTCGGCTCCCAATGCGCCCTAAGCGGGGTTCCCCAGCCAATTTGACTGCTGTAATCGTGCGCGTCACCCGCCAGTTGTTTCAACATCTCGGGCATGTCCGGCCCGACCAGACTGTGCCCCAGATGGAACACTATTTGCGGTATTTCAGGTGCCGGTCCTGACTGATTATACAAGCCGTTGAACGTTGCGTCGTCGATTGGCTGCGTGCCCCTCAGCCGCAGCATACCAGCGATGGCCGCCACTGCCACCAGCACACTCCCGGGAACAAAGCGTTTCAGCACGATTCATCTCTGATGCTATGTGTCGCTATCACGGTCGCGACCCTATGTTTTGCTGCGCCATATAGCCATCTTAGTTGAGCGTCACGCCGAGCGTCTGCGCGCCCGCATCTCGCGCCGCCGCGCCATGGCGTCGCTGCGGGTACTGGCTTTTTCCGAGGCATGCGGTGCAGGTTCTGCTTCTGGTTTGGTTCCGCCAGTTTTCTTGTCCACTGTTTCGGCTAAAGCTGCGAGGGTTGGAAACCGGAATATGTCCGTGATGCTCAGGCTAGGGACATTTAATTCCTTGCGTATGTCGCGATGGGCTTGCACGGCCAGAAGCGAGTGTCCGCCCAATTCAAAGAAATTGTCCCGCCCGCTAATCTCGGCAACCCCTAGTATACGGGACCAAATCGCCGCAATCTGTTGTGACGCCGACCCGCCTGTGCTGCCAGAGTCGCTGACGGCAGCCTCGGATTTGGCTGTGACTGGCGGCGCAACGCGGGGCTTCTGCACTGACGGGGCAGGCAGGGCCTTTCGATCAACCTTGCGGTTCGGTGTCAGCGGGAAGCTCTCAAGCGTCACGAAATGCGTGGGCACCATGTAGTCTGGCAGTTGCGCTGCCAGTGCCTGCCGCAATGCCTTTTCATCAACAGTTTGATCGACGGTCATGTAAGCCGCGAGTTGCACTAAGTTGGGCGTGTCCTCTCGCGCGATGACAACCGACTGGCGCACGCCGGCTTGCGCGTCGATCAGACTTTCGATCTCGCCCAGTTCGATCCGGTAGCCGCGCAGTTTGATCTGATGATCGGCCCGGCCCAGGAAATCGAGCCGCCCGTCCGTCCGCCAGCGCACCAGATCTCCGGTCCGATAGAGCCGTGCCCCGGGCGTATCCGAAAACGGATCGGGGACGAACCGTTCGGCTGTCAGATCTTCACGCTGCCAATATCCACGGGTGACACCGGCGCCGCCGATATACAGCTCTCCGGCTACGCCGATGGGAACGGGGTTTCTGTCATCGTCCAATACATAAACCTGCGTGTTGGCGATGGGCGTGCCGACATTGATCACGCCTTCGGCAGAAGCGGCGGTTTCGGTCGTTGACCAGATCGTTGTTTCCGTCGGCCCGTACATGTTTTCGATATGCGCAGGCGACAGCTTGTTGATCTGTTTGACCAGCGAGCCGGGCAGGGCCTCGCCGCCGATCAACATGTGTTTGACCTTGGACAGGGCAAACCGTGCCTCATCGCTCATCAGGATCATCTGGGCCATGCTGGGGGTACATTGCAGATGGCTGACTTTGTGACGGATGATCTGAGCGGCGATGGAATAGTCATCCTCGGCCAGTTCTGTATCCTGATTGGACAGGCGCAGCACCTCGGCCAGAGGCTTCAGACCCTCCATCACCTGATCGACAGATATGCCATAGTCGATCAGGCAGGCAATCTCATCGACACCGATGCGTTTCAGTTCTTCGACCCGGTTCAGGCAGTCTTCGACGGTGCCAAACAGGCCGGAATCCTCGAAATAGCGCAGGAAGGCGAAATCGAGGATGCCTTCGAGCTCCTCATCAGACAGGCTGCCAAGATCCAGTTGGAACGGGTTCGAGACACCTTTGGGTTTCTTGAAGGCTGGGAAGGCCCAGGCATATTGCTTGATCAGACCGGCCGCCGAGCGTAGGTAATCCTTCATCGGCTCGCGCGCGACCTCGCGCACTTCTTCGCGGTCCTGCCCAACATAGGTGTGAAGCATCAGGGTGACCGTATGATCATCGGGATCATACCCCGCTTCGCGCAACGCAGCGTGGTAGATACCGATTTTGTCGGCCACCTCTTGCACGCTCTGCCCCAGAAGGTGAGTCAGCACGTTGGCCCCGATGGCCCCGGCTTCGCGCCAGGTGTCCGGGTTGCCCGCAGTGGTGACCCAGACAGGCAGTTTCTTCGATACCGGGCGCGGCTGCGTAACCACCCCGTGCATATCTCCGGACTTGGTGGGAAATTCCACCGTTTCACCAACCCAAAGTTGGCGCAAGGTGCTGATCGCTTCGAGCATCGCGGGTTTGTTTTCCGGCGGCGTGTTCTCGGGCCGCAGGACGAAATCATCGGGCTGCCAGCCAGAGGCGATGGCAAGTCCCGCGCGCCCGTTGGTCAGGTTGTCGATCACAGCCCATTCTTCGGCAATGCGCGCGGTATGATGCAGAGGTGCGACGCAGCTGCCTGCGCGGACGCCGATATTCTCGGTTACGGCGGCAACGGCTGCGCCTGTAACGGACGGGTTGGGGTAGGGGCCACCGAAGGCATGGAAATGACGCTCGGGCGTCCAGACAGCGCAGAAGCCGTTCTGATCCCCGAACTTCGCACCCTCAAGCAGCAGTTTGTACTTGTCGCGCCCGACGCCATCGTCGTTGCCCCAGTAGAACAGGCTGAACTCCATCCCCTTGCCAGTGATGGATTTTCCGGCGGTCGCATCACCTGCGACCAACGCGCGGTTTTCGTCATCGCTAAGAACGATCTTGAAGCCGCGCGCCAGCGTCCAGAACAGCTCTAGCACCGAAATATCGAAGGACAGGCTGGTCACCGCTAGCCAGACCCCAGCCGGATCATGACTGATGCGATCGTCCATGCCGGTGAAAAAGTTCGACACGTTGCGATGTTCAACCATGACCCCCTTGGGGCGTCCGGTCGAGCCGGAGGTGTAGATCATGTAGGCGAGGTTCTCCGAACGCACGCCGCTGTCGACATTGTCCGTCGCAGCCGTTCCCAGCCGTGGGTCCGTGTCCAGCAGCAAGGCCTGCGCGCCATGATCGGGCAGGCTTGCGGCCAGTGCGGATTCCGTCAGCACCACCTTTGCGCCGCTATCCTCAAGATACAGCGCCGTCCGGTCCGCAGGATAGGCCGGGTCCATCGGCACATAAGCTCCGCCCGCCTTCAGGATCCCCAGCGCCCCGATCAGCAACAGCGGGGATCGTTTGACATGCAAACCCACCAGCGTATCGGGGCCTACACCCATCTCACGCAAAACATGCGCAACCTGATTGGCCAGAGCGTTCAGTTCGGTATATGAGAAGCTAAGGTTCTCGAAGACCAGCGCCGGGGCATCAGGGGTGCGTGCGACCTGGGCTTCGAACTGCTCATGAACGCAGCTGACCTCATCATAGGCGACGGAAGTCTTGTTCCAGTCCTGCAGGACTTGTGTGCGTTCCGTTTCGGGGAGAATGGGAAGTTCAGCGATCGGTAGATCCGCGTTGGCTTGATCTGTCAGCGACACAAACAGGCTCTCGACCCGTGCAGCAAACAAGCGGAGTGAAGCTTCAGAGACATGTCCGCTGTCGGCAAACAGCGTCGCCTCTCGACCAGAAGTGGCCAGCGTCAGGCTGGTGCCTGCAACAAGACCTTCCGATACGTCATCAGACAAACCAATCACAGGCGTTTGCAGGGCCGCCGCACCTGGCAGACGCGCCGGCAGATCATAGGCGAACGGACCAATCGCCTGGGCCTGTGCAATGGTTTGTTCAAACTCCTTATGCGCCGCTGAGAATGTCTGATCCGCAGAAAAGCGGACCGGAACCCAGTCGTTGAGATACGGGGACGACACGTTGTTCAGGCGGAACGCCAGATCAAGGGTGAATGCGTCCACAAGGCGCGCCATCAAGGCGGCAAACGCAGCCTTGGCCGTCGCATCAGCAAGCCCATCTGGCACGTGCAGTGTTTGTGACCGAGGCGCGCCAGATGGCATAGCTGAATTTATCAGCGGAATGTCACTCTCTTGCAGCGCTTCAAGACGTGTGCGCCATTGTGGTTCCGATTTCAGCGTGTCAGCAATTGACTGACTGATCGCTGTCGCCTGTTCTGCGGTTAACGGGGGCAAAGCGCTGCCGCCGTTCAAAACGCCATCAGTCGCCACAGACGCACCAATACCATTTCGCAGATCGCTGATCTCAATAGCGCCGTCACTCGTTGCAACGGTCAAACTATCGGCGTTGCTCGACAGAATGGTGCCCGGCTCGGCATTGGATGGCTGATCACTCACCTTAGCCGCGCCGACGAGCCAGAGTTGGTCATCCCGCTGAATCTTGGGGCGGCATAAGGGGTTCCAATAGTCACCGTGATCCAAGGCGCGCACCAAAGCGGCCACTTCATGCGCCGGTTTTGTAAAATCCAGCCGAGCGGCTGCCTCGGGGCGGTCGTTCTTTGAAAAATAGCTGCGCTGCGACAGGTCTTGCGGGGTCGTGGGCTGATCCGTTTCAAGCGCCCGGATGACATCGCTGAAGCTATCGATGGCTGCGCCGTAGCATTTGGTGTTCAGGGTCAGAGCAGTTTCGTTGTCACTGATGTCAAATAGGTTTTGAGCAACGATTCCGCCTTCGTCCACACCGCCGGAGATCATGTGCCAGGTGATCCCGTGTTGCGTTTCCCCATTGAGAATGGCCCATACCGGCGCGTTTAACCCTGCATAGCGCGGTAGGGGGCCATCGTGGAAATTGACGGCCCCTTTGCGTGCGTTGTTCAGCAGCGATTGTGGCAGCAGTTCGAGATTTGCGATGCTGAGCAGCCAATCAAATGATACGCCTTCCAGCCGATCCGACAAATCGGGACCGGGTGCAAATAGAGGTAGGTCGTGAGACTTGGCCCAGGCCTCCACATCCGGATTGCGTGTGGCCAGACCTTGAATTTCGTGCCCCGCCTCTAGCAGTAATTCCCCGCACTGAATGACAAGGGATTCATGGCCGACAAGAAAAGTGCTGAAAGGCATCTTTATTCTCCAATAACAGGCCTGGTTTGTTGTTCCGAACTGCGTTTGCGCCAAGGCGCGCGCATGAATGCGGACAAGTCATGCCAAGCAAGAGTTCGCAAAAAATGGGGCGGCACACCGCTTTGCCTGCGTGTTACTAAGCATCGCAGCCAGTGCAAAAAGCCACCTGTCAAATGCACACAGGTGGCGCAGGCGGCATAAATTGCGCCATGGTTTTTGACGAAGTAATGAAGACGGGAGTCAAACCAATAGGTTGGCACCCGATTCCAGCTTTTCATACCCGTGGTTACTGAACCGATGTGCATCACAGCGCTGGTACGCACGTAATCGGTGCGATACCCGGCGCGCGCGGCCCGCAGGCAGAGATCGGTTTCCTCGAAATACAGGAAAAACGTTTCATCAAAGAGGCCGATCTCATCCAGCACGTCCTGCCGCATCATCAGGCTGGCCCCGGCCAACCAATCAACGGGCCGGGTCTCGGTCGGGATAGGAATGGGCACGATCCGGTTCTTGAACAACCGAGTGACAGGGCCAAAGTTGATGCTGCTTTCAAATTCGCTTGCGACAGAAGGAAAGCGGAAGCTTGTCAGGTGCGGCTCGTCGTCATCGCCGAAGATATAGCTGCCTGCAAAACCAGCTTCGGGCGTGGTTTCCAGATGCTCCATCAATATGCGGACGGCGTCCGGAGCAGGGAAGGCGTCGGAATTCAGGATGTAGACGAAGTCCGGCCGTGTTCCGTCCGAAAGGCCCGCGCGAATGCCTACATTATTGCCAGCACCGAAGCCACCATTGTGCCCAGACTGGATGGTCCGAACGCGACTGCCCTGATCCCAACCTTGTTCTTGAACGCGCTTCGAGATGGCCTCAAAGGATCCATCCTGCGAGTCGTTGTCTACAACGATGATTTCTCCTGCGATTCCTTCCATGGCCTTCCGAGCGGCCTCTACCGAGCGCAACGTCATGTCCGCGGTTTTGTAGTTAAGAATAATGGTAAGGAGTACAGGATCAGACATGGCTATTCCGCTGCCTCTTGCAGAGTGCGTCTGTAGTGCAATACTTGGCGTTCTGCGTTTTCAAGGCAGGTTTTCATCTGAGCTGCCAGCACCCGCACATTCGGTTCCAGCACCATCGAGTCATGATCTCCGGGCACCTCGAACACCTCGATACTTGGGGCCCAGGGTGTCCAGTCGTTGTCATGAGATAGATAGTAGCGTTCTTGGTGAACCAGTTTCCCAGGCCCCAGTTCCCATTTCCCGACCAAAGGCGGCCGGAACAGGGTCAGGGGGCCATCCCATGGGTGCAAGGGATAGCTGTTGACGCTTTCCAAAAATGCGGCCTCGATCTCGGTGTCGTGGAACTGCTGGCCGGTCTCGGCTGTTTCTTCCTTGGGTTGGCGTTTTTGGATTTCCCAGGCGATCCGGTTCTTGGCCCATTGAATGGGGTAGCTTGCGCCCTTGTTCCGCATCTCCTGCAGCTGAATCTTCAAACGATCCGCTTTGCTAAGCGGGTGCCGTACCGGTAGGGGCGTATCAAGCATGACCAGCGCCGCGATCTCTTCCCCGGCTTCAGTCAACTGACGGGCGATCTCATAAGCCGCGATACCGCCACCCGAGAAACCGCCCAGCATGTACGGCCCCGAGGGCTGCACCTGCCGCATTTCGGCGATGTAGTCCTTGGCGGCCTCGCACAGATCCCGGTGCGGTTCCTCATCACCATACAGACCGCGCGCCTGCAGGCCGTAGAATGGTCGGTCGGTGCCCACCAAATGCGCCAGATGGCGCAGGTTCAGCACATTCCCGAACATGCCCGCCACCAGGAAGAACGGCGTTTTCGGTCCACCCTCACCGGAATGCATCGGCACCAGATGGGTAAAGCGACGTTCCGGTGTCGCCGGGGCCGCTGCTGGTGCGTCCACTTCGTCGCCATCTTTCGGCACGCCGCGGGCGGCGATCAGGTCTGCGCATTTGCGGATGGTCGGGGCCTCGAACAGGACCGAGATCGGGAAGTCCACGTTATAGGCCTTGCGGATTTGCGCAAACAGGCGCACCGCGATTAGGGAATGCCCACCCAGATCGAAGAAACTGTCCTCGACACCGATCTCATCAACACCCAGTAGTTCCTGCCAGAACCCGGCGAGGCGGCGTTCGATGTCATTTTCCGGGGCGACGTAATCCGAATCCAACTCGGGGCG
The DNA here is from genome assembly GCF_056540865.1 of Ruegeria sp. AL11. NCBI lineage: Bacteria > Pseudomonadati > Pseudomonadota > Alphaproteobacteria > Rhodobacterales > Roseobacteraceae > Ruegeria > Ruegeria sp. AL11. The sequence goes on from NZ_JBQFXO010000008.1 coordinate 184,390, forward strand.
TTGGAACTTCTGATCCGAGCTTTCGGTGGATGCGCCGCTGTCGGCGGCCTGCGCGATCAGTCCCTCCAGATCCAGCGAGGACAGAATGAGCTGCGACTGCCCGCTGGCCAGTGCCTTGAAGAACAGGTCCGCCCCTTCTGTCGCCGGAATACCCTGAGACAGATTGTGACGCAGCCGCTCCTCGGCTGGGGACAGGGGCGCGAGGGCGTCGACCTCAGAGGTGATTGCTGGGGCGCTTTCGGTGAAGGCAAAATCCACCGCATCTTCCATCCGGCGGATCGAGAAACCCTCTACCTCGATGCAGATCGTGCCGTCCGGGGCTGCGATGGTGACATCGAAACTGGCGGCCTCGCCCTCGGCGCGGTTTTCGCCTGCGTTGCGGACCCAACTGACAATCTGCGCGGGCAGTGGTGCATAAACGCGGACCGAGCGGTAGGAGACCGGCACCCAAAGGTGCGAGGCCTGATATCCTGAGATCAGCTCCATCGCCCAGCCCGTAGCTAGATCCATCAGAGCCGGATGCAGGTGGTAGCCCGATTGTATATCCGTTTGCAGTCCCTCAGGCAGCGCCAGATGAGCCAGGCCCTCATCCTGCCCCAGTGCAGTTGAGGTCAGCACGCGCCAGCGCGGGCCGAAATTCAGATGTGCCTCCTGCGGGGATCGCAGGCGGCCCGCGCCTTCGGCCTGATGGGCCGGGCCGCAACGGGCAGCGATGGCCGCCACATCCAGCGGTGCAGGCGCGATCAGCGGCAACAGAGACAGGCTGGCTTGGGCGTTCAGTTCAAATGCATCATCCGACCCGCTCTCAACCGTTAGGTCATAGCCCACATCGCTGCGTGGCAGGCGCAGACGGACCTGCTGATCTTCACTGTCCGAGACTGCAAGGGGGCGGAGGAAATACAGATCGCGAATTTCAAACGGACCGGTTTCGCCTTGTACTCGCAGAGCCTCGGACGCCAGTTCCAGATAGCCGGTGCCAGGGACCAGAGCATGACCGGCCTTGGTCCGGTGATCGTTCAGGAACCAGCGGTCATGGGCGTTGTAAGTCGCACTCAGCAGCCGGTTGCCCGCGTCATCAAAGCTTGCCTGATCCAGCATCGGAACGTCTGCGGAGGTTACGGGCGCGGGCTCTGCAGTGCCTGTCCGAGCCTCCATTGCATCGGCGGCCATGCCCACATCGGCCCATATACCCCAGTTGACCGAAACAACCTGCGTTTTGTCGCCTGTACGGGCGCGGGCATAGGCGTTCAGGTAGTCATTGGCGGCCACATAGTCGACCTGACCTACAGGTGCCGTTGCGGTCGAACTGGACGAGAACAGAACCAGCCAATCTAGCGATCCGTCCGGGAAAATTTGGTCAATTACCTGCGTGCCATGGATCTTGGGAGTAAAGACATCCTCGATCTCCATCATAGTCTTGGTCATGATAGGTGCATCGTCGATCAGGCCAGCCGCATGGATTACGCCGTTGATCTGGCCGAATTCCTGCGTGGCGCTTTCGACACAACGGCGCATCTCTTCAACATTGCTGACGTCGACAGACATCGGCAGCGCTTTGCCGCCTGCGGCTTCTAGCTTTTCGATGGCCCGGATACGGCGGGCCGTCTTGTCCTGCGGGGCAGAGTTATTCAGCACGGTTTCCCACTGATCCCGCGGCGGTAGGTCTCCACGCGCGAGCAGGACGATATTGGCATTCACCTTGGCAATCAGCGCCTCGGCCAGTGTCAGGCCAATGCCGCCAAAACCGCCGGTGATCAGATAGGTGCCGCCGTCGCGCAGGGGCAGATCGTCCAGAGACGGTTCCGTGAGAGCCTGCGGGCGATAACCTTGTTCAAAACGCTTGCCCGCGCGGATCGCCGCTGTAAACGAAGCGGGCGGAGCCAGCAGGTCTTCCATCACCTGATCGGTCAGGCTGTCGGGTAGGGCAGGGGGCCGGCGCCTGCCAGCGTTCTGCGGCAGATCGATATCCAGCAGCGCACAGGTCAGGCCGGGGAATTCGCGCGGGATCACGCGGGTCGGGCCGGTGACCGTGGCTTTCTCGGGATAGGGCAGGGCTTCATCCCTCACCTGCAGCGCGCCCGAGCTGAGGACATGAAGGTGCAGGGGCATCGGCAGATCTTCGTCCCCAATGGCCTGCGCCAGGAAGAACAAGCTGTAAAAGCCCTGTTCCAGATTGCGATGGAAGAAACTACCGCCGGGGCGGAAGGTCTCGGCCTGTGTCAGCAGCCAGCCATGCACAATTCGGGTTGGGAGGTGTTCCTGCGCGACGAGATCACGGATCAGCGCGTCATAGCTTTCGCGCCCGCGTTCGGGGGCCAGCTGATAGTGATCGTCACTGATGCGGGCAAAGGCATCGCCGGGCGTGACCGTGACAACCTTTTGACCGGCTTGCCGCAGGCGCTCGGTCAGGTTGGTACACAGCCCAGCCTCATCCGCAAAGATCAGCCAGCTTTCCTGTGCCGCATCCGACAGATCGCCGGTGACATCGACATCGCAGGCTGCGTATTTCGGTGTCCAGGCCACGCGATAGCCCCAATCGGCGGGGTCTTCGGTGCGCATCAGCCATTGGCTGGCTGTCTCGGTCTGTGTCGTGCCGGGTTCGATGAAATAGGGCGAGCGCTGGAAGGCATAGGTGGGCAGAGGCACGCGGTTGCGCCGCGCCTCGCCCCAGATCTGTTCCCAGTCGAACGCGCCGCCCAAAGCCCAGATCCGGCCCAGCATGGCCATGAAATAAGCATCGTCAGCCACATCATCATTTGGATGACGCAGGCTGCTGATCACCTGATTGGCGTCGACCTTGTCATGCTGTCCGGTCAGAGAGGCCAGCGCCTTGCCTGGGCCGACCTCAATGAAGATACGCTCTGGGTTCTCGGATAGCGTGGTGATGCAATCGGCGAAATGAACGGTGTTGCGCAGATGGCTGACCCAGTATTCGGGATCGGTCGCCTCAGCCTCGGTGATCCAGTCACCGCTGCGGTTCGAGGGGAACGGGATCTGCGGTGCCTTCAATTCGATCGAGCGCAGATAGTCGCCGAATTCCTGCAGGATCGGCTCCAGCATCCGCGAATGCGCGGCGATATCGATCGGGATGCGTTGACAGTCTACGCCCTGATTGCGCAGGCGCTCCTCTAGATCGTCCAGCGCCGCCTGAGGTCCGGTTGCTACGCTCAGGCTGGGGGCGTTCACGGCGCCCAGATCGAGGTCATCCCCCAGTAGTGGCCGCAAATCGTCGGCGGGCAGGGGGACGCTCAGCATGCCACCGGCCGGAACCGTATCAAACAGCCGCCCGCGCAGATGAACCAGACCGATGCAATCCTCAAACGACATCACACCGGCCACACAAGCGGCGGTGTTTTCGCCCATCGAATGGCCGACCAGAGCGGTGGGCTGAACACCCCATTCCATCCAAAGCTGCGCCAGCGCATATTCGGTGATCATGATCAGCGGCAGTTGTACCGAAGGTGTCTTCAACCGCTCATCCGCAGCCTCTTCCTGGCCCGGTTCGGGCAGCCAGATCGCGCGGATATCATAGTCGAGCTTGGCCTGCAGAATATCCAGACCCCGATCCATCCAATCGGCAAAGACCGGCTCGGTCTCATAGAGGTCGCGCGCCATACCGGCGTACTGAGCGCCTCCGCCGGGGAACATAAAGACATGCTCAGGCGCGTCCGAGATCACCGTATGGGTGAAAACCCGACGCGGATCGTTTTCCTCAAGGATCGCGGCGGCTTCTTCATGGGTTTCGGCGACGATGACGCGCCGCTTTTCAAACCCACGTCTTCCGTCTTTCAGCGTCCAGGCGATATCGGCCAAATCTTGTTCAGGATTGGCCCGCAGATGCGCGGCCAATGCTGCGCTGTTGGCATCCAGCGCTTTCTTGCCCCGCGCCGAAACCGTGAGGATTTGAAACGGCCAATCCGACGGTTCGGATGCGGCTCGCTCAGGCGCTTCCTCCAGAATGGCATGAGCATTTGTGCCGCCGACGCCCAGAGAATTCACCCCGGCTCGGCGCGGGCCCTTGTACGAAACCCAATCGGTTAGAGTGTCATTCACCCGGAACGGGCTGTTCTCGAAATCGATCGCCGGGTTGGGTTTCTCGTAGCCCAAGCTGGGCGGGATCTGCTTGTGATGCAGGGCCAGCGAGGTCTTGATCAGGCTCGCCACCCCGGCGGCGGTATCGAGATGGCCGATATTGGTTTTGACCGAGCCCAGCCGGCAGAAGCCCGTTTCCTGTGTGGTTTCCGAAAACGCCTGTGTCAGCGCGGCCACTTCGATCGGATCCCCCAGATAGGTGCCGGTGCCGTGGCATTCGATGTAGTCCACTGTATCGGCTTGAACATCGGCCATCACATGGGCCTCGGAAATCGCGGCGGCTTGACCATCCACAGATGGCGCCAAGTACCCGGCTTTGGCCGCGCCATCATTGTTGATCGCCGTACCGCGGATCACGCCCCAGATATGGTCGCCATCCTCGATCGCATCAGACAGACGCCGCAAAATGACAGCGCCAGCACCCGAGCCAAAAACAGTGCCTTGCGCGCGATGATCGAAGGCGTGGCAATGGCCATCGGGTGAGAGAACCTCGCCCTCTTTATAAACATAACCCCTATTGTGAGGGAGCTCGATCGTGACGCCCCCGGCAATTGCCATATCGCACTCACCGGTCAACAGAGCCTGCGTTGCATAATGCGTTGCGACCAGCGAGGTCGAACAAGCGGTCTGCACGTTCACGCTCGGGCCCTTGAGGTCGAGGATATGGCTCAGCCGGGTCGACAGGAAATCCTTGTCATTACCGGTATGGCGCAACAAGAACATGCCCACGTCGTCGACCAGATCCCGGTTCGAGCAGACATTGAAATAAAAATAGCTGCCCATGCCGCAGCCTGCGAACACGCCGATAGGTCCGGGAAAGTTTTCAGGCGGATGGCCAGCGTTTTCCAGCGCTTTCCAAGCCACCTCTAGAAACTGGCGGTGTTGCGGGTCCATGATGGCGGCTTCTTTTGGGGAAAGACCGAAAAACTCGGCGTCAAATTCCTCGAAGCGATCCAGCGGCGCGGCAAACGGCACATAGTCAGGCCGCTCAAGCAAATGTGGAGTCTCACCGTTCGCAATGAGCTGTTCCCTGCTGAGCTGGTGGATAGATTCCACCCCCTCGCACAGGTTGGACCAATATGCTTCAATCGAAGACGAACCGGGCAAATGCGCGGCCATGCCAACGATTGCGATGTCGCCGTCCCTGGCAGAAATACTCACAGTAGAACCATCCATAAATAAACCGATTTGAGTTTAAGTCCCGCTGTAGGGATTGCCAAACGAAAGTGATGCGTGTGCGCTGAATTTTACGGCCTGTGCTGCGCGCAATCCCCAGCATTATGGTGTAGGGGCCTCATAATGCCAAAAAAAACACCACACGCGAGCTTTGGACCGTGGATTTCCGGGAATAAAAAGCGCTCTTCGATGGTTTCCGAATTCTCTACAATCTGAAGCCAGAAGAATTATTGCGCCAGCCACGGCAAGCCATTTACTGACGCGATTCAACTCCGCTGCAGTTGAGAGTATTCGCTCAGATGCCCGTGGCGCGTACGACTACACCCACCGTCGAATACAGAATACCCAGATCGGTTTTGAAGTTTAGATTGTCGGCGTATGAGGTGTCGAACTCGGCGCGGCTTGCGAAGGAGCTGGAATTGCGCTTGGACACCTGCCAAGATCCGGTCATGCCGGGACGCAGGGTGAAATATGCTACGCCCGGATACAGCTCTTGCTGTTCAGGAAGCATCGGGCGCGGTCCGACCAGGCTCATTTCACCCATCAGTACGTTCCACAACTGCGGCAGTTCGTCCAGAGAAGTCTTGCGAAGGGCATGACCGAACGGCGTGATTCGGGGGTCATTCTGCAGCTTTTGGGTTTCGTCCCATTCCCGCCGTGCAGCAGGGTTCTCCGCCAAATAGTCTTCGAGCAAGGACTGCGCGTTAGGAACCATAGAGCGCAGTTTCCACATCTTGAAGACTTTTCCACCCCGACCAACACGGTATTGAGCGTAGAACGGGTTTGATCCGTCTCGTGCAACCAGAAGCGCGAGAACCATTACAGCCGGCGCCACGATTGGTAGAGCCACCAACACAAGGGCCAAATCTATCAGGCGTTTGAATGTGTTGCGATAGGGTTGAGCGGCGTTTACCGAGGCTCTGCCGGCCTCAACAACTGAACCGCATGTACCGGTGTCGGCGCGAAAGTTCGTATCCTGAATAGACATTTCAACCTTTAACCTTAAGCCAAATCTGGCTTCACCATTTACGAGGTAACACAAGGGGACCAAAAAATTCCCCAGCACACGAGCTACCCTAGACAAGACCTAACACGAAACTGTGCCTCTAGTACGTGAACTAGTTTATACAGCTACAAATAACTTCTCAAAGAGTGAATCGGGCCTGTTCGACATTTTTTCGCCGCATTCGCCGCACAATTAAGCACATTCTTGGGCATTGTTCTCTCTATCGGAAACGGGATCAATTCTGAGTTGAACTTCAAGTCTTTGCTGAGCCTATACGTGGCGGACCAATGTGTTCCAGTTTTCCATGTAAAAACGGGATCGTATTTCGAGGTCGAATCGCCCATTTTTTAGTCGCGTATCGAAAGCCCGTGAACACCATATGCTATTTGGCAAAACTGAAGTGAGTTGATGCCAGCCGAAACGACGCCGCCGTCGTCTTTGCTTTCGTTCTTAACTCAAAAGCAGTTCGAGATATGCGCCATAGGTAGATTTTGCGAAGAGCTTCGCGCGATCGGCTAGAACGTCATCACTGATCCAGCCATTTGCCCAAGCGATTTCGTCTAGACTTCCGGTTTGCATACCTTGCCGGTCGGTTAAAGTGCGGACGAAATTACCTGCATCCAAAAGTGACCCATGGGTGCCAGTGTCCAGCCATGCAAAGCCGCGACCCATCGTTTGGACATCCAAACGCCCTTCGACCAGGTAAGTTTCAAGTAGCGACGTAATTTCAAGTTCGCCGCGAGCAGATGGTTGCACCTTGCGGGCGCGAGCCGGTGCTTCTGAATCGAGGAAATACAGCCCGGTAACTGCATAATGCGAAGGCGGCACGCTGGGTTTCTCGATTATGGCGCATGCTTTGTTGTTGTCGTCGAAGTCGACTACGCCGTAGCGCTCGGGGTCGGTCACCCGATATGCGAAGACGGTGCCACCTTGATCTAGCGCGTCAGCAGATCGCAAAAGGTCGGGCAAACCATGACCAAAGAAAACGTTATCTCCTAAAATCATTGCCGATGGTGCACCTGCCAGAAACTCTTCGGCAAGGATATAGGCTTGCGCCAAGCCATCCGGCGAAGGCTGCGTCAACCATGTCAGGGAAAGACCGTATTGGCTGCCATCGCCCAATAGGCGTTGGAACTGTTCTTGGTCCTGCGGAGTCGTGATGATCGCAATCTCTCGGATGTTCGACAACATCAGAACACTGAGCGGATAGAAGATCATCGGCTTGTCATAAATGGGCAAAAGCTGCTTTGAAACGGCAATGGTGGTTGGATAAAGCCGAGTGCCCGATCCACCGGCAAGGATAATGCCTTTGCGTTGCATAGTTCGTCCTTTCAAAACCTAGCGCCTGCCACTTCCAAGTCGGCCAAAACTTGGGTCAGGCCGGTTTGCCAATTGGGCTGAGAAATGCCGTAGATATCCTTGATCAGCGAACAATCGAGGCGCGAATTCGATGGTCTTTTGGCCGGGGTGGGGTAGTCCACGGTCGGGATATCTTCGATTTGAGCGGTCAATCCTGCCTGCGAAACCACTTCGCGCGCAAAATCTGCCCAGCTGACGCTTGGAGCGCCGGAATAATGTAAGATGCCGCCTTCAGTCGTGCGCGCTTTCGCGGCGATCAAAAGAAGAGCCTCGGCAATATCCGCGGCAGGCGTTGGTCCTCCGATCTGGTCCGCAACGACAGTAAGTCTGTCGTGAGTCTCGGCTAACCGTAGAATAGTTTTGACGAAGTTCTTTCCGTGCGACGAAAAAACCCAACTGGTCCGTAGAACAGCGTACCAACCTCCGGTTTCGGCGATTTGGCGTTCTCCGTCGAGTTTGGTGCGGCCATACACCCCAAGTGGTCCGGTGGGGTCGGACACAGACCTGGGTGCCTCGCCGGATCCGTCAAAAACATAATCGGTAGAGAGGTGGAGAAACGGCAGACCGCACTCGGCTGACGCCTGCGCCATAGCACCCGGAGCGTCTCCATTGGCCAACTGAGCCAGCTCCGGTTCGTCTTCGGCTTGATCCACCGCAGTATAAGCGGCAGCATTGATGATCACCTCAGCATTTGTGCCTCGGACTGCTTCCGCGCACGCTGCAGGATTGTACAAATCAACCTGAGATCGATCCAAGGCTTCAAGGATAATGCCCTGTCGGCGCGCGTGCCTTCGGAGTTCAGTCGCTACTTGACCTCCATGGCCAAAGACCAATGCTTTCATTGCGCAATACCGAGCCGTTCACCCACGCCGCTGCGGGCCTGCAATGCACTTAGCCAAGCGCTATTGTCCAAGTACCAGCGTACGGTTTGTTCAAGGCCCTTTTCGGGTGTGTAGGACGGGCTCCATTTTAGCTCTTCTCGCATGCGTGTTGGATCAATGGCATACCGACGGTCATGCCCCGGCCGGTCTGCGACAAATTTGATCTGGTCAGCGTAGGGAGTTGTGTGTGGTTTCAATCGGTCGAGAATAGCGCAGAGCATTTTTACCAAGTCGAGATTGGTCATCTCATTCTCTCCGCCAATGTTGTAGCTGCGCCCAATCGCACCTTTTTCCAGAACCAATAACAGCGCTTCGGCGTGGTCTTCGACATGCAGCCAGTCGCGAATGTTATCGCCAGCGCCATAAATGGGAATGGGCTTTCCCGACAGCGCGTTCAGGATTACCACGGGGACCAGTTTTTCCGGAAACTGATAGGGGCCGTAGTTGTTAGAGCAATTGGTCAGCACGACGGGCAATCCAAAGGTTTCGTGCCAGGCTCGGACAAGATGATCAGAGCTCGCCTTTGAAGCTGAATAAGGTGAGTTAGGCCGATAAGGGCTGTCTTCGGTGAAAAAACCTGTCTCACCCAAGGAACCAAAAACCTCATCGGTAGAGATGTGGTGAAAACGGAAGTTCTCGGGACGGCCTGAAGTCACCCAAAAATCGCGTGCCGCCTCAAGTAGCACGTAGGTCCCGGTCACATTGGTTTCGATAAAAGCGGCGGGACCATCGATGGAACGGTCCACATGGCTCTCGGCCGCAAGGTGCATTATTGCAGATGGATTATGCTTGCGCAGAATGCCAGACATAGCTTCGGAGTCGCGAATATCGGCATGTTCAAAAGTGTAATCTGTTGAGTCAGCTACTTCAGCTACATTATCGAGGCAGGACGCATAGGTCAGAGCGTCGACATTCACTACGGAATGGCCGTCAGCAATTGCACGCCGTATCACAGCAGAGCCGATAAAGCCTGCGCCGCCCGTGACTAAAATCTTCATAAAACATCCTCGAACCTGAACGGGGAATCAAAATCTCTCAAAAGCAGGGCTCTGATATCTTTATCGGATATTTTGATTTCCGCCACGTCGAGGGGCCAATTAATTCCAATATCAGGATCATCCCACCGTATGGCGCCCTCTGTTTCCGGAGCGTAGGTATTTGAACACTTGTATACGATCTCGGTGTCAGGCTCCAATGTCATGAAACCATGGGCAAAACCCTCGGGAACCAATAGCATCTGTCCATTGTCAAAGCTGAGTTCTGCGCCGACCCATCTGCCAAAAGTGGGGGAACCTTTGCGGATATCTACGGCCACGTCGAACAACCGGCCCCGCCCGCAGCGCACAAGTTTCGCCTGAGCCATTGGCGGCGCCTGAAAATGTAGTCCGCGTACAGTTCCAACAGTTCCTGACAGGGAATGGTTGTCCTGTACGAAAACTGTTTCGATCCCATGGCTGACAAAGCTCTCCAAGTTATAAGTTTCTTCGAAAAAACCGCGATCATCGCCAAATCGCCGAGGTGTGATCATCTTTATATCAGGAATACCAAGAGGCTTTATGTCCATGGATTTTAATCTCTCCTTTTGCGCGCCGGCTCATCACTCGGCAACGCTCAGACAGTTGTTTGTATCACATAAGCCTTTGTCAATGAACCGAAAAATGAACCGACTGTTCAGATGTCAGCTAGGACGAGAGACTAAGAGTTTGCTCTGGCAGAAAATCCCAATTGATTTCATCGATCCGAGATTTGGCCTTCGGTCGTTTGATGGCTGCCTGGATGCTTATGATTGTGCTCGCAAATTGGACACGCCGAGCGGACTCACACATTTTGAATATATCTGCAAATTCTGGACATCATTGAACGATCGTTTCGTCTTAAACCCAGCTCACCGGACGCTTGGGCTGAACACCTAGCGGAGCCCAAGAAATATCTTTAGGCGATACTCACCGCCTAAACATATGGCGAGATTTTACATTCGTTTGACCGCATTCAGGAATTGTTCAGATGTATGTAACAGGCCATGGCGGTGGGCCTTATGACATTTCCATTCAAGACAGTCTTGTTTTAGGCATCGTTTGGTCAGTCTTTAGGTGAAAATGAACCCAGTGCAGCTGCAAGTGTTTGTTTGAGGATCTTCATCTTGCCGGAAAATCCCGCGATCTTGGTCGGGGTTTTACCGCTCCGAGGATAGCTGCGCGATACCGGCACCTCTGTGACGCGTAGACCAAGTTGGCCTGCGCGCACACTCAGGTAGAACAGGAGCTCGTACGCGTCGAACACGTCTCGGAATGGCTGCACGGCGGGGTGCATCAGAAATCGAGCGGAATAGCCGCGATAGCCGTTTGTAGTATCAGTCAGCTTTGTGCCCGACGCGAGGCTGAGAACTGGAGCGTGAATCATCCGGTTGGCCATAGTGCGCTCAAGCGGTGTGTTTTCGTGAGCACCATCCGTGTGATAGCGTGAGCCCTGTACATAGTCGTAACCGTTGGACAATTTTTCCAAAAACAGAGGTATGGCCTCCATCCCGTCCTTCCCGTTGCCATCAACGGTAACTATACCTTCATACCCTTGCCGCAATGCCCAGGCGTAAGCCATTCGAAGCTGCGCGCTGAGCTTTCCGGGTCCTGTTTTCGTCAGACGCGCACGAACGCCGACCTCTCTTAGAAAATCGGCTTCTATAGAGCCATCGGTCGAGCCTCCATCGGCAATAATAATATCTATCGGGTGGTTCAGAGCGGCGAGGTTGCGTAACTGACCTTGAATCCGCTGCCCCTCATTCAGGACAGGTATCACGAGGGCGAATTTGTGCTGCTTCGAACCTAAGTCCAAAACATTAAACTCTGGAACCTGCCAATTTGTGTCGTCACAGGAGGGAAATGAATGCATGTCTTCGCTTGCCTCGGTATTTGTATCGGAGTGCATCCAATCATTCTCCAGATGTTGACTGCGGCCGGTCGCTGCGCTGAAAAACCCAGTGTTTTGAGAGTAAGAAATTGATGGTGAACGACACGCCGACGGCCAGACACAGTATGATCATGGGTGCAGTTTGCGCGGGAAGAATGGCAGCGAGGCTCCAAACAGCAGCCGCCCGAACCGCCATTGTGATAACAAGAGCCCCAAGATAACGCAGTTGCCGCGATCCAGCACCTTTGGCTTTTTGACCTGCAAAAGCCCAAAGATCGAGTACGATAAAATTGAAGAGTGCACCGCAGGCAACACCAATTATGGCAGACAGTTCAAGTGGTACGCCAAACGCCAGAGCGCTTCGTGCGGCGGTCAGATCGACGACCAAGCCGAGCGCCACGGTGGCGCCGTATCGCAAGAAGTCATGCCGACGCCGTGACATGTATGTCTGAGCCCGTAAGGATGTATCTGAAATCGGCATATTTTAAGGCATCATGCCGCGCCCTTAAATGGGAAAACAGGTCATAAATATTGTCGATCTTGCCGCCCAGAACGGATGTGACCCGTCCACCTGGTGGCTCTTCGTGCACCAGGATAGGGCGCCCGTCATCGACTTCATTCTTCACAAGCACAGTTTTGACGTCGTAGATTGACTCGCCACTCGTAATTTGACCAACGCATGGCAAATAACGCGCGGCGTCCAAAACCATGTGTCTGAAGCGGCTTTCGAGTTCAATTTGGTCGAATGCTTTATACGGTGAAACCGAAGTAGCTTGATCCGTCCAGCTTACGTGCGGGGTATAGCGAACGTGCGTTAACGAGTATTTGCCCGCTGCCGGGTAGGGCATTAGGGAAAAAAACGGTCCATCCATCACCGTGACGGCATAATTCTGCATTTCGTCCGGCGGATCAACGAGAGCGAGCTCGGTCATCTCATGTTTGAGTCTTGCCAGCGGCAACCCGGAGTCCCTTAAAACATGGTTGATCTGCGCATAGGTGACGTTAAAGACATGATCAGCAAGGACTTCACTGCCGTCTGAAAGGTGAACGATCGCGGCCTCGGCATCGGGGTTGTCATCGATCGATACCACCTCGGTTCCTAATCTCAGATCGAGGTTGAAAGCATCAATTTGCGCCATCAGTTGATTTGCCAAAACGGAATAGTCAAACGCGAACTCGTCTGCGCGAAACACCGCCTCGATCCGGTCGTCGTCGAACATTGCAGCTTCTTGACGCGACGCCAACGCGATTGGAGCCTTCATGTTTTCAAACATCTTGCGAAATCGATTGGCAGATACTTTGGACCGCTGACGCGCCACCGCATAGAGCATCTGGAAGTCCGAAACGATTGCGTCGGGAAAATCTGTTGCAAAGCGCTGGCACAGCTTACGCGATTTTAGTGCGGTTAGCATTGAGCGCGGGTAGTGGAATCCGGAATGCAAGCGCGCCTGATTGACCCGTGATGCGCGAGTCATAATCTCCGCGCTTGCCTCTACCAAGGTCACATCCTGCGTTGTAGAGCGTAAGAATAGAGCCAAGCAACAGCCATAGAATCCACCACCGATCACCAGGTACTTAACGCGTCGCGGAGATGTCACGGTGCACCTCCAGCCGTCTGCTTATGGACCAGTTTCGAGTCTGGCGTGACGTCTCGCCGATCTTCCAAGCTTTCGGTGCCATCCGTGTCGACATTCAGCGCGTTTGACACGCTTTCAAACAGATCAACGGAGCTTCGCTCAGCCACCAGATAGTCGATTGTTCGGCCGCGCATGATTTCCATCGCTTTGCGCAGGGTGACACAAATCGCAAACAACGCGGCACCCAAAAAGGCGAGCATCCCTGAGATTGATAGCGAAAGGGTGGTCCAGCCTTCCGCAATATCGGTTTTGGTCAGATAGATAATCACCACATAGACTGCAAAGAATACTGCACTGACAAACATGAATGCTGAGAACAAGGCCACTGCGCTGAGCAGTGATGGTCCCGCTTCAGTCACCATTCGCAACATCAGATCGGACCGGCTGGCCATGCGTCCTGACCAGGTAGGCTCATGCACTTTTGATGCGCCTTTGACATCAGGTGTTCGCCTCAGCACCGTCAGAGAATTGTCCCGTGGCGGAAATCGCAAGGCAAGAACCGGGTTCGCATCGTTCAGCAGCCGATTAAGAACGGTACGCGGGATCGCAGTGGTCTGCATGTCACGAGTGCTGGCGTGAAACCCGCTGGCGCGGCCAAGAAGGGCAATAAATGGCTCGGCCAAAAAAGTGGCTTTGCGTTGTCCAAGGATTACGGCATTGCGATCCTGTGCGTCATCAATCATTGCGGGAATATCGAAGCTTGTGACCTCATTTACCGAAGTAATGACCACAAAGTCTCCAATCGCTTCAGAAGCCGCAATCACACGGCGCTGGCTGTTGTCCAGCCCGCGCACAACCGAAAGATATCGTACGTTCGGTACGGCAACGAGTGCTTCTTCCAAAGCAGCATCGTAATCGGTTTCGTTGACGACAAGAATCTCCCAGTAACGGTAGTGCTTTTTCAACAGATCTGCTGTTGCAGCGATCCGTGGAACTGCGGCGTCAGGGGCGTGTGCGTCTGTGAAACACACAGATACAAGAATGTCATCGCGCAGTGTTGGACCGCTCATCGGGCCTCTCCGGCTAGGCGACGCGCCTCAAGCAAATTTTCCAGCGCCGAGTCCAAACCGGCCAGACCATCTTGCGGTTGGCGCATCTCAATTGAAACAGCGTGCTGATATTCTAGCGTGTCCAGAGTTTGCAACACCTTCGCGGCGTCCTGCGGGTTTGCTGGCGCAGGTGACAAAAACGGCTCACTGATATGGACATGGTTCAGAACTGGACCCGCCGCGATCAACTGATCCATCACCTGATCAAATGTGTCAGTTAGCAGCGTCGCACCAACATCGAAATTAAGCATAATCGCAGCATGATTAGCACGTTTGACGAAAGCAAGAGTTTCATCAGGCGTTGTTAGGAAATTGGTGCCATATTCCGCTGGGTTGCACTCGATCGCGATTTTTGTACCTGCAACAGCAGCAGCATCGGCCAGCGGTGTCAGGATTTCGATGGCTTTGTCGATTGCTGCGTTTGGCTCCATTTCCGACGGTCGCTGTCGTTGTTTGGGCGATCCCAAGACAAGATTTGGGATTCCAAGCCGACCTGCCAACTTTATGGCTCGCATCAATCCCTGTTCAAAAGCAGCCCTCTCATAGGCGTCACCGAACAGTTCAGCCCCTTCGACGCCGAACAGTAGCGATTGCATCGAAACCAGTGACAGCCCAAAACGATCCAGTTCATTCTGGACCAATGCGATCTCCGCCTCGGTTGGGTCAAAAGGATCATCAGCCATGCTGAATAACAGTCCCGGGGCGATTTCCAGCCCAGTGATCCCTGCTGCCTGAAGTTTGGCATATGCTTTAAGGCGATCACTTGCAGACCATGCGATATTCGAAACGGCGTACTTCATGACCTAGACTTCTACAGTGGCATTGAAAAACGCGGTTAGGGCGGCCATGACATCATCTGCACTGCGATTGTAGTGGCCGTTTTGGCCAAAAAGCTCTGCGTGTTGGGTACGCATATCCTCTTTGTGAATCTTTCCGGCGGTTTCAGGCATCTCGTTCTGCAGAAGAGAGCGATAAACATCGGACGCTTTGATTGGTTCTGGTGCAAGATGTAAAACGTCCAGCCCGGCATCCAATGCGAGATCAATGTCCCCTTTCAAACGATCCATTTCATAGAATTGATAGGTTGTCTCGCGATTGTGGAACATTACCGCGTTAATTCCGAGATTATCTGCCTCGGCAGTCAGCGCTGCTCGTTCCGGCAGTTTTGCCAGCGCC
This sequence comes from Ruegeria sp. AL11, assembly GCF_056540865.1. Lineage (NCBI taxonomy): Bacteria > Pseudomonadati > Pseudomonadota > Alphaproteobacteria > Rhodobacterales > Roseobacteraceae > Ruegeria > Ruegeria sp. AL11. Next base: position 199,670 of record NZ_JBQFXO010000008.1, read on the forward strand.
GCGCGATCGATCACATACATCCCGAGCGCATCACTGCTCGAGTAGATACTGTCCAAGGCCGGAACCAAAGAAGCTGGAAGTTGGTTTGCAAGCTTTTCATAACCGGTGGTATTCAGCATTGTTGGCATGGGGTTTATCAAATCGAAGATGAAGTTTTTCATCAAACCGGGCCCAAACAGAGCGGGTAGGCGAACGATCAAACACCGAGGGAAATGAGCCTGACAGGCTTGTTCCAGCCTTCTCCGATTGACGCCATAAGCAACGGTTTCCTGAAAACTCGAAGCGGCCTCGGTATACCCTCCATCGAAGCGGTCGAGTACGGCGATGGTCGAAATCAATACAAATCTGCTCGCCTGCATTCGCGAAAGCGAGGCGATCAGAGCGTCGATGCGTTCAGCGTCGCGATCCGGATACTTATTGGCTTCAAACATCGAGCCGGGTGCCGCAGCACAGTAAAGCGTTTCAAATCGCTGATCTTCGGCGTGCTTCACGGTGCGCGAGTTAAATCCGCTTGCATCAGGGAGCGCACGCGCAAGAGTAGACCCAACAAACCCGGACTGTCCCAAAATACCAATATCTGATCGTGGCGCCATGGTCAGATATTCTCCAATCGGCTTCTTACTCGTTACTAATCCCGCGGGCGAGCCGCGGCGTCACAAAATATATCAGCACCCAGCAGTCTAAAGCCGGTCTGCTGGCAGGCCGACGGGTACTGCACACGGCGCCCTTCAATCACTTGAGCAACCTCATATTTGGAGTACGCTCCGGTTCGGCTTCTGTCAAAGAGAAACAGTTCAGCTTGATGCGGGATTGCCGAACGGACCGGTCTCGGAGTTTGCGAATCTAGTTAAGTACAAGTAAAATGCAGCTTTTATTTACGCTTTATGTAGTCTGATCCGCACCATTTGACCCTTTAATAATCACCGCAAAAAGGGGCGATTGTTTCCATTTTGCATTTTTAGATTGTAGAGTTGCTAGGTTTTTCTACATGCCTTCCGTAGTTGGCGAGGCGTCTGTTTCAGCTGCATCAATGTCTCATTTTGCCTCTTTGGCGCGTGATCATCGTGGTCAAAACACGGCTGATACTATCGCGCTTTGGCGGTGGCTCCAAAACACATTCAAGTCTCAATGAGAATGAAAACAATGGGTTGAACGTCCACCTTGCTTAAGCTCAGCTTGCGATATGCTGAGAAGCATAGAAAAATCGCCAAGTTTGCTGGGGAACCGGGTTTCCGACAGGCCATACCCCATAACGGGTGTAAGATAATTGATTGCGTTGTCCCGGAAGCACCTTAAATTGTGGCCTAGGTCACATGCGGTTGCTACGAAATGCCCTAAACGTGAACAGGGTAGTTTGGTATACTGCGATGACAAGACTGAAATCCCCTGTCAGGATTAGGATACCCGAGTGTCCGAAGATGGCATTGCGATTAATATGAGTACGAGGATTTGAATATTCATTCCAACGATACACCAGGCGGCAGCGAAAGCTCGCTTGATATCTACACCGCTCATTTCGGGTTAAACGAGCGACCGTTCTCGTTGCTGCCGGACCCGGACTTCATCTTCTGGTCGCAAGCGCATCTGCAAGCCTACACGATGCTCGAATACGGTATCCTGACACGCGCTCCGATAACATTGATTACAGGTGACGTTGGAGCCGGCAAGACAACATTGATGTACCATCTACTGAAAAGTGTGGGCAATGACGTAAAGATTGGTCTGATCTCAAATGCGCATGGAGACCGTGGCGAATTGTTGCGCTGGGTATTGATGGCGCTTGATCAACCGGCCCCTCCGGAAGCCACGTATGTTGATCTGTTTGCCATGTTCCAGTCCCATCTAATCGAGGAATACGCTCAAGGTCACCGCGTGATCCTGATATTTGATGAGGCGCAGAACCTAACGCCGGAATCGCTGGAAGAGCTCCGGATGTTCACCAACATCAATGCGAATAAAGACGAGCTACTGCAATTGGTGTTGGTTGGTCAGCCCGAATTGCAGGAGATCGTCCGCCGTCCCGAGTTGCGTCAGTTCGCGCAGCGCGTTGCCTCCAGTTTTCATTTGAAGGCGATGGATAGGAAAACGGTACGAAAATATGTAGCACACAGGCTTAGTGTTGCTGGGGCCGAGCGCAACTTTTTCAGCCCCGCCGCGACGGACCTGATTTACGAGGCGACACAGGGAGTACCGCGTTTGGTCAATCAGCTTTGCGACTTGTCGATGGTGTATGCCTCTACCCGCGGTCGTCAGCGCGTCGTGCGGAAAACGGTCGAAATGGTTCTTGAAGATGGCGCCTTTTTTGCCGCGAGCTTGCATTCAGATAGCGGTGGTTCAAGTTCATGATCAGGGACATCCAATTCTACCTTTCTTTGGTTTGGCGCCGGCTCTATTTCATCGTTCCCATTATTGCGTTTTGTACGCTTGGTGCGGTCTATGCAGCGTTTACGCTGCCACCCGTCTACAAGGCGCAGTCGCGACTGGTTGTAGAATCTGCTCAAATTCCGGGCGATCTTGCGTCGACCACCGTACAGGCGAGTGTCGTGGAAATTCTCCAAGTCATCCAGCAGCGGGTTCTGGCGCGATCCAATTTGCTAGACTTGTCGAGCCGTTTTGCGCTGCATGATGGCCAGCCGGAACTGACTCCAGATGAAATAGTCTGGGATATGCAAGAGCGAATTGAGCTTGAAATACCATATAATACTCTGAACCAGGCGGCGTTCGTGACGGTGTCGTTTGCATCGGCCGATGCTGAAGTCTCAGCTATGGTTACCAATGAATTGGTGGCGCAGATACTCAGGGAAAACGTTGCGATGCGCACAGGTGTCGCGGCGCAGACACTGGAATTCTTTGTTCAGGAGGTGGCGCGACTGGATGGTGAGATGGCAGAGCAGGGTCGCAAGATCCTTGAGTTCAAGGAAGCCCATCAAGACGCATTGCCAGAAAGTCTGAACTACAGCCGTGAGCGTCAGTCTTCGTTGCAGGAGCGGATGCTTCAGCTGGATCGCGAATTGTCGGGTCTACGCGACCGCCGTGCTCGGCTTGTTGAGGTCTACGAAAGGACTGGGCGTTCAGATTTGGCCGGAGAGAGCCTGACACCGGAACAGCGCCGCCTAAGGCAATTACAGGACGAACGTGCTTCGGCTCTGGTTATCTATTCATCTGATCACCCGCGCATTCGGTCGTTGGATGGTCAGATAGCGGCATTGGAGGCAGCCAATATCCAGTTGGGTCTTGGCACCGAGACAGCGCCGAACTTCACACCATTTGATCTGCAGGTCTCGGACATTGATGGGCAGATCGATTTTATCGAGACTCAAAAGGCGGATGTCGATGCAGAGTTGGAATCACTGGCGCGGTCCATCGAGGCGACTCCAACCAATGCAATTGCTCTGGGTACTCTCGAACGGGATTATGACAATCTGCGTTTGCAATACACTCAGGCGACCGCCAGCCTTGCCGAAGCCCGTACAGGCGATCAAATCGAAACCCAGTCTCGTGGTCAGCGCATCACTGTAGCAGAGCATGCCGTAGTACCGACAATTCCCGCAGAACCCAGCCGAAAAAAGATCGTAGCGATGGGTATTGCAGCTGGATTCGCAATCGCGGGAGGATTGTTTGTTTTGATGGAGATTCTCAATTCAACCGTGCGCAGACCGGCAGATATCTCTTCTCGTTTTGATGTGCCTGTGTTTGCAACTGTGCCGTATTTATGGACTAAACGAGAGATTGCTGTTCGGCGAGCCATGATTGTCGCAGGTCTGAGCCTCCCAATTGTTGGAGTGGTTGCAGCTTTGTACTTAGTTCACCTATATTATCTACCACTTGATCTTGTTCTCGAGAAAGTAGCCGAAAAGCTAGGCGCGACGGATTTGCTTGATCGGTTGAAACTGGGATAACGGGATCCACAGGTTATGGAACGTATTCAGTCTGCCATTCAAAAAGCCCGAGAAGCGCGGCGTGTGTCGGCTTCCGACGAAATCGCTCCGAAGCCTGCAGGCGCTACCGTGGAAGCTCTGCAGCCCGAGAATCCGGCTGTCCCGCTCGTTGATAAGCTGTGGGCGGACTTGCCTGAGTACGATCTAAAGCCCAGCCAATTGAAGCGGGCCCGAATCTCTGGTTACGAGGCATCCGCAGATTCTGCGTCATTTGATGTATTGCGCACACGTATGATGCATCAGATGGCTAGTAACAATTGGCGTCGGGTTGCGATCACTTCACCAGGGTCCGCCTGCGGAAAGACTACTTTGAGTCTGAATCTGGCGTTCAGTATCGCCCGCCAGAGAAATATCCGGTCGATGCTGGTCGATTTGGACCTGCGACGTCCATCAGCTCACAAACTTCTGGGTACAAGCAAATGCAATTTTGCCAACGCTTTGGAAGGCCAAAGCCAGCCCGAGGACCACATGGTCTGTTACGATCGGAAGCTGGCTTTTGCTTTGAACAGCGATTCGGTAGCGAACTCCGCCGAACTGCTGCAGGACAAAGACGCTGCTCACGTTATTGATCGGATTGAAGAGCGGTATCAGCCAGACATCATGATTTTTGACACTTCCCCTATGCTCGCTTGCGACGACACATATGCATTTCTCGATCAGATTGATTGCGTTTTGTTAGTGGCCGCGGCCGAAGATACTTCCGCTGATGAACTGGAGAAGTGCAAGGACGAGATCGCTGGGCGCTGCAATCTGCTGGGTGTGGTCCTGAACAAATGCCGCTACCTCGAGAAACTGGATAAATACGGTTACTGACTGCTATTCCCGGATCCGGCGCCTGATGAAAACACAGATCAGGAATTGCGCGGGCGCCGAAAATTCAGTCAAGGCCTTTGAAACGCCGTTTCATGCGGTGATCAACGTGCCAAGCGTACGCGCAAAGCCTGAAAGAATAGTTTGGGCAAAATCGCGAGACACCGAGCATATCTGCCCGCAAGACGCTTCGGGTTGTTGGCCATGCGCCAAACCCATTCCAGCGAAAGCTTTCGTACCCAGGACGGTGCGCGGGTTTGACTGCCTGCTATGAAATCCAGGCCTGCCCCAATTGAGACGAATCCGCAGGACGGCACAATTTGAGCACCCCGTGCCGCCAGAATTTCCTGTTTCGGCGCTCCTAGCGCCAGGAAACAAAGGCGTGCCCCAGATGATTGGATGGTATCAAAGTAGGTGGCGACCTCAGGCCCATTGGTATCCAACCCATAAGGCGGCGCGATTTTCGCAACAACGCGAAGCCCTGGATTGTCTTTCTCCAGCAGACCCGCCGCCCGGTCCAATGTGTACTGTGTTGCCCCTAAAAGCGCGACAGGTACGCCATGTTGCGCAGCCAACTTTGCCAGCGGCGCGATCAGGTCTGAGCCGGGGATCAATTCGATTGGGCGCCCCGCAAGCCGCGAAAGATACACAACTGGGTTTCCGTCAGCTACCACATGGCTGTGCGAAATATAGGCCGACCGAAAATCGGGCATCTCACGCATTTTTACGATGTGGTCCAGGTTTAAGGTTGCCAGGGTAAAGCCCCGCCCATGATTCCAGCAGTCACTCACGCTCGCAAAAAGCGATGCCTTCGTGGGCTGGCTGATCAGCGAAAGAAACTCGGGCCCTTGTGCCAATTGATGCGAAGCGATGTCAGTCTCGGAATTCACAAAACTATTCCACTACTTAATAACCAATACCCTTTGATGGCTCAGCAAAGCGGAATTGTCTATCGTTGGCTGCGTCCTTACGAGAACAACAAAAAAGACGAACAACACAGCAGTGCGCTTGCATGCCTTTGCTTTTACCCTTGCTCCAGCCCCGGGTTTAGAGCGAAAACAGTCGGAAATTGTTCCAAATCAGCAATCTTCTCGCTTACCGGGTGCTTCGGTTTCGATCGTATACGAAATTTCATTAAAAAACCGATGAAATTTGGAGCGAATTGAGGTCGGGAATGGGGCGAAAATGCAAAAAAACCATGATTTCACTTAGAAACTCGGCGGAAATCTGGACACGCTCGGCAATGTCTCGCTTGCTTGAATAGCTCTGAGTATTTCCGGGTTGTGGGCAATTTGAGGTCTGGGTATGCCATTGTTCAGGGATGGTGAACTAGTTTTTTCGTTACTTCAAATGTTACTCGATTCTCGCGGCTTACGGGTCGTGGAAACGCTTGGAATGGACAAAATGAAAAGGCGGCTGGGATGGCACCTAAACTGAAGTACTTAGCCTCGGATAATAATTCGACGGCAAACTTTGAGACACCCGGTTTACAAAATGGACACAGTTTCGCCGCAGATATGATCTTGTGCCAGCTTCCTGCCGCACTTTCGCCCTTCTGGACCTGTACCTCCTGACCGACCACCACATTGATTGGAGCCTCACCAGGGTTTCATCAAATGCACCAAGGATAACGTAATGAGCAGCATCGACACTCGGATTTTCGGCATTCCGACCGAAGGCTTGGGCTTTATCGCAGAGTACTACACGTTACCCCAATGGGTTTCCAGTATTTCGGAGGTAAACTTCGATCTAACACCTGACGCGGTTGAGGTGGTTTCGGAGCTGGATATTGAACGCTCAACTGAAGCGTTCTGGGATGGCGGTCCCCAAGACTCGTTTGCAGCAAAGTATTCGGGCGCCCTGAACGTAAGTCAGGCTGGCGTCTACACCTTCTACCTTACGTCTGATGACGGTTCGGCATTGTACATTGATGGACAGCTTGTCATCGACAACGATGGAAACCATGGTGACAGGCTGATTCAGACCGACATTATGCTCGACGCTGGGTCCCATGATATCGAGATCCGCTATTTCGAAAGCGGCGGTTTACAAACGCTCAAGTTGGAATGGGAGGGTCTTGATACCGGCGGCGACAGGCAGCTGATCAGTTCTAACGTCGTGGACTACTCTATTTCTGATGCCGCAGAAACATCCACGGAAGGCTTTGACGAAGCTTCTTCTGATGCAGATGTTGCGCCGCAGGCGACAGAGAGTCTGGGACTTTTTGCCAAGTTTTTCGAACTCCAAGGCGGTACTTCGCGTCTGGATCAGATCGACTTTAACGCCGATCCGGTTTCGGAGATGATCCTGTCCGAAGTCGCATTCGAACGGGGTCGGGATGCATGGTGGGACGGTGGCGCGCGGAATAGATTTGCCGCCGAGATCACGGGCCAATTGAATGTCGAGACAGCTGGGGAATACACAATTTATCTGACCTCGGATGACGGCTCCGCGCTGTTTATCGACGGTGAACAAGTGATCGACAACGATGGCTTGCATGGCGACGTCATGATCCCGGTGACACTGTTCTTAACTGCAGGTTCGCATGATCTTGAGCTTCAGTATTTCGAGAACAAGGGTCGACAGACCTTGGTCTTGGAATGGAGCGGACCGGATACTCAGGGTGGCAGAACTCTGATAGCGGGAGACAGCCTGAGTCATTCGCTGCCAGGCAGCGTTACCGATGATGACGGCACGGATGGATCGGATACGACCGGCGACACTGTTGATCAGGTGGATCAGGGCGGGACCGATGATGGCGACCCGGGCCATGGTGATCATGTTGACAGCGACGGTGGCGATACGGGCCACGACGGTGGATATGATGGTACTGATGGATCCGATACCACCGACGACACTGTCGATCAGGTAGATCAAGGCGGGACCGATGATGGCGACCTGGGCCATGGTGATCATGTTGACACCGACGGTGGCGACACGGGCCAAGACGGCGGAAATGATGGTGCGGATGGTTCCGATACCACCGACGACGTGGTTGATAACGGTGATCAGGGCGGGACCGATGATGGCGACATGGTCCACGACGGGGGAGATCATGGAACAGACGGTGGCGATACGGGCCAAGACGGTGGAAATGATGGTACGGATGGTTCCGATACCACCGACGACGCTGTTGATCAGGTAGATCAGGGCGGGACAGATGATGGCGATGCGGGCCAAGGTGATCAAGTTGACACCGACGGTGGCGATATGGGTCACGACGGCGGGCATGACAGCAATGACGACCAAACATCACAGAACCGTGGTCTGGTTGCTCAGTATTTTGTTTTGCCGACAGCGGCTTGGAGCCTTGCTGAAATTGATTTTGACGCAACGCCCGATCTGACAAGCACCGTCTCGGAGCTGAATTTCGAGAACTCAAATAACCCGTTCTGGGAAAATGGCGCACAGGATGAATTCGCGGCCCGTTACAGAGGTACACTGAATGTTGAAACGGCCGGTTCATACACGATTTACCTGACATCCGATGACGGGTCCGCAGTCTACCTAAATGGTGAGCGCATCATCGACAATGATGGCCCTCATGGAGCTGTGACCATTCCGGTCGTGGTCGATTTGGAAGCTGGCGAGCACGACCTCGAAGTCCGCTATTTTGAGATTTGGGGCGACCAGGTCCTGAGGCTGGAGTGGAGTGGTCCTGACACGAACGGTGTAACCGAAGTCATTTCCGGAGATAGCCTCGGTCATTCGTTGCCGGACGGCGATACCGTACATGATGGTCATGACGGTACGGATGGATCCGATACCACCGACGACGCTGTTGATCAGGTAGATCAGGGCGGAACCGATGATGGCGATGCGGGCCATGGTGATCATGTTGACACCGACGGTGGCGATACGGGCCAAGACGGTGGAAATGATGGTACGGATGGTTCCGATACCACCGACGACGCTGTTGATCAGGTAGATCAGGGCGGGACAGATGATGGCGATGCGGGCCAAGGTGATCAAGTTGACACCGACGGTGGCGATATGGGTCACGACGGCGGGCATGACAGCAATGACGACCAAACATCACAGAACCGTGGTCTGGTTGCTCAGTATTTTGTTTTGCCGACAGCGGCTTGGAGCCTTGCTGAAATTGATTTTGACGCAACGCCCGATCTGACAAGCACCGTCTCGGAGCTGAATTTCGAGAACTCAAATAACCCGTTCTGGGAAAATGGCGCACAGGATGAATTCGCGGCCCGTTACAGAGGTACACTGAATGTTGAAACGGCCGGTTCATACACGATTTACCTGACATCCGATGACGGGTCCGCAGTCTACCTAAATGGTGAGCGCATCATCGACAATGATGGCCCTCATGGAGCTGTGACCATTCCGGTTGTGGTCGATTTGGAAGCTGGCGAGCACGACCTCGAAGTCCGCTATTTTGAGATTTGGGGCGACCAGGTCCTGAGGCTGGAGTGGAGTGGTCCTGACACGAACGGTGTAACCGAAGTCATTTCCGGAGATAGCCTCGGTCATTCGTTGCCGGACGGCGATACCGTACATGATGGTCATGACGGTACGGATGGATCCGATACCACCGACGACGCTGTTGATCAGGTAGATCAGGGCGGAACCGATGATGGCGACATGGTCCACGACGGCGGAGATCATGGAACGGATGGATCGGATACCACCGACGACGTGGTTGATAACGGTGATCAGGGCGGGGCCGACGGTGGCGACATGGTCCACGACGGCGGAGATCATGGAACGGATGGTTCGGATACCACCGATGACGTGGTTGATCACGGCGATCATGGCGGGACTGATGATGGCGGCATGGTCCACGACGGCGGAGATCATGGAACGGATGGTTCGGATACCACCGATGACGTGGTTGATCACGGCGATCATGGCGGGACTGATGATGGCCATACGGGCCACGATGATCATGCCGACAGCGACGAAGTGGATCATGGTGGTGAGAACCTTCCTGGCACGATCCCAGAGCCAACTGACCCTTCCGAACATGACGCGTTTGTTGCGGCGGTAATGGCCGAGCCCAATGCGCACGCGCATGGCGATAGTATGACTATGTCCACGGAGCATGGTGCGCTGCTGGATCTTGTTGATCGCTCTGACGCCACTCATGTGGCCGTATCAGATGGCGATTGGTTTGACCCCAACACCTGGTATGAAGGGCGCATCCCGGACGAAGGTGCTAACGTCTTGATTCCGAAGAACATCGCAGTCACCTACAATGGTGTGAGCGATGCATCGCTGTTCACAGTTCGTGTTGATGGTGAATTGTCCTTCGCGACCAACATTAACACGCGCATGGTCGTTGACACGATGGTTGTCGACACATCCGGCCGACTTGAAATTGGAACAGAAGACAATCCGATTGCAGCCAATGTAAATGCCGAAATTGTGATTGCCAACAACGGTGACATTGACGTCAGTTGGGATCCGACTTTGCTGTCGCGCGGTGTTATCTCGCATGGTCAAGTCGAAATTCATGGTGCAGAAAAGCAAGCTTTCTTGACCGTGTCGGAAGCCCCGATGCGTGGTGAGAACACTCTGTCGCTTTCCGAAATCCCCGATGGATGGCAAGTCGGTGACAATCTGGTTCTAACAGGAACGCACCAAACTGGGCATACTGGTACAGCTCTTGGCTACATCGAAAGCCAAGACGAAGAGATCACGATCACCGCTATCAACGGCAATCAGATCACATTTGAACCTCCACTGGAGCATGATCACGATACACCGCGTGACGATTTGTTTGCTTACGTCGCGAACATGTCCAGAAACATTACGTTCTCGAGTGAGGATGGGGATGCCACGCAAACTCATCACCGTGGACACGTAATGTTCATGCACAATGACGACGTCGACGTCCGCTACGCAGCATTCGAAGACTTGGGGCGGACCGACAAATCCACACCCGCCGCACTTAGCACTGCTGATTTGGGGGTTGTGGAACCGGACAGTAACATCCAAGGTCGCTATTCATTCCATTTCCACTTGACGGGCACTTCTGATCAGGACAACCCGGCGATTGCTGTTGGAAATACCGTTGATGGCTCGCCTGGCTGGGGATTTGTCCACCATTCCAGCAATGCTAACTTCGCAGAGAATGTCGCCTTTGATGTTTTCGGGGCTGCATTTGTAGCTGAAGCCGGTGACGAGACAGGCTCCTGGTTCAGAAACATGGCGATCAATGCCCAAGGTACGAACTGGGGTGATTGGGAAGTCAAGGACGGAGCACGCGTCTCGAGTCAAGATACCGGCCATACTGGCGACGGGTTCTTCTTCGCAGGCCGTTTGGTTGAGGCAGCGGAAAACGTTGCAGCGAATACCAACAATGGTTTCGTCTGGATGATGCGCAACAACAAGGCCGATCCTTCAGTCGATAACTTGGATCACCCTGAGATAGGGTATGGCCGGGATACGATTCTGAACAACCTGGCGCCGATTCAAGGGTTTCGCGACAACGAGGCTTTTGGCACCAACACAGGGATCATCGTCATCAAGGATTTCCCTTGGCAGACGCAGCATGATCTTCGCACTGTTTTTGACGGTTTCTTGAACTGGGAAACTTCCACCGGCGCAAACCTGAGCTACACCTCGCACTATACGTTCATCGACTTCGATCTCATCAACGCGAGAGAGCGCTTGGGCGACGTCAATAACTACGGGATAGACTTCGGAACAAACATCTACGACATGGTTCTAAATGGGCTGCGCGTGGAAGGTTTTGATGCGGCGGTTGACTTCCGGTCGGATTTCACAGCTTCGTTCCCGGATAGCGATGTTGCAAATATCCTGATTGATTTTGAATCGATCAATAACGGCACGGATATCCTTGGCTACAACCCCGCTGCTCACCAGATACTGACGTCGGACGATTTGACTCCTGGCAGGTTAGAATTTGTCCATGACGGTGGTCTTAGCATCGCGCTAGGTGAAAACTTCAGCTTTGATGGTGTCAGAACCGACTCGATTGGGACCCGAGACCGGGCGTTTGAGCAGGAGCCGCTTCAGATCGAGTTTTATGAGCACATCATCTATCTGATCTCCGAAAACGGATATTACAGGACAGAAGACGGTCGGAACGTGCTTTTGATCGACGACTTTATCACCGATAGAGCAACCGGCGAAGTCATGAAGATCACCCATGTTGTCACGCTTGAAATGACGGACGGTGAACTGGCAAACAACTGGATGATTAACAACTACGCGAACGGTGCCCGTTTTAACGGCATGCTTGATCTGGGAGGTTCGGCTCCGGATGCAGTGGACGACAATTTCTCAACTGGAATGAACCAGGGTGTTCTTGTTGACGTGCTTGCCAATGATTCAGATGCAGAAAGTGCTGAACTCAATGTAAGTGGTTTCACCGACCCCGAGAATGGCGATGTATATGTTCAAGAAGATGGGCAGCTGCTGTACCAGCCAAACATTAACTTCGAGGGCACCGACACATTTGAGTACTGGGTAGCGGACTCGTCTGGTCAACTGTCTGAGGCGACTGTCGTGGTTGAGGTGTGGGACCTATGATCTGAGTTCCGCACGTAATCGGCGAATGTCTTTAGGCCGTGCTGCCGACAAAAGCCATGCTTAGCCGAGTTTGCCTGCTTGCCATCGTGCAAAAGGGTATCTCAGGCGCGTGGCTTTTGGTTATGCTGGCTGGGCCCATTGCCGGTTTGCTTCCAGGTTGGGTAGTGTCGAAAACTATAGTGCTACCCACGTGATCGATGGGCTCTCAACCTAGCGCATTCTACCATTTGTTTTGGCAGTTGCTTCGTTGTGGGCCCAAGGTCCATTCGCAGAAAGTTCCCTGCTCTGTCTTTTGAAATCTTCAGTTTGAGCGACCGGAGGCGTGTCTCGCTGGATCGCTTAGTTGCTGGTGGGTCTTGGTTCAGTACATCGTTTCATTGTCGCGACTAAGGCAGCCAGGGTCGTACTAAGGCCTATTCGCACCGAAACGAAGGAGGTGTGGGCTTCACCCTGATTGGAAGTCGCTTCGGTCCTTCGCTCGCGGGTTAAGTGGCCGGTAGTGCAATATGGTCAAGACCCAGTAGAATGAATGTGCTTTTGAGTGTTTTCCAGGCAATACCGCCCCAAATAACGTCCACGAAGTGCGAAAATCCCCAAACTACATTGAAAACCAAAAGAACCGAGAACATCCGTATTGGCATTTCTTGAGTATTTGTTCGTTTTGGTACACCAAAGCTGATCGCAATTAGCAAAGTGAAAACAACAGCGGTTGTATGCCAACTGACCCATCGGCCCCAATCTAGGGCAACAACGTAAAGCGGCAGAAAAAGGAATGCCGACGCAATGTAGGCACGCACAAAAATGCGCCCGCCTATTAGGTAGGATCCGGTGACCAAAATCGAGACTGCAGTCAACGCATACAAAAGCGCAAAGGAAAAGACATTCGATGAAAACAAAACCCAAAAGGTTGCCGTCATGTATTCGCTCAGGGGAATCTCAAGCGCCTTGATTGCGCCTTCACACATTTCCGCCGAAACACCCGCGTTCAGTATGGGCTGACATACGGCCATATAGTCAGTCAACTCTCCAAATGCGAACGCAATTAGCACGGCGATCAGGCAAGAACTGCCGATAATTCCCAACAAGGCGACGAAGTCCAACCGCGAGATCACCAGTTTAGATCGAGCCAGCCAAAAGCAGAACGCAAAGAAGGGCGCAAAGAAAAGGTTTCCCTCGTGGCTAATAGTTGCGAACCCGAAGACGACAGCCGAAAAATAGATCAACAACTTGTTCGGAGTATGTTGACTGGCGGCAAACAGCATCAACGCAAAGGCAAAAAAGGAAATCAATTCCTTCCGCAGACCGCCTTGACTGTCCAGTGCCCAAAAACTGATAAAAAAGCCCGGGGACAGGATCAAAAGCCAAAGGGTCGAAGGACTGCATTTTCGCTTAAGCGCAACAGTAATTAGTCCCACGGTTGCAAGCAGCAAGCCGATCTGCACAACGACAACCAATAGCAAGACATCAATCGACAAACCCTGTGCTACTTTAAGCAGCATCGAGCCCATCATCCCCCGGCGGATAGTGATTTCTGTACTGTTGATAAGCCAATCACCCTGTTTCCAGGAATTGCCGCCAAGCAGAAAGTCCTGATAGGCAGTCCAGGCGATGAAGAGTGTGAATCCCCAAATCAAAAACATCGGAATGGAGTAAGTATATCTTTGCAAAGTAATGGCCTGTATCAAAGGTTAACTACGCCTGAGTAAGGGTAAACAGCATAAGCCAAGCCCAGCGTGTGTAAATGAGGACTAGGAATCCAACTCACCTTGGGCATTGGGATCGTTGCGCTTATGAAACCCTTCGTTAATCCGTCTGCATTTACACGCTTCAAAGGTTCAACTTCCGTTTCCGCGTAAAAAAAACAAGACTTCATCCGATGTCGCGTTCTCCGGTTCAAAGGCCGAATACACTGCGCTTTGTCTGAGGCAGTCTGCAAGCTGGTCTTGGATTTTAAGTACGATGATGCTGGGACCTTGGCGGTCGATTTGGTTGCAGTACTCATTGTAGTTTTTTGGCAGGTCGTATCCTGCTGGAATCTCTAGATCGACCCACCAGTTCTTACCAACGATAAAATCGGTATTGGCCGCATGTGGAAAGCCATGGCGTGGTTCGCGCAACCGCCAATGTTCATACATCAGATTCGGCGCCAGAAAATCGCGTGACCCACTGGGCAGTGTCTCTTGAACCTGCGCGATCTGGTTGGACAGCAGATCGATCTCCTCAGCTGTATCGCCCCGGGATGAAAACCAACGGACATGCTCCAGCGAAATCCGCCATAGTGGCAGCATTATCAAAAAGACCAGTGCTAACTTTAGCACTTCGCTTCCCGTTCTGGCTTGCAACGGCCCACGCCACAAAAGTGCGGCGAAGAACCCTGTTCCGATAGCAAAAAACGGTACAAACAGTTGTAGGTAGTGTGACCAAAAATGCTTGTAGAGTATCGCTGCCTCGATCAGGCCGGGCAATATTAAGGTTATCACTAAGATATCTGTCCAAAGACCCCTTGTTTGGTTTGATAGCCGCGTCTTTCGACCTTGGAGCAAATGTATAACAGCTGCGATCGCAGTGGAGACCGAAGCCAATGCCAGGAAGGGAAAAACAGGCAGAATGCGATCGGTGAACCAGCTGTGTTGCTCTTTCAAATTGCTCGTCAATGGTTGGAGGATCAGGTCTTGTCGTAGCAACTGCATTCCATCCAGAAAGGCCTGTAAGTTGCCGGTGAGAACGTATGGCATGACGTTCGTTAGCGCTCCGGCCAAACCGACGGCAGCAATCCAGATTGTAGCGACACAAACGGCCTTTAGCAGAGTAACCCCTGTTGGTATGAGGCGCAAAGTCAACCAGAATGCTGCGCAACAGAGACACAGCAAAAAATAGGGGCGTATCCCTATGGCAAGGCTGGCAAGCAGAGCTGAAAAAGCGAAAAGCCAAATAGATGGGGTTTTTCCAAAGCGGATGGGCGCAACCGCAGCCATAAGCAAGGCTATTGCGCCAATTGCCGAGGCGCTTGCCAAGGGATTGATGTGGTAAATCCCGCCGGGAAGGAACGCAAAACCCGCTAAGCTTGCGACTGCTGACGTTTGCGCACACATCGTTGTAACCCGATCCGGCAGATCCAGCCCGGAGACAAGAACCTGCCGAGTGACAAACGCCGTCGCAATCGCGCCACCCAGCATTGCAAAGATGGAAAGGATTTGCCACGCCAGAACGCTGTCGAATGCGGCTGGGATTACGAAGAGGAATTGGTTAACTGGCAGCTTGTCATCAAATTCAACCGTCCAATGAAGGTCATTTTCAAGAAGCCGTTGGCCGAAATACATCATATGGTTGATGTCCCAGCTCCAGCGTGTGTCGGACAGGTTAACTGCGTAATCCAGGAGCACTGATAAAATAACGACGACAAGGCAAAGCCTGAAAAGCAGCATGGCGTTCTCCAATGACCGATACTATCGCTAGCTAAAACGAAAAAAAAAGCTAGTGGACATGCACAAAATTACGGACTCGTGGCAATTTCCCATCAAGGTCAGACCTTCAGGCGAGACCTCATTTCTGATTGGCTGACAGCAGTGCTTTGGTAGACGCAACAACTCGAAAGGGCCAACAGGGCTATTTGTCGACAATCTTGGGTAGAGCGCAGAGAGCATCGCCTTAAACTTTGGGGATTTTAGCGTGTTCAGTCTGTTGAGATTGAACAGAAAGCCCAACTTGAGTCCACAACGCTTTTCCGATTAAATCACAGATAATCAAACGATTTCAGAGAGAATTCGATGCCAAAGGATATTGCCCGCTCGGACAGCCCGATTGGCATTGCGGTATTGGTCCTGGTTATAGCTTTCGGGGGCGTGCAGCTCTTTTTTTGGACAGATCGCAGCATTTGGATTGATGAAGTTTCTCAACTTCTGAACTTTCCTTTGGACAACCTGGCGCAAGCCTTTGGCCCCTTGCCGCAGGCGCAACAAGCCGGCCCGCCCGTTTTCAATCTGTTTTTGCATTCGATTTCACACCTATCAATTCAAACGGCTCGATGGATCGTGATCCTGACGACGCTTGGCATCATCACTATTGCTATGGCCTTCGCTTTCGAAAGGCGCCCTATTCCAATTGCTGCAGGTCTATTTGTGCTATTGTCGCAGCCATCTTTCCTGATCAATGGCTCGATGTTGAAGTTCTACGCATTCGATGCGGCTGGTTTCGCCATATTTACTGCCTGGATCTACTGCAAAAATCGTGACGCACCCTTTGGTTTACGGGACATGGCGGTTTTGTTCGTTGGGTTGTTTTTGGGTCTATCTACAATTGTCGCAGGGTGTCTGGTGGTAGCTTTTTTTCTGCTCTCACGTCTGAAACGGGGACATTTAGAGTGGAAGGAGGTCGCTTTGGCCGCGCTCTTCTGCGGTGTTGCCGTGGCGTATTACTTGCAAATCGGGTACGCGACAAAAATTCAATTGACCGGGTTTCCTGACGCATATGGGGCTCTGGGTTTTGATGCCCTGAAGCGGTTCGGTGAAGCCACCATGCTCTTGTTGCAAACACGAGGGGTATTGATTGTGCTGGTACTTTTGGGAAGTTCCGGCGCCGCACTCATTATTCTTGGTGACACTCGACGTTCAAAACTTGTCAGTTTGTTGCTGTTCACCGCAACTATCGTTTTGGCCTTTTTAGTGTTGGCTGCAATAGGCAAATATCCTGCGGTTAGCTCACGTCATCTTTTTTGGATTTTGGGGGTCGTAGGGGTTCTAGCTGGAGCGGTGGTCGATACGTTGCTCGTACCACGCGATGACCGACACCGCCGATTAGCGCTGGGCTGCTTGATAGTTCTGGGAATTGCTTTTGCAGCTTCTGGGTTAAGAGTGGCGATGAAGTGGCCTCCGCAATTGGTCGAAGGTTCAAGCGACCAGGTGGTGGAGACGCTTGCCAATTTGCCGCCCTCGGACGTGCTGTATTATTTTGGAACATTCCGTCTGATTCCGCTGATGATCGAAAGGGGCGCGCCAATTGCTCAGCACCGGTTCGCACCTAGCCTTTCGACACAAAGTGGTGCAATCGACCCATCTTACTTCGATTCAGAATGGAACGAAATCGATGGCAATCTGTTCTCGGAAAAGGTTGAGAACATCTTGCAAAACGATCCAATCGGCTGGGCAAAGATGTACATTTTGTTGCGCCAAAGAAGTGATTTCAGGCCGTTGGCACGGTTCGTTCTGGATTCCGGACCGTCGGATGGCAGGACTTTTTACATAGCGTCGATACATGCGAGCTGGCCTGGGTTACCGGGACGGGCAACCGCAGGACTGAGGCAGGTATTGGACGAAAGATCATGTTCTTATAAACCAGTTGCGGTTTTTGACACTCTGCTAAGCCCGGGTTATGTGCTCGAAGTCAATTGCCCACCGTCCGACTGATAGACGGAAGCGCCTTGATCATTACAGCTTCATCTTTTTGAAGATGTTTTCAGGGATGTTGCAGATGATTGTCATGATCAAAAACCAAATTGAGCGGACGTAGATTACATTTCTGCTTTTTTTGACTGCCAACGCTATCTTTTCGGCCACTTCTGCAGGTTGAGCCGTCAGTTTTTTGGGCAGATCGAGATTTTCAGTCATACGCGTCGCAACGAACCCGGGCAAAACGGTGATTACATGCACACCTTTCTTGGTCAGTCGATTGCGCAGTCCAGAAAGGAAGGCAGTGAAGCCGGCTTTGGCCGAGCCATAGAAATAATTTGTGGCGCGGCCACGTTGACCGGCCACCGAACTGATCCCAATAATTACACCTGACCCACGATCTTCGAACCGATTGGCTAGCTCGGACAGAATGCCGACAGGGCCTTCATAGTTTGAACGCATCACAAGGCTGGCGGCTGTCAGGTTACTTTCGCTATCCTCTTGCTCGCCCATATAGCCGATTGCGCAAGCAGCGACCTCTGGAAGTTCTGGCAAACTGTCGAGGAAACCAGCAAATCTGTCGGGGTGCAGCGCGTCGAATTCATGCAGCGTGACTTCTACATTATACCGGGTGGAGATATCGTCGCGATCAGGAGCCAATTTCTGAGCTTCGCGCGCGGCAAGTTGGACGGGGTGTCCTAGGCTGGCGAATTTTTTTGCTACGGCGAGACCAATGTCGGAACGCGCGCCAAGGATGAGTACGGGGCCTTTGCTCATAGTGCAAGCCTTTCGGATTGTGAGGATTGAAAGGCCACCGATGCATTTCTGTTCTGTCGCTGTGCGATAAAAGCGGCCGTACGCGTGTCGCTTTCCATCAATGTTTGGGCTGACATACGGGCGTCCTTGGCAAGATAGAATCTTCCACCGTGCGCTATCGTTATTTGATCAAGGCGTTCCAGCAGGCTGAGGTTCTTGTCGGTGGCAGGGAAATCTAGCGCTAGAGTATAGCCGAGCATTGGAAAAGAAAACGCGCTGATTTGTTCTCCGAAACGCTTAAGAACCGCCAGAAAAGAGCCAGAGCCGGCCTCAGAGATCGTGTCCAGTAAGGCGTTTAAGCCCTCACGGGATGTCTCCAAGGGCAAAACGCATTGGAATTGCAGCAAACCTTTGCGACCATAGACCCGGTTCCAATTCAATATCGCATCTAACGGATAGAAATAGCTATCCCAGTCCACAATGCTGTCACCGGCTTTACGCAACCCAGAACGGTAGTACAGCGCGTTAAAAGCCTTCACTGCAGGGCCCGACATTGCAAAGCTTGGAAAGTCAAACGGCACTCGTTTCATTCGCCGAGGGCTCATAGCGTAGCGGTCTAGTTTTTGCCTAGCGCTTAACATATCGAGCGAAGCGTGCTCTCCGAGCATCACCAATGATCGACCGCGGTTCGCGCCGCGCTTCAGGCAGTCAATCCAGGCAACCGAGTAAAGACTTTGGTCATTGGCCTCAAATACTTCCATCGCCTCAGCAAGATTGCTCGCGGGGATCATTGTCTGCTGGATCCAGCCTGTCTCGACCCGCTGTAACCGGATCGCGGCCCGAAGTATTATTCCAGTCAGCCCCATGGCCCCTGGTATACTGTTGAAAAGCTGCTGATTTTCGTCGCGCGAGGCACGGTGCACTTGGCCCGAAGCGTCCATCACATCGACCCATTCCAGTGACTTGGCCATTGAACCGTCACGGTGGTGGTTCTTCCCGTGCACGTCGGCGGCGATCATTCCGCCAAGTGTCACGTATTTTGTCCCGGGCGTCACAAGAGGAAACCATCCACGCGGCAGGAAGGACGAGATTACGTCGGCCAGCAGAACGCCAGCTTCTGCCACAAGGGTTCCAGTTTCATTGTCAAACGAAATCATGCGGTTGAAGTGCCGCATCTCAATTGTACCGCGCCGGCTGATCGCACTGTCACCATAGGAACGTCCGTTGCCCCGTGCGATGACACCCCCGCAACGCAACGCAGAAGCTAGTTCGACGTCGGACCGCGGGGCCTTGACTATCGGTGCATAAACGACTGGAAATCGCCCCCACCCACTTAGCATCATGTCGCACGTCCAAGCGAAAGGGTTGAATCGGTGAACACAAATCGCCGATCCAGATTGTACTTGACCACATAGCCTATGGTTAGACCAACAATAGCCCCAATCTCGCGAGCCAAATCGGTCCCCCATATCAGCCAGCAAGCGGTTTCAGTACCCCAGAAGATTGCAGTCGTAGCTAACCCCATAATCGTATAGAGCGTGAACTTTTTCCTGTGCTCAACCACTCCGGAGGACAAGTCGTAAAAAATCCAACGTTTGTCCAATAGGTATTTGATGACCAAACCCACGAGGGTTCCAGCACATAGTGCGACAACAAAATGGGTTAGGCTTTCACCCCACATCAAGAAAACCCGTTGCGTAGCAAGGTTCCCGGCGGTCGCGATGATCGCGAATGTTCCATACCGAAGTATCAAACTCCCCAAGGTCATAACAAGGCACCCCAAACAGCACAAAACAGTATGGCGAGAAAACACAACTGGCTGGTTCTGTCTTTCGCGGCAAAGACGACGGGGTCATCATGCATATGCCCGCGGTGGGTTATCATGGTGACACGAGTCAACCAATACAGAAGAATCAAACACACCACCCAAAGCGCAGTAGGAGAGCGATACAATTCCATCACGTTGGGAGAGTTGATGTAAAGCGCCATAACCAGAACTGAAACATATCCGGAAGAGATAGCCACCTGGCTGATTAGCGGCAGGTCGTCGACCTGATAGCCGCGTCCTGTGGCTTCCATTGCGCCACGCTTGGCGGTATCGATCAGTTCGGCCTGGCGTTTTACTGATGCAAGTGAAAGAAAGAAAAACACCGAGAATGCCAAAAGCCACACAGACAATGGAATCTGGGTAGCATACCCCCCGGCAATGATTCTGGTAGTGTAGAGACCAGCCAGCGTAATGATATCGATTACAATGCGGCGCTTTATGTTTAGCGAATAGGCAGTGGTTGCGACGTAATAGAAGGTCATGGCGCCCAGAAAAGCCCAATTGACGCTGGCGGCGATAATAGCGCCTGTGGCAAGCATTCCGAAGGCCATCCAAGTTCCATGAGCGATTGGGATCGCACCTGATGCAAATGGGCGCTTGCACTTGCGCGGATGTGCGCGATCAGCGGCTAAATCCAGAAGATCGTTCATGACATACGCACTGGACGCGACCATGGAAAATGAGATGAACGCCAGCAAAGACGCCCAAAATGTCCCCCAATCATACTGGTGAGCGGCTAGCATCGGAAGGAAAACAAGAATGTTCTTTAACCACTGATGGGGCCGAATAGCTTTTATATACGGCTTTAAGGAAGTGACCTGAGTGCTCAAATGGTCAACCTCTGGGCTAAGATCGTCCACCGTACTGCGCAACTTCGTGGGTGCGTTGACGGTGATTGCACGGTTAGCTTGCGACCAAACCGGAATGTCAGCCTGGGCGTCCCCCATATATGCGAAGCCGTCTTCATAATGGTTTTTCAGAAAGGTGGCCTTCGCCGGGCCTTTGAGGTTTCTCACACCGTCTGACCCATAGACCTCGTCAAAAATACCAAGATGGTCGAAAATGTCCTTGGCTATTGTCTCGTCGCTGGCCGTTACCAGAGCCGTCTGACCGCCTTTTCGCCGCCAGTTTTCGACATAGGCGATAACCTCCGGATCATAGGGGAGCGTTTCGACGTCGACAGGACCTGCTTCGGCGAGCGCGTGCTTCAGCCTGGCCTTGCTGTGCGACAATGCGCTAGCCGACTTAAAGAGTGTTTGCCAGTTTTTTCCCAACGCGCTCCAAAAAGTTTCGAAGAGTATATCGGATCGCAAAAGCGTTCCGTCTAGGTCAACCACCAGAACTGGTTTACGTGCTTCACTCGTCATACGAACTAACGGCCAAGGCCCCTCAAATGTTTTTTAGATAACTAGAGTCTAATTGACTCCGATATGCATATAATACGGCGGATGTATGTCTGGCGAGGAGCTATTTCACAGACAGGTCAAAGGTATGGCTCTATGGCCGCAAAAGGTCATTTCATCACCTAATTTTAAGGCAAACATCGGTTCTGATTGTTTCGATTTTAGCGATAGTGACCGCATTGATGGTGAATTTAAGGGCGAGCATTCAGTAAACGCTTGATCCAGGATGTACTTTGAAAAAGAGCGCTATATTCTCTCTGACAGACAACCAACCGACATGGAGTTTAAGCAGTGCGATTTTTGAGTGCAGCCCTAATTTCTTTTATGGGCTTTTCTTCTCTACCCACCGACGCAATCGGCGAAGTACAGCAAAGGCGTGCCGTCGGTGCGTACATGAACAGCCTGTACGATCGGATTCCGCCGATGATGAAATTGCTGACCGAGGCAAACGGCGAACAGTTCTTCGCGGGCCAGGGAAGCTATGACATTGGACCACCGCTCGAGCCGCCGGACTGGCGGCAGAACTGGAAGACCCTTGGGGTGCCTGTCATGGGTGCACAAAACTCTTGGCCATCGATCGATAGGGCAAATGTCACAGATGTAATCATGCTGACTGACAATTTCTCCGGCCCTCCAGCCTATGAATCACAAGGAGCCAATCCTGACCCTAGCGTCGGCGGACCGCTGCCATGGCATATTGAAGAAGGACGGTCTCGTTTTTGGACCGGCACGATTAGCGATATTGTGGCAACGCATGAAGCCAACGTGGGAGATCGCCCGAATTATTGGATCTACGAAGGTTGGTCTGACGGGGGAAGGCTGCTTGATGAGGCAACCGGTGCAGGTTCCGATCGCGATTTCGCGGATTGGCGTGAACGAACAACTACCAAATTCAACTATACCGGCTGGTATGACAATTTGCTGAGCCAGGTAAAGGAAAACGTTCCCGACGCAGCATCACGTATCAAACTAATTCCTGTGGCGCGAACCATGGTTTCGGTGATGGAGAACACCGCGGCCTCCTCCTTATCAGCCGACGACTGGTTTGCTGATGACGCACCTCACGGAGAAGACACTTTGCATCTTCTGGCTGCGATGATAGTTTACTCGGCTATGTTTGAAGAAGTGGCCCCGAAGCCAGACTTTTCTAAAAATAACATAAACGATGTATTTTCGGCCAATTACGAAGAAATCGCATCACATGTTTTAGAGGTTGTTAGTCCTTACACTGGGTCCTGAAAATATCACCAACCAAACTGAAAACGCTTGCAATGCTGCATGTTGAAATTGTTTAGGTGGCATCATTTCGATCTTGTCGAAACGATGAAATCGTGACCTCGGAGCGACTCCTGGGTCATGATCCAGTTCCCTGTAGCTTCATCCCTTTAAGGTGCCGCTGTCCGAGCCTATGAGACAATTCGAGCAAAGGACGTTCACATAGATGATGAAACGCTAAGGAAACCAAAATGGAGGCGACAACAATCATAATCACAGCGAAGATTGGTCCCGGCCACGCGTTTATGGGTATGAAATGCACGACGCTCTTTGCAACTGCCAAGTGAACCAAATACAGAGAGTAAGACGCACCACCAAGATAAAACAAAATCTTGCTCTTTGATATCTGCCCGCACGACTCTAAGGTGACGACTGCGCATAGGAAGACTGCAGATGGAATCCCAGCAGTAATAAACCGCGTACCACTGAAAGGATGAACGGGGGGTCCAAGCGCAAGCAGTGAAAACCCTATCAAACATGCCACCATTGCTACCGGGACAGTAGCTCTATGCTGACGTAATTTGTCGAGGTGATTGATGTAGTAAAAAGCTACGAGCATTCCGAATATAAACTCGATAGCAGTACGAGTCTGAACCATATACCACATACCACCCTCGAATCGGCCAAACCATTGTAGGATTGTCAGTCCAAAGATCGCGCTGGCTGTTAAGGCCAGGCGATGTTTTTGGGAAACCATCATTGCTACTGCAAACAGTACGTAGAAGAAAATCTCGAAATTCAGAGTCCAACCGATCGGATAGATTGGCTGAACAAACACTCCTTCATCACTCGTTTCGAAAATGAACAGAAATGAATGCAGAGTGTTGCTCACAGTGAGCTTGCCGAAATCGTAGTTGTTCCATCCAAGGGTCGTGTAGTCGAAAATTACAAAAAACAAAATGGCGTAATAGGGTAAGGCGACCCTGATAAATCTCTTATATAGAAAAACTTTTGGTGAATTTCTGCTTCTTTCGGTGACGAGGTAGATTACGAAACCGCTGATAATGAAGAAAAGGTCGACGCCGACCTGTCCTTGTTGAAAGACTAACCCAACTTCGCCCGCTGCATGCACGATCACGACAGCGATTGCTGCAAAAAACCTAAGATACTGAACCGAATAAACCATAACCTATCACGATCAACACAACTGCGCTGCTTCAGTTCATACCACTATTTTTACCCAATCAACTTAGAAAGTTTATCATACTCGCAGAAGCAGGTTGCCTCTGTGTCTGAAAGAGTTGAAAGGTCAATTTGGGAAACAATTGATCCAAATTTCAAGCAATAGTTAAGGGAATGCGACGGGCTTTGGTCCTTGTAGAACTAAGTATGAAGCGGGTTTATGCGAATCGCAAAGCTTCCTGAATCCAGGAGTTGTGTTGAGCAGTGTGATATCTATGCTAGCTGCGTGCGTCGTTCACGGCTGCTGATATTGCTTTGTTGGTAGCTGATCCGCGCTACCTAAATGGTCCAGTTTGATTGTTAGCGAATTATGGGCCTTGGGTCCAAATCTAAACCCGTTGCTTTAGAAAGATACATATTGCCCTGCTGAAGGCTAACCCAGTGAACAAAAAGATAACGTGCGAATAGCGAAAGTCCGGTGTCGGCGCCAACAAAAACAAACCGAACAAATGTGCAGGAACGGCGAGTAAAAGGGCTATCTCCAGCCCATGGCCAGCTGGTTTGAACAACAAAATGACGAGCAAGGTCATCGCCGCTGCCAGACATAGCCAAGGTTTGTATGGCGGGTAATAGGCCAGCTTGTTGAAGAGCAAAGACAACTCTTTTTGCAGCGATGTCTGTTCTGAAATAGGTGGTACAATCTGTTGCATTTCTTCGGAATAGTTTGCGGGATCAAATAAGACCGGTTGCCAAAGTGTTTTTCGGAACGCCAACACCCAATCAAATGCAGCGAGGCGATGGCTTAGATAGGCCTTGGGTTCTGTAGTGATGGCATGGCGCCAAGAGGCAAGTATCTCGGATTGTTGTTCCTGATCCAAAGCACCAAAAGTATCGGTCGGGACGTGAGTGTCTTGGGACTGATTCAGTGCATTTAATCCGGGTTGATCCCCGTAAAAAACAGATTGCCAATCGCGCGGTGAATAGCTTTCGCTCAGGTTCTGAGGTGTAAGCCCTTCGGTGAGTGGAGTTGGTAATTTAGAGTGCAAACGGGTTCGCCGTTCTCCTTCTGGCAGATAGGCGATTGTGCCGCTTACATCAAAAAGGGCTACCGACAACATTGGGTTTTCCGAGCGATCGGCAATTTGGCCATTAATACTCATCGACCCAAGCGCAATGCTCAGGGCCAGCCCGGCGCCCAGGCATATAGAGCCTGTAAACCCCACGACACGGTGCGGACGGATGATGCAGATCGCTAGAAGCGACAACAGAGGTGTCAAGCAGAAGACTGCATTCACACGGGCCAGAAGTGCCACAAACGCGGTCACTAAAATAATTGCAATCATTGGCCCTTGAGGCAAACGGCCTGAATAAACACCTGCAAGGGCACCGCTCAACACAGTGAGCATGCCCGCCATTAGAATGTCTTTCCAGATTGCTCCGTTTATACCCAGAACTGGCGGGTAAAACATTAACAAAAAAAGTAAGACTGCCCCAAGCCGTGGGGCAAATGGAACCAACGCCGCGTACCAAAACAGCATCAACCCGCCCCACAGTAAGGTGATTTGCAGGATGAGCATGCCGACTGGTCCCGGAAAGAACTGATCCACCACTCCGAAAAGCAAAGTCATGAAAGGCGAGTGCCAATCGCCGATTTCCCCACTACGGGCCTCAAGTAATTGGACAACTGAGTCCACGCTCATAAAGCCAGGAAATAAGATGCCCAAATAAAGAGCCCAACCGAACACAAACAAGGCTACAGAGAAGGTAAATGACGAACGTGACATGACGCGGCCTCAATTGGTCAGGAATACGAGGCGCCGGGCGCCAAGATAGTTGACGACAAGCCCCGCTGCCGAACCGACCGAAAGCGCGAATAATGCGTTGACGACTGTTTTTTCGATAAACAGCAAAACCAACAGGTAAGTCATTAAGTTTACAATCGCTCCTAGGATTTGAACCGTAAAGTAGCGCATAATTTGTCGACCAGTCCTGGTACGGTTCGCAGTGCTAAAGGTCCAAATGCGGTTTAGCCACCATGTGGCAACGACTGCGACCGGGAAAGAGAGTATCCGGGCGACATAGTGAGAAACACCGTTTTCCAACAACAAAGCAAGCACAGTGGCATCAGTAATGAACCCGATTGTGCCAACGACACAGAACCGAAAGAAACTAGTATAACGCGGCATCCACTAGTCACTCACAGTGGTTTCTGATTGGTACCGAAAGGTAGTGTAGCCGCTTCATTTCACGCCGCCCAAGCGTAACGGTGTCTAGGATCAAGCCAGCAAAGAACGACAGGACGGAAATAACGGCGATGGTTGCGGCCAGAATTGCCGTGGGAAAACGTGGCACAAGCCCGGTTTCGATAAACTCGGCGATAATTGGGTATCCAAGCGCCAGCGAAAGTACCAGCAGGAAGGCGGCGATTGCCGAAAAAAAAGGCATCGGGCGCTCTTCCTTTATTAAAGTGAGGATAAGCCGCAAGATGCGGAAGCCGTCTCGAAAGGTGCTGAGTTTGCTTTCGGATCCGGGTAACCGGTCGATATAAGCCGTTTCCTCATCCGCGATAGGCATGCGCAACTCCAGTGCGTGCACTGTAAGTTCGGTTTCGATCTCAAAACCTCGTGACAAAGCTGGGAAGCTTTTAACAAACCGGCGCGAAAAAACGCGATATCCGGAGAGCATATCACGCGTGCGGTCTCCGAAAATCCACCGCACCAAACCGGTCAATGCCCAATTGCCGAACCTATGCCCGGGCCGGTAAGCTTCCTCAATATTCGTAACACGACATCCAGTTACCATATCGAGGTTCTGCGTTAGCAGCATATTTACCAGACGCGGGGCCGCGGCTGCTTCGTAAGTGTTGTCTCCATCGACCAGCACATAGCAATCGGCATCAACATCGGCGAACATTCGCCTCATGACATGTCCTTTGCCCTGTTGGGTTTCGCTGCGCACCACAGCACCGGCTTCTGTGGCTACCTCAACAGTGCGATCGTTCGAATTGTTATCGTAAACATATACCGTTGCGTTCGGGAGTGCGGCTTTGAAATCGCTTACGACAATACCGATTGAAGCTTCTTCGTTGTAGCACGGTACAAGGACGGCAACGCTGGTCAGCGATGGTTCTGTTTCCGTTGCATTCAGCTTTGGGACATCAATTTGAACCATAACACCAACTATAGCGAACGTTAAAATTTCAGTGCTCAGAGTAGTCGGCAATTCCTTCCAAGTTAAGAAGATAAACCCAAAAAGGGGAATCTCTTCAGGTGCGAGCAACAAAAAAGTCGCTCTGTGCCAATTGTTGCAGCTAAGAAGATTCGACTCTATGTGCCTTCAGATACCGAAAGTTTCCCTAACGTCCGGCTCAATTGTGGCAGCAGGGTTAGGTTCGTGGCAGGTTCAACACTCTTTGCTTTGGCCTGATTGCCCAAAAAGAGGACGCGAGGGTTTTAGAGGAAAAAGCAAACGTTCCTTCTTTCACCTGTGTAGCTAGGCCATTATTGGATGCTCAAGATACGGGTTTATTGACCAAAAAATGAACAACTTAGTTGTGCCGCCAAGCTTCTGCAGCTTTGGAAAAGTGCGCCGTGCGCCGCGCAAAAGTCTCTTCGAAACAGTGGCTTCGCATGAAATCTCGACCTCGGCGAGCAGCTTGGGTCAATACTTCACGGTTCTGATCAAGTTTAGCAATTTGGTCTGCCAACTTCTCTGCATCGCCCAAAGGTGTCAAGAAACCGCTACGGGAATGCGCTACAATTCCCTCAAACGCCTCGTTCGCGAAGCCGACTATTGGTAAGCCGCACGACATCACTTCTGAGTAGGTGCTCGACGGGTCACCTTGTGGGTGGCAGCTGACGAATAAGTCCGGCGCATTTTTCAGTAGTGGAACCCATTCTGACAGGAAATCGACGGGCGGGTGAACCTTTACCCGATCTTCAAGTTTAAGTCTTCGAACCGCGTCAACCAGTTGACCTCGCTCGGGTCCGGATCCGTAGATATCAAATTGAAAGTCGACACGCATTTTGGCAAGCGCTTGCGCAACGAGGGGAAGATAGCGCGTCCCTTTCATTGGGACAAAACGACCGCCGAACAAAAGACGAAGGCGTTCGCTTTTTTTCAATCTGGCCGCCCTTCTTTCCAGGTCCTGGTCGGTCGCCACATCGGCTTTTCTGACGCGATTGTCAAAAAATAGGAACGCGTCAGGGCGCTCAGGTTTGTACGCTTCGAAGACTGGCACACCATTGCACTGCAGTCCGGCCAGCGAGCTAAGCAAGGCTCTGCGTGTTCGCTCCGCGTTCCGAATCCAGACTTTCCTGCGCAACTTAACGAGTGGGTTGATCGGCGACGCGTCGATGATCTGAAATTCAGTTTTTAGGGTGTATTCGCACACGTGAATGACCGGAATTCCGCGTTTAGAACACTGCCGCGTCATCTCCGCCTGACTGGGATCAAGAAATCCGACTACGGCCCCCGCGTTTTGAAGGCGAGGGATCAAGGTATCAAGTGTTTTTGGACGTTCCTCAATCCGGTATTGCGTATCGCAATTTGCCATCACCTCAACATGGTCCATATCTGTCGAGGGAGTCTGAGAAACTTCGGCAAGCGTGGTTACGGGGCCATCCCAGTGTTTGGCATATTCAACCGCGCCATCCAGATACTTTTGCGTTAGAACCAATCCGCCGTTGGGTCCTCTATGAGCCTTCAACACCGGTATTAGAATAAGTTCATTAGACAGGCCGCGCTCGATCAAAAAATTTTCCAAAGGATTGTAGAAGTCATGACGGCGTGCAACGTAGCCCTGATCCGGAAGCTCGCCAACCTGAAATTCAGTGGGCTTATCCAATTTTTCTAGTTTTCTTGTGCAGGTATGGCGAACTCGATTGCTCTGATCAAGCACGGGTCGAATAGCCTTAGCCCACATTCTGAGCGCCACAAATGCGAAGCGTAGCAGGTTTGGGTCGCTGTAAACCTTAACTTTCCGCGGGCGGCCAAATGACCCAGAGGTCTCTGTGTTGCCAGCCAACATGAGCCTTCGAAGAGTTACTCAATCTGTTTGAATATCGAACAGATAGATTGCTTAAGGAGGATTCACAGGTCTGCGTACATCAGCCTGTCAAAGTTGGTTCGGCGGCTTCTGAACTTGGGCGCTGTCTAAGGCACGATTTGTTCGTTGCGACCGGAGGATAATCCACATCAGCGCGTTGGACTTAAAACTATCTCTATGATCCTGTCCTGAACAACCGATGGGAGGTCAGGATAAATCGGCAGGCAGACAATGCTATTCGCAACTCTCCGGGCTTCCTGAAGATTCGACTGCTCAGCTGAAGAATGATGTTGAAAAGAAGGTAAATCGGAAACCAAAGGAAAAAAGTAGCGCCGAGGAAAAATCCCTTCCGCCTCCATTGTCGCGCAAAGTTCGTCGCGGGACAGCGGGTAAGTTGTATCAAGAAGTATGGGAAACATGTAGTAGTTATACCGCACGTCTGGTGACGGCTGAACCAAATGTACTCCCTGTGTGCCACTAAGCCGAGCAGAATATTTATTTGCAATTATCATCCGTTGATTGATGATTTCATCCACATAAGGCAGTTGCGCCAAGCCAACTGCTGCGTGGAGTTCGCTCATCTTGCCGTTTAAACCAATCTCTGGCACTGAGGTTTCATGTTCAATACCGTGATTGATCAAGCGCTCCACGGCTGCCTTTGACTGTTCGTCGTGCGTGATGACGGCGCCGCCTTCGAAGGTATTGAATACTTTCGTGGCATGAAAGCTAACAACCGAGCAAGTTCCTAGATTTGTTAAACTCTGACCATTCGACTTCACTCCAAATGCGTGTGCAGCGTCATAGATCAGCGGAACACCTCGGCGGTTGGCAATCTCTTCAAGTGCGGCATGGTCGCAGGGATTCCCGAAGCTGTGTACAGGCATAATAGCGGCAGTGTCCGAGGTTAGATGCCTTTCCACTTGTTCCGGATCAAGGTTAAGGCTTACCGGATCAATGTCCGCAAAAACCGGCTCTGCACCCGCAAGTACAATCGAGTTTGCTGTTGCGACAAAAGAAAAAGGAGACGTGATAACCTGGCCTTTTACCTTGAGACTGCGCAAAGCCGCGATACAACCGCTGGTACAGTTCGAAACAAGACTTAGATGCGCGACACCCAGATAATCTTGTAGCGCCACTGTGAGTTCTTGCGCCAGTGGGCCGCCGTTTGTGAGAACACGCGAGGACCATATCCGCTCAAGGTAAGGCAGGACATCACCTAATTCCGGAAGGCCGGGCCGAGTGACAAAAGTCGGACGACGATTTTCCAAATCAAGCATTCCTCAAACACAAATATTGACAACTTATGGGTTGGCGATTCTTGTCATATTTATACGAAATTTAGTCACTAGTATGTCGAGAACTTCACCACTTACGCTTCAATCGGCTACACAAATGAAAAATGCTTGTAAATTATGAAAGTGCACGTTTTCCCGTAGCTTTCGCGAAGCATTTTCGGTCTTGTGACGCTCCGAAGCGATGGGTTCGGAGATGAAAGCGGCTTAGTCCGTCATGATTTGGGTAACAACGCTATTCTGCTGTACAAAGCTAAAGGAACCGCCCGCGCCGTTTTATGGAAACCCCGAAAAAATGCTGGGTAAACCGTAATTCCGCTGAATTGCAGCGCTGAGTGGCCAAAATGGATTTACGTTCTGGCAGGGTTCAATAGCATTCTGAGAGCGGCCGTTCTGAAACCCAGATTGGTCCGATGATTTCGACCAAAGATGCGTCTTACGTTATGACATTCTGGTCTTGTTGCACAGATTTGAGCGGGTTGAGTTGTTTTAGCAATCGCTTGTGAATCAGGTGGCGAGCTCAGCGAACTGCTGAAATGGGCAGAGTCCGGGCGTGATTTGACCCCGGCGGATCATGAGAGTCGCTCCGATTCCAACGAGCGTTGCCGCCGCTGAAGTAAAGGCTTTGAACCCCAGCATAGGCTGCATGCGTCTCTTGATGAATCGGTGGCCCTCTTCCACGATATTGTTCGAGTATTTCCGCCTCACCATCTCAATTGGGATCGGGCAGCCAAAGCCTTTGAGCAATTTGTTGATAGCCTTGCTGCCGGTGCTGTTGGCACCGCTCTTGTCGATCACAATCTCCCTCGGCAATAAATTGATACCCACATTCTCGCGAAGAACTTAGTGGCGGCTGGTTTGTTGCGACGCATTGAAAGCATGAATTCAAGGGTCTTGCTGTGCTTGTCGACAGCTCGATAGAGGTAAACCCACGTGCCTTTAACTTAGGTGTACGTTTCGTCCATTCTTCACGAACGATTATATGGCCCTTTGCGACGACGTGCTGCCTCAGCGATTGCACCAGAATATCATGTTGCCCATCGGTATAGAAAGGTGTGGTCCACTGCAACACGGCACTCGGCCATGATTTCTTCCAGATCCCGGTAAGAGACACTGTATCGGACATAGAAAAACACCGAGAACAGGATCACAGCCTTCGGATATTGCGTGCCTTCGAAGGAAGCCATGAACTGACTGTCGACGGGTTTTACCGAACGCCACTCATCCGCAGCATCTGATCACGTCAGCGGCTAAGAGTTTGCAACAGATCCGTTGGGAGCAGAGTGTGCGTCAGAACCATGCCACCCCGAGGCCTCAAGAGAAGTAAATCGTGTCAAGTCGATAGCTACGCTCAATCGCTTTTCTGTTGCTAGAATCAATTCGTTTTGACCTAAATTACAGAGTTTTGTGTTTGTAAGGGATTAAACTAGTGAAATATAAGATATTGATCTTGGGAGCTTCGTACGGATCACTTCTTTCTACTAAACTATTGATGGCTAACCAAGATGTGACGCTTGTTTGTCGCAAAGAAACTGCCGATTTAATAAATCGAGAGGGGACACGTGTTCGTATAAAGCTGCGCGGTGAAGAAAAGCACAGGTCGTTCAGCTCGAATGACCTTCCCGGAGAGCTGAACGCAATGCCTCCTGACCAGGTCGACCCAAATGAATACGATCTGATTGCCCTTGCAATGTCAGAGCCGCAGTACTGTCATGAAGCGATTGCAAACTTGCTTCAGCGGATCGCAAATGCTGGGAAACCCTGCTTATCTATAATGAATATGCCGCCACCGCCTTATTTGCAGCGCATCGAAGGGCTGGATGTGGAAAGGCTAAAGTCGTGTTTCACGTGCCCCGAGTGCTGGAGCGCCTTCAAGCCGGGGAATGTAACTCTATGCAGTCCCGACCCTCAGGCATATCGGGTCGTGGAAGAGGGCGCAAATGTCTTGCACGTGGGTCTACCAACCAATTTCAAAGCCGCACCATTCGAAAGCGATGAGCACAATGAAATACTGCGAAATCTAGAAACTGCGATTGATGCAGTTCGCGTTGAAGGAAACGACGTACCTGTCAAGCTAAGGGTTTTCGACTCCTTATTCGTGCCATTCGCGAAATGGAGTATGCTTTTTGCAGGCAACTATAGGTGTGTTTTGCCCGAAGGAGCTCGTGCCATTAAGGATGCCGTTCACAGCGACGTCGAACTGTCCGAGAGTATATACGAAACGGTGAGCGGTATTGTCAGTCAATTGGGAGCAGATCCAAAAGACAAAGTACCGTTCGAAAAATATGCGACCGCGGCAAAAAGTTTATTGAAGCCCTCTTCTGCAGCGCGTGCAATTGAAGCAGGAGCAGGGCAAGTCGAACGGGTGGACTTGCTCGTAAACCTGATTGCAGACCAAATTGGAAAGGCGACCCCCGAGCTTGAAAATGTGAGTGAGATCGTCAGCGCGCGTTTGTCCGCGAACCGCGAAGCAGGGCGCTAACTAGGCAAACTGCTGATGCTAGCTTTCCAGCCAGGAGAAAACTGTGGCGGCGCCTCAAACATACCTTTTTGGGGGCCATTCTGTTTAAGTTAGATGCCGTTTCTACTCAGCCGGCTACTACATCCGTCTTGCAAGCGATCTTTGTACCTGTAACCCAAATTTTGGTTTTTCGACCACCGGACATTTGAGGCAGCGAAAGCGCGCCCCGCAGGGTGTTGTTGACGAACTACGAATTTAGATGTTCGCTGGTCTAGTTTAAGGCGTTATCGGGAGAATTTTTTTGAAAAGAATACTTTTTGGAGCTCGTAGCCCTCTGGTTGTTGACTATGAAGAGACGCTTCGGCGATTGAATACGCCGGCCGATTTTTGTGTGTCACTCGGGGATCCTGTTCGCGTGCTTTCGCGTAGGTCGGTGGTTCATCTCGACGATCTAGGGGATACTGATGGAGTTTTCTGGCCATGTGCGTTTCATCCAAGACGCCGTAAAAAACTGGCGGAAATTGCATTAGAGCATGGACTCAAGCCCGCTGACGCCATGATTGATCCTACAGCGGTGCTCGCGCGGTCAACGCGGGTGGGAGCAATGAGTTTCATAAATGCAGGAGCTGTAATCGGTGGCGCAAGCATTGTGGGCGAACGGGTTCTCGTGAACAGAACCGCAAGCGTTGGACATCACTGCGTTCTGAATGACGGTGTGAGTCTCGCGCCCGGCGTCACGCTTGCTGGCAACATTAAGATTGGATCCGGTAGTATTGTTGGCGTTGGAGCGATAATCTACCCAGATGTCGAAATTGGTTCTGGATGTATCATTTCAGGCGGATCCGTTGTCCGCAAAGACGTGCCTGATGGGGCATTTGTTGCTGGAAACCCTGCGACCGTTAAGCAGTTGGATCTCTCGCGCAGCACACTGGGTTCCGACGATCAGGAGTAGTTGTTTTGCACTCTGAATTTGCAAACCATTTGTGGCAACAAATTAAGGCAGATCCGAAAAAGATATTTTGGCAAGGTCCGGATTACGCACACAGTTATGACGATCTTACGCGTGCAATTTGCGAGCATTGTGGAAGATTCGACAGCATTGGACTGGAGAGCGGTCAACCTTTGGTCATCGTCTCCAACGACGATTGGGTCGCATCCACGTTGTGGATCGCGGCAGTACTTGACGGAAAGGTCCCTTCAATCATTGCCCCGGACTCCAGCGAGGACAGGCTTGTCGGCATCGCTGAATTGATCAAACCGAGTCTGATCGTCGCCGATACTGAGCGCTGCAATCAGCCTTGGGCTGAATCCGACTCGTGGGTTTCATTTTTTACCAACAACCTTCCCAACGCTGAAAAACGAGATCCGTCTTTGAAGCAACCCGAAAGCGGTTTGGCTTATCTATTATTTACGTCGGGTACCACGTCGCAACCCAAAGGCGTGATGCTGACGCACACGAACTTGCAGACTCAGTTGGCCGCAATCTCGCGCGTCTGGGAACTGGAACGCCGATCAAAAATCTTTAATGGTCTTGTAACCTATCATACCGATGGATTGGTCCAGGGGCCGGTATTGACAGCCTTCAATGGAGCAACACTGCTTCGGCCCGATGCATTTTCATTGAACCGGCTAGAACAGGATTTGTGTTGGTTACGTGATAGTCGTGCCACGCATATGATTAGTGCCCCAACGGTGTATGCCTTGATCGACCGACACGCGGCCCGATCAGACTATTTTGATCGTAGTGAGTTTAAAACGATCCTGACGACCTCCGCGCCAATGGCCCCAGATCTTTGGGACAGACTCGAGGAGCGATTCAAAAAACCGATTGTGAATGAATACGGTATGACTGAGACAGTCGCCGCCAGTCACTTTGCTGGACCGCACGCGGAAATGGGTGAACGATATACGATCGGCAAACCGATCGATTGCGAAGCAATAATTGTCGATCCGTCAACTGGAAAAGAACAGCCGCAAGGTGAAGTTGGGGAGTTGTGCTTGCGCGGGCCCTACATCTTTGCCGGATACTTTGGCCGACCAGAAGAAACGGAAAAAGCATTCCGTGGCGAATGGTTCCGCACGGGAGACCTTGCAACCGTAACGCCGCGGGGGAACTTCAGTATTGTTGGACGAATGAGCACAGCGATCAATAGCGGTGGATTTTTGATACGCCCTGAAGAGATTGATGAGGTGCTCTTAAAACACCCGGATGTGCTTGAGGCGCAGACCGTAGGTGTTTCGGACGAAGACTTTGGGGCCTTACCAGTTTCTGCAATTGTCCCTCAGAAGCCTCTGGAACAGTCTGACATTTTGGAGTTTTGTCGAACTAAGCTGGAACGCCAAAAGGTACCCAAGAAAGTTGTTTTTTTGAAAGAGCTTCCGCGTCGAGGATCAGGAAAAGTTGATCTGCCTGCACTGAAAGAAATTTTGCAGAACCAATCGACCATCACCCGTGACATCAATAGCGAGCACGATGCAGTCATCCTGGATATTGCCGCCGAAGTGTTTGGGGCGAAAAAAGGCTCTTTGAACATTTCGTTTGGCCCAGACCAAATAGGGGGGTGGGACAGCTATTCTCACACAGTATTGGTTATGGAAGTTGAAGCCCATTTTGATATTCAGATATCGATGTCTGAAATCAACAGTATTGAAACGCTTCAAGATCTTTCCAATACTGTTGCGAGGCAAGTCAAAGCGCCTGATACAAGTGAGCCCGAGGAACCTCAGGATGGGCCCCTTGAGGTGCTACGTAGTGGAACTGGAGGTATCACTGTGATAGCGATGCCAGATCTTTTCGGGGTTCCGCTTTGGATCAACAAAATCCTCCCCTTTATTGACGATCGTTGCGAAGTTTTGGGCCTTCGACCCAATACAGAAATGTTAAGAGAGCGCGACAACCAATCAATTGCTGAATACGCGCAGGAATGCGCAAGGATCATTCTCGGACATGGAATTTTTCAACCTACTTTGATCGTCGGATACTCATTTGGGGGTTTTTTGTCATACGAAACCGCTAACATCCTAAAGGATGAGTCCCAGAATACCGTCGTGCCTGTGCTGTTAGATTCCGCAGTTCCATCTAGACTGCGTCGAAAACGCTTTTCAGATAAAATCGAGTGGCACGCACGGATTATGGCCTGGCGATTTAGGTCCTTCCGCCGCGTATTCGCGAGTGTTGCTTCGACAAAGGGTGAAGTGTTGGATGAGCCCGGCTTATTCCCTGTTGTGCTATCAAGTCATCCAGCGTCAATACGTGCAACAGTTCGCCAGTTTTACAATGCGCTTTCTAGATACGAGCCCAGCTATTACAAAGGGACAATTTGTCTTCTGCGCGCTACAAAACGACGTTCAATTCTTGGGCCTTCGCCCAATTTGTCTTGGGATGTTTTTGCAAGTGAAATTGATCAGTACGACATCAACGCAGATCATCGCACAATCCTTTTTGACGATGCTTCATGCCAACGCACTGCAACTGAAATCAATAACATAGTTGGTAAACTCACTAAAAAATAAGAAGTTCTTTGTCTCCTTAAAGTTTTGTTTTTCTTATTATTTTTGCCGTTTTCGTGAATTGTGCAGCACGTAGATTATTGACCAAAAAGGTAATCAAATTTCTGGTACCGAGTTCTCAAAAGCAGTTCGGCCAACTGGTAGACTCAACTGCCCACCAATTCGACCGGTGCTATGCCAGAAAAGTGATTGCGACAGAACGAAGACGCCCTTATCGCTCCTCCGCTTCCAAAGGTTGTACGGCTTCTAAAAAGGCCCATACGCCGTAGGCTCCTTGGTTTTGTTGCACAGATCTGAGCCGGTTGAGTTGTTTC
Organism: Ruegeria sp. AL11; assembly: GCF_056540865.1. NCBI lineage: Bacteria > Pseudomonadati > Pseudomonadota > Alphaproteobacteria > Rhodobacterales > Roseobacteraceae > Ruegeria > Ruegeria sp. AL11. The sequence continues at coordinate 236,328 of NZ_JBQFXO010000008.1, forward strand.
AGCGATCGCTTGTGAGTCAAGTGGCGAGCTCAGCGTATTGCTGAAATGGGTAGAGTCCAGGCGTGATTTGACCTTGGCGGATCAAATGCGCCACTTTATTTCCGTCGAGCTTTGCCGTCGCTGAGGCGAAGGCCTTGAACCTCAGCATATGCCGCGTGTGTTTCTTGATGAACCGGTTGTCCTTTTCCACGATATTGTTCGAGTACTTCCGCCTCACCATCTCAATTGGGATCGGGCAGCCAAAGCCTTTGAGCAATTTGTTGATAGCCTTGATGCCGGTGGTGTTGGAACCGCGCTTGTCGATCACAATCTCCCTTGGCAATACGTTGATATCCCACATTCTGGCGAAGAACTTGGTGGCGGCGGATTTGTTGCGACGCCGTGAAAGCATGAATTCAAGGGTCTTGCCCCGCTTGTCGAAAGCTCGATAGAGGTAAACCCATGCGCCTTTAACTTAGGTGTACGTTTCGTCCATTCTTCACGAACGACTATATGGCCCTTTGCGACGACGTGCTGCCTCAGCGATTGCACCAGAATACCGTTTTGCCCATCGGTTTAGAGAGGTATGGACCATTGAAACACGGCACTCGGCCATGATTTCTTCCAGATCCCGGTAAGAGACACTGTATCGGTCATAGATAAACACCGCGAACAGGATCACAGCCTCGGGATGTTGCGTGCCTTCGAAGGAAACCATGAACTGACTATACCGAAAGTCATTCACCCGCAGCATCTGACGTCGTAGACAGCCAAAAGTTTGCAACAGTTCTCGCGCCAAGGGTAAATGGTCGGTAATGGTTTAGCGTTCCACAGTTTGTCACGTCCAACGCGACGCCGATTTTCGATGCATCGCTGCAACGGGACTTTGATAGGTTGGAGGCCATGAAAGGCTCGAAGAAACGCATGCAGAAGTTGATTGGAGCAAGGTTTCATTTTTTGTCACTCCCCAAATTTGGTGAGTAGACTTAAATACAAAACAAACATGTAAATTGGATAGTCGCAGCCGAACAGTGAAACCACCCATCTTACCTGAGCTCTGATTTGTGGGGGGTGTGAGGGGCTGGCCGAGGGGGTCAAAGCCAGCCCCTTTCTCTCACCCTTGAGTGAGTGGTGTTGTCTTCCGGTTGATACCAACTTGGCAGAAACGTTCTCAACCCGAAATTGGGGAAACCCCGTAATGCCCAGAGTTGCGACGAAACGGTTTGTTTCCAAATCGCAAACGGTAAGTTTCACAATGAACCGTGGACACAATTCCGCCATAATGCGACCCTCCGTCAGTGGGCGACATACTTTTATTTTAGAACGTTCTGGTTTTTCCAACTGGATTTGAGGGGGTTAATTGGTTCGGTGTGTCGCCCGACGAACCCCAGCATCAAACACAAATAGCGACATGCAGCTTTCCGTAACGTCAAGGCGTATATCACCTTTTCTTTAATGAAACTGTCACAATTCAAACATTCCGACTGGATAGCGAAAGAATGCGGCGCGTCGAGAATGGGGTTTACGATTTTCAATGAGGGGGTACGAGTTCGGCGCGTCGTACATTAGGCCGCAATAGCCTTGGCCAGCGTATATCTCGTCTCTGAATGGGTACATTTATCGTAGCAAGACCTACGACCAACTATCTTCGTTTGTAGCAAAACAGAGTCGCAACTATTGGAAGAAACCGGGGATGACTGAAATGTTCCGTCTACTGCTAGTCTTGGCGTACCTACTCCCTTCAACCGTCGTGGCCAACACATTGGCGACGGACGCATTGAATTCACTTCGCGAAAGCCAAGGTCTTCACGTCTTGCAATATAGCCAAAAACTGGAGAAAGCTGCGAAATCTCATGCAGAAGACATGGCGAATAGAGGTTTCTTTTCGCACACCGGATCAAACGGGTCTGATGTAGGAAGGCGAGTTCTCGGGGCAGGCTACAAATGGTGTTTCGTTGCCGAAAACATCGCAAGGGGGCAGCAAGGGTTGGAAGCAGTCGTGTCGGCTTGGGCTCGATCACCCGGACATCGATCGAACATGCTCTCTCGCGAGGCAACGGAATTCGCGCTCTACGAAGCCGCGGATCGAACTTGGGTAATGGTTTTGGCCGCCCCTTGCTAGTAGTTTCACGCAGGATCAGCGGGTCCGTTGAAACAATGGTGACGACCGATCCCTTTGTTCGACACGGCCCAATCAAACCCGCTGAGCATCTTATCTTCCCAATCTCAATTTAAACCCAGCCCCAGCCGAGTGACATCTACAGCGACACTGGATCTTACCAATCAGAGCGACAATCTTGGGAATTCAGGTCTATTGGTTCGCTATGTGTAAGGCGTTAAGATGCGTCGCAAACTTTGAGGTCTAGTTGACGAGCCTGCGTGATCTGAGGTTTGTACTAGTCGCGTAATTTTCGAACAAGTTGTTTAACCATGATCTCGTTAAAGGGCTTTCATTTCTCCAAGCATGCGGTTTTGTACGCTGTTTAATTCTTTCAAATGCACAAGCTGTCCTATCGTGATTTGGAAGAGATCATGGAGGAGCGCGATGTGCGACTTAACCATGCCACATCGAATAGGTGGATTGTGAAATACTCGCCGATCGTCGCAGCTCGCGCGCAATCAAAAAAGCGTCCAACGCTGAGTTCATAGTGCATGGACGAGACCTATGACCGAAGCCGACTGATGCCTCGCGAAACAATACTATTGTTTTGCAGGTCCTTTCAGATTGGTTCTCTTTAGAGAAATTGAGCCGTGTTCAAGAGGTAGTTGAAGGTTCATCCAGGTCCAACACTGCTGGGTCGATCATACGCTTGGCAGCACTCATTTCGACCGACTTCCGCATGGCCTTGCTTCGCCGCAGCAAGCGCCGGAAACTTGCTTCGTCAAGCATAAGCAGTGTCGAGGGTGCCAGCGCTCGCGCATTTACCCGACGGGGCCGTTTCATGAGCATGGCCAATTGCCCAAACATTTCGCCACGACCTAAACGTGTGGTGTGTCTGCCGAACTCCACTTCGACGGCTCCAGAAGCGATGAAAAACACACTCCGGGTCAATTCATCTTTGGAAAGGATCGTGTCACCCGCGTTGGCGTAGTGGGTACGCAGCGCTCTACTGAGTTTTCGCAGTGAAGCTTTGTCGAGATCAGAGAATAGTGGAAACTGCCTGACCAGATCCCGCCCCTTCAGGGCGATGTCAAGTACAGGACGCCCTTCCGACAAAGCACGTCGTGCCGCCACTTCCTGCATCAACACTGAATAAAGCTCTTCGCCTACCAGGCCATCCTCGCGCATGACCGCGTATTCTCGCTCCTCCAGTCGCAATGCTGTCCTTCGGATGAACCGCCGCTCCAGCTTTTCCGCATAACCTGGATATTGGAGCCGCAATCCTTCAAGCGCTGTCTCAACCGCCTCGGATCGGCGCTCCAACAGGTCGTCTAGCAGCTCCGCAACCCGGCGACCGTGGATCCGGCGTATGCGACCACGGACAAACCCATCGAGATCTCGAAGGATCAGACGTTGCATGAGCAGTCTTTCGAACCTGTCCGCTGTTATACGAGTGAGCGGAAACGAGATTCGTAGGCGGTTGTGCAGGAAAACGGCGATCCGAAAAGACTTGCCATAGACGACAGATCGATTGGACGCGCGCTGATAGCCGATCCGACCACCGGTCCTTGCGCCTTCAATGAGCCGATCAGCATCGGACAGAATTTTTTCGCTGAGAACGGATGACATGGTACGCTCTCGCATTCGGGCCAATACTGAATCCCGCTCTGCACCGGCTAACGCAATAAGGCCAAGCGTGATCCTGTCGCGATCAAGGATCTCCGCGCTGTCCTCGGCGGCCTTTACAGCCTCGTCGAGGCGTTCGCTAAATTGTTTGGCTTCGTTTCTTACAATTTGGTGGGTCAGGTCATAGTTTTCCGCGGTGCGGGACACATCCTCGCGGACTGATTGCAAGGCGACCGCGACCACCTGGCGCGACAATGCCGTATCAAGCGGAGTGAGTTTGTCGAGCCCTAGCTTTGTGATCACCGTTCGCAAGGTTGTCCCTTGGACAATCAGTGTAAACAGCGTAAAGCCAGTGGCCAAAATACCGACCAGACGCTTGGTTTCGAGCGGCACTTGAGTGCTTTCAGTGACTGCCAGCGCCAATGCCAAAGTCACAGCGCCCCGCAGCCCACCCCAAAGCATTGCGGTGCGATAGGGGCGTTCCACAACTGGCGACAGACCGATTGTCGTGAGCAAGGGCAACAAGCCGAACAGAACCGCCGCCCGCGCCAGTGTTGCAGCAAGAACCACCACTGCCAGCAGGCCAAAGTCAGATGGCTGCACCCCTTCCAAAAGTCGCGGTATCAACAATGCTGCAAGAATAAAGATCAGCGCTCCGGCCCAGTGCGCCAGGAGATCCCATACTTCTTGCAGATTTGTCCAAGCGACTGGGGACAAACGACCGGGGCCGGTGAGGTTGAGCGTTAGTCCTGTGACCACCACTGCGATAACACCCGAAGCCCCGACGCTTTGTTCCGCAACGATATAGGCGAGGTAGGGCAGCGCGACAGAAATTGAAATTTGCGCCTTGTCCCAACGGTCTACGAAAGCCATCATCCAAACCGCCATACGCGCCATAAGCCAACCAGTGAGTGCGCCACCGGCGATCAACAGCGGAAACTGCCCCACGGCTTCACTTAGTGATGGATCAGGTCTGCCGAGCATCACAAAGCTCATGAATAGCCCGAAAAGAGCAATCGCGGCAGCATCGTTCAGGAGGCTTTCTCCCTCAATTATTCGCGACAACCTGCGTGGTGCGGAGATTGACCTAAAAATGCTGACAACCGCCGAGGGATCCGTTGTCGATACGATAGCACCAATCAACAGGCAGGCGACCAGCGGTAGCGCACTTACCCAACTGAGCGCATAGCCAATAGAGAGGGTAGCCACAATCACCGCGACAACGGCCATCATCAGGATGGGCATCCAGTCATCCAGCATCCTGCGCAGGTTCATGCCAAGTGTCGCCTGGAAGAGCAACGTTGGCAGGAAAACATAGAGGAAGACGTCCGACCGGATCGGCAAATCAATAATCGCCTGCGCTCCCGGGTTCAATGCATCCGTCAAGTCAGTGTTGAGAAAGAACGTTGCGCCAAGTCCGATCACTATCCCCAGGACCGCTAGGATAACGCTGTAAGGCAGGCGCATACGTGCAGCCAATGGTTCCGCCACGCCGATTACAACAAAAAAAGAAGTGATGATGGTCGTAATGACGACAATATCCATTACTACGTATTACCTGAGAACTCGAACTAATGGAATCCACTCTTAAACCCTGATCGACCACGTGGAATCGATTTGTGTACTCACACTTGGCCAGAGTTTGCAGTAGGAACGAATGCCAGGACCGAAGGGCCGCAGTGCCACACCAGCGCGGCGAGTGAACGGCTGGAAAGGGCCGATCCCGCATAAGCAATGTTCAAGGATCCATCGCTCGATCGAATGCAATTTTGCAGTGGATCAGAGTTGTATCGAAGACTGGAACCGGAACGTTGTAAGAATTGAGCAGAATACCCACTTCCGTGCATCCAAGGATCAGAGAGTCCGCACCGGCTTCTACCAGGCGTGAAGCGATCTCGACATAGGTGCTGCGGCTGGCCTCGGTCGTGATATCTTTGCAAAGCTCGTCATAGATGATCCGGTGCGTCTCAGCGCGGTCATCATCGTTTGGAACAAGCGGTTCCAACCCAGCCGCTCTCAGACGATCTGTGTAAAACTCCTGCTCCATCGTGAACGCTGTGGCCATTAGCCCAGGGCGTTGAAGTCCGGCAGCCTGTATTGCTTTGGCGGTGGCGTCAGCAATATGGATCAGGGGAATGCCGACACCTTCCATCATCCGATCGGCCAGCTTGTGCATGGTGTTCGTGGCCAGGATCAAAAGATCTGCTCCACCCCGTTCCAGCGCCTTAGCTTCGCGGTTTAGGATGTCTCCGGCGGCGTCCCAAGCACCCTTGGCCTGTAGCGCTTCGATCTCTGCAAAGTCTAACGACCTGATCAACAACTGTGGCGAATGAAGTCCTCCGAGTCTTTCGCGGGTGAGATCACAAAGCTCACGGTAGTAGAGTTGCGTCGATGCCGCTGACATTCCTCCTAAGATGCCAATAGTTTTCATCGTCGATCTTCCTCAGTCATTTGGTCTTCTAGGCAAAGGAGGTCGGTTTGACCTTAAAGCGTCCTCAACCGAGTTCGTTCCGTCTTGTGTTCCGCGATCTGCGAGAACCCCATCTACAAACCCGATTTGTCCGGAAACATAGAGGGTTTCATCCGGGCTCAAATGCATCGCAACGCAATTGGCCACAGCGGCGACGGCATCGCGCAGTTGAATGCCAATGTCTTTCAAGCGTTGATTGATCGACATGCGATATCGATCAGATGCTCGTCTCTATTGGAAAACGGATTTCAGGGTTTCGGACAGTCTGTCGAGGTCGTTGACCGTGACATGCAGGTATGGGGCAAATCTCAAGGAACTGCCGCGGCGGCTGACATAGACATTGCGCTCGGCCAGGCTAGGGAGGAGCGACTCTGGAATGCCGCCTTCAAGGCCCGCGCCGAGGATGTTAGGACTCCGAACCTCTTTGGGGACTGGAAGAAAGCCGAAGGGCTCTAGGATCGCCGCGATGCTGTCATTGATGCCTTCAAGGGTCTTAGCGATGTTCATGACGCCCCAGTTGGCAATCTGTTCCAAAGCCACAACTCCACCGGGCAGGATCGATGGAATATTCTTCTGCCCCATCTCGAACCGGCGGGCCCCGACTTGGTATTGATCGTTGTACTGGACGAGGTTCTCAAACATCTCGGCATCGGCTCGGCTGAGCCAGGTCTCTTCCAGCGGGCGAGCATCATGCCACTTGGGATCTGCATAGAAGAGGCTGAGGCCATAAGGGCAGAGCAGCCATTTGTACCCAGCGGAGATCAGGAAGTCAGGTTTCAAGGAAGCGATGTCGATTGGCTTTGCCCCCAAGGACTGCGTGACTTCGAGGATGAAGTAAGATCCTACGGACCGGGCAGCCTCAGCGATCTTGTCGAGGTCCAACAAAGCGCCGTTTGTCCAATGGCAGTTGGGAATGGCGACGAGCTTGGTCCGCGGCGTGATGCGATCCAGCACGGCTTGGGTCCAACCGAAGTCCTCAGGCGTTGGTACGACGACAAAATGGGCCCCGGTTTCTTGACCCAGCCGCTGCCATGGGAGGTAGTTGGACGGGAACGCCTCGTCCAAGACGATGATCTCATCCTGATCTGATAGGCGCTCTTCTAGGATTCGAGCCGCTGTTGACGATCCGTAGCTGGCGGACGGCGTAACGGCAAAATTGTCTGCGCTGACGCCAAACGCTTTGGATGCTGCCGTGCGGAAAGCCTCGGCGTCCTCAAAGAAGTGGTTGGGCGTGCGTTCCCAAGGGTGACATTTGGAAAGGGCCCCTTCGACCAAGGCGTCACCGGCTTTCTTCAGCAGCGGTGCATTGTAGGAACAGTTGAAATACGCGAGATCCGGAGGAATATCGAACAGGTGTCTTTGTGACGGGATTGTCGCCATTTCGCGTCGCCTCTTTGGAAAAATAATATAGAACAAATTCCTGATTGTATCACATCGTGTGGTCAATAGTTTCATTGTATATAAGGCAATGATTTTCTTCTCATACCTGAAGCGTCCTTGTGAAACCTCAGTTATTCAGTACAATCTCTATATTGTTCAAAAAGCGGATCGCCCCATGCGAGCAAAGTACAAAGACGTAGCTGCCGACCTGGCCCGAGATATCCGAAGTGGGACGCTGAAGCCGGGAGATCGCTTGCCGACACATAGGGAACTCGCACATCGCCACGGATTGTCGTTGGGGACCGCAACGAAGGTGTTTTCGGAGATGGAGGCCATGGGGCTGACAATCGGCGAGGTTGGTCGAGGAACATTCGTCCGCATGAACGCCGACGCGCGTGCGATGGAGTTTTCATACGAGACTCCGAGTGAAGCGGTGGTGGACTTCAGCAAAAACCACCTGGTTCTGCCCGAGCAGGACGGCATCTTCCAAACTGCGATTGCAAAAGTACTGGCCGATCCTGGCTGTGATGTACTCGATTACCGGAACAATCCGGGGTCCGAGTATGACCGTCTAACGGCTTGGCGATGGCTGAACGAAGACCGCGACACTCCAATCGACAGCCATGAGGCAATCACCATATGCAGCGGCGGACAGCACGCATTGATGCTCGCCCTAATGGCAACCTGCCGTCCTGGACAAGTCGTGGCCGTCGAGCGTTTGACCTATCCGATGGTGCGTCTGGCTTGCGAGATGCTCCGCCTTGACGTGGTAGAAGTGGACGCCGACAGCGAAGGGATCATCCCAGAGAGCTTTGCTCGGCTGTGCCAAAAGCACGATGTCTCAGCACTTTTCAGTATCCCCAACGTACAAAACCCGACTTCGACCACGCTGCCGATGGAACGCCGTTCAGAAATCGTGAATATCGCCAAGTCGAATGATGTCATGGTTATCGAAGACGACGCCTATGGCTTCCTGCTCGAACAGCCGCCAACGTCATTCGCTGAACTTGCCCCAGATCGCACGCTTTACATCCGAACGCTCTCCAAAAGTTGGGCTCCTGGCCTGCGAGTGTGCTACCTCGTATCGCCAGAAAATTACAGATATGCAGCGGACCGAGCCCAGCGTGCCTCCGTTTGGATGAACGCGCCACTCATGGCTTCAGTTGCGTCTGAGATCATTACATCTGGTCAATACGATCTGGTTGTCAGTGCCAAGCGTAAAGAGGTCTTCAAACGCCAAGCGATTTTACGTCGCGTCCTAGACGGCATGGACGTCATCACCCAACCGCAAAGCATGCATGTGCTGTTGCCGCTCCCGTCCAATGCCCGGAAAGATTGGGTGGTCGAAGCTTTGGCTGATGCAAATGTATTGGTGTCCGCCGCCTCTCAGTTCGCGGCAAAGGGCGAACGCTCGGGGCTACAAAATGGGCTCCGGCTTTCTATCGGCGCTCCTCGCAGTCGAGCGACTATGGAAAACGCCCTGACGACTCTTCGGTCAGTGGTAGAGTCTTCTCGGAAAAAAAGGGCTTGGCGTTAAGCTAAAATTCAGCGTTGGCAACCGAGTATTATTAGATCTCAATGGCTTCTGCGATGGCCAGGGCGTCCTCGAGTACGACGCCAATACAACGGATTGTGCTCTCCATCTTGGTACGGCCAAGCAAGAACTGAAAGGATCTGAGGTTGCCAGTTTTCTTGTAGATCTGGGTTACTGTTGTACGCCTCATTGAATGAGTTCCGTAGGCGCTTGCCTCGAGACCAATTGATGTGACCCAGTCTCTTGCAAGCCGTGCGTATTGACGCGTCGACAGGAGCAATCGTTCGTGAAGCCGACCGGGCCAAAGGTATTCTGGCCCGACCATGAGTTCGTCTTCCATCTATTTCGCAATAGCGGTGCAGGTTCCCTCGGATATTTCGAAGCGAACAGGATTCTGTGTGTTGCTTTGCAGTACAGAAGCCCGTTCCGTGATTTGACCCGATGCCACGAAACCGGCCACCTTCATCTTCTCCAGAGTGCAGCTGCAGAGCTTACTGTCGATTGCCGTGTTGAAGAGTGCAATATCGCGATGGTTTTCGCCATGCTCAAGGCAAGCTTGTATCGCTTTGACATGTTTTGCTTTAAGAGTGCGTTTTTGACCTACAATACGCCCTTTGTTCCAAGCTGGTCAAAGTCCGGCGCGCGGCCCATGGCAGACCTTTAACTTTGCTTCGAAAACCGACGGTTTTGAAACACACCAAGTCGGAACGAGAAGTAGTCTCAATCCTCATTCTGCCACAAGCGCGACAATTCCTTCTCTAGGCTGGGGAGGTTGGTTCTTCGCCTCAAGCGGCTTGTCGAGCTTGCCACGATACACCAATGCGAAAACGGGCGGCGTAAAATAAAAAGATACGACGGTCGACAACAGCACCCCTCCGGCGATGGCTACCGCGAATGGTGGCCAAAATGCTCCACCACCTATGATTAGGGGTAGGAACCCGCCAAAGGTTGTAACCGTTGTCGAGATGATATGCCGACTTGAACCGGACACAACACGCGCCATAGCTGCTCGGTCGCCTTGGCTTGCGTCAACGTCTTGTTGCAACCCAGTCAGAATTATGATCGCCGCGTTGATCGAAACTCCAATCGAGCCGATAACTCCGATGATCGCCGTTATTCCGAACGGGAATTGCATAACGGCCAGCGACAGCATGGAAAGGCCTGCAGACAACACGCACACGACCAAGGTCACGAGGGTTAGTCGGAACGAATTGAAGGTTAGTACAATGGTCGCGATGGAGAGTGTGACAATCAAACCAACAGAGGCAAGCAGATTGCCTACAGTATTGGATCGGGCATCACTGTCACCGCCCAAGGACATAGAATAGCCTTGTGGTAACACAAATCCGGACGCATCAAGCGCCTCTAGTACGTCCTGCAACGCCTCTTCGGGTAAAACACCGGGGACGATAAACGCTTGGATAGTGTTTTCGCGCACGCCATCCGTTCGGGTTATAACGCTCTCCGCTGGTTCGATCACCGGTGTGGCCAGTTCAGACAGCGGCACAGCAGGGAAAACACTAGTGGCGGATATGGCGGCGGCATTGGGCAGCAGGATGGGCATACTGACAATGGCGCTTAGGTCTGATCGCACCTCGTCACCAAGACGAACTCGCACCGGCAACTGTTCAGTCCCTTCGATCAGTGATCCTCCGGTGACGCCAACAAGTGCCGTGTCCAACTGACCGGCTATGTCGGCCACGTCCAATCCCAGCAGACGGGCTTTGACCTCATCAATCTCGAACCGGATTTGAGGATTGCCGCCGTTCACGCTGGCGCGCGCCTGCGTCACCAGGTCGAGATTGGCCATAACTGAACGCACCTCGTCGCCCAGATCGCGCAAAACCGTGATGTCCTGCCCCTGAATTTTTACTTCAACTGGTGCGTCGACCGGAGGGCCCTGCACGAGACTACGAATGATGATCTGCGCGTCAGGAAAGTCGGTATCCAAACGACCCTGCAGGGCTCCGACAAGGCGGGCTGCGTCGTCGGCCGTGTCGGTCGTGATCATGGCCTGTGCAAAACCGGGCTCGCGTGAACGGTTGCCAACGATGTTGTAGTAGAATGCAGGGCCGGATTCTCCGACTGTCCAGTAGACACTTTTGACCCCATCATCTGCCAGCAGCATCTCATCGATCTGGCGGGCGGTTGCTTCGGTGGTGGCAATTGATGTTCCACCCGGCATGTCGACCTCGATATAGAATTGGTTGCGGTCGACGCCCGGGAAGAATTGCGCGGTCAGCGTTGGAAAGGCCGCAAAGCCAAGCACGGGCAAGACCAGTGCCAACGCGATGGATCGCACCGGATTAGTGACTGACAATCGAATTGAGGCCTCGAACATTCGGGCAAGCGGCGGGATGCTGATACCGCGGCTCAGCATTCCTGCGTCGGGGCGGTCGGACAGTACCCAGCCCGCAATCGCGGGGGTCACCGTCAAAGCGACAACTAGTGACCAGACAAGCATAAGCACCACGGCGATAGCGATAGCACCAACAAAGTCGCCGGCGGGGCCAGGCAGCAAGATCATCGGCGTGAAGGCGAGCGCCGTTGTTACAGTCGACGCCAGCAGAGGCGCAGCCAACCGGCGAACAGCATCTCGCACGGCTGAAAGTCTCTCCATCCCATCCTGCAAACGACGACGAATTTCATCCGTCATCACGATGGCTGCGTCAACGAGCAGACCGAGGGCAACAATCAGGCCAGTCACGGACATCTGGTGAATTGGCAATCCAATCATGTTCATAGTCGCAAGAGTTGCCAATGAGACAACCGGCAATACCAAGGCCACAATCGCAGCTGCACGAACGCCCAACGTAACAAACAAGACTGCCACGACTAGAGCCACACCAATGGCCATGTTGATCCCAACCTCTGACAAACGATCCGTCGTGTACTGGCTTTGATCAAACAGCAGTATTTCCTGCATGCCCAAAGGCACTGATGCGGCGCCGGCCTCAAGCTCATCCCGTAGAAAGCCTGTCCAGCGGTCGATCTGCACGCCGTCCTGCGCCAGAATCCCCACCAAAACGGAGGGCTTTCCGTTTGCAAATGCGATTGAGGACTGCGGTTCGCGTGCGCCCCGGTCTACGCTGGCAATATCTCCGAGTTGCACCACTGCACCGTCTGCGTTTTCACGCAGGACGATGCTCCGAATGCGATCCAAACTCTCAATTTCTCCGCTGACGCCTATGGTCAGGTCGACATCGGATTGCAGCCGCCCAGACTGAACCTTTCCGTCTGCTTCGGCGATCCGCTGGGAAATCTCAGCGGCGCCAAGCCCAAGCGCAGCGGCTTTGTCCATATCGACACTTACGAGCACCTCTTCTTCCGGCTGACCGAAATAGTCGACGGCTCGTGTCGCAGGTATCGCGCGCAATCTGTCACTCAGTGCTTCGGCATGACGAGACAGCAAAGTTAACGGGAAGTCAGGGTCCTCGGCCGCGACTGCAATGACAGCGGAATAGGCAGCAATACCCTCGGCATCAAACTCTGGCGGCAAAACTCCTGCCGGGAAGTTCTGGCGCGCATCCTCAACGGCGTCCCGAGCCTCGGCCCAAACCTGCTCAATGGTGGCTTCGTCTAGTGTTTCCAGCAATTCAACAGAAACGACCGACACGCCCGAGCGGGAGACTGAACTGATCTCATCCACCTCGGCGATCTTTCGCAGCTCTTCTTCGATTTCTGCGGTCACCAATGCTTCGACCCGTTCGGGGTCTGCGCCCGGAAACTGCGTGGTTACAGTTGCGAAGAGATTGGTGATCGTGGGGTCTTCCTGTCGCCCAAGCGATAGGAACGAAGACAGGCCTGCAGATACAAGCACCAAAATGATCAGGGCAACCAGCCGGGGATGGCGAAAGGTAAGGGTTTCCATCAGATCGCTCCGTTACTCGCCAGTGTTGAAGGCGACGCGCTGACCAACGCTGACCCGCTGCGGCCCCTGATCGATCAGGACGGTGCCTTCCGGAAACGCGCCACGCACAAATACGCGGTCATCTTCGGCATGCAGTACTTCGACCGTCGCCAGGCGCACAGTCTTTTGCGCGTCGGCTACGAGCAGTGTCCATTGCCCGCGCGTTCCTTCCTTCAGTGATGTTGTGGGCACCCACGTTCCGGCACTTTGGACAGGATCGAGTACATGCACACGTGCGGTTTGTCCGAAAGCAACATCGGGAGCGTTCTTCAGATCGAACAGCGCGGTGCGGGTTCTGGTCACCGGGTCAATATCGGGCCGCAAGGTTGCAAGCTCAGCCCGGTAACTTTGACCTGCTATTTCGATCTCAACATCAGTTAGCAGCGCCGGATCAACATCGAGAGGAATGCCGATCCGAACCTGCGGCGACACGACCTCGACCATTCCCAGAACCAGCTCGCCCGAGCGCAGAGTTTCGCCGCCGTCCACGTGTCGCGCGGTTATTTGACCGGCAAATGGGGCCTCGATGCTGGATTTCTCAATCCGAACGGTCACATCGCGCAAGGCCGCATCCAGCTCACCAATTCTGGATAACAATTCATCTTGCTGAGAAACGGCTTCGTCCAAACGGGCTTGACTGGTAAAGCCTTGTTCGATGAGTTTCGCGTTTCGCTCAACCGTCTTTCTTGCAAATGCAAGCTGGGCTGCAATAGCATCGCGTGATGCTGTCAGACGGTCGCGTTCGACCTCCAGCAGTGCGATGTCCAGTGTCGCAAGAAGTTGACCCTTGGCAACCTCGTCACCCTCATCCACCAGAATTTGATCCAGCGTCCCGTTCAGTTCGAAAGAGATATCTGCCGAACGCTGAGGTTCGACCTGCCCGATGAACTCACGGTCGACCGTGTACGCGCTCTCGGAGGTGATCGGCGTCACGGACACCGGTGTAACAGCGGCGGCATCCGGTGCTGGCACCGCCTCCGCTCGACGCGTGAGCTCGGATGCGCCGAAGTGAACAGCGGCCGCCGCAATTGCTACAAAACTGACGGTCACTCCCAGACGCACACTGCCGCGTAACACACGTACAAATAGGCTCGGTTTGGTCGCTTCAGTAGATGAATTTGCAGGGTTCGGCATTTGGGGACCTCATCAAGTTAGTGTCTCTAACATATGTTAGAAGTTCTCACTTTGACAAGAGATACGTGATCTGGCACATGTTGGATCATGAGCAGCATCGAAAAAAGTCATCCGACAAACAGACAAACGGCGGGTCTTTCCGTCAGCAAGAAGGCCTATCATCACGGTGATCTCCGCGCTGCACTGATCGAAGCAACCCGACAGTTGGTAGAAGAAAAAGGTCCGGACAGTTTTTCCGTATCCGAGGCGTGCAGACGCGCGGGCGTGTCAACCGCGGCACCTTACAAGCACTTCAAAGACAAGACAGAAATGCTGGTTGCCACTGTCCTTGAGGGAATGGATCGGCATCGAGACAATATGCTTGCTGCGCTGGAAGGCGTTCCTGAAGGATCTCCCGAGCGCATTACTGCCATAGGGATGGAGTATATTGCCTTCGCGTTAAATGAGCCTGGGATCTTCAGGCTGAAATTTGGCGGCTTCACAGATCGCATCGCGGACCCGCGGCTAGAGGAAGGCGGCCAGCAAAGTTTCGGGATTCTTTTGACTGAGGTAGCAAAATGTCTCGGTGAACCGGGCATCACAGACGACGTTCGCCGCCGTGGGTTTTTGTTGTGGAGTTTCGTGCACGGGCTATCCTTCATTCTGCATGACAAAAGGCTTGCCGAGAAAGGTGAAGAGTTTGATCTTCATACACTTCTAGAGGACGTTTCGGAAAGAATGCTGAGTTGAGCGTTCTCAAGCTATACGAATCCAACTAACCACTGATAGGAGGCAATCTGTGCCACTATCACGCCTACGCCTAACGATTGCTCTGGTTCACGCAAAAGACATTGTTGGAAAGCGCTGCGAATGTCCGGAAGGCGGGCGGCAACCGCTGCATCGAGGCTTTGGCGTGCGCGTCAGCTTTGGGCCGAACTAATAATTCGCTCACTGCTAAAAAATTGGTCGTAGTTCGCTGAATGCGGTCCAGAAATGGAGCAGAATGATCACTAACATCAAATCAACTAGACCCTTTGTGCTAGAACACTCTAAAGTGTTCGATGGCAGATTTGACCTTAAGTCATCATCTATCCCGGGGGCATGAGCATGATCATCAGGGTTTTTCCTATCGCCACCGTCATTTTGATCGCCCTCTCAGGCGCTCTTGTGGCTCAGCAGGGTCCTCCACCCGTGACGGTGGCAAAGCCGGTTGTGAAGTCCATAGTTGAAGATGATGAGTTTGTCGGTCGCTTTGGTGCCGCGGCTGACGTGGACGTCCGTGCGCGGGTTTCCGGTTTTCTGGACCAGGTGCATTTCAAGGACGGAACTCTCGTCGAACAGGGCGATTTGCTCTTTACGATCGACCAGCGTCAGTTTCGCACTGCATTGCGACAAGCCCGGGCACAGATCAGCATTGCTGAAGCAACGAGTGCCTTCACGACTGATCAGCTTGAACGCGCCGAGGCTTTGATCAGAAATGGCAACATCGCGGAGAGCGTGGTGGACCAACGTCGAGAAGCTTTTCTTGCGGCGCAAGGTGTTCTGGAACAAGCGCGTGCTGCACTGGAATTGGCCGAGCTTGATCTGGAGTACTCGGAGATCCGAGCACCAATGTCAGGGCGTATCGATCAGGCCCGGGTTGATCCTGGAAACCTGATCATAGCCCAGGACACCCTGTTGACATCGATCGTTTCGACCGACCCGATTTATTTCTATTTCGACATAGATGAACGCTATTTTCTGGCATACGCGCGAGATGCGCGTGCCCGGGGATCCGTTCTGCAAGAAGGTGCAGACAATCTCCAAGTTCAGGTAACAGTGGCTGACCGAAGCATACCGCCTCAGAACGGAATACTGGATTTCTCGGAGAACCGCATTGATGATGAAACCGGCACGATGCGCGTACGCGCAGTTCTGCGCAACCCGGATGAGCTTTTGACACCCGGTCTGTTCGGACGCGTCAACGTTCCCGGATCGCTTCCTTATGAGGGCATTCTGATCCCGGATGAGGCGATTGCTTCCGATCAGAACCGAAGACTTGTGATGACAGTGGATGCTGAAGGCAATGTCATACCAAAAGAAATCCGACCTGGCCCCAGAATAGACGGCTACAGGGTCGTGCGTGAAGGTTTGGATGGGTCGGAGACGCTGGTCATCGAAGGTCTTGTTCGCGCCCGTCCGGGCACCGTTGTTGCTGCGGAATTGATCGAGCTGCCGATGGTCGCTGAAAACTGATATGGGGCGTTTCTTTGTCACTCGACCCATCTTTGCGATCGTTGTCGCGGTTGTGACAACCATCGTTGGGTTGCTCGCGTATTTCGAACTGCCCGTTGAGCAGTATCCGGAAATCGCACCTCCATCGATTGTGGTCAGGGCGAGTTACCCCGGAGCAGACGCTGAAACGATTGCCGCTACGGTCGCGACCCCGTTGGAGCAAGAAATCAACGGTGTTGAGGGCATGCTCTACATGTCTTCCTATTCGACGGCTGACGGGTCTATGTCGCTGACGATAACGTTTGAACTGGGCACCAATCTCGACGCTGCTCAGGTTCTTGTCCAAAACCGCGTTTCTATCGCTGAACCGCGCCTTCCGCAGGAGGTCAGGGCGCTTGGCGTCACGACGAACAAGTCTTCACCCGATCTCATGATGGTCATACATATGCTCTCACCCGATGAGACTTTTGACCAACTTTATGTATCAAACTACGCCCGTTCGCGTGTCAGAGATCGCCTTGTGCGTCTTGATGGTGTTGGCGATCTGATTATTTTCGGTGAACGGGAGTTTTCGGCGCGCGTGTGGTTGGACCCGGACCGGCTTGGCTCGCTAGGATTGACGTCCGGAGATGTCGTCGCGGCGCTGCGCGAACAAAACGTTCAGGTTTCGGGCGGTTCCTTGGGATCACCGCCCAATGCGACCGACAGCGCCTTTCAAGTGACGCTCACAACGCAAGGTCGATTGGAAGATCCACGCCAATTTGGTCGGGTTATCGTCAAGTCGACTGACGACGGGCGCGTCGTACGAGTTAGGGATGTGGCGCGGGTTGAAATCGGAGCACGCTCCTACGTGACAAACTCGTACCTTAACAACAAACCGGCTGTGGCCCTCGGCATTTTCCAACGACCAGGTTCGAACGCATTGGCGTCGGCGGATGAGATTTTGGCGGTTGTGGAAGAGTTGTCACAGGATTTCCCATCCGGGCTTGAGTATCAGGTGGTGTACAACCCTACAGAATTCATCGAAGCCTCGGTGAACGCGGTCTATCGAACTTTGTTCGAAGCCGTATTGCTGGTTGTTGTTGTGATCGTTGTTTTCCTTCAGAGCTGGCGAACGGCCATAATACCGTTGATCGCCATTCCCGTGTCACTTATCGGGACATTTGCCGTGATGTTGGCGCTTGGATACTCTCTGAATTTGCTAACGCTGTTCGGGCTTATTCTGGCGATCGGGATCGTCGTTGATGATGCCATCGTTGTTGTCGAAAACGTTGAACGAAACATCAAAAACGGCATGTCTCCGAAAGATGCGTCCGCCCGCACCATGGACGAGGTCCAAAATGCGATCATCGGGACAACACTGGTTCTGATTGCTGTCTTTGTGCCAGCCGCTCTGGTTCCCGGCATTACCGGCCAATTCTACAGGCAATTTGCTGTCACGATTTCCGTCGCAACAGTTATTTCGACCATCAATTCACTTAGCCTTTCGCCAGCGTTGGCCGCCGTGATCTTGAAGCCAAACTCCAGTGCACCAACACGAAATCCGCTGGCCTTTGTCACAGACCCACTTAGCAACGGGTTCAACAGGGGGTTTGACGCAATGGCGTCCGCTTATGGTCGGACCGTGCGCGCATTGTCTGGTTCAACCGGGATGCGCAGCATCGTCCTTTTGGTTTTTGCCGGATTGATGGGCGGAACATATTGGATCACGACAAAAGTACCGACCGGTTTCATCCCTGAAATGGACCAGGGGTACGCCATCGTTGTGGTGCAACTGCCTGATGGTGCAGCACTGGACCGGACCGACGATATCATCAAGCAAGCGACTGAGATAGCATTGGAAACACCCGGGGTCACAAATGCTGTGGCATTTGCGGGTTTCTCGGGGGCGACGTTTACCAATGCAAGCAATCAAGGTGTTATTTTTACCACCTTCGAGAGCTTCGAAAGCCGTCAGGAAAACGGGCTGACTGCAGGTGCTATTGTGGGCCAGCTTTTTGGCCGGATGCAGGCCCTGCGCGAAGCCTTTATCATCGCCATTGCACCTCCGGCGGTCCGCGGGGTCGGCACTGGTGGCGGTTTCAAGCTTCAGCTTCAGGAACTTGAAAGTGCAGACATGTCACGCGTGTTGCAATCTGCCTATGCAGTCATGGGCAGTGCAAGCCAGTCGGACAAGGTTCAGGGCGTGTTCACAACCTTTTCGTCCGGATCACCGCAGCTGTACCTTGAGATCAATCGCGTTCGGGCACAAATGCTCAATGTCCCGATTGGCGAAATATTCGAAGCACTCTCGATCAACCTCGGATCTGCCTATGTGAACGACTTCAATGCTTTCGGGCGTCTTTTCCAGGTGCGCGCGCAGGCGGACGAGCCGTTCCGTCTGAACCAGAGTGATATTCGAAGTCTGCGAGTCCGTTCCGCAACAGGAGCTTTGGTTCCGTTGGGTACCTTGGTTACCGTCCGCGAAACCGCGGGGCCCGCCTTGGTTCAGCGCTATAATCAACAGGTGTCTGTGCCGGTTCAGGGCTCGCCAGCACCCGGTGTGTCAACGGGTCAGGCATTGCTGGAGATGGAAGCACTCGCAGAAGCCGTCATGCCGCCGGGGTTGGACTTTGAATGGACCGAGCTTGCTTTGCAGGAACGAAATCAGGGCAATACGGCAGCATATATTTTTGCATTTTCGGTGCTGTTTGCCTTTCTTTTTCTCGCGGCGCTCTACGAAAGTTGGACGCTTCCGTTGGTCATTATTTTGATCGTTCCACTGGCTGTATTGGGCGCGATGCTGGGGGTGATGTTTCGAGGTATGGACAACAATATTCTGACGCAGGTTGGATTGATTGTTCTTGTGGGGCTTGCCGCAAAGAATGCCATTCTGATCGTGGAGTTCGCCAAACAAGCGCAGGAAGAACGTGGGTTGTCGGCTATTGATGCCGCTGTCGAGGCCAGCCAATTGCGCTTGCGGCCAATACTGATGACTGCATTCGCGTTTATACTCGGCGTTGTGCCCTTGATGATTGCAGTCGGTCCCGGTTCAGAGATGCGACAGGCTCTTGGAACGGCAGTATTCTTTGGCATGTCGGGTGTAACTCTGCTTGGACTGTTTTTCACACCTGTTTTTTATGTGGCCATGCGCACGGTATTCCCGATGCGGCAAACCACGACGTAGGCCAATGGTGCAGTGATAGATGCCTTCGCGAGGCTCGCTGCGCAGGAAGCAGCATGCAAAACGTCGGTAGGTCTATTGCGGCGGCCCTAGTGCCAAGTGAATAGGTGAAAACCTCGAAATAGCCGCTAGGTCTTTTTATAGCGCTGAACGTCAGGAGAACTGCACATGGAGAGCCTTGCTGCCAATCTTCGCGAAATGACGCGAACGCCTTTGCATCAGAGCCATGTCGAGACCTTGAAAGCGTTGGGCACTGAAGTGAGTTTTGAGGCAGGCCAAATGATCGCTGAGGTTGGCGATCCAATGGACCGGTTTGTCTACATAGTCACAGGTCGGGTTGAGGTAATTGATCCACAAACGCGTGAGGCTTATCTACCCACGTCCCTTGGGCCGACGCAGTTCCTGGGAGAGATCGCATTTCTCAGCGGCGGGGTCTATTCGCTGCCGATGCGTGCGCGAGAGGACACGCACGTTATCTCCGTGCCGCGCGAGAAGATGCTGGACGCAATGTCGCGCATTCCAGAGATGTCAGATATCGTCATCACTGTCTTTTCCGCACGTCGCCGACGTCAAATCGAAGACAACGACAGCTCTCTGAAACTGATTGGCGCTGACCTGGATCGCAACATCCGTCAAATCGAAGAGTTTGCTATCCGAAACAAGATCCCGTTCCAAACGATGGACCTAGGTTCTGAGAATGCATGTGAGGTCGCGCAGGCCTGTCACCTGACAGGCCATCAGCCGGCGGTTATCTTTGGTGACAGCCTGGTGGTTGACAACCCGACCCCATCCAAGGTCGCCCGATTGCTCGGGCTCGAACAGTCTTACGATTGTCGAGAGGTCATAGATGTGTTGATTGTAGGAGGTGGTCCGGCCGGGGTCGCGGCTGCGGTCTACGCTGGTGCGGAAGGGCTGTCTGCGATTGTTGTGGAGGACCTCGCAGTTGGGGGGCAGGCTGGGACATCCAGTCGGATCGAGAATTACATGGGCTTTCCAACCGGCATATCGGGTGCAGACCTTGTATGGCGAGGGGAAGTCCAAGCCATGAAGTTTGGCACTCGATTTGTTCGCCCAAAACGGGCTACTCAATTGCAACGTCAATCTGATGGCGTGTTCTGTGTAACGCTGGATGATGGGCAAAAGCTAAGGGCACGTTCGGTCGTAGTCGCCACGGGGGTCCAGTACCGGCGCCTGCCGTTGGACAGGCTGAAAGACTTTGAGGGTTTGGGCATCTACTATGCTGCGACTGAAATGGAAGCGCGCTATTGCAAGGGCGCAGAAGTCGTCGTCGTTGGGGGCGGAAACTCTGCGGGGCAGGCAGCGATGTACCTGTCGCGATCCGCAAAACATGTCCACGTATTGGTCCGAGGAGACAGCTTGGCTGCATCGATGTCCGATTACCTGCTTTCAAGGTTAGAGACGGACCCGGCGGTCACCATCCACTACAAGTCCCAGCTAAAGACACTTCTTGGGGACAAATCCATGTCCAAGGTTATCATTGAGCGTGACGGATCAGACTGGCCACTCGATTGTAGCGCCGCTTTTGTTATGGTTGGGGCTGCACCCAATACCGAATGGCTGTCGCAGAGCTGCCAGCTGGACGCACGCGGCTTTGTGGTCACGGGCAACGAGGCCAATGCCGGATCATCTTTCGCAACGTCTTGTCCCGGGATTTTTGCCGTGGGCGACGTGCGCGCAGGATCGGTCAAGCGCGTTGCTTCCGCGGTGGGAGAAGGGTCAGTTGTCATATCCCAAGCTTGGGAATACCTGCAAAACTAAGTGTTTTTATCCGTATAAGAGCTACTTGGCTGTCCTGCCTAGGCTAGCCCGGTTACAACCAAACAGAGATTTCTCTTTTTCAACGCGGTCTCCAGTTGGGCCTCTATTGCTAGGTTGTTTTGGTCCTCAGCGGAGCCTGGGTCAAAATAGATGCGCTTCATCCGCGTTTTGGCTCGTTGGTCAAGAAGGCATGAATGTCAGTCACGAGACACTTTGATATTGTGCAAATTAGAAGCAGAAGCCCCTGCGACCTGCGACGGCAGTGTTTGACTTAATTCCAATTCGGCGGAGCCAGTTTTGACCGAAATCGACGCGCAACAATTCGCAACGGAGGCCGAAAGAAGACTCACAAAGGCCGAGCAGCGCGGACTACGCCTAGCGATTGCCTGTCGCACCTTCATTACCGCTGCAGCGTTTTTCTGGTACTTGGGTTCAACACTATTGTTTCCTGAGTTCAGTACACGCCAAGTCACGACCTTCGCATTGTTCGCGTTCACTGCAATCGGCGTCGCCCATCTCGTATTGATTGGCACCAGCTATGACAGGGCCTGGATCAAGTATGCCGTTTACGCACTGGATTCATTGGCGATCTGTTCACTTTTTGCGCTCGTCCCCATCAGCAGAGCCGACGACGTGCCGCAGATCATCGCGTTCCGCGCTTATGGAATATACTATCTCTTTCCAATAGTCGCTTTGTCGTGCCTCAGCCTTTCCTGGCGTCTTGTGCTCTGGACTGGAGGCCTTTGTGTAGTCGGATGGTGGGCGGCATTCATTTGGGTCACGTTGCCGATGGAGCGGACGCTGTCATGGGCAGATATGTCTGCTATGGCCACCCGCGAAACCTATGAGGCTGTGTTTCTTTCCATTGATTTCATCGGTCGCGGCAATCGCATCGAAGAAACCGGGATGCTGCTGTTTGCGACGTGCATTTTAGCAATTGCTGTATTCAGAAGCCGAGCGGTCTTCTTTGCGCAAGTTGAAGCTGATCTGGAGCACGGTCGCGAACGCGTAAAAAGACAACATGTTTCGGACCTTCTTGCCAAATACCTGCCGGAAGAAATCGCGAAGAAGCTCATTGACGACAATGCTCCGCTGAGACCTCAGAAATCATTTGGTACGGTGCTCGTGATGGATATTGCTGAGTTCACAAGATTTTCCTCACAGCATTCTCCGGACGAGGTGATCAAACGCCTGGATCTCTTTCTCACGGACGCGACTGAGGATGTTTCAGCCGAAAATGGGATTGTTATTTCTTATCTTGGCGACGGATTTCTTGTGACATTCAACGCACCAGTCAAAGTCAAGACGCCAGCGGACGCGGCGGTAAGAACTGCAGAAACCTTGCACGCGACGGCTGGCAGGCACGGGCTTTCAATCCGGATTGGCATCGCAAGCGGAGAGCTTGTCACAGGCACGATCGGGTCCGACATCCGCCAGTCGTTCACTGTGTACGGAGATCCCGTCAATCTTGCTTCTAGGCTAGAAGCTAAATGCAAATCGCTCCGCGCGGCGATGCTTTTGGATGCCGCAACCAATGACGCTCTATCGGGGATTGATTGGCTGGTGAGCTTTGGTTCGGTTGAGATCGAAGGTCTGGCCGAACCTGTCGCCGTATTTGGTACTGACAAACCGTGATTGATGCCGGGAAATCTACCTGAAATGAATGGAAACAAGAAAATTATGCAATTGCGTTTCCTTGCGGAATTCTTCGGCTAAACTCGGTTCAATTCAAGTTCTGCACGCGTAAAGATCACCACCGTGCCGCCGGAAACACCAGCGGCCTCAAGCGCATCATCTTTACTCCTGATCTACGTATTTGTCTGAAGTAAAAAGTCGGCCTAAACGCTGTTTCCAGTAGCGCCATTAAATTCCTCGGACGCGATGTTTGGATAGTGGGTCTGCGTATATGAAGGATAGATGAAAAACGGGGCGTCTTCGGCGCTCTTCGCTTCGATAAAGTCGATAGCCTTTTTCGTCAGGTCGCCAACTATCTCGCCGCGATAGTCCGGATTGTAGTCCCGCGCGATAGTTACTGGCTCGCCTGCAACACCCGCATCACAACAGGCTCTTCCGTTTTGGCTTCGGCAAAACCCGGAAGCGTGCGCCAGACTGCAACGTCCGTGGTTTCAACTCCGTAAAATTCGTCGAAGCCATGATTCGGTGGATAGCGCCCCTCGGTCCAGCCAAGGTGCCACTTGCCGTACATAGCTGTGTTGTAGCCTACCACCTTCAGCATCTCTGCAATTGTGATTTCCCACTGAGTCAGACCGTAAACGCCACCCCCAAGTGGGACGCTATGGTTGACCGTAACGTCCTGTCATGGTCGCTGCACGGGACGGCGTGCATTGGCTTTCCACGTTGAAGTTCGTAAGCCTTAATCCCTCAGCGGCCAGAGCGTCCATTTCCGGAGTAGCGGTGCCACGAATTATTCCACCGCCATTGAACCCTGGCTCACCCCAGCCAAAATTATCTTGAAATATGAATATGATGTTGGGCTTATCTTGAGTTGAAACGACCGAGGCAAATAAAAAGGGATAAGGAAAATAGGAATGTTCGCGACAACCTCTTTACGGCAACGCCTCCGATCAAGGTCTCGGTTTCATGACTTGCGAACCAATTCACCAGTCGTCTAGAATCTCCGCTATTTGGGGTGCTTTTTACCGCATCTGAGCGTCAAAGTTATGGGCGAAGCTGCAGCCCGGGACTAGTCGAACCTCATCCGGGGTCTTTTGAGCCCACCCAAGAAAAACCTTTGTTTTCCTTGACGAACAGCCGGCTCAGATGTTGCCATAGACTAGAATTCAGCTCGGCTGGGAGGTTCAAATGAAGTTTTTTCTTAAGACATCGACAGCAATAGTTTCCATAGCGTTCATAGCAAGCTCTTCAAATGCTCAAGACGCCGCACAAGGCGGGCAAGTTGGAGAGATGACCATTTCAGTTGATGATATGCGTGAACCAGCGCCTACTGATTTTTCGCCGTATGCAGGTCGAGATTTTCCGACACGCCCGCTATGGGGTGACACTCACCTGCACACGTCAAACTCGCTCGATGCGCGCGGATTTGGCGTCATTCTGAGCCCAGACGATGCCTATAGGTTTGCACGTGGTGACGAAGTCACAACATCGCATGGCCTCCGTGTGAAGCTGTCGCGTCCCCTCGACTGGCTTGTCGTATCTGATCATTCAGATGCCATGGGTGCCATGAATGAGATCGTGGCGGGGAACTCTACACTGATGCGTGATCCAACGCTGCGAGACTGGAACGAACGCCTCAACGCCGGCGGGGACGTCGCTCTAGGTGCAACCATGGAAGTTATTGAAACCTTTGCTGGCATCACCGGAGATGCTCTGCCCGAGGCTGTTTCAGATCGCAGGTTTGTACAATCCATATGGGATGAGTTCACGCAAACTGCGGATCATCACAACGCCCCTGGCACATTCACTGCGTTCATTGGATACGAATGGACGTCCACCGAAGCTGGCAACAACCTCCACCGCAATGTGATCTACCGGGATGATGCCATTCGCGCTCGGCAAATGCTGCCCTTCACAACCGCAGAAACCTTTAATCCGGAACGGTTGTGGGACTGGATGGAAACATATGAACAGGAGACTGGCGGCCGTGTACTGGCCCTTGCACACAACGGCAACGTCTCTAACGGCCTGATGTTTCCGGTCGAGACAAACCCTGAAACGGGTGAGCCTTTGACAGAAGATTACGCAGAGCGGCGTGCCAAGTGGGAGCCGATGTATGAGATCACCCAAATCAAAGGTGACGGAGAAACGCATCCGTTTTTAAGCCCAAACGATGAGTTCGCAGACTATGAGACTTGGGATAAATCCAACCTCGGACCAACTCCTAAAGAAGACTGGATGCTCCAGTACGAGTATGCCCGAGAGGCTCTGAAGAACGGACTGAAGCTTGAGGCTCAACTCGGCACAAATCCATACAAATTCGGAGTGGTAGGTTCGACGGACAGCCATACCGCTTTGGCAACGGCGGAAGAAGACAATTTCTTTGGCAAACACTCTGGCGTCGAACCGGAGCCCGGTCGTTGGCAGCACGTCGTTGGTGAGTTCGATACGACAAGAATTCTTGGATGGGAAATGGCAGCGTCTGGCTACGCCGCAGTCTGGGCAGAAGATAACACACGCGAAGCAATATTCGACGCAATGGAACGGAAGGAAGTCTATGGGACGACCGGCAGTCGCATTGCAGTTCGCTTCTTTGGTGGCTGGGACTTTACCGATGCTGATGCAAGGTCTCGTTTGCCCGCCGAAATAGGATATGAAAAAGGCGTTCCGATGGGAGGGGACCTCGCAGATGCAACAGAAGGCGCGGACGCCCCAACATTCCTGGTTGCTGCGCTGAAAGATCCATTTTCCGGCAATCTCGACCGAGTTCAGATTGTGAAAGGTTGGTTAAATGCCGATGGCGAAACTGAAGAGCGGGTCTATGACGTGGCGTGGTCGGGAGACCGAAAACTTGATGCGGACGGCAAGCTGCCAGCGGTCGGGAACACCGTGGATGTTGCAACGGGCACGTTTACCAATTCGATCGGTTCTCCAGAGCTGATCAGCGTTTGGACGGATCCTGAGTTCGATCCTTCAGTTAGCGCTTTCTACTATGCCCGTGTTCTAGAGATTCCCACTCCGAGGTGGACAATTTACGACGCCGTTCGGTTTGGAGACGAGGTGCCTGCCGAGGTGCCTACGTCAACGCAGGAACGTGCTTACACCTCGCCAATTTGGTATACTCCCAAAGGCTGAAATGTGACTAATCCTTGCGTCGTTGCTGTAAAAGCCCGGTAGCTCTTGTCGCTGCAACATCGGGCTAGTCGGTTTGTGCGAACGTCCACCTAGGGCTCTTTTATGCAATGGATAGTGGAGCGGTGGACCGGGCTTTCGCTGCGGTTCGGGGCTTTCAGACCATGCGCCAAGCGTGCTATCGGATCGACGGCGGGTGATCTGATCTAACGACCTGTTTCACTTCAGCACATTGCGGAGTTAGCTTCCAATACTATCAAAATTGAAAGGAACTTCCCTATGTCCCTGTTCTCAAAACTCTTCGGTGGCGCTGAAAAGACCGAACCGGAGCCGGTCTCGTACAAAGGGTTCGAGATATTCCCCGACCTGATGGCCGAGGGTGGCAAATACCGCCTGTTGGCCCGTATCGAAAAGATTATCGACGGAGATCGCAAGACCCACACGGTGATCCGGGCGGATGTTTTCGAAAGTCGGGACCAGGCCGAAAGCTTCAGCATCGCCAAGGCGAAGCAGGTTATAGACGAGCAGGGAGAACGCCTTTTCGGCTCAGGGAATTGGTGACTTGAAGACGGTTCTGTTACCATCTTTTGACCCTTAACCTTCGTAGCGTTAGCGCCTGTGTGGCGACCCGCTAGATCCAGTTGAAGGTTGGATCATGATTTCTTTTGCAGGCGCGCAGTATCGGAAGAACGGGATACTGTTCGCAGTGACCTTTTATGTTCGATAGGGTGTCTTCCAGCGCGACCTGGCAGAAATAATGTGCGAACGCGGCGTTGTAGCGGATCACACGAAGCAAACGCTGGGGTTCTCAGCACTCGCTTCAGCCGTCGCGACACTTGAAGAGGTCGAGGTCACAAACCTGATCCGCAAAGGTCAGCTCAAGCCCGAAATCTGTCTTTTCCAACAAATTGCTGAACTGGCTGCATAAGATAATAGAGATCGCCCAAACAGTTTGGCGCGTCCAAAACTTTGCAACAAAACCGTTTAACAATGATGTTGTTGGCGATCCCCGCGAGGTGCTCTGCCTGTGCAATCATTCCCGCGGCAACCAAAGCTGCAACCTTAGCCGTTACCGCTCTATCCGTCAGACTGCGTATTTATGCAATGACCTCTTTGAAAACGCGGTCGGACTTGGCGATTAGGCTTGGATTGGTGGTCATTCAATCCAATAATCCGAAGCCTGTCGGGTCTTTGTTATCGTTTACTTCTGCGGTGTCCTCGAAGAATTTCATCAGGTGCCCTTATCGCGTATTGGGGTGACTTGGATTGTACCTGAAGCTGTCCAAAGGCCCTGCCTCAAGGGCTTGTTGAAGCCAGTGCACAGGTTCACAACGCGTAGCGCATCCCGAATTCGGTGTAGTTTTGACTCAGTGTAAGATCTGCCTTTCGGCTATCGCGGATGACACGTTCTGCGTTGGGCAGATCGTTGGTTTTCGCGCGTTTCAGCGCGGTTTCCGGGTCAAATCCGTGCTTAATCCAGCGCTGCTGCAATCTGCTTTCGAGTTCTTCCAATGTGGGGCTGACAAAAACGGTTAGGGCGAAGACATCCTCTAACGTCCTCCAGGGGTCGCTGTTCATCAAAAGGTAGTTTCCTTCCACAACCACGATCGGAGTTTCAGGATGAACCGCAATCGCATTGGCGATGGCCAGGTCCATTTGGCGGTCGAACATGGGATGAAAGGATTCATGTCGCGCGGATTGCAGCGCGTTAATTGCCTTGCAAAACCCAAAAGCATCGAAGGTTTCTGGTGCGCCTTTTTTTGCCCGCAAACCGCGCGTCTCCAATACGCGATTGTCCAAATGGTAACCATCCATTGGCACAAGAGTGGCTGAAGGAACCGCCGAGCTCTTTTGCGCGTTCAGCGATTGCACAACGGCTTCCGCTAAGGTCGACTTTCCGGATGCAGGGGGGCCGGCGATTGCAACAATCGTCCGAACCCCAACCTGCCTCCGGGAGGAGATCAGGTCGCAAACTTGCTTTGCATCCTGCTTGATCACGCGGCGTCCTCTTTTGGAGGTTCCTTGGCGCCGGTCATGAAGGCCACCGCATCGGACATCGTGTAGTCCTTGGGGTCGATCGTGCAAAGGCGTTTACCCAACCGGTGCACATGGATGCGATCGGCGACTTCGAAGACATGCGGCATGTTGTGGCTAATCAGGATGATTGGAATGCCACGCGCCCTTACGTCCTGGATCAGCTCAAGCACCTTGCGGCTTTCCTTGACGCCCAAAGCCGCCGTCGGTTCGTCCATGATGATGAACTTGGTCGCAAAGGCAGCTGCGCGCGCAACGGCAACGCCTTGGCGCTGGCCGCCGGATAGTGTCTCTACCGCCTGATTGATTGACTGCACGGTCATGAGGCCAAGCTCAGTCAGTTTTTCGCGGGCGAACTTTTCCATGGCAGGCCGATCCAGCTGACGCATGTATTTGCCCATGAATCCCTGTTTGCGAATCTCGCGCCCCATGAACATGTTGTCCGCAATCGACAGGGCAGGGGACATGGCAAGCTGCTGATAGACGATCTCGATCCCCATGTTCCGGGCGTCGATCGGCGAGGTGAAGTTGACCTTTTTGCCTTCTATTAGGATCTCGCCTTCGTCCGGGATCGTGGCTCCGCAGATGGCCTTGACGATGGACGACTTGCCCGCGCCGTTATCCCCGATGACCGCAAGGATTTCTCCTTGCCGCAGTTCAAAATCGGAATGGTCGATGGCGGTAACGTGGCCATAGCGCTTCACGATCCCGCGGCCTTGGACGACTGGAGTTGTGTCTGACATTAGCCCGATACCTTTCTGATCCACTGGTCGACTGCGACGGCTGCGATGATGAGAAGTCCGATAAGCAGGAAGGTCCACTGCGCGTCCGCGCCCAGAAGCCTGAGCCCCAGAGTAAAGACACCGACGATGAGAGCCCCGAACAGGGACCCCAGAATGGAGCCTCGTCCGCCGAACAATGAGATACCACCAATCACAACCGCAGTGATGCTTTCGATATTGGCCAATTGACCGGATGTTGGTGAAACCGACCCGATGCGCCCGATCAGGGCCCAGCCTGCAAAGGCACAGATCAATCCGGACAACATATAAACCGACATCAGCGTTCTGTGGACGTTCACACCGGATAGTTCGGCGGCTTCGGGATCATCCCCCACCGCATAGACATGACGGCCCCAGGCCGTGTGCTTAAGCGCGTAGGCCAGCACGAAAATCAGAACGAGCATGAATATAACACCAACCGTAAAGGTCGCGCCACCGACGCTGAATTTTGTTCCAAAGAATTGCAGGAACGGGGCGTTGGCCTCGATATCCTGACTGCGAATTGTTTCGTTTGCGGAATACAGGAAGTTTGTCGCGAGAACGATCTGCCACATGCCGAGCGTGACAATAAAGGGCGGCAGCTTTACGCGACTGACCAGCCATCCATTGAGAGCCCCGATCAGGGTCCCCATGGCCAGCCCGCACATCACGGCTATGGGCACGGGGATGCCATAGCGGAAGGTGAACTGACCCATAATGACGGATGAAAACACCATGATCGCGCCGACGCTTAGGTCGATGCCGGCAGTCAGAATGACAAGGCTTTGTGCCGCGGCCACGATGCCGACGATTTGAACCTGCTGCAGGATCAGCGTCATCGCAAAGGGTGAGAAGAATTTTGATCCCAGCAGCAGGCCGAAAATAACGATCGCGCCAACCAGAACGATCAAGGGCACAAAGGATGGATTGACGTGGAGAAGATGCTGCAACTTCCCCAGAACACCACGCCGGTGATCTTCAAACTCCGCAACGGTTTCTGACGCATTGGCGGCGGTTTCGAATTCCTGGGCGTTTTGGTTTGCTTCAGACATATCTCCCCCTTTTCGTGGCTGGCATCGCGTCCACGAAATCAGTGTACAGGAAGTTTCGGTTTGCTGGTGAAAGGATTGATGAGGCGCTGCTGCGCGCCTCACCTAAAGAGCTGTCTTTAGCCCCAGCAGAGATCCAGACCTTCTGCGACCGACAGCGACTCAACCCCATCAACTGGCTGGTCGGTGATGAGTGCCACGCCCGTGTCATAGAAGTCTTTGCCAGGTGTGTTTTCGGGTTTCACACCCTCTTCGGCCCATTTCTTTACGGCCTCAACACCAAGCGACGCCATCAAGAGCGGGTACTGCTGGCTTGTCGCGCCGATCACACCGGCTTCGACGTTTTGGACTCCGGGGCATCCGCCGTCGACCGAAACGATCAGAACGTCGTTTTCACGCCCGATGGATTTCAGCGCCTCATATGCGCCCGCAGCGGCCGGTTCGTTTATCGTGTGAACAACGTTGATGGATGGATCTTTGGCCAGAAGGTTTTCCATCGCGCGGCGGCCGCCTTCTTCGTTGCCGTCGGTCACGTCACTGCCGACCAGACGCGCATCGGTTTCGTCACCGATGACATTCGGGTCCGCCAGGTCCACACCGAACCCGTCGAGGAAACCCTGATTGCGCAGAACGTCCACTGTCGGCTGACTGACGTTCAGATCCAGCGTCGCGATCTTGGCGTCGGCTGCGGCGTCGCCCATTTTAGCCTTGGCCCATTGACCGATCAGCAGACCGGCCTTGTAGTTGTCCGTCGCGAATGTCGCGTCCGCTGAGTCAATCGGGCTCAGCGGTGTATCTAGAGCAATGACCAGAACTCCCGCATCCCGGGCCTGTTTGACCGCAGGAACGATAGAGCTGGTGTCGGATGCCGTCAGCAGAATGCCTTTTGCGCCATCGAGAATGCAGGTCTCAATAGCCTGGACCTGAGTTTCATGGTCGCCATCGACCTTGCCAGCAAACGCCTTGAGCGTCATGCCAAGCTCTTCTGCCTTGGCGGTCGCACCTTCTTTCATCTTAACGAAGAAGGGGTTGGTATCGGTCTTTGTAATCAGGCAGACGGTTTCCCCGGCAGCCTGCGCAGATGCTGCAGCCAAAGTCAGCGCTGTGGCGGATGCGGCAATCTTAAATAGATTTCTCATTTAGTCTCCTCCCAGAAAATTGTTGTGGCCCTGCGTGGAATAGCGACAAGGCGCGCCTCCATCCTCCAATGAAGGTCTTGCTCAAGAAACCGTGATTCTAGCCTCTGTGTCAATAAATAAATAAAGTTTATTTATTAATTTGGCTGCGCATCTTTTCATAAGAAAACAAGGTGTTTATGTTTAGGGTAATGGAAAGAGAGGCGCTGAAAATACTAACCGGCGGGGTAAGCCAAAGCGGTGTTCGTGATCACAACGAACGCCTAATTCTGACGGTTTTACAACGGCATGGACCTGCTGCCGGGGCCGATGTCGCGCGGCTGACGGGCTTGTCCCCACAGACCGTGTCGATCATTCTGCGTAAGCTCGCAAAGGACGAGATTCTCAAACGTGGGACGCCGTTAAAGGGCAAAGTAGGGAAACCTTCGATCCCCATGGAGCTCAATCCCGAAGGCATTCTATCGGTGGGAATGAAGATCGGTCGCCGCAGCGCCGATCTTCTTTTGATCGACTTCACCGGTAAGCCACGCCAACAGCTCTCGACGACTTATGACTACCCGCTTCCCGAAGCTGTGTTCGGGTTTTTGGAGGAAGGACTGCAAGACCTTCTGGCCAATGAACCCCAGAAGCTCCGCGACCGGGTATGCGGGATCGGGATCGGTACACCGTTCGAGCTGTGGAAGTGGCACGACCTGTCTGGGCTTGCGGCTCAGAAATTCAAATCCTGGAGAAACGTGAACTTTTTTTCCGAAGTGGCCAAGTTCAGCGACCTGCCGGTTTTTGTGGTCAATGACGCGACGGCCGCGTGTCACGCCGAACACCTCTATGGCCGCGGGGCCGAGTATCGAGACTATTTTTATTTCTTCATCGGCTCAATGATTGGCGGAGGCGTTGCCCTGAATGGCACCGTATTTGAGGGCAACCAAGGCAATGCCGGTGCCTTGGGCGCCATGCGGACAACGGGTCCTTTGGGTGAGAGCCAGCAACTGATCGACACAGCATCGCTGTTTCTGCTCGAGGACAGGCTGATCGAAGCGGGTATTGATCCGGTCATTTTGTGGAAAAAGCCGCAGGATTGGAGCAGCATTTCTCGCTATGTCGAACCCTGGATTGGCACCACGGCACAGGAACTCGCCAAGGCTGCGCTGTCTATTTGCGCGGTCATAGACTTTGAGGCGATTTTCATTGATGGTGCATTCCCACCTGAAATACGGGACGAGCTTGTTTCACGGGTTCGTCGTTACCTAGCCAATCAAGACAAACGCGGTTTGATTCCTCCGGTTGTTGAAGCAGCAGCTGTTGGAGAAAACGCCCGCGGTATTGGAGCGGCAAGTAGCCCAATTTTCCGCCAGTTTCTATTGAACACCAATGCTGGGCTTTCTGGGATGTAGCCATCCTCGAACAGGCACCTCCTAGCCGCACCAACGCGACTGGTCCCAACGCTACGACAAAGCCCTTCCGTGTGTTCTTTAAGTGTTCCGATGCAATTCAAATAACGTCCAAAAAATAGCCAAGTTGCACTTTTTTTAACTTTCTTGTTGCCGAAACCGGTTTCGGAGCGAACAAATAGCTTAAATGACCGCGAATCTTTCATATCCACCGCGTGACCAGTCAGGGAACGCAACCGTCACGGGCCGGGTGAAACTGGACGAATTGGCTGCGCATCTGGGCTTGTCCAAAAGCACGGTCTCGCGCGCGCTTAACGGGTATCCCGATATCTCTTCGGCGACGCGCGCACGGGTGGAAAAAGCGGCTCGGGTGTTGGGATATCGGCCGCTCAGCCACGCGCAGGCGATCCGGACCGGGCAAGTTCGTGCGATAGCTATGGTCATCAACAGCGAGGAGCCGGATCAGCATAATCCCTTCTTGCAGGATTTTCTGGCCGGAGCTTGCGCAGCGGCAAGTAGCCTCGACTGGACCATGACCATTTCCACGGCCACCTCCGAAAAAGACACATTGAAGGTGCTGAGCCGCCTTTATGAGGAACGGAAGGCCGATGGATTCATTCTACCGCGGACAGCGGTGAAGGATGCGCGTATTGGCCTGCTGCGCAGTCTTGGAGTACCTCATATTTTGTATGGGCGCACCGGGTATGGACAACCAAATAACTGGGGCGAGACTTCCTGGTTTGACATAGCTGGGGAAAGCGCAATGCGTAACGCCGTTTTGCGACTGAGCGATTTGGGGCATACACGCATAGGCTTTGTCGGCAGCGATCCCAAATTCAACTACGCGCATCTACGCCGTGACGGTTATGCCGAAGGTTTGCACGCTGCTGGTCTGCCCTTGGATCCGGATCTGATCCAGGAAGGGGCGCGCACGCGTGAAGATGGCGCGGCTCAGGGACGGGTGCTGATGGCCTTGGATCAACCTCCAACGGCGATTGTCTTTGCGACTGATCTGGCCGCGTTGGGTTTCTGCGCAGATGCGCAGGATCAGGGGTTCGAGATCGGGCGCGACATCTCAGTGATTGGCTACGACGGTATTCCGGAGTGCCGGTACGCGCGCCCCGCACTGACCACATTTTCCGTCGATTCTCGCGCGGCCGGTGAACGGCTGGCGACCCTACTGATCCGGCAAATCCGTGGCGAAGCGGCTGCAGACTTGCGAGAGCTGGCCGAAGCAAACCTGATCGAAGGTGACTCTGACGGGCCACCAAATCTGACGTCACACGAATTGGCGCGTAAACTGAACCATCTGACGTGAACATAACCGGGGAGGACACCGATGAAACTAACACCCAAAGCTGCGAAGCTGATGCTTGGCTCGTCGCTAGCGCTGGCGCTGACAGCGCTATCCGTGCAGGCCGACACGATCCGTTTTTGGACCACTGAGGAGCAACCTGAACGTCTGGCAAAACAGCAAGAGATGGCAGACCAGTTCAAAGCCGAAACCGGTACCACGGTTGAGGTGATCCCGGTCACTGAAAGCGATCTGGGCACGCGCGCGACGGCCGCTTTTGCGGCTGGCGACCTGCCGGACGTTGTCTATCACACGCTGCAATATGCCCTGCCTTGGGCCGAGGCTGGTATTCTGGACACCGAAGCCGCGACTGAAGTGATCGAAGAACTAGGCGCTGACACTTTCGCCCCCGGTGCTTTGGCGATGGCTGCGTTCAACGACGAAACCGCCTCGGTGCCAGTCGATGGCTGGACCCAGATGGTGGTCTACCGCAAGGACCTGTTCGAAGAGGCTGGTTTGGAGGCCCCCGACAGCTTTGCCGATATTCAGGCCGCGCTTGAGGCTCTGCACAACCCGCCGGAAATGTACGGTTTTGTCTCGGCGACCAAAGTGGACGAAAACTTCATGAGCCAGGTGCTGGAACATGTCTTCCTCGCCAATGGAGTGTCGCCTGTGGGTCCCGATGGGTTCCAGCCGCTTGACGAAGCCAAAACCACCGAGGTTCTGGATTTCTATAAAGCAATCTCCAAGGCGTCGCCTCCGGGTGAGCTTTTCTGGAAGCAATCGCGCGAGCTGTATTTTGACGGCAAAGCCGCAATGATCATCTGGTCGCCCTTTATTCTGGACGAACTCGCGGGTCTGCGTGACAGTGCCCCGCCAACCATCAACGATGATCCGACCTCGCGCGATCTGGCGAGCAAGACCGGCATCGTGACCAAGCTGTCCGGCCCATCAAACCCCGATGGCGCGGCATGGGGAGATGTGCGGTACTTCGGTATCACCAACGACGCCGATACCGATGCGGCGATGGAGTTCGTGAAATTCGCCATGGACGACGGCTACACCCAGACGCTGGCAATCGCGCCAGAAGGCAAGTTCCCGGTCCGTCGTGGCAATGCCGACAACCCGACCGCGTTCTCGGAAGCCTGGGCAGAGCTGCCTGTTGGTGTCGACCGCAAAGCGCCCCTGGGCGAGCTGTACGAACAATCCATGATCGACGAGATCGTTGGCGGTCTGGATGTGGCGCAGCGCTGGGGCGTGGCCGAAGGCCAACTGGCGCTGGCATCGAAGATGATCAACAGCCAGGCCATAAACCGCGTCGTTCGCCAGTATATTGACGACGAGATCGACGCGGCCACAGCCATTGCGGCGATGAACGAAGAGTTGGCCAAGGTTCAGTAACCACCCGGCACCTGCAGCGGCGTGCGCGCCGCTGCCCCTAAACCCTTCGAGGTAACCCATGACTTCGGCCTCCCCACCGACAGGAACCGGGGCGTTAGCCAAACGCGAGGCGCGTCTGGCCTGGACGCTGCTGGCTCCGACCATCATCAGTGTGTCGCTGGTTGTGATCCTGCCTTTGCTGGCGATCTTCTGGATCAGCTTCAAGCCCTTCACCCTGTCTGACCTGCGCCCGCCTGCTCCGGTCGTGCGTGAAAGCCTGCGCGGATCGGGTGATGATCTGCGGATCGAATACCGCCTGCGCAACTCTAGTCAGGATATTGCGATCGACGGCGTGACAGTCCGGGATGTCCTGCCCGATGGCGTGACGCCACTTGGCGATATTGCAACCCCCTGTGTATTGAACGGGCAAGAGCTGTTCTGCGACTTTGGTACGCTGGAAGGCGGCGAGCGCGAGCGTATTCGCGTTCCCGTTGCGGTCGATGGCGACCCGGACTCCTTCGAAGATCTGGTTGAAGGGTCTGAACCAACGGTCACCGGCAGCGGCCCCAGCGTGCTGACAAACTTCGAGTTCAGCCTAGAGAACTTCGCCCGTGTGTTCGACGGCGACGAGTTCTGGGGCGTGCTTTGGGTTACCCTGTTCTACACCGTCTTCGGCACCATCGGTGCGTTGGTCATGGGCCTGTTCGCTGCCTTGCTGCTGAACAAAAGCTTCCAGGGGCAGGGCTTCATCCGGGGTCTCTACCTGTTCCCCTACGTGGCCCCCGTCATCGCCGTGGCCTTTACCTGGGTCACTTTGTTTGATCCGTTCTCGGGTTCGGCCAATGCTTTGCTGGTGCAGATGGGGCTGAGCAGCGAGCCGATCAACTTCTTTGGGGAACGCCCACTGGCGCTGATCATGGTCACCGTCTTTGAAATCTGGCGCTATTTCCCGCTGTCCTTCCTGTTCATTCTGGCGCGGATGCAGTCCATCGACTCCAGCATGTATGAAGCGGCGGATATGGATGGGGCTTCACCGTTCCAGAAGTTCTGGCTGCTGAGTATCCCGCAATTGCTGGGTATCCTGTCGGTCTTGTTCCTGCTGCGCTTCATTTGGACGTTCAACAAGTTCGACGACATCTTCCTGCTGACCGGTGGTAACGCGGGCACCCGCACGCTGACGGTGAACGTGTATGAACAGGCCTTTGCGGTCTCGAACATCGGGGCGGGCGCGGCAGTGGCCGTGGTGATCCTGCTATGTCTGATCGCCTTCAGCTTTGTCTTCTTCAAATTCATAAGCCGTGAGGAGGGTCTGTGATGCGCCAAGGGTATATCACTGGCCCGATCCTGGGTGCGCTGTGGCTGGTGGTGATTGCTACCACCATCGCGGTCACCATGTCCTTCGCCACGGGCGCGGCCTTCCGTCCCCAAGTTCTGCTGAGCCTGATCTGGGGCGCGTTGGCTGGTCTGGCATATGTCCGCTTTCCCGCTCGTCATGCCTCGGCGCGTCTGGGAGTGTCGGCCCTTTTGGGTCTGACTTGCCTGACAGGCTTTGGCCCGGTTCTGATCGGCTCGGACACAACGCTGCTCGCGCTATCGGTCACCGTGGTTTCGACTGCCGTGGTCATGCATCTGTCGATCGCTGAAATCCTGAAAGAGCTGCCCTTTGGCGAACTGACCCGTCATGAGTTCGAAGACGCCGTGATCAGGTTCTGCACTGGTTTCGGTTATATCTTCTTCACGGCGATAGTGGTCATTCCCTTCTACGTGATGGTGATGACCAGCCTGAAGTCACAGCAGGCGCTGTTGCAGAACCCGCTGGATTTCTCGCTGGATCTGGATCAGGGTTGGGCGCTGTTCCGCAGCTATACGGAACTGTTCCGCGATTTCAATTTCGGCTCGTACCTGTGGACGTCCTTCTACGTCTCGGTGCTGACGGTCTTCATCACACTGGCCTTCAGCATTCCGGGGGCCTATGCCGTCGCTCGGTTCCGGTTCAAAGGGCAAAAGGCGTTCTCGCGCTCGATCCTGCTGATCTACATGGTGCCGATGATCGTTCTGGCGCTGCCGATCTATATCGCCTTTTCGCTGACTGGCCTGCGCAACTCGATCCTCGGCATCGTCATGATCTACCCGGTCACCACGATCCCAGTCGCGCTGTACATGCTGCAGGGGTATTTCCGTGGTCTCCCGACCGAGGTCGAAGAGGCCGGCCTGATGGATGGTCTCTCGCGCTTGGCGGTGATCTGGAAGATCACCCTACCGCTCAGCCTGCCGGCTCTGGCTTCGGTGTCGCTCTATGTCTTCATGATCGCCTGGAACGAATTCCTTCTAGCTTTCATGCTGCTGGATGATCCCTCGAAATTCACTCTAACCCGAGGCGTCACAATGCTGAACTCTTCGGAAATCCCTCGCCAACACCTCATGGCTGGCGCGGTGATTGCCACTGTTCCAATCATGGCCCTGTTCCTGGGGCTTGAACGTTTCATGACCAAAGGCCTGACGGCTGGCTCGGTCAAAGGATGACAGAAATGAACCACTTTACTTCGCCGACAGAGTCAGCACGCAATATCCTGATCGCCAATGATCGGGGTGGCTATACGATCCCGACCAGCGGGCTTTATCCCTACCAATGGAACTGGGACAGCGCGATCGCCGCGCTGGGCTTTGCCGAGTTCGATATCGACCGCGCCTGGACTGAGCTTGAGACGCTGTTCTCGGGCCAGTGGGAGGACGGAATGGTTCCCCACATCCTGTTCCACAAAACGGATCCGGGCTATTTCCCCGGGCCGGATGTCTGGGGCGGCATCGGGCCGATTGCCTCCTCTGGCGTAACCCAGCCACCGTTGGCGGCTACCATGGCCCGGCGGGTATGGGAGAAAGACCGCGCGGCTGGTGAAGCCCGCCTCCGCGCGCTGTTCCCGGCCATGTTTGCCTGGCATCGGTGGTTCATGACATGGCGTCTGGATGACCACGGCGCGGTATGCACCACCCACCCATGGGAGGCAGGGCGTGACAATGCACCGGACTGGGACGACGCAATGGCGAGCATTGATGCCTCAGACGTGGGGGAATACCAGCGGCGCGACACGAGCCACGTGAACAGCGCCGACCGGCCCACCAAATACGACTATGACCGCTACATCAAACTGGTTCAGATTGGGCGTGAAGCGGGCTGGGATCAGCAGCAATTGCTAGAGAAGAACCCATTCCGCGTCGCCGATCCGACGATGAGTTTCACAACTCTACGCGCCGCCCGCGATCTGCTGGCGATCAGCGAGGAATTGGGGATCAGGGCCGAAGGCCTCGGTGAAGACGTAGACCGGCTCGAGGTCGGCGCAAAGTCACTGTGGAACGAGGCTTTGGGCACCTTTGATTCCCGAAATGCGCATACGGGCAAATGGGCTGAAAGCGTTTCAAATGCAAGCTATCTGTGTTGGTATGCAAGCATTGAATCCCAGCAAATGTTGGACCGATTGAAAACTGTTTTGACCACGGTCCCCCACCCGATCCCTAGCTATGATCACAATTCGCCCAAGTTTGACGAGCGCCGATATTGGCGAGGGCCAACATGGGCATTTATGAACATGCTGACGGGGTTCGGTCTGAAGGATATGGGCCACGGGGTTGAGGCCGAAGCACTGCGCCTGAAAACCGGTCGTCTGATCGCAGGCCACGGATTTGCCGAATATTACGACCCGATTACCGGCAGTCCCGCTGGGGGCAACTCTTTCACATGGACCGCTGCCGTCTGGCTGCATTGGGCAGGGAGGAACTGATGGGCAGCATAGAGCTCAATTCCGTCGAAAAATGGTTCGGCGAAGTGCAGGTGATCAAAGGCATCGACCTAAAGATCGAAGAAGGTGAGTTCGTCGTCTTCGTCGGCCCGTCGGGCTGTGGTAAATCAACCCTGTTGCGGATGATCGGTGGGCTCGAGGACATCTCGCGCGGGTCTCTTTTGATCAATGGGGATGACGTCACCGACAATCCACCTTCGAAGCGCGGGCTGACCATGGTGTTCCAGTCCTATGCGCTTTATCCTCACCTGACCGTGGCCGAAAATATGGGGTTTTCGCTGAAAGTGGCGGGCGTATCCAAGGGCGAGATTGCCGAACGCGTGGGCAAAGCCGCCGAGGTGCTCAAGCTGGAACCCTATTTGGAGCGCAAACCTAAAGACCTGTCCGGTGGCCAGCGTCAGCGCGTTGCAATCGGTCGGTCTATTGTGCGTGATCCCACCGCATTCCTGTTCGATGAGCCGCTATCCAACCTAGACGCCGCTCTTAGGGTCGAGATGCGGTATGAGATTGCCAAGCTTCACCAGAGCCTCAACCGCACCATGATCTATGTGACTCATGATCAGGTCGAGGCGATGACACTGGCTGATCGTATCGTGGTGCTGGAATTCGGCAAGATCGCGCAGGTCGGCACTCCACGCGAACTATACGAACGCCCCGCCAACCTGTTCGTGGCGCAGTTCATCGGCAGTCCGAAAATGAACGTCATTCCCTGCACCGTGTCCGGCGATCAGTTTCAGCTGGATAACGGTGGAGGCGGTCCGTTTGATCGGACTGGCACCGCCACGATGCTGGGTATCCGTCCGGAACATATTAGTGTGGTCGAACCCGGCTCGGGTCACAGCGACGGCAAGGTCGAGGTGGTCGAGTATCTTGGCGCAGATATGTTCATCATCGTTGATTGCGGGTTTGAAGAGAAGGTGACGGTTCGCCTTGGCGGAGACACGCAGATCAAAGCCGGAGCGCAAATCGGCTTGTATTTTGCACCCGAGAAACTGCAATTTTTCGACGCGGCAGGGCAGACGATCAGCCCAGATGAACGGGTGTGACACTCTCGAGATGGTTAAGGATGTGTCGCAAACCTATGCGACGGCCAGAACCAGCGACTTACTGGACGCACCCATCCATCGATCTCAGCAAATTACCGAAAACCAGCCGGCGTGGAGCTAGAGAATTGCCGCTTCCAGCAGTGTTGGCGGCCCGATAGAGGTACATCCATTTGCCGCGAACACGAGCAAATATCTCATCCCTGCGCCGGGAACTCAGCGTTGGTCGCTTCTTCAATTGCGCGCGCCTCGCGATCATAGGCGACTACTTGACAATTCACCCGTTGAAAGTGGCGTGGTTCACCCTCACGCCGCGTTCAGCCATGATCTCTTCGAGGTCACGATAAGATATTTTATACCGCAGATAGAATTATACGGCGTGCAAAAAAGGTAAGATCAGACATGCTTACCGATCTCGCTATTGAGACGTGATCCACCCCCACCAGCAGAAACAAATGGGCACGGACCCCCATACGCAGGTATCCTGCGGTTCTGCTACTCAGTAATAATATTCGCACCAGAGTCTGTGGACGCACCAAGAAGGTGTTGACGAACCTTCATATCCAGTTTGGTGCTCTTCAAATCGACGATACCGCTTTTCGAAAACAGCTCTCGCACTGAGCGGTAGTTTTCAGCTCTCTTCCAGACGACAGGAGAAGAGGTCGGCGTTCGGCCGGACAACGAAGCGAGATAAGACATCGTGCCGAACAATAGCTTTGACTTGTCGCGATGGGGTTTGTTCAGAATGTACAGGCTGACAGGTGCGTCTGGACCGCGTTCGGAATCGACGACAAAGACTTGCCCAGCGCGGAAGGCGGCTTTGCCATCACATCTTGTCCAGCGGCGCGTCGATGACTTTCCTTCGGTTAAGGCTTCGACGACACGGCTGTAAACCGTCCCGTTCCGCTCATCCAAAAAGGCAACGTTGACAATGGCTTTGGTTGGATCGTTCGGTGCGCGAAAGAACACTTGATAAGATCCGAGAAATGGCCGCAGCCGTTGAAGATCACCTGGGAACACATCGATCAGAGGGTCTCGTCGCCGATCCGCCTCGGTTTTGGCGAGTTGGGTGGTGTGGCGCCGCAGTTCTGCATGATCTCCCAGCAAGATATGCTCGCCCACGTCGAAGAACCGGCCAATGCGGCGCAAGTTGTTTGGCGAAGGCATGCTGCGGCCGTTGAGGTACTTGGCGAATTGCTGATGGTTGATGCCGATCTCTCTGCAAATAGCTGCCACTGACGGGTAATCCGCACAAAGGTGACGCAGGTTTGCAGCTAAATTCTGGTGCATCGGTGGTTGGGCCTTGGCTAGCATAAACTCGCTAAAGAAAGCATAATGTGGCATCATTGTTAAGCTCAAATTGGTGCGTGATCTTGCGGGCAACAGAAGAATGCTCAGGGAAAGTCAAGCAATGGATAAATTTCAATACGTGCGGCAGATGGAACAGCGTCTGCAATTGCGTCAGGTGGATCGTCGCCAGTTCATGCGCGGTGTTTTGGCAACCGGCATGACCGTCGGTGCCGCAACGCTTTTGGCGGATCGCGCTTTTGCGGCTACGCCCAAAAAGGGCGGCAGCATGATTGCCGGGATTGGTCATGGCGGGACGACCGAGCAACTCAATCCGGGGCAGATATCAGCGGGTTTCCTGATTCCGTTGAGCCTGGGCATGAACGGTTTCCTGACTGCGATCGACGCGGACAGCAACGTGCAGCCGTCACTTGCAAAATCATGGGAGGCCTCGCCGGACGCGTCGGTTTGGACCTTCGAGATGCGCGACGGGGTCGAGTTCCACAATGGTCGTACAGTGACAGTTGAGGACGTGATTGCCTCGATCAATTTTCACCGCGGAGAAGGGTCAACCTCGACTGGGGCGCCGCTGTTGGCCGGTGTGAAGGAACTGCGTGCGGACGGGCCAAACACCGTCGTTTTCGAGCTTGAGGGCGGTAACGCAGATTTCCCGGCTATCCTCAGCGACTACCGCTTTGCCATTCTGCCGGCAGAGGGTGACAGCATTGACTGGCAATCCGGTATCGGTTGCGGAGCCTATCAGTTGAAGGATTTCCAGCCAGGGATTTCGGCGGATCTGGCCCGTCACGGGAACCACTGGAACCCCGATGTCGCGCATGTGGACGAATGGAAGCTTCTGGTGCTGCTGGATACGACCGCACGGATGGCGGCGCTGTCGGCGGGGTCGGTCGACATTGCCGATAAGGTTGATCCAAAGACGGCCAAGTTTGTCTCGCGTGATCCAAATGTTACGCTGCATTCAGTTGCCGGTACGCAGCACTACTCCTTCCCGATGCTGACCAATGCCGCGCCGTTTGACGACAACAACGTGCGTCAGGCGATCAAATGGGGCATCGATCGGCAAGAGCTGGTGGACAAGATTCTGCTGGGTTACGGCGAGGTCGGCAATGATCATCCAATCGGGTCCGGTCAGAAGTATTTCAATGCTGAGCTTGAACAAAAGACTTTCGATCCGGACAAAGCAAAATACTATCTGAAACAGGCTGGTCTGGAGTCGCTGAATGTCGAACTCTCGTCCTCTGACGCTGCTTTCCCTGGCGCGGTGGACGCGGCGACGCTGATTTCGAACTCGGCGGCGAAATGCGGGATCAACGTTTCTGTCAAACGAGAGCCTAACGATGGCTATTGGTCCGAGGTATGGACGAAAAAACCCTGGTGCGCCAGCTATTGGGCCGGACGACCGGTCGAGGATCTTATGTTCTCATTGGCGTTCCAATCCGGTGTCGCTTGGAATGAATCTCTCTGGTCGAATGAGAAATTCGACAAGATTCTGGTTGAGGCCCGAGCTGAACTGGACACCGAAAAACGTCGCCAGATGTATGGTGAAATGCAGGATATCGTCGCCAATCAGGGTGGTGTCGCGATCCCGATGTTTGCTTCATATGTTTTTGCCACGCGCCCAAGCGTTGGTACGCCCGAAAAATTCGGCTCGAATCTGGATCTGGATGGAAGCAGCTTTATGGAGCGTTGGTGGAAAGCCGAATAACTCTGGTTAAATATGATTGCATC
Source organism: Ruegeria sp. AL11 (assembly GCF_056540865.1). Taxonomy (NCBI): domain Bacteria; kingdom Pseudomonadati; phylum Pseudomonadota; class Alphaproteobacteria; order Rhodobacterales; family Roseobacteraceae; genus Ruegeria; species Ruegeria sp. AL11. Next base: position 279,279 of record NZ_JBQFXO010000008.1, read on the forward strand.
GCCAAAGATCAGAGGATGGCTCTTGCAGCCGTCCTCTGACGTGTTGGGAACAGGGAATTTATGAAGCTTTTCATTGCGACACTGTCGACAGAGACGAACACGTTTTGCACGATGCCGACTGCGATGTCGGGTTTCGAGGACTATTTCCTGCGGCATGGTACGGCGACCCAGGAGCCTCCAAACCTTATGACGGAGGCGCTTCATCTGTGGCGCGAAAAGGCCGAAATTCTGGGCTGGCAGGTTGTCGAAAGCCTGACCGCCATAGCCGAACCTGCCGGTCTGACCACACGCAGCTGTTATGACGTGCTGAGCGGCGCGATTTTGTCTGATCTCGCAGAATGCGGCGGTGCAGATATCATTCTGTTGCAACTTCACGGCGCGATGGTGGCCGAGCATATAGAGGATTGCGAAGGTGATATTCTGACCCGCGTCCGCAAAAAGTGCCCGGATGCAACGATCGGCGTTTCGCTGGACCTGCATTCTCATCTGACAAAGAAGATGCTGAACGCCAGCGATCTGATCGTGCATTTCAGAGAATACCCTCATGACGATGCAACAGCCTGCGCCGCCGAACTGTTTGATCTGGCAAAGCGGGCACATGAGGGTGAGATCACGCCAAAGATGGCGTTTTTTGATACCCGTATGATGAACCTATACCTGACCAAAGCTGGGGCGATGAAGGATTTTGTGGCCGAGATGGCCGCAGCTCAAACCAGACCCGGTGTGTTGTCGGTTTCATTGAGTCACGGTTTTCCCTGGGCAGATGTCGAAGATGTCGGCGCGCGGATGTTGGTAATAGCAGATGGCCAGGCACAACTGGCCGCGCGACTGGCCGAGGAGTTGGGGCGGCGCTTCTTTGAGTTGCGAAACGAAGTAACCACGCGGTATCTACCGATCTCCGAGGCGCTGGATCACATTGGTACACGGTCCGGTCTATGCGTTCTGGCGGACATGGGTGACAATTCAGGCGGAGGAGCGCCGGGCGACGCCACCCATTTGCTGAAAGGCATGCTGGCGCGTGGAATGACAAATTTTGCCAGCGGTTTGTTCTGGGATCCCGGAGTAGTGCGGATTTGTCAGGATGCGGGCATTGGAAGCAGATTGAAGCTTCGGCTTGGTGGAAAAACCGGTGTAGTTTCAGGGGATCCGATCGACCTGATTGCAAGGGTTATGAACATAGAGACAGGCCTGGGTCAGCATCTCGGCACTGGTCTTGAACCAATGGGCACCGTGGTCTGGCTCCGCTTGGGTGGCGAGATCGACTTGCTGGTCAACGATCTGCGTGTTCAGGTGTACCATCCTGAAGCGTTCGAGCAGATCGGCATCCGGCTGGCTGAGAAATTGGTGGTGGCGGTGAAATCCCTGTTCCATTTCTACGGCCCGTTCAGCCAAATTTCGAACCACATCCTGCAGGTTGCCAGCCCCGGAGGAACACAGCCTGCGTTCCACGACCTCGCGCTCACCAAACGAAAACTGCCGTTCTGGCCTGCGGTTGCGCAGCCATTTTTAGACGAAAATCTTATGGACGCCGGATAGCGGTTTCAACCAATAGGTCTAGTGGTTGGAATCCAATCGCAGACATACTCAGCATCCGGTGCTATGACTTGGGATTTGGGCCACGCCAGATAAAACCCGTTTCGGACTATTAATGCCCTTTCTACTACCACCGCCTGTTCGGCTTGCTGAATCAAGCTTTGGCCGTAGAGGTGCTGCCCTCTGCGGGAGCGTGATCTCGATGATGCCAACACGCGGGTTTGAGTCTAAGGTTAGAGGATATCTGACGCTCTTCATCCGGCCAGAATGCGCCGTTCTTTAGAACGAGAACCAACTGGTCAAATGGGCCCGGAATCGCCGAGGTTCTCGCGTTGTTGGGCATTCCCGGTTAGACGATTCATCGCACGCTATCCTGAACCTGTTCCGTCGGGCTGCGTCGCATCGCTCCAATAAGATCCTTCTTTTCTGTCTATGTGGAGTTTCAGCACTTCCAAGGCTTGTGGAACGTTTCCATCCCGAACGAACTGAAGCAACTCAATGTGCTCCCGATAGGATTTAGCCATGTGATCAGGGTGATGCCCCAACCGGCTGCGCAAAGCGGCCATTTTCAATGCAATCGTTTGATAGGCGTCGTTCAGAAACCGATTGTCCGCACAGTCGAAAAGGCATTGGTGAAATAGAGTGTCTTGATAAAGATATTCTGCATCATCCGCGTCCTCACGGGCCGCTGTCATCCGATCAACGCATTTATCAAGCGCGGCATGAAGCGCCTCTGGGTTCGTCTGCATGGCCGAGGTCAAAGCGGTTGTTTCAAGGCAGACACGTGCATCGCAAAGTTTTGCCAGTTCCTCGGGCTCCAGATTGAACACGAATGAGCCTCTTTGCGGTTCAACGACCAACAGACCTTCCATCTCGAGCCGGTTGATTGCCTCGCGCACAGGGGTGCGGCTTACCTCAAGATTCTTGGCGATTCGAGCTTCAGACAGTTGCCCACCCAGTTCGAACTCGCCTTTGATGATCCGCTCGCGCAGGTTTTCGGTCACCAATTCCGTCAATGATTTCGGTCTGTTGAATGGGCTCATGTCGCTCTCCTCAGTTCAACAGTAGCAGGCCTGTTTCTGGCATACAATGTGTTAGTGTTGACAGATTAGCATACTGTATGCCAGTTTTGATTTCCACGAGGAGACGGCATTGGGAGGGGCGTCTTTGCAAACTCTGGAAACATGGATTGTTGCGTTGAACCGGGCGCTGGTGGCTTTGGCGCTGGCTACGGTCTTTGCAATCGTCTTCGCCAATGTGGTGGGGCGATACGGGTTCGGTACGTCCCTGGCCTGGGTTGAAGAGGTCGCCAGACACCTGATGATCCTCGGCGCTTTTTGCGGTGCCGGTCTTGCCTTGCGCGAAGGTCGCTTGGTCGCGATTACCACAATTCCGGATTTGCTGCCCGACGCTCTGGCCCGCCTGCTGCGCTGGGGCATCGTCTTCGTGATGTTTGCCTTCATGGCGACGATGCTGTGGCTGGGCGTTAAATTCGTTGAATTCGGCTGGAACAAGGAAACCATGTCCACCGGCATTTCGCGCGGCATTCCCTATCTCGCTATCCCGATCGGGTGCGCTTTGTTCCTGATCCAGTTGACCTTTTTCGCCAAACGTTTCGTAGGCCAAGAGTTTGAACACGGCCCCAGCGCCAAGGGCGATGAGGCGGAGGTCTGAGCCGTGGCAAAAACCCTGATCATCCTGTTTTTCGCGACGTTGTTTCTGGGTGTTCCCGTAGCCTTCACGATGGGGATCGCCGGCCTGTCCGCGATTTTTATCGACGGATCTTTGAACCCACTGGTCGCAACCCAACGCATGTTTGCCGGGATCGACAGTTTCCCGCTGATGGCAGTGCCGTTCTTCATTCTCGCGTCTGAACTGATGACGGCCTGCGGGCTAACAAACGCTTTGTTGCGCTTTGCGAATGCTCTGGTTGGGCATGTACGTGGAGGTCTGGGGCATGTGAACATCCTTGTGTCGATGCTGTTTGCGGGGATCAGCGGCTCTGCCCTGGCGGATGCTGCAGGACCTTCTGCCATTGTCATGCGGATGATGCGTGAGGCCGGGTATGAGAAGAACTATGCTGGTGCCCTGTCCGCTGCGACGGCCACCATCGGCCCGATTATACCGCCCTCCATTCTGGCCGTGATTTTTGCGATCTCAACCAATGGAGTGACGGTCGCGGGACTGTTTCTGGCCGGAATTGTGCCTGGGGTTATGCTGGGCGTTGCGCTGGCCATCGCGAACCATATCGTGTCCACTCGCAACGGCTACCGCGGGCGCGAACATCCCGCCACCATGGTTGAGTTGCGCAGTGCAACTCTGGCGGCCATTCCGGCCCTGATCATGCCAGCAATCATTCTGGGCGGTATCCTGTTCGGTGTGTTCACTCCGACCGAGGCAGGCGCGGTGGCCTCAGCCTACGCTCTGTTCCTTGGTTTCATCCTGCGCGCCTTCACGGTCCGCGCTCTGTACGTCGCTTTTGTGCGGGCTGCGGTGGTGACGTCCTCGGTCTTCCTGATCGTGGCGATGGCGTCGATCTTTGCTTGGCTGCTGACCTACCTGCAAATCCCGCAGGAACTGGCCAAGCTGATCACTCAGATCACCGACAACCGTCTGGGAATTCTGTTCATTCTGGCGGCCTTTGCCCTGATTTGCGGCTTCTTCATCGACACGCTGCCCGCGCTGATCATCCTGACTCCGATCCTAGGTCCCATTGCCTATTCCGCGGGGATCGACCCGCTGCAATTCGGGATGATGTTGGTGCTGAACCTGACTATCGGGATGATCACCCCTCCGGTTGGTCCGGTGCTGTTCGTGATCGCCACGGTCGGACAATTGAAAATCGAACGCCTGTCAAAAGCGGTTCTGCCGCTGCTGCTGGCTGAACTCGTAGTGCTTCTTCTGGTCATTCTTGTGCCAGGCGTCAGCACCTTCATCCCCAACTTCTTTGGATTTGCGAACTGACATGAAAGGGAGGAACCTCATGAAAACCATGTCGAAACTGATGACGGCAACAGCCGTTATTGCAATGACCGCCGCCAGTGCGGCCTCGGCTAAAGAGCTGAAATACGCACATTTTCAAGCCGCTGATCTGAGCTCGCCCAAACACGCCGCAGCGCTGGCGTTTGAAGCCTGCGTCGAGGGCAAAACCTCCGGTTCGATAGACGTTCAGATCTTCCCGGCATCGCAGCTGGGTGGCGGGTCCGAGATCATGGAAGGGCTGCAGCTGGGCACAGTTCAGATGGCGGCGATCCATGACGGCCCGATCTCGGCTGTCTACAAACCCTTCTCGGTTTTGGCGATGCCCTATCTGTTCGACGATCAGGCGATGGCCTGGGCAGTGATGGACGGTGAATTCGGTGACGCGCTGGCCGAAGACATGCGGGCGAAAACCGGCATCCGCAACTTTGGCGTAGCCGACAACGGGGTGCGCAATTTCACCAACAACGTGAAGCCCGTGGCCGAACCTGCCGATATGGAAGGCCTGAAAATGCGCGTAATGACCGCGCCGGTCTGGGTGACTCTGGTCGAAAGCCTCGGCGCATCGGCGACTCCCGTTCCGTGGCCGGAACTTCCCGGTGCACTGCAGCAGGGCGTTGTGGACGGTCAGGAAAACGGCGTGACGAATATCGTCAACGCGTCGCTCTACCAGCACCAGAAATACGTCTCGCTGGATGGCCATGTGTTCAGCTGGCACGCCTATCTGATGTCGGACATGTTCTTCGAAAGCCTGACGGATGACGAGAAGAAAGCCGTCGAACAATGCGTCGAGATCTCGAAAACGATCCACCGTGGCATGACCGCCGCGCAGGACGCGAATGCGACCGCGATCCTGTCGGAGAAAGGCATGGAAGTGGTCCCCGTCAGTCCCGAGCAGAAGGCCCTGTTCCGCGAAGCCGCGCAGCCTGCCGTGCGCGAGTACATCGTCGGTGAGATCGGCGAGGAGTGGCCCGATCGCCTCGACGCCGCTGTCGAAGCCTACAAGGCCCAATAACTCATGCCGAGAGACCGCCACATGAACCGCCAAACCATCGCTATTCTTGAACCCGGTTATGCCGCCTATGACACCGAGGCTTCGGTGTTGGCCGAGCAGGATGTTCAGATCGCGCCGGTTGCGCCGGAAACCGAGGCGGTCCCGGCCCTGCAGGCACTGGATCCGGTTGCCATCCTTGTGCGGGAACGCATTGTGGATGCGGCTGTGATCGATGCCTGCCCGAACCTGAAAGTCGTCGTCCGCTATGGGGTGGGCGTCGACAACATCGACTTGGACTACGCGCAATCGCAAGGCATCTATGTTGCGAATGTACCAGACTATGGTGCGGAAACCGAAGTCAGCGAACATGCGCTGGCACTGTATCTTGCCGTGCAGCGGCGTATTCCGTCCCGAGATGCGGAAGTGCGGCAAGGTCAATGGGGGGTAGGGCAGGCGGCCTTGATCCCCAGCCGCGAAAACGCCACCCTTGGCCTGATTGGCTGCGGTAAGATTGGCTTGCAAGCGGCACGGAAATTCCGGGCCCTAGGGTTCTCTTCGGTTCTGGTGTTCGATCCCTATCTGAGCGACGACGCAGCCCAAGCGGCGGACGTGCAAAAGGTGGATTTGATTGACCTCTGCAAAGCGTCCGACGTTGTCAGTCTGCATGCTCCTCTCACGCCCGAAACGCGGCACATTCTGAACGCCGAGCGTATCGCGCAGATGAAGCCAACCTCAATCGTTATCAACGTATCGCGCGGCGGTTTGGTGGACGAAGCCGCATTGGCTCAGGCTCTGCACCAAGGTCGTGTTTTCGGCGCAGGTATCGACGTGTTCGAACAGGAACCGGTCGAGCCAGCCAACCCCCTTTTGCACAGCCCCAACACGATCGTGTCGGATCATGCTGCCTGGTACTCTGAACGCTCGGTTGCTGTGCTGCAGCGACGTGCTGCGCGTGAAGTCGCGAGAGTTCTTGAGGACGAGCAACCCGATCACTGGGTGAACAAATGGTAGATTTCGTCAGCACTTTGAGATCTGCGCAAATTGTCCCGGTGATCCGCCACAGCGACCCCGAAATCGCATTGAAGGCCTGTGACCTGCTGGCTGAGGCCGGAATCCGCGCATTGGAGATCACTACAACGGTTCCGGATGCCGTTGCTCTGATCGCTGAGCTGCGCCAACTCTATCCTGATATTTGCACTGGCGCCGGAACGTTTCTTAGCGCGGATCAGGCTGAAAAGGTGCTGGCAGCTTGTGCCGATTTTGTTTTCTCTCCGTGCTGGAGCGATGCTGCCGCGGGCGAAGCCGGCGATGCGAAAGTGCCCTATCTGCCCGGTGCAATGACCCCGGGCGAGGTTCACCATCATGCGGAAAACGGTGCTGCGGTGATCAAGGTTTTTCCGGCCGATGCTGCCGGAGGGCCCGGCTTCCTGAAGGCCGTCAAATCCGTGTTTCCCAATCTCGCCCTAATGCCGACTGGCGGCGTGTCTCCTGACACTGCGCAAACCTATCTGAACGCCGGTGCGCTTTGCGTCGGCATGGGTGGAAATCTGCTGCCCGCCCAGGCGCTCGAGGCCGGTCACATCGACTTGGCTCGCGCACAAGTCAACGCGGCCCTAACGGCCGCATCTTTTCAATCTTCCCAACGTAAGAGGATACTCTCATGAACACCCAAGAAATCGTTGCCGGGTTTCGCGACGTGGCCACCGCATCCGTCGCGGATGCCGTGGACAAGGTGTCCGGCAAGACCGGATTTCTGCCGGCCTCGATCAAGCCGCGCATCAATGAAAAGAAGATCGTTGGCCCGGCCGTAACAATTCTGGAAGGCCCTACCGATGAATTCCTGCCTCCGCAGCACGCGCTTGACGCAATCGACGAATCCGAGGCCGGTTCGGTCATCGTGATCTCGACCAATGGCACCACCGATGTGGCGCTGTGGGGTGGTCTGATGACCGCCGGAGCCGTTGCCAACAAACACGAAGGTGCCGTTCTGGACGGTGGCGTGAGGGATCTGGTCGAGATCAAGCGCGACTATGACTTCCCGGTCTATTCCCGCTGCGTTAACCCGGGCACCACTCTGGGCCGCGTTCGTACGCTGGCTTCGAATGTAGAAGTCGACATGGGCGGTGTGATTGTACACCCCGGCGACATCATCGTTGCAGATATCGACGGTGCGGTTGTGGTCCCCCGTGAACACGCCGAAGCGATCTTGGACATGGCACGCGAAATTGATGAGCGCGAAGCCGAACAGGCGCGTCTGATCATTGAAAGCGGCTCGCTGCGCGAAGGTCTGGCGAAATACGGCCGTATCTAAAACAACAAACCGTCCCGCAGGTTGCTCGCAACAACCTGCGGGACACCAGAACACAACAAGGGAGGAATACATGCTGAAACGAATGCTCAACACGGTGGCCCTTACCGCCGTCCTGGCTACCCCGGCGCTCGCGAACGGGCCCGAGGTGGTCGCGGAATGGAACACTCTGCCCTATGCCGTCAAGGACGCGGCGACAAAATCCGCTTGGGAAGGGAGCGAGATTTACGGCAAAGCGTTGGTTCAAGGCGCCAAGGTCGACAGCCAGGGCAACATCTATGTGTCCACCGCGCGTTGGGGTGGGGCAGAGATCCCCTCAACCGTCTCCAAGCTGGTCAAGAACGGCGACACTTGGGAACTCGAGGCGTTTCCGTCTGAAGACATGAACAGCATGTCGAACCCCGATGGCCTGAAAGCCGTGCTGGGTTTTGAAATCGACCGCAATGACGTGATGTGGATTCTCGATCAGGGCCATGTTGCAGGCCCTCCGTTCGAAGACGGCGACGCCAAGCTGGTGCTTTGGGATCTGAAAGAGAACAGGGAAATTCAGCGCTATGTCTTCACGGCGGAAGAAGCGGACCGTGAGTGTTCTTTCCTGAACGATCTGGCCGTCGATAACGACACCGGCTTTGCCTATATCGCCGACAGCGGCATCTTCTGTGACCCGCTGCATGGCGGTTTGATTGTCTATGACAGCAACACCAACTCGGTGCGCCGCATTCTGGACCAGCACCGGTTCACCAATGATGAGCCGAATTTCTTCTTCAACATCGACGACCGTCCTGTACTGAAGAATGGCGGCATGCGCACTGGTGCCGATGGTATCGCGTTGTCAGGCGACAAGAAGACGCTCTACTGGACCAACCTGACGGGCAATCACCTGTATAGCCTGCCGACCGAAATCCTGCGGGACTTCGAGACCAACGAGACGGTGATTGAAAACGCGGTTGACGTCGCAGCAGTGCTGCCTTCCAACACCGACGGTATGACGGCCGACAATGCGGGCAACATCTACATGACCGCGCTGTCGCTGGACGGGATCATGAAGTTCGATGAATCCACCCGTCAGGTCAGCCGTTTTGTCCACCACCCGGAAATGAACTGGCCGGATACGCTGGCCTGGGGTCCGGACGGCGAGATGTATGTGGTCTCGAACCACCTGCATATCTGGGTCGATGGTGACATGAACTTTGAAGACCCCGAAATCCCGAACTTCCGTATCTGGAAGATTCCGGGTGTCGGCCAAAGCTATACGGCCGAATAACCCTCCCAAACTCCTTGGTCAGCCCACCGGGGCTGACCCTTTTTGGCAAAGATGAGATGACCATGACCCCCGATATTTTGTGCCTTGGCGAACCGATGCTGGAGTTCAACCAGCAGCCTGACGGGAACTACCTGCCAGGACATGGCGGTGACACCTCAAACTGCGCAATTGCCGCCGCGCGGCAGGGTGCGTTCGTTGGCTACGTGACGCATGTCGGCGCTGATACGTTCGGCAATTCCTTCATGGACCTGTGGAAGGCCGAGGGGATCGACACCTCGACCGTACGTCAGGTCGCGGATGCTCATACCGGGGTCTACTTTGTGACGCATGGCGCGAACGGGCACGAGTTCAGCTATTTCCGCGCAGGCTCGGCCAGTAGCCGGATGGAGCCAGATGATCTGCCAATGGCGGCGTTGAAATCGGCGAAGATATTGCACGTTTCGGGGATCAGTCAGGCGATTTCGGATGTTGCCGCCGATACCGTGTTTCGGGCCATTCAGATTGTAAAGGACGGCGGAGGCCTCGTGTCCTACGACACCAATCTGCGTCTGAAGCTATGGCCGATCGAACGCGCCCGCGCTGTGACGCACGCTGCAATGTCACAATGCGATATTGCCCTTCCTGGTCTGGATGATGCCGAGCAACTGACGGGCTTGTCCGACCCGGATGCCATCGCAGATTTTTACCTGAACCTCGGCGCAAGAATTGTCGCCCTGACGCTTGGTGCCGAAGGGACTTTGGTTGCGACACTAGACAAGCGCGAGCGTGTCAAAGGGCGTCGGGTCGAAGCGGTGGATGCTACGGCCGCAGGCGACACATTTGACGGTGCCTTCCTGTCTCGTATTGTTGCGGGCGACGACCCATTTCAGGCCGCACGCTATGCCAACGCCGCTGCTGCGCTTTCGACCCAAGGGTACGGTGCGGTTGCCCCGATGCCTCGCAGCGACGCGGTCGAGGCGTTTCTTGCGGAAGGAGACTGATTCATGAAACACGCCGTTGTAATTGGCGGCACCCGCGGCATAGGCGCCGGTATCGCAGGGGAACTTCGCCGTAAGGGATGGAGCATCACCGCGACCGGTGTCGGAGCTGAAGAGGTTTCGGAATATGCTGCGCAGCACCCTGACGATGTCTGTGCGCAGTTGGATGTGCGGGACAATCAGGCCGTAACCGCGTTCTTCGGTGGAATTGAAAAACTCGACGGGCTGGTCAATTGCGCAGGTATTCTGGCGCGCGGCGCGGAGTATGAGATCGACGTTTTTGAGACAGTGATCGATATCAACCTGACCGGTACCATGCGCTGCTGTCTGGCTGCGCAACCCTCGTTGGCTGCGTCTAGCGGGGCCATCGTGAACACCGCGTCGATGCTCAGTTACTTTGGTGGGCCGCTTGTTCCTGCTTATTCTGCAAGCAAGGGCGGGGTGGCTCAGTTGACCAAGGCCTTGGCCGGGAAATGGGCTGAAGATGGCGTGCGCGTCAATGCAGTTGCACCCGGATGGATCGAAACCGAAATGACCGAGGCTCTGCGCGCCGATCCGGCCCGTAACCAACCTATTCTGGGTCGGACGCCGCTGGACCGTTGGGGCAAACCATCCGAGGTTGGCGCACTGGCCACGTGGTTGCTGTCGGATGAGGCTGCTTTTGTGACCGGTGCCGTCTACCCTGTGGATGGCGGCTATTCTGCAATGTAAGGAGGGCAATTGATGCCAGTACAAGGAAACGACGACGATCCCAGGATGCCTTATCAGCTGCCCTTCCCCAAGGATGCTCAGGAGGAGATCGTCATCCCTGAAGCCGTCGCCAAAGACGAGAGGATCTGGGTGCCGCAAACCGAAAACGTCTCGTTCCGACCGCTCTGCTTGAACCGGTCTCAGGGGTACTGGATGAACCTGCTACGGGTGCGGAAATCCGGGGTTCTGTCGAGGCATCGGCATCCGCAGCCCGTTCATGGTTTTGTTCTGAAAGGCCGCTGGCATTATCTGGAACATGACTGGGTCGCGGAGGAAGGCGGCTATGTGTTCGAACCGCCGGGCGAAACCCACACTCTGATTGTACCCGATGATGTCGACGAAATGATCACCTATTTCCAGGTCAACGGCGTGATGCTTTATGTAGACCCATGGGGCAAAACCATGGGTTACGAGGACGTCTTCACTAAAATCGACATGTGCCGTAAGCACTATGAGGAAGTTGGTTTAGGAGCGGACTATGTCGAGCAATTCATCAGGTAGACCGCTGAAATTGGCCCTGGTTGCCCATGACGCCAAGAAAGACCTCATGGTCGAATGGGCCCAGTCCCATGCTGATGTTCTAAGTCAGGCGGAGTTGTTCGCCACCGGAACCACCGGTGGCCGCCTCAGGGCCGCCTTGCCTGAGCTTAACGTCACCGCTCTGCATAGCGGGCCACTAGGCGGGGACCAGCAACTTGGGGCAATGATCTGCGAAGGCCGGCTGGACGGTCTGTTCTTTTTTATCGACCCAATGTCGCCGATGCCGCATGACGTGGATGTCAAAGCCCTGAGCCGTCTAGCGATCGTTTATGACTTACCCTTCGCAAGCAGCCCAAGCACCGCGAATTTCGTTCTGAAAGGGCTGACCGGACCAAGATAGCTTTAAAGCTTTGGATGATGCTAGGTTCTGTCCGACCCGTAAGGTCAGGATGCATTAATTTTCGTTGCGCTGCAGGATTCACGGCTTGGAATTCGGAGAGGTGGCATTAGCGGTTTTTCTGACTGAGCGACAAGCAGATGGCGTAGCGCCCCTCTTTTTCTCCAGCGCTAGCGCGGCAGACTACAGTCATCTATTGGTTATGAATCCTGACCCCAGGAAAAGTGTTTCCCAGATCGATTCCCGTCGAACGGCTCATTTCAGTGAATGAGTCTACTACGAAGCGCCCCAAGGGTTCATGAGCTGTTTTCTGGGTCCAAACCATTTCGCTTTCCCATTTCGGCAAATCCAATGGCGTTGGAAAGACGTCACACCCAGCGCGCCGCGCAACCGGTGTCAACGACGTTGGCACCGTTGCAATCAAGTCGGATTGAGCGACGATATCGGGTAGCAGAGCAAATTGAGCACAGGTCAAAACCATTTGCCGAGCTTTTCCAAGCTTCTTTAGTGCCTTATCTACAAAGCCGATTTTGTCATTGTTCAGTGTCATCAATGCATGACGAGCCTCTAGGAACGATTCAAGTGTCAAACCATCTCGGGTCAAAGGGTGATCGCGACGGGCGATACATACAAAACTATCCGGCATAATCGTCCGTCGATGAAACCGCGCAGGAAGATGTCCAAATGTACCAATGGCCAACGTCACTGTTTCGGCATCCAATTGATCAATCAGATCCGTTTTGTTCATCGGTACGAAGATCAGGCTAAGATTTGGTGCGTGTTCTGCAAAGTAAGTGACCATCGCAGGCGCCAAACGAAGAATTGCTAAATCCGAAGCTGCAACGGTGATTTGGCCTTGGGCGTGTTTGGGATCAAACTCGGTTTGCTCCAGCATTTCGGAAACGATTGTCAGCGCTCCTTGCACTTTTGGCGCCAATTCTTCCGCACGGCTGGTTGGCACCATTCCGCCCGGCCCCCTTTGAAAGAGTGGATCTTCGAACCTGGCGCGAAGCCGGTTCAGCGCGTTGCTCATGGAGGGCTGAGCAAGACCTATAGACGCCCCAGCGCGGCCGACATGACGTTCTCGGTACATCGCGTCGAAGGCTTTGAGGAGGTTGAGGTCGAGAGAATTGATATTCATAGGGTGAATTTATTGCATTCTATTTATCCATTTCAACAACTTCATACTGCGCATTAAATATCCGATCAGAAGCAACAAACGCTCAGATTGCGGCGGGTCGAAAGCTCCAAGGGGCACAATGGTTGCCGGAGTATCTAACACCGGAGTTGGGCCTGGAAGAGTGATCCTCAACCAGCCAAACCAACCCAGAGCGGCGATCCGGTGCGAATGCCACTGAAAGAAAGAGGAGTTGAACTGTGACAAACGTTTTTGAAACCGCGCTAAAAGGCAAACATGTCGTCATCGTTGGCGGCGGTAGCGGTATGGGCAAGGCAACAACTGAATTTGCAGCCAGTTTGGGCGCCAAGGTTACAATCTCAAGCCGCAACCAAGAGAAACTGACGGCCGTTGCGTCTGAAATTGAAGGCGACATTTCGGTCGCTTCTGTTGACACCACTGACGAAGCAGCTGTCAAAGCCTGGGCTGCCCGCCTTGGCAAGGTCGATCATCTCGTCATCTCGGCATCCAGCGCTGCGCACGGCGCGTTTGCTGAACTGCCGACTGACGACCTGCGCGGCATGATTGAGGCTAAATTCATTGGCCCCTACGTGACCGCTCGCGAGGTTCTGCCGTATATGGCCGACGGTGCATCAATCACGCTGTTTTCCGGTGTGCTTAGCCGCCGCCCATCGGCCGGCGCGACCGGTCTGGGTGCGGTGAACGCGGCGGTTGAGGCGTTGACCATGGGGCTCGCGCAAGAACTAGCGGGTAAGGCCCGCGTCAACTGCGTCAGCCCAGGGATGGTTGCGACTGAAGCCTATGCAGGCATGCCAGAAGAGGCCCGTGAAGGCATGTACGCACAGGTTGGTGGATCGCTCCCTGTTGGCCGCGTCGGCTGGGCCAGCGAAATCGCTCAAGCTGTCATCATGGCAATGACCAACGGTTTCCTGACAGGTTCTGTGCTGGATATCGATGGCGGGCATCTGATCAAAGCCTGACAGTCTTTGCGGGGGTGCTGGCTGCCCCCTCTTCCTGTTCGGCTCTTGCGTAGCTCCACATGTCAAGTTCCCTTATTTCGATGCAATTGACTTGCGCGAGCCGGTGATCTCTAACAAAAACCCCGCCACCATGGACGATGTTGCCGATCAGCTTGGGGCTGTTGACAATTCGTCCGGCGCACCCGGTGAACGCGGCACTTTTTGATACCTTCGAGGCTTGGATTGGATCTGAAACAGCCCCCCATGTTCAGTTGGCCGATCTACCCGAGCCGGCCTTTGACAAAACAGGTCGCACGCGCAATTCGGTATTGCGGGGCGTCATCACTTATCTGAAAAAAGATGCGGATGTGAACGCGGCCAACGCTCAGATGTTGGAGCGCCTCATACCCTTTCACCGATGAATAGATGCTGACGTACAGGATCGTTTGATCGCTCATGCCATGTTGGTCCACCACTGGCGTCACTGGATTGCTCTGTGGGTTTTCCTGTCACTCGTCCACAACACGAAACTCGCCGGAAGGCGCGTCAGTAGGTGGCTCTGCGAACTCGTTGGAAATCAGACCGCGGCGAATGAGTTCTCGAATGGCGGCCGCTCTGGACGGCAATCTGTTTTCGAACCGCCAATCATCAATGGCTTTAAGCTCCTCGAGGTCGAGCATCAGTTGCAGTTTTTCCGTGCGCTTTGGTGGTCGATTTTGATCGGACACTGGCATGACCTCAGTAGCTTACGTCAGTTACTCCAAGCATGTATGGCATTGGGCCTGCGTGTCTACAGCAATGTTGGCAAGTTGCGCTGGATACTCAGGATCATGAAGCGCCGCATGATGTGTCGGATACCTAGAATAAGTATATGATTTAGTTTGAAAAATGTCTTTTTGCTCTTAGGTTCTACTCCACAAGCAACGAAACGGAGTGAAAATGATACAGCAAGTTTTGAAGTCTGAAGTTCAGGAAGAAACCAACGACACAGGCATCGACAAGAACGCCTGGATCGCAAATGCGGTGACGGAAGTACTGGCCGATACCATGGTTCTGATGGTGAAAACGCAAGGCACACATTGGAACGTCGTGGGCCCACTCTTCCTGCCGATCCATGAACTGACAGAGCGTCAGTATCGCGACCTGTTTGAAGCTGCGGATGATTTGGCCGAGCGTGTGCGCGCTCTGGGTCAGGTGGCCCCGATCTCGTTCACGGACATGGTTAGCCAAGCCAAGTTGACTGAAGAAGAAACAGTCAAAAACGCAGAGGGTATGATCAACCAGTTGGTTGCGGACCACGAAGCGATTGCCCGGAACCTGCGTGAGACTGCCGCGACCGCTGCCCGTTATGGCGATGGGGCTACAGAGGATTTGATGAACGCTAGGATGGCGAAGCATGAGGAAGCGGTCTGGATGCTCAAGGCAATTGTTGCGGCCTAATTGGCAGCTCCCATTGATATGAACCAAAGTTTGAGACGAAAGGAAAATTTGATGACACGCGTTGGGTACGAGAAAAAGGCGCAGCTGCAACTGGATAGCTGGAATGCTCAAATTGATGTTCTCGAAGCCAAGCTGAAACTGGCCGAAGCGGACGCCGAACTCGAGCTCGAGGAGCAGCTCAGTAAGCTCTACAAGGCAAGGTCTGACGCAGAGGCTCAACTGAATGACTTGAAGTCGACCAGCGACGAGGCCTGGGAAGACGTCAAAGAGGGCTACGAGGCTGCATGGGGCGATATGCAGAGTGCTTTGAAAGAAGCGGCGGACCGGTTCGCATAAAGCTGAGTTTGTGAACAATGCTCGTGTCGTGAATGGGGACCGGAATGCAAACACCTAGAGAATTAGTGAGGTACTTTCGCGGGTTCCTAACCATCCCTGCTGCCATAAGCCTCTCAGGGCTTTTGGTGGCTGGGATTGTCTTCAGGACGGAGCAAGCGCTCATAGGTTGGGGTTGGTCCACTTCTGATTGGCTCAGTGTTTCCAATCACACTGCGAGCGATGTTCTCAGCGCAATCTCGGCAGCATCCATGTCCGCGTTGGTCATGGTCTATTCCATTGTTCTGCTGGTTTACACTTTGGCGGCAGGATCTATTGGACCCAGGCTCTTGCAGCGTTTTGGCGAAGACAGGGTAAATCAGATTGCAGTTGGCTCACTTGGAGCAACGTTCTTATACAGCTTGATGATCCTGTGGCTGATACGCGATGACACATCCGTCAATTTGGCCGTTGCGATTGGAATAGTCTATTCGATCATCTCAGTTCTTTTGCTGCTGCTCTTCGTTCATACAGTATCGACGCGCGTAACCATTGATCAGGAGGCGGCGCGGATTTCTGAGGCCTTGGATCGCCAAGTGAGCACCGCAATCGAAAACAGTGCAGATATTCCATCTTCAGAGGCAGTCCCTGAGGAGGGAGACAAGTGCCAAGTCTCGGCTTCGGGCACTGGATATGTGAACTCGATCAATACCGAAGGTCTGGTGGGTGCCGCCAAGGAAGCAGGAGCCGTCGTCGTTTTTGATGTGCAGCCAGGTGACTTCATGGTTCCAACGGACACTTTGGCCAATGTTTATGGTGATAGTGACGAGAGCCTCAATGATCTTGTGCAAGCGGCGGCTCCGTTGATCCCCGCGCGAGATCCTACCGGAGATATCCGCTTTTCTGTCCATCTGCTCGTTGAAATCGCACTTCGGGCGTTGTCACCGGGTGTCAACGACACGTTTACCGCAATAGTCTGCATCGACCGTCTGTCGGCATCTCTGGCCCGTGCGTGGTCGTCCAAGCTCTGTACGGGTGTGTATCGGGATGACGACGGAAACGTAAGGGTGGTTTATCCGTCCATCACAGCAGAGTCGTTGTTTCGCGACTCAATGCCGGCACTGAGACGCGCAGCCAGGGGCAATGGGCTCGTAACGGCCACCCTTATTCGAGCTCTGTTGCGCATCGCGGAGGCAGCTCCGTTTGAAGATGTTCGTGTGGTTGCAGATGAACTGGCCGCGGTCAGAGATGAGACCCGAGAAAGCGATATGCTAGAGCGCGATATTGATCAGTTTTGCGGCCAAGTCAAAACCGCAATTGAACGAATTTAGTGAACTGTCTTGAGCATTTGCAGTAGATGCCCGTAGGGCTTCCTGTCCGCAGTCGCGCTTGCGGTAATCGTTGTTCGCTTGTTATGAGTCGTGAGCCCAAGTGAATGTTTCACAGCCCTGCGCAGTGAGGCCACTAGGTGCTAGTTGTCCGTCCGAACAAGGCTTGGACCATGAAACGTAGACTTGGAGCGAGCTTTGTGTCGATCACACGTCAGAGGCGTAGTTTCAGGGCATCAGGCTGGTGATGTTTGACTGTTTGTGACGGCTTGCGATACTCGCTTCCCTTTCGATTGCGCGCGCACAGCGCGCTTTTCTTTGGTGTAGACTAAAGGGTACTGGCCGAAAGGTGCGGCCGGAACTTTCTTTCGCACCGCCATTTCTTACTAGTTAGATAACAGAGTGTCGTTCAGGAGCCTAAGGTAGTTTTCTACCGCTCTATTCTCTACCATTCCCCTCCTTTTGAGTTCGTCAACACAACGCAAAGTGTAGTCATAGAACCCGTATATCCCATCTGAAATCAATGCGAGCTTTCGAAGATCTTCATCACTCAGCGTTGCAGCGTCAGACAGATCGCGAAAATAAATCATGTCTCCGTCCAGCAAGTGGGTTCGAGGCAGATTTTGCACATGTTTTGTGAAGGAAGAGCGCACCTGCCGTGTGACGGTGTGGTAGTATGAATGAGGCACAAAGCCCGCTTGTCGAAGGGACACATCCACTTCACCAAAGCTTGGTTGATTTTCGTATAGGGGAAAAAAATTGACCTCGGTATGTACAGCTAAGGTGCTCTCTAGTTTCGAATGACCGTTTTCAAAAACCATCGTTTCGGCACCCTGGACATCAATTTTCAACAAGTCCATACGCTGAATATCGTCAAGATCATCCAGCCGCTTGGTGTCGAAAGTCGCGGTATCAACCAGTCTAGCAGCGCGCTTGAGACCCATAAGGTAAAAAAGGGTTTTGCGCCTGATTTTCAAAAGAGAGGTCAGCCCAGACCCATGGTAAATGTTTAGTTGATGTGATTCACCGTCGCCTATCGCATGGGGCAAAAACTGATCCCGTGTTCTGTCGTCGTGTTGTAGGCTCGCAAGCGTTTCTGCCTGCGGGTCAAAGCCGATTACGGCAAGATCGCCATTCATGTGCAGAAGCTTGTAAGGCGTTTCGTGTTTCATCGGGTTTGCGCCTACATCAACGACGTGAAGTTGGTCTTGAAACGCGATTGCATGGCGCAACGCTGAGATACGATCTGAAAAAAGAGTGTTCATTTCGTTTCTCTCTCTAATTGTCCATTGCGCCAATAAGGTGGAATTCGCTGCTCCGTGTGCGAATCGGGGCTGAAAAATTCTTTGACACCTCTATTGGTAACTATTCAAAAACCGAGGTCTAGCCGCGACTCATCGGGGCACGCGATCTGATGGCCATAGAGGTTTGACACTCTCCCGCATCAAAGTCTCCATGGAAGAAAAACGACTTACTTGAGACCCAGGAATGGGCGGTGTTCGTGCTCGTTAGAGGATTGAACGCAGTGGGGCTATGGCGGCGCGGTTCGATTTGGGAGCCTGCCGCTAGAAATCACACCACGAAAGGAACGCTAAACCATTGCAACGCCAAGACGGTGACACCATCAGACAAATTCAGAAAGCGGAATAAGATCTCTTTAAGGTGTGACTTCGTTGCGAATGGCAGGATCAAATGGACATCGACGATTTAGATAGTGCTACCAATCCACCCTACGGACACCCCCTGGTTTACCTTTCAATTCGATAACGTTTGTGGATCTGTGAGATGCCGCAATCGGAGTGGCTTTACCAGCCACGTCAAAGAGTCAACGAAGGGCGTGTGGCCAGCGATGAACCAAACGGATTGCACCCTAATGCCGTGTGAGTAGGTCCCCATATCTGGCTCAACCATCAATTTGCAGCGTGCCGTCAAGCCTTCGAAAAATTGCTTTGCAAATTCTTTGGCGCATTCCGTCGCGTAGGTGCGCGCGTTGTTTCTGATATAAGGAGGGAGATACGAGTCCAACCGACTGCGTGCTCAGATCACTCTAGCGAAACCCACAAGACTTTTGCGTCTTCTTTGCTGGTCGAGATGCAGCCGTGACCCATTTCGCTGTCGTAATACAGGGAATCCCCGGCCTTCATGGTCAACGGGCGATAGTGCTCCGAAATAAAGGTTAGCTCACCGCTGATCACATACATAAATTCTTCACCCGAATGTCTGATCCAGTTTTCGAATTCAGACACATCACGGGCTTTGATCGTCGCGATATACGGCAGCATTCGCTTGCTGGTGAGTTCAGGGCAGAGCAACTCGTGCAGATATGTCGGTGTGTCCTTAATCTCGCCCTGGCCTTTTGGAGTGTAATCGCGGCGGCCCGAAATACCGCTTTGGCCTGATTGCAGGAACAGCTGCGGGGTGCTCATTTCCAGCGCTTGGGTCAGCCTGCGAACAATATCGAAGCTGGGTCGCGTCTGGTTGTTTTCGATCTTGGAAAGTGTCGAGCGACCGATTCCCGCCGCCCGTCCGGCTTCCTCCAACGTCCACCCTTTTGCACGGCGCGCATCCCGGATTGAGCGCCCCAAAGCAGCGCCTTCGTCCTGTTCTTCCGGCCCGACGGCGTCGTTCAGGCTGTCATCGACCATAGAAATCTCCCTGATTTTCCGCAGGTTACCGATTTCCCCATCCTTACACAACTTCACAAGTACGAGATATATGTTGCCTTGAGTATCCGATTTCCACTATAGGAAACAAAATTTCGTACTTGGGATTCGAGTATGGAGGAGGGAACCTTGTTTACAAAATCGCTCAAAGATTCAGATCCGGTTATCGCTGCTTCAATTGTACGTGAAGGCAAGCGCCAAGCAGAACAGATCGAGCTTATCGCGTCCGAGAATATCGTCTCGCAGGCTGTGATCGACGCGCAGGGTTCTGTGCTCACTAACAAGTACGCTGAGGGCTATCCCGGTCGCCGCTACTACGGCGGTTGCGAATATGTGGATGAGGTTGAGGTTGAAGCGATCGAACGATTGAAGACGTTGTTTGGCTGTGAGTTTGCCAACGTTCAGCCGCACTCTGGCGCGCAGGCAAACGGTGCTGTTAAACTTGCACTGCTCAGCCCAGGTGACACGATCCTTGGTATGTCGCTTGATGCGGGTGGTCATCTGACGCACGGCGCCAAACCTGCGCAGTCGGGAAAGTGGTTTCACCCGGTTCAGTACGGCCTGACGGACGAGGGGCTGATCGATTATGACCAAGTCGAAGCGCTGGCCAAGACTGAAAAGCCAAAGCTCATTATCGCAGGCGCATCGGCCTATTCGCAAAAGATCGATTTCGCTCGGTTCCGTAAGATCGCGGATGAGGTCGGTGCCTGGCTGCTGGCCGATATGGCGCATATCGCGGGTCTGGTTGCGACCGGGCTGCACCCCTCGCCAATTGGTCACGCGCATGTGGTCACCTCGACGACCCACAAGACCCTGCGCGGTCCGCGCGGCGGGATTATTTTGACGAATGACGAGGCGTTGGCGAAAAAGATCAACTCTGCTGTGTTCCCCGGGCTTCAGGGCGGCCCCTTGATGCATGTAATCGCCGGTAAGGCCGTCGCATTTGGCGAGGCCTTGAAGCCAGAGTTCAAGGGGTACATGCAGCGTGTCGTCGACAGCGCCAATGCTTTGGCAAACGTCATGATGGCGCGTGGTTGTGACATCGTTTCGGGCGGCACAGAAAACCACCTTATGCTGGTCGACCTGCGGCCGCTTGGCGTTACCGGCAAAGATGCAGAAGCCGCGCTGGAACGCGCCGGGTTTACTTGCAACAAGAACAGCGTCCCTGGTGATCCAGAAAAGCCGACGATCACGAGCGGTATCCGGCTAGGAACGGCCGCTGGATGTAGCCGTGGTTTTGGGCCTGAAGAGTTCACTCAGATCGGCCTTTTGATTGGCGACGTTCTCGATGCGCTGCGTGAGTCTCCTGAAGGCGATGCAACCGTCGAAGCCGAGACCCGCGCAAAAGTCCGCGCTCTCTGCGCCAACTATCCAATCTACTGAAAGAACACCCAATGAGCATTTACGATCTCATCGTCATCGGGGGCGGCCCCGGCGGTTATGTTGCTGCGATCCGCGCGGCTCAACTGGGTATGAAAGTGGCTTGCGTGGAAGGGCGCGGGGCGCTGGGCGGAACCTGTCTGAATGTGGGGTGCATCCCCTCCAAAGCGTTGCTGACCTCCTCGGCCAAATATGCCGAGCTTGCACATCTCTCCTCCCATGGCATTGCGGTCGAGGGGGCCAGCATCGACGTGCCGTCAATGATGGGGCGCAAGGACAAGATCGTTGGCGATCTGACCAAGGGCATCGGTTTTCTGTTCAAGAAGAACGGCGTTGAGCTGATCGAAGGCTGGGCCCGCATTCCGGCGGACGGGCAAGTGCAGGTTGGCGATGATATCTATGAGGCCAAGAATATCTTGATCGCCACGGGGTCTGAGCCGACACCTCTGAACGGTATCGAGATCGATGAGAAGGATGTTCTCAGCTCAACTGGTGCCTTGGCGCTGGACACGGTGCCGGATCATCTGGTTGTCGTCGGGGCAGGGGTTATAGGGCTAGAGTTGGGACAGGTTTGGGCGCGTCTTGGGGCCAGGGTCACAGTGGTTGAGTATCTGGACCGCGTCCTGCCTGGTATTGACGGCGAGATTGCGAAACTGGCGCAGCGCGCGCTCAGCAAACGCGGCCTAAAGTTCCAGTTGGGACGCGCGCTGAAGGCCATTGAAAAGTCTGAAACCGGATTGGCGCTTACACTGGACCGGGTCGGCAAAGACAAGGAAGAGGTGATCGAGGCCGACAAGGTTCTAATCGCCGTCGGACGCCGGCCCGTCACGCGCGGGTTGGGGCTGGAAGAATTGGGGATAGCTCTTGACCCGCGCGGCTTTGTTCAAGTTGACAACAGCTTCCGCACATCGGTTCCCGGCATCTATGCGATCGGGGACTGCGTCCCCGGACCGATGCTGGCCCATAAGGCCGAAGAAGACGGCGTTGCCTGCGTTGAGATGTTGGCGGGGCTGGGCGGCCATGTCGACTACAACACCGTACCGGGTGTCGTTTACACCGACCCTGAGGTCGCCTCGGTCGGTGTGACTGAAGAGGCGCTGAAAGAAGCCGGTGCCGAATACGCGGTCGGCAAATTCGCGTTCATGGCCAACTCGCGCGCACGGTCGACCGGAGAAACCGACGGCGCGGTCAAGGTTTTGGCTGAACCGAACGGCAAAATACTAGGCGCGCATATTTGCGGTGCGCATGGCGGTGATCTGATCGCGGAACTCGTTCTGGCGATGACCAAAGGTGCCACCGTCGCCGAAGTCGCCTCCACCTGTCATGCACATCCAGCTATGGGCGAGGCGGTCAAAGAAGCCTGCCTCGACGCTCTGGGCCGCGCGATCCACGCGTAAGAAGGAGCCGCCAGATGTCCATCCAGCTTCGCCCCCGCCACCCCGAAAAAGCCAAGAAGGCAGATAGTGTCATTCCCCGCAAGCCCAAGTGGATTCGCAAGAAAAAGGGCGACAGCACCGAGTATTATGAAACACGTCGCCTGATGCGAGATCATAACCTGGCGACGGTCTGTGAAGAGGCCGCCTGTCCGAATATCGGCGAATGCTGGTCCAAGCGCCACGCCACCATGATGATCATGGGCGAAGTTTGTACGCGTGGCTGTTCCTTCTGCAACGTCGCCACAGGTCGGCCAGACGCATTGGACGTATTTGAACCGGGCCGTGTCGCGGCCGCTGTAAAAAAGCTGGGGCTTCGCCATGTGGTGATCACATCGGTTGACCGCGATGACTTGGATGATGGCGGCGCCGAACACATCGCACAGACCATCAGAGCAGTGCGCCACCAAAACCCTGAAACCACCGTCGAAGTTCTGACTCCGGACTTCTTGGGAAAAGGGATTTCTGCAGATCTGGTATTTGAAGCAGCGCCGGACGTTTTCAACCACAATCTGGAAACTGTGCCGCATCTTTATCCAACGGTTCGTCCCGGCGCGCGGTACTATACGTCTTTGCGTCTGTTGGACGATGCCAAACGCGCAAACCCTGAGATTTTCACCAAATCCGGCCTGATGGTCGGCCTTGGCGAAAGCCTCTGTGACGTCCGCCAAGTGATGGATGACCTGCGTGCCGCAAATGTCGATTTCCTGACAGTCGGGCAATACCTGCAGCCGACCCCGAAACATCACTCGATCGACCGGTTCTGGTCACCGGAAGAGTTCGCCCAGCTGGAGCAGATCGCGCGCTCCAAGGGCTTTCTGCACGTGTCAGCCACTCCGCTGACCCGTTCGTCGTTCCACGCGGACGAAGACTTTGCCGCCCTCAAGCAAGCTCGCCAACGAGCGATTGCTGCCGGGGCATAACCAGACGCACTAGGGAGGAATACCATGGAAGCGTTAAATTCAATCGTAGGGGCCATCAATGGCGTCGTGTGGGGGCCGCTGATGCTGGTTCTCATCCTTGGCGTTGGCTTCTTCCTGCAGGTCGGGCTGAAATGCATGCCGATCCTGCGCATTGGCACGGGCTTTAGCCTGTTGTTCAAAGGCCGGGAAGGTCAGGGCGAAGGGCAGATCAGCCCATTCAACGCGCTGATGACCTCGCTGTCAGCAACCATCGGTACAGGTAACATCGCCGGTGTGGCGACTGCTGTCTTCCTGGGCGGTCCAGGCGCCTTGTTCTGGATGTGGATGACCGCCCTGGTGGGCATGGCCACCAAATACGCCGAAGCTGTCTGCGCGGTGAAATATCGCGAAAAAGACGAGCTGGGGAACTATGTTGGCGGCCCGATGTACTACATCAAGAATGGACTCGGCGCAAAATGGGCGTGGCTGGGTGTAGCATTCGCCCTGTTTGGCGCGATCGCCGCCTTCGGCATCGGCAACGGCGTGCAGGCCAACGGTGTGGCACAAGTTCTTGAAGCGAACTTCGGCCTGAATACCTCGGTCACCGGCGTTGTTCTGATGGTGCTGACCGCAGCTGTTATCCTAGGCGGTATCACTCGCATCGGTGCGGTTGCCGGCAAACTGGTTCCGTTCATGGCTGTTGCTTATATCATCGCGGGTCTGCTGGTTCTGCTGATCAACATCGGCAACATCGGACAGGCGCTGTCGCTCGTCTTCACCTACGCGTTCACTCCGTCCGCCGCAGAAGGTGGTTTCGCGGGTGCTGCCGTTTGGGCTGCCATCCGCTTTGGTGTGGCACGTGGTGTGTTCTCGAACGAAGCGGGTCTGGGTTCCGCCCCGATTGCGCACGCCGCTGCCGAGACCAAAGGTCCGGTAAACCAGGGCCTGATCGCGATGCTGGGTACGTTCATCGACACAATCATCGTCTGCTCGATCACCGGTCTGGCAATCATCGCCTCGGGTGCGTGGACATCGGGTGAATCCGGTGCGGCTCTGACCAGCCACGCGTTCGAACTGTCGCTGCCGGGTATCGGTGGGTATCTGATCGCCATCGCTCTGTCGATCTTCGCCTTCACCACTATCCTTGGCTGGTCCTTCTATGGTGAGAAATGCGTTGAGTTCCTGCTGGGTGTGAAATCCCTGATGCCCTACCGCGTCCTGTGGATCGTCATGATCTACTTCGGCGCAACTGCAGATCTGGGCTTTATCTGGCTGCTGGCAGACACGTTGAACGCCATGATGGCTATCCCGAACCTGATCGCCCTGGCCCTGTTGAGTCCGATCGTCTTCAAACTGACGAAAGAGTTCTTCGCCTCGGGCGGCCAGTCCGAAGAGCCGGAGGCAAAACCTGCCGAATAAGTTCGGCCCGACCAAAAAAGGGGGGGCCAATCTGGCCCCCCGCCTTTGAAACAGAATTCCATATCTCGAGGAGAGACGTGATGGCCACGAAAATCCTGCTGCCCATTGATCATACCGACGACCGTTCCTGGAAACTGGCTCTGCCGGTCGCTTTGGAACAGGCGAAATTCTACGGTGCCGAACTGCACGCAGTTGCCGTCATCCCCGAGATTATCCAACTTCCGAACCTGCCCGCGAACTATGGCGCCGGAGCAAAGGATCACGTCCGCAACGCGGTTCAGGCCATTCTGGACCACGGCGATGCCTCCGATGTGGCGATCCACATTGAAGAAGGCAGCGTTTACCGTGAAATCCTGAAACTCGCCTACAAAGAGGGATTTGATCTGATTGTCATGGCCTCCACCAAGGGCGATTTCCCGAACTATGAAATTGGCCCGAACCTGGCCCGGGTGGTGCGGAATGCGCACTGCACCGTGACGGTCGTTCGTGACCAATCCCGCTGATTGAAAGGTTAGAAAGATGACTTCACCGAATCGCACTCCACTTTACTCTCTTCACGTTGAGTTGGGTGGAAAGATGGTTGATTTTGCGGGCTGGGAGATGCCTGTTCAGTATCC
>NZ_JBQFXO010000009.1:0-256522 GCF_056540865.1 Ruegeria sp. AL11
TTCGCCGCAACCGAGGCCCCCTTGCAGGACGACTATATTGACTGCTGGTCCTCGCTTGAGAAAAAGTTCGATGGGACACCGGGAAGGAAATGAAACAACAAATCCGCTCGTGACAAAAGTCTGGATATGAAATGCCTTTGATGAACTCCTGGGTGACATCGGCCAATGATGAAGCCCATCCCTTTCCCTTGAACAACCTGCCCTATGGAGTTTTTTCGACCGAAGGCGGCGAACCCCGTTGTGGCGTGGCCATCGGCGATATGATCCTCGACGTCTCCACCGCCGAGGCCGAAGGCATGATTACGCTGAGCGACGAACCCCTTTTCGATCTGCCTTTCTGGAATCCATTGATGGAAGAGGGCCCGGCTGTTTGGGTGGCATTGCGGGACCGGCTGATAACCCTGTTGGCCGAAGGCGCCGAAGAACAGCATAAAGTTGAGCCTCTGCTCGTCGCGCAAGACGATGCCGAGATGCATATGCCTTTCGCCGTTAGCGAATACACAGATTTCTACGCGGGCCGACACCATGCTTTCAATGTTGGCACCATGTTCCGCGGGCCAGAAAACGCGCTGCCCCCGAACTGGCTGCACATCCCAATCGGTTACAACGGTCGTGCCTCATCAGTGGTCGTTTCGGGCACGGACATTCGACGCCCTTGGGGGCAACTGAAAGGTCCAAACGACACCCTGCCCCGGTTTGCCCCGTCGCAACGGTTCGATATCGAGCTTGAAATGGGCGCCATCGTTGGAACCCCTTCGGATGGTCCGATCTCGGTGCAAGAGGCGGACAACAACATTTTTGGCTACGTACTACTAAACGACTGGTCTGCACGCGACATTCAGGCTTGGGAATACCAGCCGCTGGGGCCCTTCCAGGCCAAGGCCACGGCAACCTCGATCAGTCCCTGGATCGTGACCAAAGCTGCGCTTGAGCCATTCCGCTGCAACACCCCAGCGCGAGAGTTCGAATTGCTGGACCACCTGAAGGATTGTGGCCCGATGCTGTACGACATCGACCTGTCGGTCACGTTGGCTCCCAAGGGCAAGGCGGCTACAACCATTGCCCGCACCAATTACAATGAGATGTACTATTCGGCAGCTCAGCAATTGGCCCATCACACCACGTCCGGGTGCCCGATGAATACCGGCGATCTGCTGGGCTCGGGCACAATTTCCGGCCCGGAAAAGCACAATCGCGGTTCCCTTTTGGAACTCAGCTGGGGTGCCAAGGAGCCATTTAAGCTCGACACCGGTGAGACCCGCAGCTTTGTTGAAGACGGCGACACCCTAACCTTGACGGGCGCAGCTATAGGTGACGGCTATCGGATCGGTTTCGGCGATTGCACGGGGCAAGTCCTCGCAGCACTTGACGATCCTTACAAACGCAACTGACACGTAAAATCGCCCGCTCGGGCACCGGAGGAAACCCATGGCTAAAGCATTCGCATCGCAAGGCGATATGACAGAAAAGAAAATCACCTTTGATGAGATCGGCGAGGGCCTGTGGGCTTTTACTGCCGAAGGTGACCCCAATTCGGGTGTTATCATCGGCGACGACAGCGTCATGATTGTCGAGGCACAGGCCACCCCGCGCCTGGCGAACAAAGTGATCGAGAAGGTGCGTGAAGTCACCGAAAAGCCGATCAGCCATGTTGTACTCACGCACTATCACGCGGTGCGCGTTCTGGGCGCCTCGGCCTTCAACGCGCCGCAGGTGATCATGTCGGATGTAGCGCGCTCGATGGTCGTGGAACGCGGTCAAGAAGACTGGGACAGCGAGTTCCAGCGTTTTCCGCGCCTTTTTGAAGGTCATGAAAGCATCCCCGGCCTGACCTGGCCCACCACCACTTTCAGCGACAGCATGACGGTCTATCTGGGCAACCGCCGCGTGGATATCAAACAGATCGGCCGCGCGCATACGGCAGGCGATGCGGTGATCCATGTGCCTGATCAGAACGTCATGTTCACCGGCGACATCGTCGAGGACCACTCGGCCTGCTATTGCGGAGATGGTCACTTTGCCGATTGGGGCCAGACGCTGGACAATATCAAAGCCTATGAAGTCGACGCCATCGCACCGGGGCGCGGCGGCGCGCTGATCGGCAAAGAAGCGGTCGAACGGGCCGTCGAAAGCACGCGCGACTTTGTCAACTCAACCTACGAACCCGCCAAAAAGGTTGCGATGAAGGGCGGCAGCCTAAAAGACGCCTGGGATGCCGTGCGCGACGCCTGCGATCCTAAGTTCAAGGACTACGCGATCTACGAGCACTGCCTGCCATTCAACGTCAGCCGTGCCTATGATGAAGCTCGGGGGATCGCCCACCCTCGCATCTGGACTGACAAACGTGATCTGGAAATGTGGGAACAGTTGCAAGGCTGAACCCACTCATCTCCTCCGAACTCAACAAGCTAGGTGTTTCGATGCTTCAGGACCGATATTCCCTCGCCTTCAAGCTTTACCCTTATGAGAAATCAAAAGATCAAGACGCGCCCGTTGCGGTGCGCCACCCGGTTGTCATAGTTGGAGGCGGCCCTATCGGTATGGCCGCCGCGCTGGACCTTGGTCGACAAGGTATTCCGGCGTTGGTTCTGGACGATCACGAAGGGATAGGCATGGGCAGCCGTGCCATCTGCTTTGCCAAGCGAACGCTGGAAATCGCGGACCGTTACGGCTGTGGCGCGCCGATGCTCGAAAAAGGGGTGGTCTGGAATGTCGGAAAGGTATTTCAGGACTACCGAAAGGTCTTTGAGTTCAACCTTCTGCCTGAATCCGGCCATCGCAACCCGGCCTTCATCAACTTGCAGCAGCCTTATTTCGAAAAGTTCATTTTCGAAGCGATTTGCGCGGAACAGGAACGCGGCGCGCCGATTGAAATCCGAGGCAAGAACCGGGTCGAAGCTGTAGACGTCAAGGACGACCATGTTTTTCTGTCCGTCACAACTCCGGACGGGCCTTACCAGCTTAAGGCGGATTGGATGATCGCCTGCGATGGCGCAAGTTCGCCAACGCGCGACATGCTGGATCTGGGTTTTGAAGGCCGGGTTTTTCAGGACAGCTTTCTGATCGCTGACATCCGGATGAAGAACAACACGTTCCCGACAGAGCGCTGGTTCTGGTTCGAGCCCTACTTTAAGTCGGGCGCCTCGACTTTGCTGCACAAACAACCTGATGACGTGTGGCGCGTGGACTTCCAGATCGGCTGGGATGTCGATCGCAAAGAGGAGTTGAAAGAGGAAAACATCCGCAAGCGGCTGGATGCGATGTTGGGCGATGACGTCGACTATGAAATGGTCTGGTCATCCATCTACACCTTCCAGTGCCGGCGTATGAACAAATTCCGCCACGAGCGCGTTGTTTTTGCTGGCGACGCGGCGCATCAAGTGTCGCCCTTTGGGGCACGTGGCGCGAATTCCGGCTTTCAGGACGTCGACAACCTTGGCTGGAAACTTGGCCTCGTGATCTCGGGCAAGGCACCGGAAAGCCTTCTGGACACCTATGATGACGAACGGATTTTCGGAGCAGACGAAAACATACTGAATTCGACCCGTTCAACTGATTTCATCACGCCAAAATCGAAGGTAAGCAAGAATTTCCGGGACGCTGTGCTTAGCCTGGCGGAACGCCATACATTTGCGCGGCCTCTGGTGAACTCGGGGCGCCTGTCAGTGCCCTGTACCTATGATCACTCGTCTCTAAACGGAGCGGATGACCTCGCAGGAGGTCCTGACACGTCCAGAGTGGGATCTCCATGCAAGGATGCCCCTGTTGGCGACGGCTTCCTTCTCGATCAGCTTGGAAACGACTTCGTGATTTTGGCACTCAACACCGAAGTTCCGAACAGCCTCGATATCGACGGTATCACGGTCAGGAGCGTGTCCCTTACAACTTCGGACACATTAGCGGAGCGTTACCTTGGCTCCGAAAGCCAGGCGGTCTACCTCGTCCGCCCCGATCAGCATGTCGCGGCGCGCTGGCGCGATTACGACGAAGCTGCTCTGCGTTCAGCAGTCCTTAGAGCCTGCGGAAAGGAATAAGCTGATGCCCCTGATTACCGAACCAAATCTGTATTCCCCGGATGATTTTTACGCAGACCTTATCGCAGTGCATGAAGGGCTGTCGGATGAGGAAAGCGAAGCCCTGAACGCGCGCCTCATTCTCATCCTCTCCAACCACATCGGAGATCGAGAAACACTAAAACAAGCACTGGAGGCCGCGAAGGAAAGCTGACCTCTTGGTTGCCCGCCCGACAACTTCTCGGCTGTACTGGGACCAAAGAAACAAATTCGCTCCGTAAGACCCTAAACTCACGCCCGAAATGCGCCGCATCTATCAGTAGCTATACGATGATGGTGTTTTGGTACGGATCGACGCCAAAGACATCATCCTTCCCCCGCCCCTAAACGTACATCGATCGAGCAGGCTAATCAGATCCTGGATGGTCTGCATTCGATGCAGCAAAACTAATGGAAAACAAGAAATGAATGGGCGGCCTATTGCAGGCCGCCCTTTTTAATTTCATTTGCCATCAATCACTCTCGGATCGTCAACGCCGGGTTATGCGCGAAGAAATTGAACGGCATGATGTGAACCGTCTTCCACTCGGTCGACATGACCGGCCAGTCTTCCATCCGCGGGATGTGGTGGAACCCTGCGGTGAACCAGGACACAATATCCTGACCCATCAGCGGCTTGTCTTCTTTGACCCATTCCGCCAGCGTGTCCGAACCGTCGCTTTGCATCGCATATTTGCCACCTGCATAGCGCTGCTCTTGGTCATATACAGTCGTCCACGAGGAATACTCGATATAGGCGTTGCGCTTGAACGGTGGGTCGCTTTCAAAGTCGAACGGACCGTATGCGATTGAGCCGTGGTGGATCATCCAGCCCGGAGTGTGACCCAGATACCCTTCCGATTGCGGATTCGAGATATGGACGTGACGCGGTTTGGAGGCGCTGAAGCGATAGCGCGCGTCCAACTCACTGTCCGGCATCACATGCTGCCATGTCCACATCGACTTGCGCGGGCTGTCCGCAGGCACTTCGGCCGGAACGATTTCCATCAGACCCATGTGGTTGACCGGCTGGTCGATGTCAAAGTCGATCCGGAAGTTGAAGTAGTGGTCGTGGTTGGCCGCAACCAGATGCGGTGCAATCAGCGTGCCATACTTGGTGTCTTCCGCAGCGGTTTCATCATTCATCGAGGTCGAAACCACGCCTTTGACTGCGTCCAGACCGGTTGCGCCGATCTTGATGAACATCTGACCATCCTGCTTGAAGCGGTAGTCGATCAGATAGTCATAGTTACCAACCTCTGATGCAGTGCGTACAACCAATTCGGTTTCCGAGCGGCCCTCAGCAGGTACAAAATTGTCTGGCGTCTGAGCAAAGATCTCAAAGTGGCGCCAGGCAGGGTCACCAATGTTGCGCTCGAAGATGCAGATCGCATCCGGGATTTCCAGCGGCATACCTGCGTCATCCGCGATTACAGCAGGCAGGAAGGTTGCATAATCAGGGCAATCCACACCCGCACGCAACGGCGTCAGGAACAGACCGAACCCGTATTCGCCACTGTCCATATAGGTCCGCCAGTACCACCCCTCGGTCGGGTCCATATAGGGGACAAAGACTTCGGACAGATGCGTCTGATAGATGACCGAACGCCAATTGCCCTGATCGTTGACATCAATGTTCGAGACAACCAGACCCGCACGCTTTTCCGCGCGCAGATTCATGCGCCAGATGTCCCATTCCAGATGGTTGCCATCCAGGGTGTAGTTCGGGCCACCTTCTTGCGTCAGCAAAACCTTGTTGGTTTCCGGTCGCAGCTCGACCCGTTCGGCCACCTCTTCGGCCGTGTATCCCCAGGCGTCTTGCGGCAAGGGGATAGCACCGGTGTCGATGACCTCAACAACCTCTTGCTTGCCGATGTCGTAGATTGCGAACAACCCTTCGATCGGCTTTGCGTAGAAGTTCGAGCCCGTCGGGTTCTGATAGCAGGGCACTTTCATCAGGCGGGTGCCGTCGAATTCGGGGGTAAAGAAGTTACCGGCAGTCAACGGCAGACAGAACGCGTCTTCATTTGTCAGCCCACGCGCTTCGAGCCCCGCGACCATATCCGGGTGACCCAAAGCCCCTTCCAGTGCGCCGATGAATTCTGCAAACAATACCATCGGCTGACCCGAGCCTTCGATGGCAAAGTTTTCTTCAACGGTGCCTTGCGTGATGTTCACGATTGCTTCGCTGAATCCTTCGTCGGTGGTGTATTGCACCATCGCCTTGCGATCCGGTGCATCGCCTTCTTTCCAAGTCAGAACTTCGGCTTTCGACGGCTCGTGCAGGTCAATCAAAGGGTACAGTGTCTCGTCGGTGACGGTGCCGCTGTCTTTCAGAATCGCGTTGATTTGCTGGAGTTCGTCCGGCGTTAACCCGTCCAAGGGATGTGCCAAAGCACTGCCGCCAAAAACGGCCCCCAACGCTGTTGTGGCAAGGATATTTCTGATCTTCATCTTTTCCTCTCCTGTCTTGTTCTTAGCTGAATACGACTTGGATATCGGTGTATTCGGCCAAACCTTCGTCCGCGAATTCGACACCAACGCCAGATGATTTGACCCCGCCGAACGGGGCATTGGGTTGAATGGCGCCATGTTTGTTGATCCAGACCGAGCCACACTCCATGCGGCTGGCAACGGCCTTGGCGGCGTCGATATCGGACGACCAAACCGAGCCACCCAACCCGTTCGGGCTGTCATTGGCGGCCGCAATTGCGTCTTCCACTTCTGAATACTTGATGATTGGCAGCGCCGGGCCGAACTGTTCTTCATCGACCAGCGGATCGCCATTATTCAGACCCGCAATGATCGTGGGAGGGAAGAACAGCCCGTCGCCCGGCGCACCGCCTAGCAAGACCTGGCCACGTTCTTTCGCATCGGCCACCAGGCGGCTGACCTTGTCAAACTGCATCTTGTTCTGGACCGGACCCAAGATCGCGTTGTCGTCCATGCCATCCCCCACCGGGATATTGCGGGCGAAGGCCACTAGCGCGTCACAAACCTCGTCATGGATGCTGTCGTGGACATAAAGACGTTTCATAGCAGCGCATGTTTGGCCGTTATTGATGAAACCACCCCAGAATAAACCTTCAGCAATCGCTTGCGGATCTGCGTCGGGCAGAACGATACCGGCATCATTGCCCCCCAGTTCCAAGGTCAGGCGTTTCATGGTTTCCGCGGCCGAGGTCATGACTTTTTGCCCAGTAGCGCAAGAACCAGTGAAGACAATCTTACGGATATCGGGATGGGACGACATGGCCCCTCCGATATTGTCGCCTTTGTCATCGCCGGTGATCACGTTCACGACGCCCGCAGGCAGTACTTCGTTCATGATCTGAACAAGGCGCAGTGTGGACAGTGGGGTCAGAGGCGAGGGTTTGATAACCACAGTATTACCGGTACGCAACGCTGGCATGATATGCCAGATCGCAATCATCACCGGGAAGTTCCAAGGGGTGATCGACCCCACAACGCCCAGCGGTTTGCGGTGCAGTTCAACGCGGCCTTCGTTGTTATCTTGCAGCACTTTCATTGGTAAGGACAGCCCGGCAGTGTATCCTGCCCAGGCCCCTGCCCCGCCCATTTCCCAGCGCGACCCAAGGCCATTCAGCGGCTTTCCCTGCTCAGCTGTAATGATCTGTGCAAGCTCCTCGGAGTGTTCTCCGATCTTTTGCGCAACGGCCTCGCAAGCAGCCTGCAGTTCTTCGTCCGATTTGGCCGACCAGCTTTCGAAAGCAGCTTTCGCAGCTTTAACAGCAGTATCCAGATCAGCGCGTGTCGCATTGGGCGCACGCCCTGCGACTTCGCCGGTTGACGGGTTCAATACGTCAAAGCTGGCGGCGGTAGATACCGGTTGACCCCCGATAGTCAGATCGTATTCGATCACGGCTTGTCCTCCCTAAATCGCGATGCCTGTGCGCGAACGCAGCAAGGCTGGGGAGCACTATTATCCGACCGGTCGGTCGAGTCTTGGGGTTTTGCGCCAAATATTATGGCTTAGGACGACATATTCTTCCGCACCGCCCCCGGTGAGACACCAAATCGTTCCCGAAAGACCTTGTAGAAATGCGACAGGTCGTTGAAACCGGAATCATAAGCAACCGCAGCGATCGTGTCGCGCCCTACGTCAGAGTTCACCTCTTTTAGCCGGGCTTTCGCTGTTTCAAGCCGCACAGACATAAGGCGTTTGCTGGCGGTTTCCCCAATGGTTCCAAAATGACGCTGAAGTGTCCGAGGCGAAACCTGCAATGCTTCAGCCAATACCTGCGGTCCAAATGCTGGATCCATCGCGTTCTGCTCAATCAGTTGAAGAGCGCGCGAGAGGACCGCGTTTGCTTCTCGCCCGCGTTGGTCTTCCTGATGGCTGATACAGCGGAAATACGCGCCTAACAAGCTCAGAAAGGCTTCGCCCAAATGTGGGGCCACAGCGGCTTCCTCGGAAAATATCTTGGCCAGAACGGCACGCATGGCGAAAAACAGGGGGTCGTTTCGGTCCACCCAAATACCTCCCGTGCAGATCTCACCGAATCTGTGGACCATCTCGTCGCGTGGTAAATGGATCGAGACCTGACGCGAGTTCATCCCGTCATAAACAAACTCGGAGCGTTTCGCGCTGTCGACCAGATACATGTCGCCCGGTCCCAGCAAAACCGATGTATCATTCTGATGGATACGACAATTTCCCTTGTCCTGGATGAGAAGAAACAAGTGTTCTCCGGGGTCTTGTTGGATCATACGCTCGTCCCGAAAAACCCTTTGTGCGTCGAGTGATACGATTGCCGTCTCAAAGCGCGAGACCGGCAAGGTGGAGATATCCCCGTCAATGCGTCCGCGCGTGGCAAAACTGGACTCGACAGCAAACTGCCCGCAGATCTTTTCTAGATCCTGAGAAAAACCTTCTACAGATCGTGAACGCAAATTCGTCCGCACAAGCGGTTTAAAATATGCGCTATCTGGTTGTGGCTTCATGGGTGTTGGGCTTGCTGTGACTGGATCAGCGTAAAGAGTACCCGTGATGTGAGTTTTCAGCAAAACGTTTTGTAAGGTTTAATACCGGTGGATTTGGCGTGTACTTGTCGGGCTATATGTAACTCACTCCAAGGTGTTTCGTTTTAGGAATTGGCCCAAACTGATGGCGGTGAGACGATAACCGACGGGCTGGCCAATTGGTTGCAGAGCGATCTCACTTGTGAACGGCAAGGAACCAAGATTTTCAGCCTTTTTATTCGCGTAATCCAATAGTTCTGTCATTCCCCATTGAGCGAATTTCTGAATCCCCGGATAGTCGAGAATCTGAAGTGTTACCGAATGGCCTATTGCGATCAGTCGTCAGGCCACGTCCGACAAACCCCAGCCCTACACTACTATTTTTCTTGTCATCCCAGAAACTTGGGCCTCGCATCAGACTAGAGGACGGGCCCTAAATCGGTCCAGTCAAGCGATTCACAAAGGCGTTTTTAGTCCCAAAGTCTTCAGCGCGTCATCCATCGTCTGGCTCCAGCGCTCTTTTAGGGAACTGTTTTTATTCCGCCGCAGACCAAGAGATTTCAACAACTCGAACCGTTTCGGATCGTCGCCCCCGAAAGACACCGCGACGCGAGGCCACCAGTAGTCGACCGAGACTTGCATTTGCTCAGCTTCGCCTCGTTCGATCAACTTATTTGCGCCTTCCATCGCCAATTCGCCATGGTGTGCTTCAATCGGAGCGATTGAGCGGAAGATTTCGGCCAGGGGTTGGTAGGAAATCGTAGAATACTCAGCCAGTTGTTCGGCGACGGCGCGGCTCATGAGCAAATTCATGATCACGGCGTCCGTCCAACCCGAGAATGGATAGTTGAACACAGCCAAGCGCATATCATGTTCGGAACGCGTTGCTCCGATGTCCGCATCCCGGCTTAACCGGGCCGTCCACGGATGATGATTGGCGTAGCGTTCTGTGTCGGCTCCAAACTCTCCCATGATGTTCAGAACGCGATTTGCATGATCCGTTTTTTCAAGCACGATCTTCGCGGCAGCGATGCGTTCTTTTATTCCCGGCCCGAGGTTAATTACGTCAGCAAAACCGGCTGCGCCTGCCAATTCACTGTCAACAAAGGTTGCCATCAGTTTCAGCAGTTCCGCACGATAGCGTGGCGGAACGTTTGACGGGTTGGTCAGCACGCCGCCCGCTGCCAAATAGCTGTCGAGAGTCATCGTATCGGTCATGTCTACCTCTCCTCTACTGATCGTAATCCACGACCACACGGTCCGTTATCGGATAGGCCTGACAGCTGAGCACATAACCCTTTTCGACCTCATAGTCCTCAAGCGCGTGGTTTGCGACCATCTCGACCTCACCTTCCAGTACTTTGCAGCGGCAGGTCGAACAGACCCCGGCTTTGCAGGCATAGGGAGCGTCCAACGCGTTTTCCAAAGCAGCATCCAGAATGGACAGGTCCTTGGGGATGGTCAGATTCTGGGTCGAGCCATCCAGCGTAATGGATGCACTGGTCTGATTGTCTGTCCGACCGGCATCTGCCGAACTTGCTTTGCGTTTTGCGCGACCCGGCTGGGCGCTGGCAAAAAGTTCGAATTTGATCTGGCTGTCGTCTAGCCCGTGGTCGCGCAGGGCCGCTGCGATCCCCAGCATCATGGGTTCAGGACCACAAATGAACGCCGTATCGACGTTTTCGATATCGACCCAGTGCTTGAATAGTTCGGCGCATTTTTCCTGTGTCACCAGCCCGGTGAACAGGTCAATTTCCTGGGAATCCGTTTCGAGAATATGGATCACGTTAAGGCGCCCCATATACAGGTTTTTGAGGTCCTCCAGTTCTTCGCGGAACATGATCGTGTTGATGCCTTTGTTGGCATAGATCAGAGTAAACCGCGACTGAGGTTCTCGGGCGAGCGTCGTTTTGAGGATCGACAGAACAGGGGTCACCCCAGAACCACCGGCAAAACCGAGATATTGCTTTTCGGCATCTGCATCGATTGGAGCGTGGAAGCTGCCCATCGGCGGCATGGCCTGCACGATGTCCCCGACATTCAGTTCCGAATTCGCCCAGCCCGAGAACGCCCCGCCATCGACGCGCTTGATGCCAACCTGCAGAACTCCGTCGTCCTTACCCGCGCAGATCGAGTAGGACCGGCGCAGTTCTTCGCCGTCGAACTCGCGGCGGAACGTCAGGTATTGGCCTGCGGTAAAGTCAAACTCTTGCGCGGCACCATTCATGGGCTCCAGCGTCAGGACCACCGCGTCGCGGATCGTTTTGTGGATATCGGTGACCTTCAGGTCGTGGAAACGTGCCATCCGGTACTCCTCCTCAGATGCACTTGAAATAGTCAAAAGGTTCAAGGCAGTCGGTGCAGCGCCAGTGCGCCTTGCACGGGGTCGAGCCGAACTGGCTGACCTTCTCAACCGCCTTGCTGCCACAATGCGGGCACCGTTCCGGGCCGCCTGCCGGTTGCGGCGGCGCGATGCCGTATTCTTCCAGCCGCGCACGGCCCTTGTCGCTGAGCCAATCGGTGGTCCAGGCGGGTGAAATGGTGGTCTCGATCCGGATATCTTCGATCCCGTGATCCCGCAGCGCGGTTTCAATGTCCATACTGATGACCGACGTTGCCGGACAACCTGAGTAGGTCGGTGTCACCGTCACCTTCAAGGTTTCGGCATCCCAGCGCACATCCCGCACAATCCCCAGATCAACCACGGAAATGACTGGTATTTCAGGGTCGGGGACGGCATCCAGCCAGTCCCAAATTTGATCTGTGGTCACCCGTTCCATATCGGCTTACCAGCTTGCGCCGGGATAGGCGCGTTGCAGCCACTGCATCTGAGTCAGCAAGTGTCCCAGATGTTCGGTATGCATCTGCCCGGTGCGCCCGCCCTTGTGCGCGAAATCGCTGTCTGGGATCGTTAGCGTCGCATCCGCCAAGACCCGCTGAACCAAAGCGTCATATTCATCGCGCAGATCGGCGGGATTGGGCGCGATACCAGCGGCTGCCATCTGGTTATCCACGTCGTCGCTGGCGAACATCTCACCCACATAGGGCCACAGATAGTCCAGTGCAGCTTGCATCCGGTCGTGGCTTTCCACCGTTCCGTCGCCCAAGCCAACTACCGTGTCGCCCGAGCGTTCCAGGTGATAGGCGACCTCTTTACTGGCCTTGGCCGCAATTGCTGCAACAGGGTCGTCTGACGATTTGATCAGACGCCCCAGCATGATCGAATGCCATGCATCAAACAGGAACTGGCGCATCAGGGTCCGGCCAAAGTCTTCGTTCGGCACCTCAACCATCAAAACATTGCGAAAATCCCAGGCATCGCGCAAGAAAGCCAGATCATCCGCGCTTTTGCCGCCGTCGATTTCGCCTGCAAGGCCCAGCCACATCTGGGTTTGGCCGATCAGGTCCAGCGCGGTATTGGCCAGCGCGATATCTTCTTCCAGCACAGGCGCATGACCGCACCATTCACTCACGCGGTGACCAAGGATGAGCGTGTTGTCACCCATTCTCAGCAGAAACTGTAGGAAGGCTTCGTCGCGGGTCATCACATCGCCCCCACTTCATCGGGAATGTCGAAGAATGTCGGGTGACGGTAAACCTTGCTTTCGCTGGGCTCATACAGCGGGCCTTTTTCACTGGGGGATGAGGCCGAGATGTTGTTCGCTTCGACCACCCAGATCGACACGCCTTCGTTGCGGCGCGTGTAGACATCGCGTGCGTTCTTGATCGCCATTTCCGCGTCGGGTGCGTGCAGTGAGCCGACATGACGGTGGCTCATACCGTGCTGACCGCGGATAAAGACTTCCCACAGGGGCCATTCGTTTTTCATCGGGTTTCCTCCTCAGGTCAGGCTTATTCAGCGGCCACTTGACCGGCGCGTTTCTTTTTAGCGTGGGCCAGCAGGCCGTCCCGCACCCATTGTCCGTCGTCCCAGGCCTTGTTGCGCGCGGCCAGGCGGTCGGTGTTGCAAGGCCCGTTGCCTTTGATGACGTCAAAGAACTCGGACCAATCGGGTTCCGAGAAATCGTAATGGCCGCGTTCTTCGTTCCATTTCAGGTCCGGGTCTGGGACGGTCAGCCCAAGGAACTCGACCTGCGGCACGGTCTGATCGACGAATTTCTGACGCAGCTCATCATTGGTGTTCATCTTGATCTTCCAAGCCATGGATTGGGTCGAGTGCACCGAGTCCTTGTCCGAAGGTCCGAACATCATCAGCGACGGGTACCAAAAGCGGTTCAGGGCATCTTGCGCCATCTTCTTCTGTGCGGGCGTCCCTTCGGCCATCTTGCGAATGGCATCGTAACCCTGACGCTGGTGAAAGCTTTCCTCCTTGCAGATCCGGATCATGGCACGCGAATACGGCCCGTAGGACGTCCGCTGCAACGGCACCTGGTTCATGATAGCGGCCCCATCGACCAACCAGCCGACCGCGCCAATATCGGCCCAGTTCAGCGTGGGGTAATTGAAGATCGACGAATACTTCATCCGACCGTCCAGTAGCATCTCGGTCAGCTCGTCCCGGCTGACGCCCAGTGTTTCTGCCGCGCAATAAAGGTAAAGCCCGTGTCCGGCCTCATCCTGCACCTTGGCCAGCAGGATCGCCTTGCGTTCCAGCGTGGGTGCGCGGGTGATCCAGTTGCCTTCGGGCAGTTGCCCGACGATTTCGGAATGGGCGTGCTGCCCGATCTGGCGGATCAGCGTTTTGCGATAGCCTTGCGGCATCCAGTCTTTGGGCTCGATCTTGATGTCCGCATCAATCTTTGCCTGAAACTCGGCAAGCTTTTCAGGGTCATCGTTTGTGGCCTCAGACTTAACCATTTGTGCGTACATCGTATTTCCTCCTCTCGGATGGGATCAGATTTTGAATACGTGGCTTAGAACCCGCATGTTTCCTTTAAATGCGGAGCCACCAAGGTCCTTCGCCAAGCGCTGCAAAACATCCGCAAATCCGTAGCTGGGTATGGCGGCTTCGACCTGGGCGACTTGATCGCGCGACAGTCCTTTGCGCACCTTTCCCCCCGTCGCATCGATCCAGTCACCTTTTCGGCAGGCGTTGACCACATCGGCATGAGGCCCGCGATAGGGTGTAACCTTGTGGTGCCAGCGGTTGACATTGCGCAGCAGCTCTGGATCCAGTCCCCAACCCTTTTCAGCGTTGTCGCTCAGAGCCAGTTCTTCGGATGGCTCCAGATATGCCAGATCGTGTTTCGTCCACAGTCCGATATCGTGGTAGACGAAGGCCGTCTCGACCAACGCACGATGCGTGTCATCGCCGCCAAGGAAGTGCATGGCATAGGTAATCACACGATAAACATGGCCCCGATAGGCCTTGTAGTCGTCGCCGAGAACATCTTGATACGGCTCAAACAGCCGCTCAACCCGTTCGCTGTGGTCGATTATCTGGATCGCCTCAGTCAAAACAGTGCTCTCCCTATCAAACCCGCTCCAGGATCAGGGCTGCGCCCTGCCCGACGCCCACACACATCGTGCAAAGAGCATACCGCCCACCTGTCCGCCGCAGTTGATATGCAGCGGTCAACACCAGCCGCGCTCCGGACATGCCCAAAGGGTGCCCCATGGCAATGGCACCACCATTCGGATTCACATGCGGTGCGTCGTCAGCAAGGCCCAGTTCGCGAAGTGTTGCCAGCCCTTGCGAGGCAAAAGCTTCGTTTAACTCTATCACATCCATCTGTTCTATGGTTAGCCCAGCCCGCGCCAAGACCTTTTGGCTGGCCGGTACGGGCCCAATCCCCATGATGCGCGGCGCGACGCCAGCCACCGACATTCCCACAACCCGTGCAATCGGAGTAAGGCCGTTCTTTGCAGCCGCCGCCTCATTTGCCATCAAAATGGCTGCCGCTCCGTCGTTAACGCCAGACGCATTGCCCGCCGTAACAGTTTTGTCTGGCCCGTTCACTCCCTTGAGGCCCGACAGCTTGTCGGCCGTTGTTCCCAGGCGAGGATGCTCATCAGTTTCGACCACTATCGGATCACCCTTACGTTGTGGGACCGAGACCGGAGTGATCTCATCCGCGAACAGCCCCGCCTCATGCGCGGCGGCCCATCGGGCCTGACTGCGCGCCGCGAAACTGTCCTGATCCGCGCGGCTGATGCTATAGTCTTCGGCGACATTGTCAGCGGTTTGCGGCATTGAATCGATACCGTAGGCCTGCTTCATCTTCGGATTCTCAAAGCGCCAGCCGATGGTCGTGTCGTAAACTGCATTGCTACGTGTGAATGCTGATGTCGCCTTGGGCATCACAAAGGGAGCACGGGACATGCTTTCGACCCCACCCGCTATCGCCAGATCATAGTCACCCGCCTTGATGCCTCGGGCGGCCATTCCAACAGCATCCATGCCGCTGGCGCACAGGCGATTTATGGTGGTTCCCGGAACGTCAACCGGTAATCCAGCCAACAAGGCCGCCATACGGGCGACGTTCCGGTTGCTTTCACCGGCCTGGTTGGCATCACCATAGATGACGTCATCCACGCTGGACCAGTCGACTTGCGGGTTCCGCTCTTTCAGCGCAGCCAGCGGAATGGCCGCCAGATCATCCGTGCGGATCGACGACAAAGCCCCGCCGTATCGCCCAATCGGCGTGCGCGTCGCGTCGCAAATGATTGCATCCATCTGTGAATTCTCCCGGGCGTTCACACTCAATTATAGACCGTATGGTCGGTTTATATTTCCGTCATCGATTCGAGGCAAGCATTATGTTACCGAATTTTTATTTCTTTGCACATTCTCGTAACATAAAAAGAAATCAGTTTGCTGTTAAAGCAAGCCATCATCCTTTGAGATATCAGGAGGGACTTTGTCCCAAAAACCTAAGTGCTCAACTCTGCTTCCAAATTTTTGAGTTGCGGTCGGGGCAGCCTGTCCAAAATCCTAGAGACCGCCTCGCGGCAAGCGGGCTCCTTCCAGTCACTTGGTAGAAAATCCGAGGGCAAAGCTGGGTGTCGCAAGATGATGCGGCGCCAATTGTGCACAAGGAGGACACGCAGAGCTGCCGTTTTCATCGGATCATCCACACCGGTCGTCGGCAGCAGATCGTCGATCGCCTGGATTGATGTCCAAAACTCGTCA
The DNA here is from genome assembly GCF_056540865.1 of Ruegeria sp. AL11. Classification (NCBI taxonomy): domain Bacteria; kingdom Pseudomonadati; phylum Pseudomonadota; class Alphaproteobacteria; order Rhodobacterales; family Roseobacteraceae; genus Ruegeria; species Ruegeria sp. AL11. Next base: position 16,129 of record NZ_JBQFXO010000009.1, read on the forward strand.
TACGCGGTTTTCAGCGACTCTGGTCCGCATAGCTCTCGTAGCCAATCTGGTACTGAAATCGCGGTAGTCTCAAAACCCAGCAGGTCTTCCAGATCGCGCGGCATAGGTCCCGCTGCCATCGCTGTGAACGGGTTTAATGAGATATATTCCCCAGTCAGCAACAGATCGGACAGTTCCTTTCGGGATGTTTCCGAGCTGCTCGACATCAGCACATGCCAGATGTCTGGTTTGGCCGTTTCGCGAGCGTAAATGCGTGGCGCAGCGGCTGCGCTTTGAGTACGGCCATAGTCCGTAAGCTGATGGACGCTTGCGCGTCCAACGCGCGTACTTTCGATCCAGCCTTCTTTGCGCAATCGATGCAACGCCACTCGGGTCGCTTCGGCCTTGATTCCCACAAGGCTCGTCAGCGCAGTGATCAATGATCCGCTTATCTGATCGGATTTGTTTTGCGCCAGATCGCCAAAGATCGTGACAAGCACAGACCAAACCCGCAGAGACCCTTCGGAGGTCAAATGACGAACGCAATGGTCGAACCAGTCTGTGGAAGCGTCTTTCATGGCCGCAGTATAGGCGGGCCGGATCGAATTACCATCCGGCCCGGTTTCGTCAGTAGGCCACCATTGTCAGCAGTTCGTATTCGGCAACAAGGTCGTCATCCTGTTGAGTCATCGTGACATGCCAGCGAACCTCACCATACTGATCGTTTCGTTTGGTCTTTGATTTGACGGTCAGGCGCACTTTGATGCTGTCGCCCGCCACAACCGGTTTCATGAAACGCAACCCATCCAAGCCTGTGTTGGCCAGGACCGGGCCTTCGTTCGGTTCGACAAACAACCCGGCGGCGAAGGACAACAGCAGGTACCCGTGCGCGACGCGGCCCGGGAAGAACGGATTTCGTTCCGCGGCGGCCTCATCCATGTGCGCATAGAAGGTGTCGCCGGTGAATTCCGCAAAGTGCTCGATATCTTCGAGCGTGACGGTGCGCGGCGCCGTGTGAATTGTCTCACCAATAGCCAGATCGTGGTAGCGGCGCGTGAAGGGATGCGCGGGGCCTTCGATCTCGGTCGCGCCCGAGACCCATTTCGAGCCAATCGCCGTCAACAGGTCAGGCGAGCCCTGAATGGCGGTGCGCTGCATGTAGTGTTTCACGCCCCGCACGCCGCCCATTTCCTCACCGCCACCCGCGCGACCGGGGCCGCCATGGACCATATGCGGCAAGGGAGAGCCGTGGCCCGTGGCCTCTTTCATCGAGTCTCGGTTGTTGAAATAGAGACGCCCGTGATACGCCCCGGCACCCATGGCGAATTTGCGCGCCACGTCCGGGTCGTGGGTAATGATCGACGCGACCAGAGACCCCTGCCCCCGGTTCGCCAGCTCAATCGCGTGGTCAGTATCGCGATACCCCATGATCGTGCTGACCGGGCCGAAGGCTTCGGTGTCATGAACGCGCTGTGCCGCATCCGGGTTCGCGCAGTGGAACAGCATCGGCGGCAGGAACGCCCCTTTTTGGGCATCTGCGCCGTCAACGGCAAAGTCATCCGGGTTGCCGAACACACGTTCGGCCTCTTGGCAAATGATCGCAGCCTTTTCCAGTACATCCAGTTTTTGATCATTCGAAACCAGCGCGCCCATGCGCGTCGTCTCAAGCCTAGGGTCACCGATAACCGTTTTTGCCAGCCGCGCGGAAAGCGCTTCGATCACCGCCTGCACATGCTGCTCGGGCGCGATGATCCTGCGGATCGCGGTGCATTTTTGACCCGCTTTTGTCGTCATCTCACGCTGGACTTCCTTGACAAACAGGTCAAACTCCGGCGTTCCCGGCTCGGCGTCTGTGCCAAGCACTGAACAGTTCAGACTGTCCTGTTCCGCCACAAAACGGACAGAGTTTTCCAGAATGACGGGGTTAGACCGTAGTTTCAGCGCAGTATCGGCCGAGCCGGTAAAACTGACAACGTCTTGCATGGTCAGGCGATCCAACATGTCACCCAGACCACCCGACACAAGCTGGAGCGCCCCGGCAGGCAAAATGCCAGACTCCAGCATCAACCGCACGCACAATTCGGTCACGTAGCAGGAATTGGTCGCCGGTTTGACGATAGCCGGAACACCGGCCAGCAAGGTTGGCGCCAGCTTCTCCAACATGCCCCAAACAGGAAAGTTGAACGCATTGATATGAACCGCCACACCCTGCAGCGGTGTGCAGATGTGTTGACCGACAAAGGTCCCATTCCGCGACAGCTGTTCGACGTCACCATCCAGATAGACGTGCCCATCGGGCATTTCGCGGCGGCCTTTCGAGGCAAACACGAACATCGTGCCGATCCCACCGTCGATGTCTATCAAATGATCTGACTGGGTCGCGCCCGTGTTGAATGACAGCTCATACAGGGCCTGCTTGTGCTGTCCCAAATGCACCGACAATGCCTTGAGCATCTTTGCGCGCTCGTGAAAGGTCATCTGACGCAACGCCGGACCACCAACGTTGCGCGCATAGTCCAACATGCCCTGTACATCCAAGCCAGTGTTGCCAGCGGTCGCGATCACTTCACCGGTCACAGCACTGGCAATGTTGCGGGCACCCTCGCCCGGCGCGACCCACTCACCGGCCGCGAAACTTGAAATCTGTTGGATCGTCATGTGCCTCTCCTCAGTCCTGAGATGATCTACGCGGCCTTAAGCGCGCGGTTATGGTAGCTATAATATTTACCGTACGGTCGGTCAATAAAAAGGCCGATTCATTTTCTTGTTCGGTCACGTCAAACCTTTGCAGGAAGCTGGGCGAACCCGCGAAAACGAATTCGCCCACCACGCTTTACGCCCTCTGTGAACTGATAGTTGGGAAAGCGGTTCAAAAACCGACTGACCGCAATCTTGCCCTCCATCCGAGCAAGAGTCAGACCGACGCAGGTGTGCGGGCCACCGGCAAAGGCGTGGTGTTTGTTCGGGCGGCGGTCCAGCAGCATGTCGTCGGGCCGGTCAAACTGCCTTGGGTCGCGGTTGGCGGCGCCGATACACAGGTGAACATCCGTGCCTGCCGGGATGGTATGGCCGTGGAATGTCACATCGTCGGTGGTCAGGCGATTGCCGAACTGGTTTGGGCTTTCCAGACGTAAGAATTCGTCCACTGCTGTGGAAATCAGGTCGGGATTGTTCAGCAATTCCGCGCGTTTATCCCGGTGCCGATCCAGCAAATCCAGTGCGTTGCCTATCAGGTTTGTCGTGGTCTCGTGCCCGGCATTCAGGATAAAGATACAGTTCTGATACAGCTCAACGTCGGTCAGGCCGCCATCCGCATCGTCTTGCATCAGCCGTGTCAGAACATCCGTTTCCGGATTGCCCGGGTTGGCTTTTCGATCCTCAATGATATGGCGCAGAAATTCTTTGAATTCGGAGGCGGCACGATTGCCCCACTCTTCCTGCTCAGGCGTCAATTGTGGTTCCAAAGCCCCAAGAATAGCCAGAGACCAGTTCCGTAGTGGTTCGCGTTCGGACCTGGGAATGCCCAACAGGTTGCCGATCACTTCGATGGGGATCGCCCCGGCAAAATCCTCGATCAACTCGACTGTGCCTTTGGCTTGCATCTGATCCAGCAAACTGTCGACGAGCTGGATCAATCCCGGCTCCATCTGCGCCAAGGCACGCGGGTTCATCGCGCCTACCATCACCTTGCGGACGCGGGTGTGCAGAGGTGGATCGTTGAACACCAGACTTGTGGTGTGGTGTTCGTATAACGGGCTGTCGACCCCGTATTTGGGCCCAAACACCGCCTTTTTATCCGAGATGAACCGCGTCGTATCCCGGTAGACCAGATCTAGATCCTCATACCGAGACAGGATCACCGAGCCGTCGGGCTGAGGGCAAACCGGCATATCCTCTCTCAGCGCGGCATAGGCTGGATAAGGGTCCTCGTGAAACCCGTCGGGAAGCGCCGTCAGGGAAAACATCAGTGACCCATCGCCCCCATATGTTCGGGCAGGACCAGTACCAGCCAGGGCACCAGCACGATCAGGGCCAGACGGAAAATGTCGGCGATCCAAAATGGAGTAACACCCCTGAAAATCGTTGCGGTCGAAACGTCCCCGACCACCCCTTTCAGGATGAAGACGTTCAGACCAACCGGCGGGGTGATCAGGCTGATCTCGGTCACGACAACAACCACGATTCCAAACCAGATCGGATCATAGCCCAGCGACGTCACCAGCGGGAAAAAGATCGGCACGGTCAGCAAGAGCATCGACAGGGATTCAAACACGCAGCCCAAGATGATGTAGATGCCCAGGATCATCAGGATCACCACGAACGGTTCCACGTCATAAGCCGTGACCAAACCAATCAGCGCCTCGGGCAGGCCAGCGAGGTTGATGAAGTTCGAAAAGATTTGAGCCCCGATCAGGACCGAGAACAAGGCCGCGGCGGTAAAAGTTGTTTCTTTCAACACCTCGAAGGTCGAACTCAGGGTCAACCCACCGCGGGACAAGGCGATCAGAAACGCCCCCATGGCGCCCATGCCGGCGGCTTCGGTCGGGCTGAAGGTCAGGTTCAGCGGATGGAAATCAAACGCGCCATAGAGCCCGCCAATGACCAGAAAGAACAACAGCAACACTGCCCAAACCGACCGTAGCGCTGTCAGTTTTTCACCCCAGCCGTGTTTTTCTCCGGCGGGTCCGGATTCGGGTTTGCGCCAGACGGTCCAGCGGACTGCAAACAGATACAGAAGGATGCCAAGCACGCCGGGAATGATACCGGCCACGAACAGCTTGCCGATGGATGTCTCGGTCAACAGGCCATAGATAACAAGGATCACGGAGGGCGGGATTAGAATGCCGAGCGTACCGCCTGCCGCAATCGAGGCAGTCGACAGCTCATCCGAATAACGATAGCGGCGCATTTCCGGCATGGCGACCTTGGACATCGTTGCCGCCGTTGCCAAGGACGACCCGCAGATGGCCGAGAACCCGCCACAGGCAGCAACCGTAGCCATTGCGATTCCGCCTTTGAAATGGCCAAGAAACGCGTTTGATACGGCGTAAAGTTCGCGCGCCAGCCCACCTTTGTTCACGAACAAACCCATCAGGATAAACAGCGGAATAACCGAAAGGCCGTAGTCCTGTGCCGTGTCGGTAATCTGACGACCCACCATCGACATCGCCGCTTTCAAGCCGCGTTCGGACAGAATGCTGCCTCCGCGTTCATACGCAAAACCCAGCGTTCCGACGAGGCCCATTGCAAAGACAATCGGCAGGCGCAGAAGCACGAGAACAAGAACAAGGCCAAAGCCGATCAGTGCGGCAGTCATTGAGGGTGCTCCGACAAAGTGTGGGGGGCGAAGATATGCAGAAGGCCGGTCGTGATCATCGCGACGGCGGTGATCGCCGTGGACGCGGCAATGAACCAGCCGACGTAGAAAACGGGGATCGACAGGTACTCGGTCACATCACCATAGTCCCGCGCCCGTTCAGCCAAGATCCAGACCCGCTGTATCGGCCAGAAGAGCATGATGCCCGAGACCAGATAGACAATCGCATCCCTGGCGCGGCTTAGGCGCAGTCGCGCAAACAAACCGTCCGTCAGGTCCACTGCAATCTGACCTTTTCCAGCCGAGATCATCGGAAGAACCGAGAATACAAGGATCGCCATCAGAATACGTGTCAACTCGGTCGCCGCTTCGATCGGCGTGTTGAACATGGACCGAAGAATGACGTCGCAAAACGTCATAACCATAAGGATAAACAGCGCCACACAGGCCATCACTGTCGGAAAAACACTGATGCGGCGCGCGAAGGATACCAGAGATTGCATGAGGAATTCCCGCCCGTTCGAAACGGTTGGCGGTGCGAGACCGCCAACCAGCTCACGTTATTGCGCGGCCATTTCACTGACGATCATGTCATAGGCGGCCTGAGCATCGACCCCGGCACCGTTGACTTCGTCAATGACCTTGGCGCGGACATTGACAGCAATTGCGTTGAACTTCTCCAGGTCTTCGGCAGATGCGGTGTTGATCGCGTTGCCGTCTGTGCCTTCGGTGGCTTCGCGCCCGATGGCATCAATTTCGTCCCAGATTTTACCGATTTCACGGCTCAGCGGCTCGCCAAAGACTTGCTCTTCCAGCGCTTGCTGCAGCTCGGCAGGCAGATCGGCAAATGTGTCTTCGTTCATGATGAAGGCGAAAGAACCGCGATACAAACCGCCCGGAACTTCGTACACGTTCTGCGCCACTTCGGTCAGCTTGAAGCCCTTGCGGGATTCAAATGGCATCACGACTCCATCGGCTGCTTTCGAAGCCAGCGTTTCGTACACTTTCGGAGCGGGCACCTGGATACCGGTTGCGCCCAGTGCTGTACCAACATCGCCACCAACACCGCCGGGGATGCGAACCTTGAGGCCTGACACCTCGTCCAGCGTTGTAACAGGGCTGCTGGAATGTAGTTGGGCCGGTCCATGCGTATGCAACGCGATCACCTTGACGCCGCGATGTTCGTCGGCCGCCTTCAGGTGCGTGTCATAGGCCCGCCAATAGGCCACCGATGCGGCCTCGGCCGAGCCTTCATATCCGGGCAGTTCGATCATCTTGGTGGTGACAAAGCGGCCGGGCTGGTAGCCGTGGAAAATGATCGAGGCATCCGCCGCCCCATCCATGATCAGGTCCATTTGGGCCGGCGGCGGTGCGATGCCAAGTTTCAGTTCGGCAGTGACTTGGCCATCGGTGGCTTCTTCAACCATTTCGACGAATTTCGGCCACATCTTGGCATTGATGCCATGGGTTGGCGGTGCCCAGCTAGAAATGGTCAGCGTATAGTCAGCTGCCATCGAAACTGTCCCCGAAATGGCAAGCGCCGCCGAAGCCAGCAAGGTGCTCAAGTTGCTGAGTTTCATGTTCTGTCTCCTCCCTGTGAAACATGTATTTTGAATGCGTTAATGGTTGCTTTTGTAACCATCAACACTTTTAAAGCGCTTTAGTTTGGGCCGCGATGGCCCAAGACGCCGGACTTTCTTTAGCCACAGCCAGCATAACCGACTGGGACACGTCACTCCCAATTTCCTTGCGATAGTTCATCGGCCCCCCGCGCCAACGCGGAAAGCCATAGCCATGGATCTGAACCATATCGACGGCTTCTGCGTTTTCGGCGATCCCTTCTTGGATGATCAAAGCGCCCTCATTTGCCATGACAGCCAGAAGGCGAGACGATATTTCCTCGGCCGTAAAGGTCCGGCGGGTAATGCCCTGCGCAGCGGAATACCCTTCGATCAAAGCCTCAACCTCGGGGTCGCGGATCGGTTTGCGATTTCCATCTTCGTACCGGTACCAGCCTTTGCCGGATCGCTGCCCAAACCGCTCCAACTCACATAGCTGGTCGGCAATGGTAACATAGCGTTCGTTCGGGTCGCGCGTAGCGGCGTTGCGCTTTCGATTTGCCCAGGCGATCTGCAGCCCGGTCAAGTCCTGCAACTCGTACGGCCCCATCGGCATCCCGAAATCCCGCATTGCCTGATCAATTTCATGGGGCAACGCCCCGTCTGCCAGCAGGTAATCCGCTACGCGCCGATAAGCGGCCAGCATGCGGTTGCCAATGAACCCGTCGCAAACGCCTGACAGAACCGAAACCTTGCACAGCTTCTTGCCCAGAGCAAACCCCGTGGCCACCACTTCGGGGGCGGTTTGGGGGGTGTGCACGATCTCGAGCAATTTCATGACATGAGCCGGGCTGAAGAAATGCAACCCTATGCACCGTGTCTGGTTTTCGATGCCCGCAAAGATTTCTGCAGGGTCCAGATAAGATGTATTGGTGGCAAGAATTGCACTGGCGTTCATGTTCTTGGCCAATTCGGCAAAGACCTGCTGTTTGACCGATAAGTCCTCGAACACGGCTTCTATCGCCAATTCCGCGTCAGCTGCTTCCGCATAGCTGTCAACGGCGCGAAATCGGGACAGGCAAGCCTTGCATTGCGCCTCGGTCATCTTTCCGCGTTTGATCGCGCCCTTCAACAGGCCTTCAACCCTATCATGGGCTGCCAATGCGGCCTCGGAGTCGCGCTCGATCAACGTGACAGACAGGCCAGCCGTCAGAGCGGCGGTTGCAATTCCGGCCCCCATCAAGCCGCCACCCACCACAGCAATACGGCTGATATCGCGCGGCTGGACATCCTTGATCAGCGCGGGCTTTGATACGCTGCGTTCCGCAAAGAACGCATAACGCAGCGCACGGCTTTCCGCGGTTTGGCGAAGCGCCAGATGGCGCGCCCGCTCCATCGGCTGCCCTTCGGAAAACGGTTCCTGCGACCAGGTTAGCGCGGTCAGGTTCTCCAACGGCGACTGCTGCCCCTTGGCACGCTTTTTCAGCGATGCCCGAGAGGTCTCGATCAGATCCGGCGCAAAATCAGCGACAATACGTTGGCTGACCGGCACAGGACGGTCCGGCAGATCGGCCACAAATCTCTCGACCGCCTTTTCAAGATCGTCGGCCACCAAATCGACGGCACCAAGCTGCAGCATCTCCTCGGCCTTCAGCACTTTGCCTGTGCAGGCCAGATCAATTGCCGCTTCCATCCCCACAAGGCGTGGCAGACGCTGCGTGCCGCCCGCGCCGGGGATCAATCCAACATTGACCTCTGGCAGACCAAATCCCGTTTCGGGCGCTGCAATCCGCCATGCGCAGGCCATTGCAATTTCGAGTCCCCCACCCAGAACATTCCCGTGCATACAGGCGACGAAAGGGACATCGCTGTCTTCGACCATTTGGACGACATCGGGCAAATGCGGCTCGACCGGCGGCTTGTTGAATTCGGACATGTCGCCGCCCGCGACGAACGTCCGGCCAGCGCATCGCAACACGGCCACCCGCGCGCCTTTGACCGCATCCACAGCATCTGCAAGCCCCTGCCGGACCGCTTGCGAGGTCGCATTGACCGGCGGGTTGTCAATGGTAACCCAGGCGACATCGCCTTTGAGTTCAACATTCACAAGTGACGTCTGAGACATGGGTGTGCCCTTCAAGCGCTCCGGATTCGAGTCTTGTTTATATATTGACCAACCGTTCGGTTAATGCAATGATAAAAATGAAACGACATCTGGCAGAGCAGTCATGAGCGATACGATTCTTGTAGAAGATCACGGGACCTGGGTTGAGATTACTCTGAATCGTCCTGACAAACTGAACTCATTCAATGATGAGATGCATTACGCGCTGCAAGACGCGCTGAAATCCGCCCGAGACAACGGCGCGCGCGCCATCCTTTTGACCGGTGCCGGGCGCGGATTTTGCGCCGGACAGGATCTTGGTGACCGTGATCCATCGAAAATGGACGGCCCGCCTGATCTGAGCAAAACCGTGCGGACCTTCTATGCGCCTTTGGTGCGATTGATCCGGTCGCTGAACTTCCCGGTTATTTGTGCTGTGAACGGTGTTGCTGCCGGAGCCGGGGCCAATCTGGCCCTAGCCTGCGACATGGTTTTGGCAGGCGAAAGCGCCAAGTTCATTCAGAGTTTTGCCAAGGTCGGCCTGATCCCTGATACTGGTGGCAGTTGGCACCTGCCCCGCCTTTTGGGAGAGGCCAGAGCAAAAGGATTGGCGTTTACGGCACAACCCTTGCCAGCAAAACAAGCAGAAGACTGGGGCCTGATCTGGAAAGCCCTGCCCGATGATCAGTTGATGACCGAAGCCCGCGCATTGGCAAAGCAATTTGCCAACGGTCCGACCGTTGGGCTGGGTAAGACAAAGCAGTGCATTCAGACCGCGACGACCACCACCCTTTCTGATCATCTTGAAATCGAAGCGGACGCTATGAAAATCTGCGGGGAAAGTGCGGACTATGCCGAAGGCGTGTCTAGCTTCCTCGAAAAACGCGTACCAAGTTTTCAGGGCAAATGACGATGACCCCGCAAGAACGCGCCGCTAAATCTGCCGCTGCTATGTGGGCCAATGATGAGGCCAGCAAATGGTTCGGCATGGAACTCGTTAACGTCGACGAAGGCCGCGCCGTTCTGGCACTGACCGTCGCAACTCATCACTGCAACGGCCATGGCATATGCCACGGCGGCGTCACCCATGCCCTGGCAGACAGCGCGTTTGCCTTTGCCTGCAACAGTCGCAACGTGGCGACCGTCGGCCAACATACAATGATGAGCTATCTCGCACCGGGCCGCCTGGGAGACCGCCTGACCGCAACCGCAACAGAAACTGCTGTTGCAGGTCGTAGCGGTGTCTATGACGTGCGCATCACAAATCAAGATGGCATCACTATCGCCGAATTCCGGGGTATGTCCCGCGCGGTTGGTGGTCAGAATTTTGTCGAATAGAAATACGCTGGAGGAGCAACGCAATGGACGCCCTGTCCCCCAACAAAGCTGAATTGGACCCGATCGAAATCGCATCGATCGACGAAATCCGTGCGACACAGCTTGAACGCCTCAAATGGTCGGTCCGACATGCCTACGAAAACGTGGCGATGTACAAGCAGCGCTTTGATGAGGCGGGTGTCCATCCGGATGATTTGCAACAGCTTTCGGATATTTCTAAGTTCCCGTTCACGTATAAAAACGATCTGCGCGACAACTACCCTTTCGGCCTTTTCGCTGTCCCTCGCAGTGAGATTATTCGACTGCACGCGTCTTCCGGGACAACCGGCAAACCAACTGTGGTGGGCTATACCAAAGCTGATATCGATAACTGGGCAGATTTGGGTGCGCGTTCGTTGCGGGCGGCAGGTTTGCGTAAGGGCGATTTGGTCCACAACGCCTATGGCTATGGCCTTTTCACAGGCGGCCTGGGCGCCCACTATGGGATCGAACGTTTGGGTGCGACCGTTGTCCCCATGAGCGGCGGGCAGACCGAGAAACAGGTCGGCTTGATAAATGATTTTCAGCCCGACGGGATCATGGTGACGCCGTCATACATGCTCAACATCCTTGAACAGTTCCACAAGTCTGGGCTCGACCCCAGAAAAAGCTCTCTCAAGGTCGGCATTTTCGGAGCAGAGCCCTGGACAGACGCAATGCGAACGGAGGTTGAATCCGCATTCGACATGCACGCGGTCGATATCTACGGCCTGTCTGAAATCATGGGCCCCGGCGTCGCGAGCGAGTGCGTCGAAACAAAAGATGGTCCCGTGATCTGGGAGGATCACTTCCTACCAGAGATCATTGACCCGGCCACAGGCGAAGTACTGCCCGACGGCGAAACCGGCGAGTTGGTGTTCACCACTTTGACCAAAGAAGGTTTGCCAATGATCCGCTACCGAACGCGCGATCTGACTTGTCTGTTGCCTGGAACGGCGCGCTCGATGCGCCGGATGGCAAAGATTACCGGCCGCAGCGACGACATGATGATCCTGAGGGGCGTGAATGTTTTCCCCAGCCAGATCGAAGAGCAGGTCATGGCGACGGGCGGTCTGGCCCCCTACTATCAGATCGAACTTTACAAATCCGGCCGAATGGACGCGATGCGGGTGTTTGTCGAAGCGTCAGCAGACTCAACCGACGAGATGTCAAAGACAGCCGCAGCCCGAATGCTAACTAAGCGCATCAAGGACGTTGTTGGCGTTTCAACGGAAATTGTTGTAGGTGATCCAGGCGACGTCGAACGCTCTCAGGGCAAGGCGAAGCGCGTCATCGACAACCGCGATAAGGAATAAGCCGTGGCCCGGACAATCGCCAAAGACCACGACCAGAAGCGGGAACAGATTCTCAAAAGAGCTGCGAAAATCTTTGCAGACCAGGGGTTCGACCGCGCCTCGATGACCTTGTTGGCAAAAGAGTGCGGGATCTCCAAGGCGAACATATACCATTATTACGACAGTAAGGATGCCATCTTGTATGACATCCTTGAGACCTATCTACGTGATTTACGTGACCGCATTTGCAACGTTGATTTCGAAGGGCTTGAGCCTGAAGAGAAACTTCGAAAGGCAGTCCGCGAAATCTTGTTCGCCTATCAAGGTGCTGATGACGAGCACCGGGTTCAGATCAGCGGTATGAACGCCCTCGCCGACGACCAGCAAAGGAAACTGCGCGAGTACCAGCGTGATATGGTCAACTTCATTAACAATATCCTACAGGAGCTGTCTCCAGAGACATTGGGTGATGACAAAGCCAAGTTGCGCGGAGCCACAATGTCAGTTTTCGGCATGCTGAACTGGTATTACATGTGGAACACGGGAGCCGGAACCAAGGCGCGTGAAGACTATGCTGATCTGGTCAGCACACTGACGGTCCACGGCATTCGAAAGTTGTAGGCGGGAAGCACACTTTTCGCTGAACAGTTTCTCATTGGTTTCCACGGTGAGGCCTCATTCAAGACGAATGTCAAATCGATTGATGCGACAATTGGATGTCGGCTTCAACACCAAGGCGAGCAGGTCGTTGCCGATCTTCTGGCCAACGGCAAAATTGCACGAGGACAGATCGACCCAATTAAGCCCCCATTTCCCTGGCAAGCGCGATTGGCATCGCTAAGGACCACCTGCACCCGGACCTCAAACATATCACCGCATCCCTCAATCTGTGCCGCCGCGGCGTCGAGGCCAAGGTCATCGCTGTAGACAAGGCGCCCCAACCCGATCCCCATCTCCGGTCCAAGCTACTCCGCGCCCCTGGCTTGGCCCGTGATCTAAAAGTCAGGATTCAAATGAAGGATACTGCGCGGCCGGAAAATCTCCCCGGCGCCCTCATCCGCGCCCGGGCTCAGCTCGCCTTTCTATCAAGGAGACTCACGCCGCGATTCTCGACGACTCCTAGCCGCACGAACTCACACTCAAGCGTCTGGTCAGCGTGACCCATCCACTAGATTGGATCGCGCAGGAACGCATATTCGGCTTCTGAAACCCCCAGATTCCGCTCCCTGATACGGGATTCTCCCTTCTTGTTCCGTCGCACAATTCCCTGTTCCCACAAAAAATTCCCTTTAAATTGTCGGGTAATAGTGAAATCTGGCCCAAAATCGACCCCGCCAATATGCGGCACTGAGACTGAGGCTTGAATCGTGCTCCGAGTGTACGGTTTGCTCCGTCTGAGATTGAAAACGCATGCGCCAACTCGCGAGAATTGCGGCACAATTCCGGATCAGTAAATACAACTGAAGTGAGACAAGTATGAGTGGCGGGGAGACAGGGATGCGAACCAGTCTCAGTTTGCCTCGGGAACCGCAAACCTATCCGGACCAAAGTTGACGCTATTCGCTAAGAGCGAGGGCGCGGGTCATCTTGAAGGTCTCTAGGCGGGCTAGCGATCTTTTCTAGTTGAAGTGGTTGAATAAGGAGGAATGGACGGAGGCGAATTTCTACAAAGTTCGCATGCGCCTAAAACGCCGTATCGCGCGCCCGCGACAAAGGCGTTTTTTTGCCTGGGCGCCGAACCGGCCCCTGACCGTGACGGGTGGCAGGCGACAAGATTGAGAATCGTCGTGACTTGTGATAATCTATTTGAACAGATCGGCGTATTTTAGTCGATCTAATGAACATATTTTTTTTTATATTTTTTAAATACTTATGGCCAAAACGGCCAATTCTTGCAAGGAGTTTTCCCGATGTCAGAAGACAAGCGTGTTCCGGCCTATTTGCGTATTCTAGTGGTAAACGCCAAAGACGAGGTTCAGCCGAATTCCAAGGTTGTGGTGCGAACCGGTGGTCAGGATGGTGAAGAGGTTAGTGTCCCTTTTGACAAGCCCACAGGTCACTATATCGCCCGCAAGCTGAAACCGGGGCCGGTGACGCTGACCGTTACGCAATCAGGTATGGAAAAACAGGTACGTGGCGCCCTTGTCGGCGACGGCGAAAACAACGAGATCTTTATTCTGGGGGAGGAAGGTGCGCGGACTTATTTTCGTGGCAAAGTCCGGGTACCGATCACCGCAGATCCGGACCTGATCGGTGTGGTACTTGATCGCAAGTTTCGCGATCAGGGTGGCGAAGCCGACGATATCGCCGCTGACCTTGGAATGGCCGTTGAGAAGATCCCTGACCTGGCCCGTCGGGCAGGGATGCGGCTGTTTCGGGTCGGGTCAGCAAACCGTGGTGAGGCCCTTGCCCAACTGACCCGCGCCGAGACTGTCGAACATGTCGGTATCGTGGTGCAAACCCGGGAAGGCGGGTTCAGCTTTCTGACCCGTGAAGTTGTGGTCAAGTTCACCGGCCCACGGATTGAAGAGGTTCGCAAGATCGCCCGCGAGTTTGGCTTGCGCGTCCAGCGCGGGCTTGTTTATGCCGATGGTGCCTTTGTACTTGAGTGGGACGGCAGCCCCGATGAGCTGCTGGATGTGATCGAAAAGCTTGCCGCGCGCGAGGATGTGGAATGGGCCGAGCCCAGCGTCGTGGTCTCGCCCGAGCTTGATGCGATCACCCCCGGCGACACCCTTTGGCCAGGGCTTTGGGACCGCCAACTGATCGGGTTGGAGGACGCATGGCAGAACCTTCAGGACGCAGGGCTGGATACCTTTGGCGACCCCGATATTCTGTTGGCTGTGTGGGATTCCGGCACGCAAACAGCAGGTGGAGTGCCCACCAACTCGGACTATGACGGCACCTTGTCGAACGGCCAGCCCAAAGTCCTGACCAGTTTCGATTTTGAACTGATGGTGGCCAACAATGATGCGCCTTGGGACGATCACGGCTCAGGTGTTGCGGGCGTGTCAGTCGCGATGGCCAACAATCCGACTCCCTTCGGGGCCAGGGGCGTGGTTGGGTCAGCTCCGAATGTGCAGACCATGCTGGTTGCGGGTCGGTTGCCTTACGTCGATATCGAGGTGGCTGACCAGTATATCTGGATGGCCGGTTTCGATCCGCAAAGTCCGCTGGCGGGGTTTCCGGCCGCACCTCCAGCGAAGGGCGCGGATGTCATCACCTGCAGCCTGACACCAGGGGCCGGGTCAGTGCTTTCGGGCACCGCGCAGGCCGCGCTGGATTATGTCACAACCTTTGGGCGCGGCGGGAAGGGGACGCTTTGTTTCTTCTCGACCGGCAACCAAAACATGAACATCACTACCTGGCGGCCCTATGGGGCGTATGAAAAGTGCATCGCGATTGCGGCATCGTCGCTGGATGATGACGGCACTACCGAGATCCGGGGGCCCTATTCCGGCTGGGGTCCAATTGATTTTTGTACCCCCTCGCAGGATGCGCTGGGAACGATTCACAACCCCAATACCGGGTTCATGCCCTGGTCCTCGGCGCATCTGGGCGCGGGGAACCTACCAAGTCGGATTACGGCAACCACCACGCTGACGGCAGCGGCTAGTGCTGGCGCCACGACAATTACCGTTGCCAGTACCGCAGGTTTTGCCGTCAATGCGGTTATTCATCTTGGACCGTTTGGCGCGGTGGGAAGCGAACCGGCCCAGGTCACGGCGGTCAACGCAGGGACCAACACCCTGACTATTCAGGGCTGGGTCGGTGGCTTCTCTGGGTGGGGAGGCGGCCTGATGAATGATCACGCCTCAGGTGACGTTGTTGTGACTGGCCCGGCCAATCACAAGAACAACTTTGGCGGCACCTCTTCGGCGACGCCGCTGGCAGCCGGGATCGGCGCCCTTGTTTTGTCTGCAGATCCGAGACTGACCCATATCGAAGCGCGAGAAATCATGCGTGACACCGCGATCAAGCTTGATCCCACAAATACCGATCCCACCGGGCAATGGCTTGATATCAATGGCGACCCGTCGGTAACCTCTGGTCTGGCGCCGGTCAGAAGCGGCTGGTACGGCTATGGACGGCTTGATGCTGCGGCGGCTGTGCAGGGCGCTATCGACAACATGGCCAACCGAGACCTTGTCATCCGCGACAACCTGTCCGACAGCGGATCGGTCGCAACGATCGGCCAGTTCTGGAACAGTCCTGATATCTGGTGCCGGACCTCTGACCCAGACACTGATCCGGCGGCCTTCCCGGCCAGCTATGCCGTCGCCGGGCCGCATCAGGCGCCGATCCGCGGGCAACAGAACTGGATCTGTCTGCGCGTCGCCAACAATGGCACCACAGCCTCGCTTGATGCATGGGTCCGCATTTCAATCGCGCATTTCCCGGGGTTGGAGTTCACCTATCCGACCAGTTGGCAACCGACCAACGGGCCAGGTGATCCCCTGCCCTCGCCCATGGTGCCCGGCACCTATTTCATTGGAGAGGCCAAGGTGACGGGCGTTGCCCCCGGGGCGGACCAAACCGTCGTTGTGCCCTGGCCTGCTGGGCTTGTTCCGCCGGCCACGGTCCCGACGGCGGGCGGCGATGTCAACTGGCACCCGTGCCTTCTGGCAGAAATTACACCCCATGATGGGCCGACACCCACTGGCAATCACGTCTGGGACGACAACAACCTGGCGCAGAAAAACATCTCGATCGTCGATGCAGATACCGCGCCGGGCGCTGATTTCCGCGCGATTGCCGTTGTCGGCAATATCGAGAACCGGGCCAAGTGCGTCCATGTCGAGATCAACCGGGGCCGTCTGCCCCGGCAGGTCCAGCTGTTCCTTGATCTGATGGATCCTGCGCTGACCCGCCAGGTGTTGCGGGGCGAGGATCAGGGCCCCGACACACCATTCTGGATTGAAAATGACCGGCTGGGCCGACTCCTGAGGATGTCTGATCTGTTTGAAAACAAAGTGCTGCGCGAGCGCATCACCGGGCGTCTTCCGTCAGCGATCAACGACACTTTGACCGCCGTTCGCCCGCCTGTGCGTCCGCCGTGGCGACGCGGTTTGCATGAGGGGCGCGAGGTCATCCTGATGTCGCCGCTGCATCGCATCAGGGTACCGATCTGCGCGGGCCCGGGGCGACTGGTGCCGATGATCATCGGGGGCATACAGACCGGAGAAGCAGAGCCTGGCGAATATGAGATTGTCATGATCCAGCGTCAGGAGGATGGTTCGGTCAGTGGATCAGCAGCAACGCTCCTAAGGATCGACAAGCCAAAGGGCTGACACGAGCGGGCAAGCGGCGGTCAGGTCGATCGGCGCTTGCGGCGAAGTTGATCAAAGCGAAGGCCACTTGATTTTTCGCCGCGCCCTGTTTGCTTGCGCACACCAAACCTTGTGAAAACCGCACCACCATACAAGCGGGTCCGCTGGAAGCTTTGACTGACCTCGATCCCAGCGCGCGGGACTTCCTCTTCGTGGATATCGTAGGGATCGCCACTGCCAAGATTGTGACGCAGCAGGTCGCTGCGCGACCTGATGGGCTCCGGCGGGATCGGGTCACCGTCGATCAGGCGGGGCATCGCAGCGCGGCGCAGCTGGATTTCGCGGATGCTGCCCGGCACATGCACCGGGATAAACGGGATCCAGTTCTCGGGCACGCGAGTCATGACGCGGTAGCGCCAAGCGGCGTCGTTTTCCAAAGGATCGGTTGGCTCAGGAAACGGCACACAGGTCTCGATCCCCCAAACCATGTTGTCATCTCATCGCGGATCAGCTCTGCCGCCTCCAGCGGGCGCCCTTCGTGGATTTTCGGGGCCGAGGGGATCAAAAGGAGGCTGTTATCGGCGGGAATGTCGTTGGGGCCGCATGTGGCGAGGTCGTACATCGACCAGCGCTGCCAGTCCTGATCACCGCCCTTGCCTGCTGCCTCGATCCAGAGCCGTTCGCCAAAGACGTTTGTCACGTTTAGTCCAAGCAGCTTTGCAACAGATCCCGCAAGCATAGCCAGAGGCAACATGAACCAGTCGTTGGCGTAGACCAGCGCAAACTCCATCACCAGAAGGCTGTTGATCTCGGTCGTGTCGGGAGTTGCTATCAAACAAACTCGAAGCAGTCTCAGCTAGGCCAGTATAGCTGCCTTTTTTAACGCAGCAAGTTCATGCCACTCGGCGAGAGCGGCGGCGCGGGTCAGCTTGAAGGTGTCTCGACTGGCTAGCGATCTTCCCTGGTTGAAGTGATTGTAGACGAAGGAATGGACGGAGGCGAATTTCTGTAGACTTCGCATACTCCTGAAACGTTGCATGGCTCGTTCTCTTCCTCGGAACGGCAGGTGAGAGTTCTCAGCACGGTTGTTGAGCCACTTGCCCGTCTGTTGTTTTTCCAGTGCACCCATTTCTCTGAGCACGGCTCTGTGTGAGGCGAAGCGATCCGTAACGAAGGTTTCCACGTTAGCGTGCCGCTTCATCAATTTCCCAAGGAATTTCATTGCTGCAGCCTCGTTTCGGCCTTTGGCGACAACGGTTTCAAGCACATTGCCTTCTTGATCGACAGCCCACCAAAGATAATGCCGATCGCCATTCACCTTCACGAAAACCTCGTCCACATGCCACTCCCATTTGGAGAACGCGCGCAGTTGCTGAACACGCTTTGGTCTGATCTCAGCAGCAAACATAGGGCCAAACCTGTTCCACCAATATCGAACAGTTTCGTGGCTCACGTCGATGCCTCGCGCATGCACCTGATCCTCGACATTCCCAAGCGAGAGCGGAAATCGGATGTACAGCATCACCGCAAGGCGGATTATCTCAGGGCTGGTTTTTAAGTACTTGAAAGAGGCAGGTCTGGTCATTCCCAAACGTTGCGCAACCGCGCTGCCCTGCTTAAGCACAGTTAATCTGACGAGACTCCACTTGGCGTTTTAGGTGCGTCGAATCCTGCTAAATGCCAGCTACGGCACGATGTTCTGGTTCACGCTAAACAGGTTGCCAGGATCATATTGCCGCTTGATCGAGAGAAGCCGGTCGTAGTTCGTACCATAGTTAGCCTTCACCCGATCTCCGTCATCATCGTCCATGAAGTTGATGTAGCCTCCCTGTTCGGAATGCGGCGCCAAGGCATCAGAATAATCACGTACCCATTTGATGTTCTTTTCGTCATCCGCAGGATCATTCGAAGCAGCCAACATCACCATCGAGAAGTTTGCATCGCGATGCCCGAAAGCGGTCGCACCGGGTGCGACTCGCTTGCACGCGCCATCAATCGGATAAAGGTGCATCGAGGCGCTGACACCCGGGGCGTTCGGTCCGTGTCTTACATGCTCAGCAATAGCCGCGTCGGTCAATTCTTTGACGTAGTTGCCCTTCCAATATTGGCGGATCCCTTTTGGGAAGAGACCGTCAAATGCCGCATTAATTGCCGGGAACGGTACCGGGCCAACATGTTCTGCCTTGACTTCTGCAACGTCGTGGAAGGGCTTGAACATCTTTTCACCCTCTGCAGGGTCACCCGCCCAACAGGCTACAAGTGCGACAAACATATCTCCGTGTCGGTCCTCAGGAATAAACGGGAGCGGGGGAGCAACTTGGAACGCCGGAAATCCACCCATCTGTTCCGGCGCGTCTTTGATGTACTCGCGGAAGAACTTCAGGATGTTTTCGGTCTCGGACACTTCATAGAACATTGGCCCCCAATAGACCGTGTCGACCGGGTGCAGCCGATATTCAAACGAGGTGCATACGCCGAAATTCCCGCCGCCGCCTCGGATCGCCCAGAACAGATCGGCATTTTCTTCGTCGCTCGCGATCACCAATTTGCCATCGGCCGTCACGACATCCACCGAAATCAGATTGTCGGCCGAAAGACCGAAGCCGCGGGTTAGATAGCCCACACCGCCACCAAGGGTCAGACCGGCTATACCCGTTGTCGAGATAATCCCACCGGGAGTGGCAAGTCCGAACGCGTGTGTAGCGGCATTGATGTCGCCCCAGGTCACGCCCGCCTCAGCCCGTGCCGTGCGTTTCACAGGGTCCACCCTTACTCCACGCATCCCAGAGAAATCGATGACCACACCATCATCTACGGTACCGAAACCCGGCCCGCTATGCCCGCCACCTCTGATGGCTAGCTTTAGATCGTTGTCGCTCGCATATCTTACCGCCATCATAACGTCGCCAGCATTCGCCACACGAACAATCACTGCAGGACGCTTGTCGATCATGCCATTATGAACGCTGCGGGCGTCTTCATAGCCATCGTCTTCCGGCGTGAAGACGGCGCCATGAACAAGATCGCGAAGCTCACTTGGTGATTTAGCAGTCATGTCTTCCCCCCCTTTATGATACCAGAAGAATACCACAAATGGGCCAAACCAGCTAATTTCCGTTGATGAGGGACATTCGATTGCTGGCCAAGGCACAGCCTTCGCGGTGGGAAAAGTCGCCGACCAAACCAAGTGCCCATTCTATGCTCGAAGCGGACCTTCGTTGCAGTAGATCCGAACAAGCACTCTGCGGACGGAGCAGACATTCAAAGCAGAGGCCCATGCCACCAACAGCTCATAGGTTTTGGATGGTGCTGTCAGACGAATTCGAACCAGTCTCAGTTTGCCGCGGAAACCGCGAACCTATCCGGAACAAAGTTGACGCCACTCGCTAAGAGCGGCGGTGCGTGTCAGCTTGATGATGTCTCGGCTGGCTAGCGATCTTTCCTGATTGAAGTGGTTGTAGACGGACTAGTGGACGGCGGTGAATATCTACAAACTTCGCATGCGCCTGAAACGCTGCATCGCGCGTTCGCGTCGTCGGAAAGGTAGGTGCGAGTTCTCGACGCGGTTGTCGAGCCACCTACGCGTCCTTTGTTTTTCGGTAGCGCCAAGCTCTCTGAGAGCGGCCCGATACGATGCGAAGCGATCCGTGACGACGGCTTCCGCCTTACCGTGCCGCTTCATTAATTTCTTGAGGAATTTCAGTGCTGCAGCTTTGTTTCGGCGTTTGGTGACAACGGCTTCCAGCACCTCGCCTTCGTGATCAACGGCTCGCCAGAGGTTGTGTCTCTAGCCATTCACCTTCACGAAAACCTCGTCCACGTGCCACTTCCATTTGCAATATGCTCTCAATTGCTGAACTCGCTTCCGACTGATCTCAGCAGCAAAAAACGGACCGAACATTTTCCACCAATAGCGGACGGTTTCATGGCTGACATCGATCCCGCGCTCATGCAGAAGATATTCGACATTCCACAACGAAAGTGGAAATCTGATGTACAGCATTACCGCAAGGCGGATGACCTCGGGACTGGTTTTGAAGTACTTGAAGGAGGCATGATTAGTCTTGGGCAAAAGCTACGCAAAACCCCTAACCGCCGCAAGGCAAGTCCTTCTGACAAGACCCCAGAAGATGCGGCAGGCGCGCTGGTAAACCCCTAAATTGCCTCCATCGGGTTAAGTGACGAGACCGAGATACCATCTCATCTAGAGCTCACGAGATCAACCTGTATTTGGACCCGGTCGGGATGTGTGTCGTAAGCCTTGATTTGGTCGCGCTTCCTGATGTTGCGCCGGATATTCTCGAAAGTCCGCGGCCTGACGATCCGCACACTCTGCCTGATGATCAGCCCCAGCCTGGTCCGCTAGACGACATCCTAAAAACGAACATGCCGCAGTACGATGATGACGGCACGCAAAGCGGCTAGAAAACCACCCGCGCCCTTACCTTTTGGCTGGCACGCGTGATCCACACGCCACCCGAAAGTTATTTATCAGAAAAAATGCCCGTTGGATCCAAACGGGCACATTTTCAGTTCGTTTGGGCCCTTATGCGATTGTGTCGTACGCGCTTGGGGCGAAAATGAAGTCGGTTTCATCCAGATCCAGGTTGAAGGCCTGCACGTAGATGCTCTGTTCTTCTCCAAGGTCAATTGTAGCACCGAACAGGGATGTTTCGATCATATCGGATAGCTCGTCGAAGCCCAAGATCCCGGCACCGGACAGATCGATTGTGTCCTGTCCTTGCTGGAACCTTAGAATTTTGTCATGCCCATCGCCTGCGTTGAAGATGAACGTGTCTGCACCAAGACCGCCAGCCAACAGGTCATCGTCGGCCCCGCCGGTGATCATGTCATCGCCCCTGCCACCGCTTAGGTAGTCGGCCCCTTCGTCGCCGTAGAGGCTGTCATCGCCGCGCCCACCAAATACCTTGTCTTTCCCAAGACCCCCAAAACCGACATCGTCACCACGGCCCAGAAGGATCTTGTCATTTCCGCCATTTCCGTCGACGAAATCATTGTCTCGTCCGGTCCGAACGTAGTCTGACTGATCGCCTTTGATCAGGAAATCAACGTCATTTGAGCCGTCGGATTGCAGCAAATCTGCCGGTAGAAGAACCCCGTCCAGCACATGCGCAACGCCATTGCTGGCCGGTACGTCCGTTGCGATCAGATTCGGATCCGCGATGTCGGGATCCGCATCCACCAGCGTCGTGCCATCGACGCCAAGCGTGGCGCCATCCAGCAAGGTCTGGATCGAGGTTGCGTTCAGCACCTCATCTGAGCCCAATTCGCCGGGGGCCACGTGGTATTGCAGAACACTCTGCAAGAGTCCGATTGGATCGCCTCCATTCAGAAGTGCAAGAGCTTCTACCAGGTAGTCGAACGCGCCTGCTTCATCCCCTCCCTCAAAGCCCAAGGCCTGACTTAGCGCGACGAAGGCGGCATCGTTCGGAGCGAAAACGGTGAGGCTGGCATCAGGATCGTCAAGCGCTTCGACCAGGCCTGCGGCCTGAACCGCATTGAACAGGATGTCGAAATCTGTCGCATCGTCGTCGAAGACACCGCCACTTGCCGCAACGATTCCAGCAAGGGTCGGATCGGTGGGCTCGACAGGCTCATTGCCCGGGATGTCGATGGGCAGCAGGACGCGGTCGATGACCTGAATCGTGCCGTTGGAGGCGGAGATGTCCGGTCCAACGATGTTGGGGTTGTCGATATCGGGCTCGTTATCGACCAGCTCCGTGCCTTCCGAGCCGAAAGTCGCACCATCCAGCAGGGTCGTGACCTGATCCGCCGCATCGACCTCGGCCGCCGTTTTGGCGCCAGGAGAGACGTGGTAAGACAGGATGTTCTGCAACAGCGGGATCGGGTCTCCGTCCGGGGCAAGATCGGTCAGCGCACCGGCGATGAAGCCGAAGACAGCGCCTTCGTCGGCTGTGTCTCCGTCAAAGCCCAGATCGACCGCCAGTTGCGTGAAGGCCGCATCGGTCGGAGCAAAGACGGTGATATCGTCGGCGTCCCGCACGAGGCCGTCCAGACCGGCCGTCTGCAGCGCCATCACCAGGATGTTGAAGTCATCCGACCCGGCCGCAATGTCAACGATGTTGGGTCCATTGCCCGGGATGTCGATAGGAAGCAGGACGCGGTCGATGACCTGAATGGTGCCGTTGGAGGCGGAGATGTCCGGTCCAACGATGTTGGGGTTGTCGATATCGGGCTCGCTATCGACCAGCTCCGTGCCTTCCGAGCCGAAAGTCGCACCGTCCAGCAGGGTCGTGACCTGATCCGCCGCATCGACCTCGGCCGCCGTTTTGGCGCCAGGAGAGACGTGGTAAGACAGGATGTTCTGCAACAGCGGGATCGGGTCTCCGTCCGGGGCAAGATCGGTCAGCGCACCGGCGATGAAGCCGAAGACAGCGCCTTCGTCGGCTGTGTCTCCGTCAAAGCCCAGATCGACCGCCAGTTGCGTGAAGGCCGCATCGGTCGGAGCAAAGACGGTGATATCGTCGGCGTCCCGCACGAGGCCGTCCAGACCGGCCGTCTGCAGCGCCATCACCAGGATGTTGAAGTCATCCGACCCGGCCGCAATGTCAACGATGTTGGGTCCATTGCCCGGGATGTCGATAGGAAGCAGGACGCGGTCGATGACCTGAATGGTGCCGTTGGAGGCCGCGATGTCCGGTGCAACGATGTTGGGGTTGTCGATATCGGGTTCATTGTCGACCAGCTCAGTGCCTTCCGAACCGAAAGTCGCACCGTCCAGCAGGGTCGTGACCTGATCCGCCGCATCGACCTCTGCCGCCGTTTTGGCACCGGGGGAGACGTGGTAGGACAGAATGTTCTGCAGCAGCGGGATCGGGTCTCCGTCCGGGGCAAGATCGGTCAGTGCGCCGGCGATGAAACCGAAGACAGCGCCTTCGTCGGCTGTGTCTCCGTCAAAGCCCAGATCGACCGCCAGCTGCGTGAAGGCCGCATCGGTCGGAGCAAAGACGGTGATGTCGTCGGCATCCCGCACGAGGCCGTCCAGACCGGCCGTCTGCAGCGCCATCACCAGGATGTTGAAGTCATCCGACCCGGCCGCAATGTCCACGATGTTGGGGGGAATATCGCCTGCACCAAGATCCTCATACGCCAAACCGGCCCCTTTGACATTCGACGCGCTGACAACTGTCAAAGACGTGCCTGCAGGAGGAACGTTGCCAAAAAAGGTGAAATTGTCAGGCAAAAAACCAGGTTGTTCGACTTCCACCAGCTTGTAGATCTCACCATCGTCGCCCGAAAGCTCCCACACGTTCTCGGCGTAGATCCGGCCGTTGTAGCCGACGGTCTCGTCGCTATCGGCCCTGGTCAGCGTTGCGGTTTGCCCAGACAAGTCATCCCCGAATTCGTTGAACCTCGCATCGCCTGAAAGGTTCTCGTCATTGTCCGAGACAGAAACTTCCACCGTCGGGCTGAGTGGCAACGTGAATTCCGCGTTCAGTTCGATGCGTCCAGACCCAAAAAGGTCTGCATTCTCAAAAGCGGTAAATTTGTAAGTCGCCATCACGTGTTCCTCCGGATGTGTCCAAATTGAGTGTGTAATTTTCACACAGTTGACGGACGAAATGTCGCGATGCTGAAAAATGACAAGGGGAGGCGTGGTATTTTTTCACACAAAGCCATAGTGTTCCAGCATGAGCGACAAGGGTGCTGTCAGACGAATTCGAACCAGTCTCAGTTTGCTGCGGAAACCACGAACCTATCCGGAACAAAGTTGACGCCACTCGGCGAGAGCGGCGGTGCGTGTCTGCTTGAAGGTTTCTCGGCTAGTAAGCGATCTTTCCTGGTTGAAGTGGTTGTAGACAGAGGAGTGGACGGAGGCGAACTTCTGCAAACTTCGCATGCGCCTGAAACGTTGCATGGCGCGTTCGCGTCTTCGAAACGGGAGGTGTGAATTCTCAACGCGGTTATTGAGCCACCTGCCCGTCTGCTGTTTTTCGGCAGCCCCAAGCTCTCTGAGAGCGGCCCGATACGATGCGAAGCGGTCCGTCACAATCTCTTCCGCACAGCCATGGCGCTTCATCAATTTCCGGAGGAATTTCAATGCGGCCTGCTTGTTTCGGCGTTTGGTGACGACTGCTTCCAGCACTTCGCCATCATGATCTACAGCCCGCCAGAGGTAGTGCCTCTTGCCATTCACCTTCACAAAAACCTCGTCCACGTGCCACTTCCATTTCGAGAATGCGCGCAGTTGCTGAACTCGCTTTCGTCTGATCTCAGAAGCAAACATCGGACCGAACCTGTTCCACCAATATCGGACGGTTTCGTGGGAAACGTCGATCCCGCGTTCGTGCAGCAGATCTTCGACATTCCGAAGCGAGAGTGGAAACCGAATATACAGCATCACCGCAAGGCGGATGATCTCGGGGCTGGTCTTGAAATACTTGAAGGAGGCAGGTCTGGTCATGGGCAAAAGCTACGCAACCGCCCTCCCCCGCTCAAGCAATGTTAATCTGACAAGACCCCTGAAAGGATTGCACATCCCCAACTCGAACTGCTGGTCCAGCAAAGAGCTTTTCCGTACAATGCGGAACTAGATCCAACCCGATATAGAGCCTTATGAAGGCAAGTTGGACACTCGCGTAGCTGGTCTGAGGACGACCCGCTGTTGCCGGTGTGCGCAATCCGTGAAGAACTAAAACAGCGAACATTGCGAGAAAACCGATAAACGCGCAGGCACATAGAATGTTGATGGTTCCCATCCCCGTCAACGTGGAGATACGCCAGCCGACCAAAAGGGGGAACAAACCCAAAAGAAAAACCAACCTCGGTATCGCGATAGGTGCCAACAAAGTCAGCGCAACGGACAAGCCAAGAAAACCGATCAGAAAGTAAATCGCAGATGAACTCTTGAGCGCCGAAACTGCTTCATCGCTTACTCCGAAATGCGACAAACCTAACCAGATAAGAATGGCGAGCAACGCTGCAATACCGGTGAGCACGGCAGAAGAACCACGAAGCGTCTGTATCATTCGAGGATAGGTCAAAACTGCGCCTCCAAGTCAGGTCATCTTTTGTCGAATGAGCGATCAGGTTCTCCGACTAGACAGTTCAGCACCCACGGGTAGCTTGTGGTGACATAGTATCCGTACTGGCCGTCCACAGTCATGCCATTGCACTTATCCAGATCGCCAGCCCCAGTGAACTCGTAGTCGTCGATATATGTCCCGTCCGGAGTACCACCCGGCCCGTTAGGCGGCGCAGGCCGAGGCGTAGTTTTGAGTTGGTAGCCGGAAATCGCAGGTCTTATCGTACCATCCCTGTCTTTGAATATCGTCCCGTAGATCGGAAAGCCGTCAGCTGCAAAACCAATAACTGGAGACGGCTTATCAAGGTCGTGATCCAAAAACAGTGCATTTGGATTGGAATGGTAGTGATACCTGCCATCGGGCTGGGCATGGGCATTGTGCAGATCTACACCAAAATACTGATCGTAGGACGGCGGATCAAGCAGCCATGGATCAGTGTCTCGACACCCCGCCAATACATTGCCGTTCTTGTCTGCTCGCGGGCCGCTCGGGCGATAACACCCAGCCGAAAGCAAATCGACCGGCACGCCATTCAACAAAATGGCATCATAACTCCGTTGCGACAGCGCGGTTTGGTTGCTGGTCTTCTCCGGATTTCTGGGAATCCGAAAAGTGCCAGGCAATTCGCGTACATTGTTAGCGAAGTTGGCTGTAGGCCCATTGAAATCATGGTTAGGAATGCCATTGGTCTTGAGGGTACAGTGCTGGCTTTCTGCCGAGATTTCGATTTCGGAGTTAAACCGTTGTTGGCGCGTGACGTCTTCCACCGAAGCGGAATACACTCCTGCATAATCCGCGCAGTCTCCGGACCGGTTGCTGAACAAAAGATTGGTGATGTCTTGGGTTACGTTTTGCGCATGAGCCTGCAGGGCCATAAATCCTGTCAGAAGCGCACTGATTATCAATACTTTCAATCGCATTGCTCAATCTCCTTGGGCTTTCGGAAATTCCAAAAAATGTTAATGATGAGAGTTGTTTTTGGTCATCCTACCTTCAGAAGGCGACGCGGTCTCCTCCCTTTAAGTCTAGGATTTCCCTTGCTTCATCTGGGGTCGCGACCTGAGTGCCCAGATCTTCTACAATACGTCGAATTTTAGCGACTTGCTGAGCGTTGCTTTCGGCCAACTTTCTACGTGAGATGAACAAGCTGTCTTCTAGGCCAACGCGAAGATTGCCGCCCATCTGACTTGCAGTGGTAGCAAGCGACATCTGCGCACCGCCGGCTCCGAGAACGGACCAGCGGTAGTCATCACTAAACAGGCGATCTGCTGTGCGTTTCATGAAGATCAGGTTGTCAACCTCAGGCCCGATACCACCGAGGATTCCAAAGATAAACTGAATGAAAATAGGTGCTTTGAACAACCCGATATCCACGCAGAATTTCAGGTTATACAAGTGGCCGACATCGTAGCATTCGTGTTCGAACTTGATGTCATGCGGCGCGAGCGTTTCTGCCGCCTCGCGAATATCCCGGAATGTGTTGCGAAAGATGTTCTGATCGGAGTTCGCGACATAGTCCTTCTCCCAATCAAACTTCCAATCGTCATCGCCATATCGGTTGGCCAATGGGTGAAACGAGAAGTTCATCGAACCCATATTCATCGAGCACATTTCGGGGCTGAAAGTCTTGGCCGGATTGATCCGGTCCTGAATGGACAATGTCAGCGATCCACCGGTCGATAGGTTCACAACAGCGTCCGTTGCCTGTTTTATACGGGGCAGGAATGGCGCGAAGTCGTCCGGATCGACCGATGGCGACCCATTCTCAGGGTTGCGGGCATGGAGATGTAGGATCGACGCTCCGGCCTCGGCGGCCTCGATCGCCTGCCGTGCGATGTCGTCGTAAGTGTACGGCAGCGCATCCGACATGGTTGGTGTGTGGATCGCTCCTGTTACAGCACATGTAATGATGGTCTTTTTCTGACGGGCCATAGGTTCAGTTTTCCTTGGATTGTCCGGTGTGCTTTACGCGATAGCCCAGCGGGAAAAGTTGCAGATCATAGCGGCTACGGATCACGCCCCAGATGCCTTTCGGCGCCTTGAGCATGACGACAATTGCGACCACGCCGAGAACGATCAGGTAAGTTGTTCCTAGGTCGGCCAGCGTTTCGCGCAGCGCAAAGAAGACGAGTGTGCCGATAATCGGTCCTTCGATGGTACCGATGCCGCCGATCACTACGATGAAGATGACGAAGGCAGTCCAATCATTGACGCTGAACGCCGCATCCGGCGATATGCGCAGCTTTTGCAAGAAGATCAGCGCGCCGATCATCGCCGTGAATGCCGACGTGACGACGTACACTATGAACTTCGTTCGCCAGATATCGATGCCAAGGCTACCGGCGGCCAGTTCGTTGTCCCGAATTGCCGTCAACGCCAATCCTTGACGCGAACGCAGGAAGAGATACACGGCGGTTACAACCAGCACGGCGGCCCCGAGTGCCAGCCAATAGCTCAGCGCCTCACGCATCGCGCGGCCGGACGCCAGAGATTTAACGATGGCCACGGGTAGCGAAGATCCTGATCCCCCGCCAAGCGCTGAGATTTGCGCGAAACTCAACCGAAAGACCTCAGCGATGACCCAAGTGCCTATCGCAAAATATGCGCCCCGAAGCCTGAAGATCAGTACAGCAACAGGGATAGAGATTAATGCCCCCAGCACTCCTGCAGCTGCGATGGCAACCAATGGGTTCAGCCCGCCCAGCATAGTTAGTGCGAAGAGCATATAGCCGCCGAAGCCCACATAGGCTTGCTGACCAACCGAGACGAGGCCGGCGTAGCCCGCCATGAGGTTCCAAAGCGTGGCAAGGGAAAGATAGAGAAACAGCTCTCCCATCAAGCGCATGTCGGCGCGGCCTGCCCACCAGGGCGCTGCAATCAGAACAAGCAGAGCAATTGCGGTTAGGATCGCAGCAATTCTGGCCGCTTTTGATGATCGAGATACAGAATAACCTTGCAGATTCATCCAGAAACCCTCGGGAAGAGGCCGTTCGGACGAACGGCAAGAATAACAAGGAAGGCAATATGGCCGGCTAGTACTTGCCAGCCCGGATCAATCTTGGCTCCGATGGTTTGCGCGACGCCAAGAATAACGCCGCCAATGAGAGTGCCCCAAAGGTTGCCAAGCCCGCCGATAATGACAGCCTCAAAGCCAAAGATCAGGCGGCCCCCGCCAATCGAGGGATCAAAGCTTGTCCGAATGCCAAGCAGAATACCGGCGATTGCCGTCACGCCGAGGGCCAGCGCCATGGCCAAGCCAAAGATGTGTCGGCGATTGAGGCCCATGAGCTGGGCAATGTCTTGATTGTCGGACACCGCTCGAAATGCGCGACCGATAGCAGTGTGATAAAAGGTCCATTGGAGCCCCCAGATCACGGCGATTGCAATCCCGAAAGTCAGCAGCGGCAAGATCCCGAGGGTCACACCGCCTACCGCAATGCTGGCTGTTTCCAGAGCACCAGCATTCAATGTTTGCGGGTCGGCTGTGTAGGCCTCCAGCAACCCGTTCTGGATGATTACACTCAGCCCGAAGGTCACAAGCAGCGGTGGAAGGATATCGTCGCCCAGGGTTTGGTTCAGTAGGCCGCGTTGAAGGGCATACCCAATCAGAGCCATAGCGGGAACGATAATCACTAATGCGGCCATCGGGTGCATCCCGGTCGCTGTCGTCACGGTCAGCCCAAGATATGCAGCCAACACAATTAGATCGCCATGGGCAATATTGACTAGCCGCATAACCCCAAAGATCAACGAAAGACCTGCGGCAAACAGCGCATATAACCCGCCCAGCAAAGTTCCCTGCACGACAGCGTTCAGCCATTCCATATTATTCGATCCCGAAATACGCGCGCGAAATGTCTTCGCGCGAAACGGTGTTAGACGAGCTTTCCAGCGAAACGCGTCCTTCCTGAAGGCAGTAGACCCGGCTAGAGACCGACAGTGCCTTGGTGATGTCTTGTTCGACGATGATCGCACTCATGCCCTCACCGATGATGCCGGGCAGAGCGTCGTAAATATCTTTAATGATGATCGGTGCCAGCCCAAGGCTGATTTCGTCGAACAGGATGAGATCTGGATTGGACATCAGGGCACGCCCAATGGCGACCATCTGTTGCTGACCGCCCGAAAGCGATGTAGAAGCCTGATCTTTGCGCTCATCAAGGATCGGGAACAGATCATAGACAGCTTTCAGATCCCAAGGGCCTGAGCGACCAACTTGAGCCCCGATCATTAGGTTTTCTTTGACTGACAACGATGGGAATAACTGGCGACCTTCCGGAACCATGGCGAGGCCAAGTTCTGCAACCTCGTCTGCGCGTAGCCGGCTGATATCCTGACCTCGGTAGTGAATCTGATCCACTCCGTTCGTCAGTAACCCGGTGATTGACCGCATCAGGGTCGTCTTGCCTGCGCCGTTTGCACCAATTATGGCCAGAACTTCGCCCTCGCCGACGTCCAATTCGACATCATAAAGCGCTTGGAAATCGCCATAATAGGAGTTCAAACCGTGTGTCTGAAGAATTGAGTCAGGCATCGGATTCGATCCCCAGATAGATTTCTTTGACTTCCGCGCTTTCCATGATTGCCTGCGGCTCGCCCTCGGCGATATTCTTTCCGAAGTCGATAACGATCAGACGATCCACGACGGCCAGCAGGGCGTGCACAACATGTTCGATCCAGATGATGGTGACGCCAGAGGCGTGGACGTCTTTGATGGTCTGGACCAGTGACTTGCACTCGGCTTCGGTCAAACCACCTGCAATCTCATCCAGCAACAGCAGTTTGGGCTTGGCGCAAAGCGCACGTGTTAGTTCCAGGCGTTTGCGCTCCAGCAAAGTCAGGCTACCAGCAAGAACGTTTGCCTTGGGCAGCAGTTCTGTTTGGTCCAGAACCTCCAGACAAAAGTCTTCGGCCTGATGTCCGTGCATGCCAGCTGATTGCGTGGCGGCGATCATCGCATTTTCGAAAACAGTCATGCCCGAAAACGGCTGCGGGACCTGAAAAGAACGCGCGATGCCTGCATGGCTGCGCTTTGCCGCGCTCCATTTGGTGACGTTCTGCCCACTGAATTCTATCACCCCGGAATTGGAGTTGAGCGTCCCAGTGATCAAGTTGAACATCGAGGTTTTGCCAGCGCCGTTGGGCCCTATTACTCCGAGTGCCTCGCCTTGCTGGACCTCGTAGCTCATGGCATCGGCGACAGTGACTGCGCCAAATGCCTTGCTCAGGTCTTGGAGTTTCAAGATTGTCGTCATGCTTCTCTCGGATGGAGGATTCGGCGCCAAGATCGGCGCCGAACGTCTGGTCAGCCCAGCAGTTTCATGTCCGCCGTCACCGGAACCTCTGGCGCGGTGCTGTTGGCAACGATCTGCAACTCGTATGCGTCTCCAGACTTCTGCCACTGGCCACCGACCAGCGGAGTTTTGGTAACGTTATTCATCGGCCCATCACCCCAGTTCACCGGCCCGACAATTGTGTTCAGGTTGGTGGACGTGATTGCCGAAATGATCGAAGACGGGTCTTCCAGATCATCTGCCCGTTTGACGACATCCGCAACGACCTCGAACAGTGCGTGCTTAAAGCCGAGCGGTTGCGTCCAAGGTCGACCCGACTCTGCTGTATAACCTTCGGCAAGGTCTTTCGAGGAAATGCCGGTGAGTGAGGACGAGAACGGATGATGCGGGGACCACCAGACCTCGGTCGACAACCCGTCACCACGGTCTCCCAGCGATTCAATGACCGAGGGGAACAGAAGTGCCTTGCCAATGGTCACGACCTTTGGGTTGAACCCTTGCTGGGCGGCTTGGCTCCAGAACGTAGCGAAATCGGGTGGAATCATGTTGCCAGTGACGATTTCGCAACCCGCAGCTTTGAACGCTGCGATCTGGTTTGAGAAGTCGTCGGACAGAGGCTGATAGCGACCGGGGTCAGTCAGCGTGTAGCCAGCTGCGGCCAGCGGTTTGGGCAGGCCCAATTCCGCATCACCCCATGCATTTCCGTCGGCATCGTTGGGGAAAAGACCGCCCACTGTCTTGGTCACGCCCGCTTTGTCCCACATATCTAGGAACGCCGCGATCACATCCTCCAAACCCCAGAAGAAGTGATAGGTCGTTTCAAAACCCTCACCTGGAACACCATTGCGGCCAAAGAAATAAGGCTGCCAAGGGCAGTCGGTCGTGATGCAGGGAACTTCGTTGATCTCTGCCTGATCAGCAACAGGGTTCACCGTGTCCGGCGTTGAAGCGGCCACGATGATATCGACCTCATCGCCCAAGATCAGGTCAGCGGCGACCTCGGCTGCGCGGTTGGGGTTGGATTGGCTGTCTTTTGAGATGATCTCGACGTTCCAAGTCTTTCCATTGTTGTCCAACCCGGCCGAAAAGACCTGCTGGATGGCTTGAAGCACATACTCATCGGCCTCAGCGAAACCAGCTAGTGGACCGGTGCGTGGGCTGACGTTGCCAATCCTTAGCGTCGGGTTTGCAGCATAGGCGCGCGTTGCCCGGAGGATGGCCGGAGCAGCCATTGCCGCCGTAGCCCCAGCAATAAAACTGCGCCTCGTGGCTGTCCTAAAAGTCTTTGTCATTGCGTCCTCCCTTCACCGGCCTCCCGCCAGTGTTTGATTGATCTTACAAAGTCTTCTCGAGATTTTTCAGATGTTTCGCGACACGTTGGCGAACCTGATCCGCCTCGCCCTCGGCCCATTTCCTGAAACCTTCGCCGGATTTCATGCCTAGCTTACCTGCATCGACAAGCGACTTGAGGTAAGATGAAGGTCCATTATGCGCTTCGAGATCGTGCAGTACGTTTTCGTGGATATCGAGTGTCAGGTCAGTACCCACCAAATCCGCGTTTTCCAATGGACCGAGAACCGCCAATCGCCGCCCAAAGCTGGACTTGATCACAGTATCAACGGCTTCCGCGTCGCAAATACCGTTTTCCACCAGACTGACCGCTTCGCGCCACAGCGCATGTTGAAGGCGATTGCCAATAAAACCCGGCACGTCCTTTTCGACCATCACCGGAGTTTTTCCCGCGTCCTTCAGCAGATCGAACATGTTTTGCGCGATCTTGGGGTCAGTCCATTCCGTCTTGATGACTTCAACTAGCGGGATCATGTGCGGGGGATTCCACCAATGGGTTCCCAAAGCTCGGTTTTTCAGTCGCAAACCGGACATGATCTGAGTGATCGGCATGACTGACGTATTTGAAGCGAGTATGCAAGTTTCTGGTGCTTGCGCCTCGATTTCAGCAAAAATCGCTTGCTTGAGCTCCAGTTTTTCGGGTGCCGCTTCGAACACGGCGTCCGCTTTTCGAACCGCACCTTCCGTTGTCGCAAAGATCTCAATCATCTTGAGGGTTTTTGTGATTGTGACCTCGTCATCCCCCATCGCGGCCATGCTGGCGCGAATGCGGTCGGGCACGGTGGCTCGCGCCTCTTCAACGGGATCTGTGATGGCGACGTATTGACCGGCTTTTGCCAAAGTCAGGGCGATACCGTGCCCCATTAGACCCGCGCCAATTACCGCTATCTGCTGCTTCTTACGCACCATTCTTTAACCCGCCGTGTATCCGCCGTCGGCATGAAGGATATGCCCAGTGTAAAAATCAGATGCCCGCGACGCGAGAAACAGGAGCGGACCCGCAAGGTCTTCAGGCTCACCCAGTCGTCCTTTAGGAACACGGGTTAGAAAGCCATCGCGCACTGCCTTCGCTTCATCGGTTTCTTCGAACATCCACGCCGTCAAAGGCGAACGGAACACTGTCGGTGCGATCGCGTTGACGGTGATCCCTGTCGGACCTAGCTCACATCCCAAGGCTTTGGTTATCCCGTTCACAGCGGCCTTTGACGCGCAATAAGCCGTGTATCCGGCAGGGTGTCCAAGGGTGCTGCGCGCGGAACTGACGAATATGATCTTGCCATATTCGCTTTGCTTCATGTGCGCTGCCGCTGCGCGTGCCAAAAGCCAGCTTTGGTTCACGTTGGCGTCCATCACTGCATCGAAGGTTTCTGGCGCCATTTCGTTGATCGGCGCAACTTTGTTCATGCCGGACGCGACAACGAGGATATCGAGCTTGCCAAAGTTGTTAACAGCTTCGTCGACCAAAGCGTCACATGACGCTTCATCAATTGGGCGCGTGTTTATCGCAACGACGGTCGCCCCAAGTGCCTCGCACTCTTTGGCAATCTCGTCGAGAGCGTCCTGATTGCCCGCAGCCAGAACCAGATTGCACCCAGCTCCGGCCAAGACGCGCGCTGCGACCATGCCAAACGCGCCGGATGCTCCGGTGATCAGTGCGACGTTGTCTTTTACGTCAAACATCTTGAGTGGGTCAGACATTCTTTTCGTCCTTAGCTTTCTGGCGGATACGGAATGACCACCAGCATTTTGCAGGTGTGGTTGGCGCGGTTTTCAATTTTGCGCACTTCGCCCGGCGCGATCGTGCAGCTGTCCATGGGTTCAAGAGTGGTTTCGGTACCATCAACGATGACGGTCATTTCACCCTCCAGAACCACGTAGACCTTTTCAAAAGGCGTAGAGTCTGGCCCTGCACCACCGCCCGGTAGGAACTGACTGAAGCCGATCCACTGATTTGTCGGCCCGCCTTCCTCAAACCCCTGCAAACGAAGCCCATGACACCCAAAATGGTTCGGTGCTTCGTAGGGTTGGGCGTCTTGAAAACGCTTCAGATGCATGTCCGTCTCCGCTCAAGATTTAAGGCGGCCGCCGGTGAACCGGCGACCGGTCCGTGAGTGTTCAGAATTCTTCGCCAGCTTCGATGCGGTAGGACTGGTTCTTGTCGATCATCGCCACCAGTCGGATAATGCAGCCATCTCCTCGGTCCCAATTCCACGGGAAGAACGCGAAGGTGCAGCGCTTGCCGGTCACCGCATCCAAATCCCCTCCGACGTTTTCGATGCCCAAAATACCTTTGGAGAACAGCATGTTGTGCACCGGCTCCCACTCGGGGAAATCAACCTCCCACGGCGTACCGCCTGACCATTCAAGGTACTCTTTCTCAAGGTGCGGCAGGATCGGACCGTTTCGCTGCGGACCGATGGCAGTTGCCAGAGGGTGATCGTTCGCCTGGGTATCGTGACCAACGACTTTCACACCTTTTTCGATCATCCACTCAGCAGCGGAAGGAACGAGACCCGGGCAGTAAGCAAAGTAGTCACCGTCTTCGTATTGCTTATGCCAGCCGGTGTTGATGATCAGAACGTCGCCCTTGCGGATTGCATGACCGCAAGCCTTTTCCAGATCATCCCCGGTGATTTGCTCCCACTTCTTCTTGGGAACCGAGACGACCAATCCCGAACCGAAGAAATGCGGCAGCGGCACCTCGTCGATGAACGGCGTTCCCTGAACAACATGCGCCGGTGCATCAATATGCGTGGTCACGTGCATCGTCGTGGTAATCGTCTGAGACAATACGCCGGACTTGGCCATATAGTGCTTTCGGTCGATCTGGACGTCCTTGAAATACGGCCAGTTGGGACACTGAAACCCGTATCTGTGGCTCAAGTTGTAGAACTCAAGCCCCATGTCATTGTCGGTGTTTGCCTGAAACTCAATGCCGCGGATTTCGACCATTGGGCATATCTCCTCTGTTCGCCGACACGCGGCGGTGTTCGCTTTTCAATTGTCTGGGTGGCCTCCCCACCTGTCCCGTATGATGATGCATACGCACCGCATTATGGTCAACTTAAAACTCACTATACGGTTGACTTGCACCGCATTGTGATACAACACTAAAAAATCGCTAGGCATCCAAAGCTACGATGCCAAGACAGAATGGGGTAGGTTAAATGTCTGAAAAATCGGATAAAGGTGGCATTCAGGTCATTTCCAGGGCAGCCTCTATTTTGCGTGTTCTAAAAGAAAACCAATCCGGAATGAGCTTGGGGAAAATCGCCGAGCGTGTTGACCTGCCCCGCTCTACGGTACAGAGAATCACAAGTGCACTTGCTGAAGAAAAACTTGTCATAGCAGATGCAAATGGGGGTGGTTTGAGGCTCGGCCCCGAACTAAGCGCTCTCGCGGGTGCCGCGCAGTACAGCATCGTCGAACACTGCCGGCTGCTTTTGACAGAACTGACCCAAAAGACCGGGGAAACCACAGACCTCGCCGTCATGCGCGGTATCGGCATGGTTTTCTTAGATCAGGTCCCAGGTGTCTATCGATTGACGACCGTTTCGCAAGTGGGCGAGGTTTTTCCACTGACCACCACTGCAAATGGGAAAGCTTGTCTCGCTCAACTCGATGAAGAAGATGCGACAAAGCTCATTCAAAACGAATGGGAACGGAATGGTATACAAAGGAATTTGGATGAGTTCCATTCCGAACTGAATACGGTCCGCGAACAGGGCCTTGCCTATGATTTGGACGAGCATTCCGCCGGCGTGTCGGCGATCGGGTTTTCTTTCGTCGACTGGGTCGGAGACCTGCACGCGATCTCAATTCCAGTGCCAACGACGCGATTTGCACGACAAAAAGAAAGCATCGAAAGAGCTCTGCTGGAAACATCCTCAAGTATTCATCAAACCTTCCATTGAATACATGAAAACGACTGTGGCTCAATTTGGGCTCGGGACGGGTCAAGCTTTTGTGGGTGCTGTCAGACGAATTCGAACCAGTCTCAGTTTGCCGCGGAAACCGCGAACCTATCCGGAACAAAGTTGACGCCACTCGCTAAGAGCGGCGGCGCGGGTCAGCTTGAAGGTGTCTCGACTGGCTAGCGATCTTTCCTGGTTGAAGTGGTTGTAGACAGAGGAATGGACGGAGGCGAATTTCTGTAAACTTCGCATGCGCCTGAAACGTTGCATCGCGCGTTCGCGTCGTCGAAATGGGAGGTGCGAATTCTCGACGCGGTTGTTGAGCCACCTGCCCTTCCTTTGTTTTTCAAGCGCGCCCATTTCTCTGAGCGCAGCCTTGTAGGAAGCGAAGCGATCTGTGACGATCTCTTCGGCGCAACCGTGTCGCTTCATCAATTTCTTTAGGAATTTCAGTGCTGCAGCTTTGTTTCGACGCTTCGTGACGACGGCCTCAAGCACTTCACCTTCGTGATCGACGGCACGCCAGAGGTAGTAGCGTTTGCCGTTCACTTTCACGAATACTTCGTCCACATGCCACTTCCATTTTGAAAAGGCGCGCAGTTGCTGAACACGCTTCCGTCGGATCTCAGCTGCAAACATTGGACCAAACCTGTTCCACCAATATCGGACAGTTTCGTGGCTAACGTCGATGCCTCGCTCGTGCAACAGATCTTCGACATTCCGAAGCGAGAGCGGGAAACGGATGTACAGCATAACCGCCAGGCGGATGATCTCTGGGCTGGTTTTAAAGTATTTGAAAGACGTGGGTCTGGTCATGGGCAAAAGCTACGCAACCACCCTGCCCGCCTCAAGCAAAGTTCTTCTGACAAGACCCTGACAAGACCTCTTCGACATTCCGAAGCGCAAGCGGGAAACGGATGTACAACATTGCTGCAAGGCGGATGATCTCGGGGCTGGTTTTGAAATACTTGAATGGCGATTGTTTAATCATGCGCGAAGGCCACGAGAGCACCCTGCCCCGCTCAAGCAAAGTTCTTCTGACAAGACCCTAAATCTCGCTATAGCCGAGCCTCGAAAGGGCACTAGCGACAGCAGGTTCTGTCGGATTCAAACTTCCTTCGCGTGCCCATTTTTTGATGCATATTTCCGTTTCTCTGGGCTTAACAAATTCACTATCTTTAGCCAAAATTACTAAGGCAGCCTCACGAGGTGTAAGTCCCATCGCCTCACAGACTCCCATTGCGTAGAGTTGGTCATCTCTTTCACTTACTACCGAAGATACCTTCATGGCCGAGAGCGCCATATCTACACCGATTTCATAAACCATTGTTACTAAAACACCC
The DNA here is from genome assembly GCF_056540865.1 of Ruegeria sp. AL11. NCBI lineage: Bacteria > Pseudomonadati > Pseudomonadota > Alphaproteobacteria > Rhodobacterales > Roseobacteraceae > Ruegeria > Ruegeria sp. AL11. Next base: position 53,978 of record NZ_JBQFXO010000009.1, read on the forward strand.
TTTTAACCCAGTGATATGAAGTACAATGGACTTGGTGCTCGAAGCTTTGGTAAGGATTACGCGAACATTATTTATTCTTAATCAGTAGGCACTCTGAGATGGAACAACTATTGGATCGTTTCGTCTGCGGTTCTCGAAACAGCGTTTTGCGATGCATTCAATAACTCTCCTTGCCGCATTGGAAACAAACACGTTTGCATTTACACGCTGAAGTCTTACAAGAACACTTCCTTGTAGTACTTCGCGTCCACCCGTTTCCACTCGAGTAAAAGATCGTCGCAATCGGCAAAGTACCAACCCTCTGAATAGTTCTGCGCCATCTTGGTTGCACTGCGCCTAATCCGGGTCGCTTTCTGCCCGGGATAGCGGTCGTTCACGCTAGGTGCAGTGAATGACCGCTCCGAGCCTAAGGCGGAATCCCATCGTTAGGTCTAACTATTCAGAGAAGTGGAAAACCCCAAATTCCTCTCGGGTAAAGGTCTAAGGTTTGCTAGACAGCGTCACCAAGAACGCAACCAAGTCTGCAATCTCCTGCTCGGATAAACTCAATTTCGCGAGTATGGCTTCACCATCAGAGTGCAACCGTTCCATGTCAATTTCGCTGTAGTGTCGGATTACCGCATCCAAGTCGACCAAGTTGCCGTTATGCATGTAGGGCGCTGTTTCGGCTACGCCCCGCAGGCTGGGTGTCCTGAAGGTTCCAAAGTCAGAATGGCTCCTGCGCACACCGCGAACTGCCCAAGCCCCTTGCTTATCCGGATCGTCGCTCCAATCCCCGTCCAGGGTATATTTGCTTGATAGTAATATGTTCAATCCGCCAAACCGCCCTTCGTCTACTTCGGCTCCGTTTAGAAAATATGGTACGCCGGCGTCGTGGAACTCGTTGTTGGAGAATCTTGGACCGTTGTGGCAAAACACACAATTGCCGCGTCCCAAGAACAACTGAAGACCTCGCTGTGCAGCTTCAGGATAGTTCGCCGCCTCGGCAAAATCGCTGCGTTCCAGCGCGTCTCTAAAATCGTCAAATTGTGTCGGTTCTGTAATTAAAGTTTCCAGGTAGGCTGATAAAGCTTTGGCCGTGTTTACCAAAACCAATTCTGGGTCTTGCTTTTGGATCTCACCAAAAATTTTCTCAAAGTCATAAATATACGGACTGTCAGAAATTGCTGCTTTCAGACTCTCTCTATTGTGCGCCATCTCTTCGTCTTCGATGATGGGATGTAAGCTGGCGGCCCAGAGGTTGTCACTCTTGCCGCCCCAACCGTACCATCGAAGACCCGCTAGGTTTCTCAGAGATGGCGTGTTCCGATCTAGCAGAATCCGGCCGAATGCGCGCGCTTCTTTCGTAGTAAATGCCTGCTCAGGATCATGGCAACTTGCGCAGGCAAAGGCACCATCGACGGACAACAACGGATCGTTGAACAAAGCCTCGCCGAGCGCAATCGCGCTGGCATCGTTTGAAACTCTGTTACTTGGATCCGGCTGCAAAGATGGTGGCCACGGTCCGAAGGAAAGCGTTTGTTCAATTTCGTCTTCAGACAACAAAACTTCTGCATTCGCGGCACTTGCCAAGACCACCAACGCGACTGACACCCAAAGCCTCATCTCAGCTCAAGCTCACTTGTATAGGAAACCGATTGCCCATTGTAGTCGACGTCCACTTGCAGTTCCCACAAACCTGGCATGTGAAACAACAGGTCATCGATACGGAATTTTCCTTCGTCCAACGCCGTTACCTTGGGAGTGTAGTTTAAACCGTGTTGGTGAGCCGGCATGATTGCATCGACAAGTATTTCCCTCACGGGAGTTTCATTGCAGACTTCGATTAGAATGGAAAACGGTTGAGCCAGTGGAATGACTCCTGACGAGACATAGACCTCAGGTGCGTTTGCGGCATCTGAAGCTGCGCGTTGCCCCACCGCTTCACACGCAGCAACCGGCCCTGATGAAATCAAAAACCAAAAAGCCCAGAGGTTCATTCTGTTGCCAGCATACGTTCCGCGTTTACGTACGCAATATTGTCTGCAATCTGATTTGGAAGAAGGCTTAACCATTCACGCGAATAGTCGGCATGAGGGCCAACGTAGTACCAACGCTCTGGGGCGAATGTATCCGTGCCAACCATAAAACGATCGGGATGTGCTTCAAACGCGGCCTTCCAACCAGGGTCGACGCGGCCCTGTGAAATCATACCTGAACGAAACGCTAGATCGGCCCAGAGTCTAGGGTGGGTGTCCAGGGCGTCTACCACACTTTCAGGATCGACAAAGCCTGAATGGGCCCACAAAACGCGGGCTTCGGGCCATGTTTCGAAAATCAGGTCAACCGCCTCGCGATCGCCGTGGTGATGCAGAATTAAATTCCGTTCTTTTGCCAAAGCGATCATATGCTGGATGACCGGCGTTTTGATATCATTGCCATAAGCGTGAAACTCGCCGATGGCTTCGTATTCGTTCTTCGCCAGATTTGTTTCCAGATAGTCGACTACAGTTTCGTCGTGCATCCAGGTGTTGATCTCTCCGCGACGACGGTAAGGACGAAGTGCCGGGACAACGATATCTGGCGCTGCGTCCAAGAGCAGTTGAGTACCATTGTCATCAGAGCTGGAAACAAGCGCCTTTCGCACGCCAGCATCCCGCAAAATCCTAGCCACTTGTTCAGGTGGGACCAGCTCCACAGCGTCGTGACTGTAGTGAATATGCGCATCAAAGATTGGTCGGTCATCTGCGGTCGCTGTACCGTTCAAAACGACTAAGGCAAAGAGAAGGAGATATCTTAGCACCGTAAGCTTCCTCATTTGAACTATTGCATTTCTGAAAGTGGTGTATCGTAGCAGAACGTCCAGAGCCTACGATGATCGGCCAGTATAAAGCCAATCATTTTGCCAGTTGATTTTGGTCGCGTAGAACGCCTGCTTTGTCCGCAGAGCAATCATTCGTCGCAACTCTTTTCAATGTCTGCTTTGCGGAACAAACGGTCTCAGCGTTTTTCTCGAGTGTTGCGACCAAGCGCTACTCATCCAAGAAACGGGTATTGTTTTTGGTTTGCGCTTATCCAAGCGGTCGACCGCCGATACTTCTCAGAACTAGCGGCTTGTTGCTCGCATCGAGGCGCGATGAATTCTTAACTCATTATTATTGCGGATTTTTGTAACGCTGGGTCGGGGTGCACCCAATCTGCGGCGGCTTTCACTCGGCTGTCGCTCAAATTGAACATGAACATTCACAATGCGCGCTGATTACCTCGGCGCGTGGCAAGAGAGGTGCGCTATGAAGCAGAGCTCCGCAAGAAGACAACCAAGAGACGATCGACAAGACCGCCGGTCAAACGAGAACTTCGAAGAGCGCGGTGATCGTCAACGTGAAGATCGACATGGCCGAGACGAAAACCCACGTTCCGAAGATGTAAGCGAGATAGTAGCTCGCGCCGTAGATGGAACCGGCAACAACGCGGCGAAAGTTGACTGGGGTTCTGCCGGACAGGACCTACTTAGACTGGCACCAAACAGTTTTGTGGATGGTATCGGAGAGATGGACGTCAGCAGACCAAATCCACGTGCAATCTCCAATGCGGTTGTTGCCCAGGAAGGTGAGATTCCCAGCAGTTTTGGTATCAGCGATATGGTTTGGGCCTGGGGTCAGTTTATTGATCATGACCTTGACCTGACCGAGGGCGGAGACACCGAATTCGCTCCGATCGTCGCCCCTGTGGGTGATACTGTTTTTGAGCCCGGCGGCGTAATTTCCTTCTTCCGGGCTGATCCGGTTGAAGGCAGTGGCGAGGATTTTGAGCGCACATATCACAACGAAATCACGGCGTTTATTGATGGCAGTATGCTTTATGGCTCTGACCAAGCTACAGCCGCCACACTGCGTGATGGAGCCTATCTGATACTGGACGACAATGGGTTGCTAGTTCCAACCGAGGATGGCGGTGTTCTTGCGGGGGACGTACGCGCAGCAGAGAATATCGCGCTGACGTCTCTGCACACACTGTTCGCGCGCGAACACAACCGGTGGGTGGATACACTTGCAGAACGACAGCCTGGTTTGTCCGAAGAAGAGCTTTTTGATGCAGCCCGCATGCGGGTCGAGGCAGAGTTGCAGGCGATTACCTTCAACGACTTCCTACCAATCCTCGTCGGTGAAGAAGCTATCTCTAGTTACTACGGATATGATCCGACGATCAATCCGGGTATCGCAGTCGAATTCTCAGCTGCGGCCTATCGGTTTGGCCATTCTCTTTTGTCGTCAGATCTGTTGCGTCTTAACGAAGATGGCAGCAGCATCGCGGAAGGGTCTATTGCGCTGCAGGATGCCTTCTTAAACCCGCAAGCCATTGAAGACGCAGGGGGAATTGATCCAATCCTACGCGGATTGATGGGAAGCACAGCCCAAGAGCTTGATACTATGGTCGTCGAGGACGTACGTTCCTTCCTGTTTGCTCCCGATGGGTCCTTCGGGCTGGATTTGGCATCGATCAATATTCAGCGCGGTCGAGACCTTGGCGTCGCCAGCTACAACGACCTGCGTGAAGCGTTCGGTCTGGAACGGGCGGAAGACTTCTCGGGCGTGACATCGGATGCCGAAATAGCGGCAACGCTTTCGGACCTTTACGACAGTGTTGACGAACTAGACGCCTGGATCGGCGGGCTGGCCGAAGACCCCGCAGACGGCGGTATTCTGGGTGAAACCTTCTCGGCAGTGATAGTCGATCAGTTCCTGCGTCTGCGGGATGGCGATGCCTATTGGAGTGAAGCCGGGTATCTGAACAAAAGTGACGTAAAGGCCCTCTGGGATACGACTCTGGCGGATGTGATTGCGGCAAACACTGGTATCGAGCATCAGCAAGAGGATGTATTCTTTGCTGCTGGACGTATCGGCGGAACCAATGAAAACGATGTTCTCACTGGGACCGATGACCGCGATCTCTTGATTGGCTTTGAAGGCGATGACGTAATCACCGCAGCAAACGGCGATACCGTGGTTGGCGGTAGCGGAACCGACCGGTTTGTCTTTGAAGAAGGCGGAGCATTCATCGCTGACTTTAGCAAAGCAGATGACGATATGATCCAGATTGATGGCAGTGCCTCGCGTGTTTTAATCAGCTACGAAGTGGAGGACGACGAAATCACAACGCTGCTAACGTTGTCATACGGTCGTCGAAGCGAAGTCGAGGAACAGGAAATCCTGATCGCTGGAGACATCGTGGAGGCGGATGATCTAGAGACACAGATCTCGATCAGCGTTGACCACAGTAGCCTAGACTTGATTGCCTAGATGCTGACGAGAGGCAACACTTTGGCAATTGACTAAGACTTCATACACAGTCAGAAAATTTGCCTCTGGTATTCGCAAACAGGGCCTGCTCTGTTTGCGATTTTATCCACTACCTTTGTCATGTTTGGAAAATAAGTTGGCCAATAAATCCGCATTTAGTTCCGACGGGATAAAGTTCTCGGTACACGGCGAATTCACAGACGATACCATGGTGTTTCAACGCGGTTTGTGCGACACCGCTCAATTTCCAATTGAGGCTTTTCCGAAGGACACAATTACAAGTGTTGCCGCGATGGAATTTCGCGGACATGGCGACTCAGAAACCGGGCCTGTTGATGACTTCTCGATCAGACAATTCACAGACGACACAATTGCGCTCATAGAGGCAAAGGCTTCCCGTCCTGTGGTAATCGGTGGTATTTCCATGGGTTCTGCAGTTGCTCTGCGTGTGGCATCTAAGCGACCTGAGCTTATCCGAGCATTGGTGGGGTGCTGTCAGACGAATTCGAACCAGTGTCAGTTTGCTGCGAAAACCGCGTACCTATCCGGAACAAAGTTGACGCCACTCGGCGAGAGTGGCGGCGCGGGTCAGCTTGAAGGTGTCCCGGCTGGCTAGCGATCTTTCCTGGTTGAAGTGGTTGTATACGGAGGTAAGGACGGAGGCGAATTTCTGTAGACTTCGCATGCGCCTGAAACGCTGCATCGCGCGTTCGCGTCGTCGAAACGGGAGGTGCGAATTCTCGACTCGGTTGTTGAGCCACCTGCCCGTCTGTTGTTTTTCAAGCGCGCCCATTTCTCTGAGCGCAGCCTTGTAGGAAGCGAAGCGATCTGTGACGATCTCTTCGGCGCAACCATGCCGCTTCATCAATTTCTTGAGGAATTTCAGTGCTGCAGCTTTGTTTCGACGCTTCGTGACAACGGCTTCCAGCACCTCACCTTCGTGATCAACAGCCCGCCAAAGATAATGCCGCTTGCCGTTCACTTTCACGAATACTTCGTCCACGTGCCACTTCCATTTCGAGAACGCGCGCAGTTGCTGAACCCGTTTTCTTCGGATCTCTGATGCAAACAATGGGCCAAACCTGTTCCACCAATACCGGACGGTTTCGTGGCTCACGTCGATGCCTCGCTCGTGCAGCAGATCTTCGACATTCCGAAGCGAGAGCGGGAAACAGATGTACAGCATCACCGCAAGGCGGATGATCTCGGGACTGGTTTTGAAGTACTTGAAAGAGGCAGGTCTGGTCATGGGAAAAAGCTACGCAACCGCCCTGCCCGCCTCAAGCCAAGTTCTTCTGACAAGGCCGTTCCACCAATATCGGACAATTTCGTGGCTTATGTCGATGCCTCGCTCATGCAGCAGATCTTCGACATTCCGAAGCAAGAGAGGGAAACGGATGCACAGCATCACCGCAAGGCGGATGACCTCGGGACTGGTTTTGAAGTATTTGAAATAGGCAGGTCCGGTCATGGGCAAAAGCTACGCAACAACCCTACCCCGCTCAATCAAAGTTCTTCTGACAAGACCAATCCCGCTGCTACACTCCTAATCTGGCTGGAATTGAAATAGTCTGAAACCCAGCGACTGACACCGTGGCGTGCAAAGCAGTCAATTTATGTAAGACCGGGAAAATATGGCGCTTGAAGAACCTTTCACAGAACTCAAGATAAGAACTCAGGGAACTGGCTTTTACAAAGGATATAGCCTGCCGATTGCGCTGGTAAGCAAACTTTCGGTTTCTCTGCTCGTTCTCTGGGCGCTGGTTTGGCCACTATCTGCGAACGATAAACTGCGATCCTGGAAGTCAGGAGTGCTGGCCGAGTTCAACACATTTTACAACCTTTCCGTTGGATTATTTGTATTTTTCCTTTTCCTTATCGCGCTCATACCTTCAACCGGCCGGATGAGGCTGGGTTTAGAAGATGAGAAACCGGAATTTTCAAACTTCTCTTGGTTTTCGATGATGTTTGGGGCGGGTCTAGGCGTGGGCCTAATGGTCTATGCAACCGCCGAACCACTCGGCCTTTGGGAAACAAATCCATTGACTATTTCCGGGGAAGTCGCACCCAAAAGCGAGGACGCTATTGATGGAGCCTACCGCTATACCTTTTTGCACACCGGATTTCACGCCTGGGCAATATACGTCGTCACCGGCCTTAGCCTTGCCTATTATGCGTTTACAAGAGGCATGCCGCTAACAATCCGCACCGCACTGACCCCATTGCTTGGAGAATACTCAAACGGTGTTGCAGGCCATGTGGTCGATGTACTCGGCGTCGTTGCGACAATACTCGGCGTGGCGGTAACGATCGGTTATGGCGTTTCTCAATTGGTGGACGGTGCGTTTCTAATTACCGGTGCGAATTGGCTTGTTGAAAAAGAAGTAACCAAAGTGATCCCGTCGACCGCCGGCCTAATTACGGCGTTGATCGTTGTTATGATTATGTCGACACTCTCAGCCGTCTCTGGCGTGGGGCGTGGTGTCAAATACTTGTCAAATATTAATCTTCTCTTTTCACTGGTATTGCTGGCGGTATTCATTGTTTATGGTTCATTCGCTTTTGCGGCGACGACCTACGCCACAGCACTGGTTGACTATATCAAAAACTTTGTCCCGCTGAGTTTCCAAGCTTTTCGACCGATTTCCGAAGGCGAGTTTGGCTCCGCATTGCCAGCTGAGGCTGCGCCCTTTGTCGGCGAACTCTTCGCGGGTGCAACTGATCCCTGGGGAACAAAAGCAACCTATCTTGAGGGTTTGAGCAACGATACAGCCGATCTTTCTGACGCGACCAAGACTGCAGCTTATGACGCGGGCACACGAGGCAGGTTGTTCGGATGGCAGGCCGGATGGACTACATTTTATTGGGCATGGTGGATCGCGTTTTCGCCCTTTGTCGGCCTTTTCCTAGCGCGTATCTCCAGAGGGCGAACCGTACGCGAGTTCATATTTGGCGCGGTCATTGCCCCGTCCCTCGTTTGTTTCGCGTGGATGGCCATTCTGGGTGGAGCGGCCATCGATCTGGAACTAAATGGGAATGCAAGTGGATCAATCCTCGCAGCTTCAACGACGGCAACCCTGTTCGTCACATTGGGGGAAATGATATCGGGCAACTTGCTCGCGGTAGTGAGTGTCATGTGTGTGCTCTTAACCATGACATTCCTTGTCACGTCCGCCGACTCTGGCATCCTTGTGATGAACACGATCATGTCCGGCGGGTCTGAAAACACCGGCCTTCTTCATCGTATCCTTTGGGGTGTTCTTCTGACTCTTGTAATTGGAACTCTGCTGATCGCTGGCGGCGGCGGATTGGAAGCATTGACCAATTCGATGATCATCGGGGCATTGCCGTTCAGCGTCGTTTTGCTACTGATGTGCGTCTCTCTGGCCAAAGCAATGATCAACGACTTGCGCCGATTGAACCACAAGACTCGGACGGGTTCGTGATTGCCCGTGGCTAGTTCCCAGTCACCTACTCCCGCGGATCGACCGAGTGCCAAAGTGTTTAGGAAACATCGATTGCAGCACAAACAGGCAGATCTTCAAAGCCTCGGAGGGGTTGAAGATATCTGAGTGCAAATGGTAGTCGGTCCAAAGCCCTTCCAACAAAGCAACCAACGCGTCTGTTGCAAGTTTGGCGCTTACATCCTCGTATTCGCCTTCACCCTTTATTTGTTCCAACAACTCCAGGATCACCGCGCGGAAACCTTTGTCGCGCGAGTCGATGAAAGGAAATATGTTCGGGTTCGAGAGCGCTTCAGCCCGAAAGGAAAACCAGATCGCGACGTCCCGCGCATTTAGGACCAGTGGGTCGAAATCTGCCTTTATAATAGAGACTAGCTTGTCTGCCGGGTCTAACTCTGGATTGACTGCAATGGCCGTCCACTGCTCCGCGTATCGGACTGACAATTCCTCAGCCACTGCAAGCAGCAGCTTTTCCTTGGAACCAAAGTGTAGGTTGACCATCCCTTGCGATAATCCCGACAATTCTTGGATTCTTGCCGAAGTTGTTCCGCGTATTCCGTATCTATAAATGGCGTCCGCAGCCGATTGGATCAGCAGCTTTCGGTTCTGCAATTTACCCAGGTCTCGGGCATTGGTTGGTGTATCACGCTCGAGATTAATCTTATTTCTCCTTCACTGGGGTAGTCGCCTTTGTCTTCTCGCATTTAGCGTTAAGACAGTTCAAGGATTGACATTGAATGAATGCTTGTTCAATTTGTGATTTATATTACATTAAGGTGCTGCATGACCCTTTTCAACTCCGACTTTCGGTCCATACGAGAATGGGACAACGAACATTTCCTGCACCCTTGGGAAGGGATGTCACACCTTGGCCAAAATGAACGAACCTTTGCCGAAAGCGGCCTTGGCGTTCATGTCGTCACAGAGGACGGAAAGCGCCTGATAGACGGCCCTGCTGGCATGTGGTGCATTCAATTGGGCTATGGAAACAACGAGATTGCCGATGCGATGGCTCAGCAGGCGAAACAGATGGCGTATTTTTCGCCCTTCAACAACGCCAACTCAACTCCGGCCCGTTTGGCACATGAAATCGCCAAGAGAACGCCGGGCGATTTGAACCATGTGTTCTTCACGACCGGTGGTTCAACGGCCGTGGATAGCGCTCTGCGGTTTGTACAATTTCGCAATAACCTGTTGGGAAAACCTCAAAAGAAAATCGTGATCTCGCGCCAGAAAGCATATCACGGATCGACCTATTTGGCGGCCTCGGTATCCGGAAAAGAGCGCGACAAAGGGTGGTTGGACCAAGCCTCGGACCTGACGCGGTTTTTGCCGAACGTGAATCCGTATATACGTCGCCCCGATCAGACGGTCGATGACTTTCTGGACGAAAAAATTGCAGATCTGGAGAACATGATACTGCAAACCGGAGCAGACAAGGTCGCTGCCTTCATCGCTGAACCGATACTGTGCTCTGGTGGCGTCATTGTGCCTCCGCAGGGGTATCACCAGCGCTGTCTTGAAATCTGCCGGAAATACGATGTCCTGTATATTTCAGACGAGGTCGTAACCGGATTTGGGCGGCTTGGACATTGGTTTGCTTCAGAAGACGTCTTTGGGATTAAGCCCGACATCATAACCTGCGCCAAAGGCATGACGTCTGGGTACGTACCCATGGGGGCTTGTATCATCTCTGACCGGCTGATTGAAGATGTAAGCGGAGACAATGCGCAGAACGCTACGTTTTCAAACGGCTTCACTTACTCAGGCCATCCAGTAAGCGCGGCGGCAGGCCTGAAGACGATTGAAATCATGGAGCGCGACGGCGTTCTGGAACATGTCCGCGCAATCACGCCGCTCTTCGAAGAGCGCCTCCAGGCTCTGGCAGATTTGCCGCTCGTCGGTGATGCGCGCGGCATGGGGCTCGTTGGCTGCGTCGAATGTGTTGCAGACGCAAAAGCAGATAATGCACTGGACCTAGATAAATCTGTCGGCGCTTTGATTGATCATCATTGTCAGGAGAACGGGCTGATTCTGCGGCCGATCATCAACATGTGCGTGTTTTCCCCACCTCTGATCATTACCGAAGGCGAGTTGAACCAGATGTTCGACGTCCTTGAAAAAGGTATCCAGCTGGCAACCGAAGACCTAAAGCAGCAGGGTACGTTTAAACCTTAGGAACTGCCTCGGCGCGCCATCGCGATTTTCATGGTTGCTATGCCTTCGCTTAAGTGCGCTGCGTTTAACCTGCCCGCATCACCTCTGGTGGCAATTTGATCGGGAACTTGGACCGAACCTCCGCATCCGCCTTGCTGCCAAAATAGTTTGGATAGTGATTGGATAGAATGTCGTTCACGACTGACCGGCTCCGTTCAAACATATCCTGACGACCGGCTTTTTGCCAAGTATCGGTTAGCTCCCGATCCATCAGGGTTGGATAGACATACTCAGTCTCCATGTATTGCAAGGTCTGCGTGTTGCCGAGGAAATGACCGGGATCAATTGCACATTCGTGGATGACGTCAACCGACAGAGTGTCGTCGCTCACCTCGATACCACGCAGGGTTCGTGAGATCATACCCGCGGCCTCGTTGTCGATGACCATGGACTCAAAGCTGCAACCCATCAGGCTGCCGAGCATACCGCCAAATTCGCAGAGCCTGTTGGCCCCAGCATGAGCCGCTAATGCGAAAGTCAACGCCTTTTCCAGACCATATTGTGCGTCAGGAATCTTGGAATCCGTCATGCCGCAACCAACGCTGGTCGGCAGGTTGTAGAAATTGCCCATTTGGATAGCCGCCGCGGATATCAATGCTTGCTCACCACTGCCACCCGTAAATGAACCAGTTCGCAGGTCAGTAATAAACGGCCAAGCTGCAAAGACGACGGGGGTGCCCGGGTTAATCAGGTTGGCAATTGCGACGCAAGATAGGGTCTCGGCTACGGCTTGCGCCAAAGTCCCGGCCAGAGGCGCAGGCGACGTCGCCCCAGCCTGTGGCGGAACAGCTAAATCGCAGACAAGCCCCATCTTCGCTGTATCAATCAGGATCTCCAAGTTTTCCCGCCCAAACCGGAGCGGGGATACTATGGGACAACCGCCAAAAATGACTGAGGGTTTCTCGAGGAATTTACCCTCCCCGCCTGATGCCAGATCGAACAGATGAATCGCGTCCTGAATATGCTCTCGAGTACGGAACGTCAGGCAAGATGGTTTTTCGCTACCCGCCAGAATGGCGTAGAGCATGCTCATGTCGTGCTCGTAGTCCTGTGGCACATCCGTTGCCAAAACCGTATCACCGGTCATGTGGATATTATCGAGCCGGTCAACCAATCGTGTAAAGTCGTAAATGTCTTTGAGCGTCGACGGCCGGTAACTGCGAGTTTCCGCATCAAACGTTGTCACAGCGGTGCCGGAGTTCGCATAGTACACCTTGTCTTTGGTGCAGTGCATGTCATCCTTACCGGCCCGCGATCCGCGTGCATGGACATAGAACTCACGGGCCGCCTTAGCCAAAAGATCTTCCATCAACGCGCGAGGAAAGCACAGCCTACCATGCTCGTTCAACGTCGCCCCTTTGGACAGCACGAGATCGAGAACTTCCTGCGTTGGATCACCGACGCCCGTACGCTCCAGAATGCTAAGGGCGGCCTCGTGAATATTTGACATGTCAGCATCTGAAAGGGGCTTGTAGCGCCCACCCGAAATGCCCGGCCAGATCGCTTGCGAAGCGACGTTGCTGGTTCGCACGGCTGCACGTGCTTCGCGCCCACCCCCGCGCCGCCTTGATCTGCGCTTCGTTAATTCTGTCATAGTATTTCTCCGAATTCTGAGCGTGTCAGATCATGCTGAAGTAATTGCGATAGAAACCCGGAATGCTCCATTCCATCTCGGACAGCGGTCCCGGCACGAAGCGGTGGGAGTTCACGCCCTCTTGGTTGTGACGGATGATCCGCTCATCATCGAGCGACGTGACATGCCAGAGCCATGTAATGGCATCCTTGTTATAGTCCCGACCTTCTTTAGCATCGCCGCGCACATACCAGACGATTTGAATATCCGTTTCCTGCAGCGCGCGTGGGACGAACCGGTAGCCAACCATGTGATCTGCATAAACAAGGAAGTAGTTCAGCGTCCCGATCCCCAGATCGGTGGCACCGCCATCGTGACCTTTCAGTTCACCCAAAGGCGGCGCCAGCGAAGCGCCATCCTTACTACCGGTCAAATAGCCGGGAAACAGCGGGTAGCGGCGCCAATAGACATCTGCACCCGGGGCGAGCGCGTTATCTCCGGTCAGGTCCAGCTCCTCAACGGGCACTCCGGCTTCTTTCATCCGCTCATGAAGTGCGCCGCTGAACTCCAGAACCTGAGCGGGGTCTTTCAACGAATGGCTGCGCGAATAGTCCTGATGAGACGGCGCGCAGTGGTAGCATTCCAGGTAATTCTCCAAAGCCAGTTTCCAATTTGCTGGAACTGGGTATGAGGCTTCATGAGCGACCTTCAGGTTTTCAAATTCGAACGGTTTTGACAGTGGGGCCAACTGCACCAACGCAGCATCTAGCGGCGGGGCGTCTTCATCTGCGCAGACAAAAATCAGACCTTGGAATATCTTCACCTGAACCGGGAGCAATCCGTATTGGCCCGGGTCGAAATTCGACCCCATTGAACGCCCGTTTCGTAGCTTGCCGTTCAGATCAAAAGTCCACGCATGATAGGGGCAGATGAAATTGCGTGCCTTGCCTTTCCGTTCAATGCAAACCCGCGATCCCCGGTGGCGGCAAACGTTCAGATGCGCGCGCACCTCACCTTCGCGATCCCGAACGATGATGATGGACTCGGGCCCATAGTCGAACAGGAAAAAGTCCCCCGGTTCTGCGACCTGACTAACATGGCCGACCCAGATCCAGTTACGGTTCCAGAACGCGCCGATATCGTTCTCGTATACTGCTTGAGACGTATAGAAGTGACGAGGCAGGGCGAACCCTTCCTGTTGCGCGTCCATCAAATCGCGCATTACTTGCAGGTCATCTTTTGGCATTGCGCACCTCATGCAGACTCAAGGGAAATGACTTCCCGGCGGAAGAATTCACGGTCGATGTCGTCCGCGTTACGTTCGAAATTCCGGGCAGCCATGTGACCCGAATATACAGCATCCGCGATCAAGCCGGGGTTTGCGGCATCTCCGATTAATTCCAACGTTTTCAGCGGACTTGCCGTCAAACCGCAAAGCTCGTCGTAAAGAGTGGTTTCTCGCATTCGCTGCGTCACCAGTACCACAGAGCTGCATTCAATGGAGTTCTCTCGCCCCGTGTAGACGCACTGCAATGTCGCCTGGCCGGGCGCGATACCGGCCAAGGTCTGGGACAGGTTCAGACGAACGCCTTTTTCCAACAGACTGCGTTGCACTTTAGTCTGCTCCAACGTCAATTCGGTAAACGGCGAAACTATTGAGGCCGGCGTTACAAAGACAACCTCTCGCCCAACCTGAGCCAAATGATCAGCCAAGACTCCACCGAGATAGGCTTGATCATCATCGTAGACCACAATCGGGCCGTCCTGCGGCATGACTCCGGCCACAATGTCATCCGGAGTGAAAATCTGAGAACCTAAACCGATTGATACACCGTGAAATGCAGATTTCCCGCGCCCGTCTCGCCGCCATTTTGCGCCGGTTGCAACAAAGACGTTCGGTATACCCAACTCGATGACCTCACTTGCTGACAAACGGCTGTCGGTGAACAGTTGAACGTTCCCGCGTTGTTGCAGGTCGTAGATTCTGTGATCTGTCACGCGCTTCCAAGCGGATAGCCCGGTCAGGGCAGCTTCCTGCATCACACGGCCGCCGAACTCTTGCTTTGCTTCCGCCAGAGTTACCTCGTAGCCCCGCCGCGCCAATTGCATGGCGCATTCAAGTCCGGCTGGTCCGCTGCCGACAACAAGCGCAGCTTCCTCGTTTACCCGACGCTCAATGATCTCAGGATGCCATTTCCTCCGCCACTCTTCACCCATAGTCGGGTTTTGAGTGCAGCGTATTGGGACGCCGAGAGAGTCGGATGAAACACAGATATTGCAACCGATACACTCACGTATTTCTTCGATGCGATCTTCCCTAATTTTGTTGGGCAGAAACGGATCGGCGATGGATGGTCGCGCCGCGCCGATAAAATCAAGGATGCCCTTCCTGACCAGTGACGCCATCAAGTCCGGCGACGTAAGGCGCCCGACGCCCACAACAGGCTTAGAAGTCACCTGTTTCACGAACTCGATATATGAGGTCTGAAAGCCGTCGCGGGGCTCGAACCGGGTCGTAGCAGAGTCGTTGCTCCAATCCGCCACATTAACATCCCAAAGGTCTGGAAGCTCGGCCAGCAATTCGACTACTGCACGGCCTTCTTCCTGCGCTTGCATCCCCTCTGACCCGAGCATTTCATCAACCGCGAACCGAAGGGCAATGGCGCAATCATCTCCGACCTCTTCCTTGGTTTCTTCCAGAAGCTCGCGGGTAAGTCGCACCCGGTTCTCCAACGAACCTCCATATTCATCCGTTCGATCATTGAACTGTGGCAGCAGAAAATGATGAGGCAATGTCATGTGATGCCCCGCATAGACATACACAATGTCGAACCCGGCTTCGCGCGAACGACGAGCCGCCGCGCGATGCCACTTGCGAAATTCTCGAATGTCAGCCTTGTCCATTGCCCTTGCCTGTTTCGGGTATGGAGTCTGCAAGACAAGTTCTGATGGGGCCAGCAGAGGCGCGCGGGTCAGGTGGTTTTGGGCATGGTGCCCGTTATGCGCCAATTGGATTGCCGCGAGCGAGCCCTTCTCATGAATTGAGTTGGTTATCAGACGCAGTGCGGGAATATCCTGATCGTCCCAAATTCGGTTTTCAGAATAAGGAGACAAATCCGAAGTCGGATGAATCTCGGCCTCCTGAGTAGACACCACTGCCCAACCGCCCTCGGCTTTCATCGCCCGCATGGCAGCTTCGGCCTGAGGTCGCAAATGACCCAAACCATTGCAGTGGGGCACCTGGTAGAACCGGTTTCGAGCCGTTACTGGCCCGATCTTGACCGGTTCGAAGAGAACAGAATACTCGTCAGCGCCTGACATTGCCGCGCTTCCTCCAAGGAAATTGGAAATTGGTTCGTGGGAATGGAAGGATTTCTACCTCCCCACCATTCCCGGGTGTGTTGTAAGAGTGCCCTTAGAAGCCAGCTTTAATGCGCTCGAATTCCTTCAACATCTTGGCCTCCAGCTCGGGGTTAACAGCGTCAAAGAACAGGCTGCCTTCAAAGAAGCTGTCCACATCCGAAAACCCGTAGGTTTCGATCAGCTCCGGGTCTGCCTGTGCAAAAGCGTCTTCATTGGCGTGGGCATAACCCCAGCTTTCAATGATGTATTTACCGCTTGCCGCAGAGCTGAGCGCGTTCAGCATGTCATAGACTTGCTCATCCGACTGCTTGGCAGATTTCAGATGCACATAGCCGCAGACCCAAGTCGCGATACCTTTGTCTACATCACGCATCATGACCGCTGGCGTTTCGTTCCAGATCAGGTTCAGTTCTGATTGGTTCCATCCCCAACCCAGCGTGACCTCACCGCTGGCAATTGCCTGATCCAGTTGGCCGGCGTCAGACCAATAAAAGCGCACGTTCGGATGAATCGCGCGCAGGTAGTCCGCCGCTTTTTGGAATTCCTCGTCACTCATATCGGTATAGCTGGAGGCGCCAGTTGCCAATGCCGCCATTGCAAAGGCACTGGAAGCGGCGTCCGGAATGGCGACTTTGCCCTGATATGCAGGATCGGCAAGCAATTGCAGCGAAACATCATCTGCCGAAATCATATCGGTTCGATAGATAAGACCAGTATTGCCCCATTCGAACGGAACCATGTAGGTCTGCCCATCAATGGTTATGCCATCGACCTCTTTGATCTTGGGCATCAGCTTGTCCCAGTTTTCCAGCTTGCTGGTGTCAATCGGCTTGATCATGTCTGCCGCTACCCACTTTCTCAGGGCATCCGTGCAGGGATGGGCCAAATCAGCTTCAAAACCGGACTGAAGCTTTGTGAACGCTTCTTCCACGCTGCCAAAATAGGTGTAGCTAGGCGCGCCGCCGTATTTTTCGACATAGTCGCCGTAAAAGCCCTGATCCTCATATCCGGACCAGTCAAAAACGGTCAGATCAGCGGCGTTCGCCAGAGTTTGGCTGGCGGCAAAGGTGGCAACTACTGCTGCCATAAGTGATGCTGTTTTATTCATTTGTCTCCTCCCAAAGATTCACGTTTACCCAAGTCAATCACCGAGGCGCTTTGAACGCCAAGCCAGACGGTATCGCCGCGCGTGTGATCGACCGTGTGAAAGTAGTTTGGTACTGCGACGGCGATACTGTCTTTCAGACCATCGACGCGCACATAATAGTGGACACTCTCTCCATAAAAGGCGACGTCCGAAACCTCGCCCTGAACAAGAGCATCGTACCCATCCGGCTTTTCCGCACTGATTTCCAATTGCTCAGGACGAACGCCGACAAGAAGTTCCTTGTCATGCAACTGGACGTTGGGGTTCACCCCGATTTCCATCTTCCCTAAGCCCTTAACGTTGACTTCAAACGTTTCAGCATTCTCTGCAGTCACTACGGCATCCAGAAAGTTCATTCCACCGATGAAAGAAGCCACTTCCCGGTTACACGGTTGGGAATACAGGACCTCTGGCTTATCCACCTGCTTGAGCTGCCCCCCAAACATGACGCCAATACGGTCGGACATGGTCATCGCCTCGTACTGGTCATGCGTGACCATTACAAAAGTTATTCCAAGCTTCTGCTGAAGGCGGCGCATTTCCAATTGCATCGCTTCGCGCAGATTCTTGTCCAACGCAGATAAAGGCTCATCTAGCAGTAAAACCTTGGGTCGCATGACGAGTGCGCGGGCGAGCGCTACTCGTTGCCGCTGACCTCCCGACAATTCGTTGGCCTTACGGTCCTGCAGGCCGCCCAGTTCAACCATCTCAAGCGCCTCGGCAACGCGTTCTTTAATTTCCTGCCGCGAAAGCTTGGTCTTGCGTAATCCGAAGCCAACATTGTCGCCGACATTCAGGTGAGGAAAGATCGCATAACTTTGGAACACCATATTGGTGGGACGCTTGTTCGCAGGCACCTCTCCCATCGTTCGACCATCGATCCGGATCTCGCCTTCTTCGTGATCTTGAAAACCCGCGATGATGCGCAAAGCCGTCGTCTTGCCGCATCCCGAAGGGCCAAGCAGCGAAAAGAACTCACCCTCTTTCAAGGTCAGGTTCAGATCGGACACAGCCACAAAGGAACCAAAGCGTTTTTCGACGCCCTGAATTTCGATGATGTTCTGTTCGCTCATCTTATTCGTTTCCTTTGGCTTCAATCTGACGATTGGATGGAACGGCGGCGGAAATATTCGGCGATCAACAACAGCAGCACCGAGGACAGCAAAAGCAGCGATCCTAGGGCCAACGTGTTGGGCAATTTTGCCGGGAAGCGGATCTGGCTCCAGATATAGACCGGCAATGTCGGGCTGTTCCCGGATAAGAAAAAGGCCAGGACGAACTCGTCAAACGACACCGTAAACGTGACCAAAAGGCTGGCGACAATACCCGGCGCTACGATTGGGAGGGTAACACGCCGAAACGTTCCCACGACGCTTTCACCAAGATCGAATGCAGCCTCCTCCAAGGACTGGTCGAAATCGTCAAATGCAGATTTCATAATCGACACGGAAAATGGCAACGCCACAAACACATGCCCAAGGATCACGGTGGTCAGCGATGGCTTCAAGCCGATGCTGATGAACAGGACCAGCATCGAACTGGCCACGATGATGCCGGGAATGACCAGTGGAAGCATGACCAGTCCCTCAGACAACTCACGCCCCGTGAACCGATAGCGGACATAGGCGCGCGCGGCGAACAGACCCAGAGACGTCGCCATCAGGGCGGTCACACTGCCGACGATCAACGAGTTCACCATAGCCTGTAGCAGCGTGTCCTGCTGCCCCAACTGGGCGTACCACTTCAAGGTGAATCCCTTTAGTGGAAAGGCTACGATAGTTCCGTCGTTGAACGAAAACAGTGGCAATAGCAAAACCGGCAGGTAGAGAAACACCAGATAAGCAATCGCATAAAACAGCAACCATGAGAAACGAAATGCCTTGGTCATCTGATCCTCCGGCCCAATGCGGTAACGACCATCACGAACAGGATTGCAACGCAGCCGACTGAAAGCATGGCAAGAAGAGACAGGGTTGCACCCAACGGCCAGTTATTGGCGGCACCAAACTGCACTTGGATCAAGTTCGCCACCATTTTGCCCTGCGATCCACCGACTAAGGCCGGAGTGACGTAATCGCCCACCGTTGGGATGAAAATGATCAGACAGGCCGCAATGACCCCCGGCACCGTCAGAGGCAGTGTCACGCGAACGAACCTTTCAAGCTTGTTGCAGCCAAGGTCGGTTGCAGCCTCCAATAGGCTGCGGTCGATCTTTTGCAGCGATACATAGATCGGCAGGATAGCAAACGGTGCCCAGGCGTGGGCGAGCGTAAGGACAACAGCGAATTCGTTGTAGAGCAAGAATGTCAGCGGCTCTTGTATCAAACCAAGTGAAATCAGCGCAGAATTCAACACCCCATTGAAGCCAAGAATTAGTTTCCAGCTGAACACGCGCAGAAGGTAGCTGCTCCAAAAGGGAATAGTGATCAGCAACAGCCAGAAGGTCTTCTTCTGTGTCCGAAACGCGATGAAGTATGCAATCGGATAGGCCAGACAAACAGTTGCCAATGTCACCGCGCCTGCAATTGCGACCGAACGGAACATTAGGTGTCGAACCAATGGGTCGGTAAACGCCTCTTGGTAGTTTGCCCAAGTCAAGGTCCGGTCGATCTCGACATAGTTCTGGGTCCAAAAACTGTATGCGACGAGAATGCAAAGCGGCACGACGACAAGCAGACCGACGTAGAGCGTCGCAGGTGCGCTCAGTGCGAGGCCCTTGCCCGTTTCACTTCGTAGTACTCCGGCCATGCTTCCCTGCTGAACTTTGCTTTTTTGGTGGCGCGACCATGTCGATCACAAAATGGACAATCGTCCATTTAAATCTGGAATTTTTGGACTAGTTGTGTCAACTGATAAATTCGCAACCGGGGATGGCCAATTTCACACTGGCCGTTAGAAGGGACCGCAAGAGACTGAAAACAAACAGAGCCGCCTGATCCAATGACTGGAAGACGACAAGAAATACGCGAGCGAAACCGCCTTTCCCTGATCGAGGCAGTACTCGACTCGGTCGCAGAAAAAGGGATTTCCGAAACCTCCGTCAGTGAAATCATTCAACGCGCCGAGTTGTCCCGTGGCATGATTCATCTTCATTTCGGTGGCAAGGACAACTTGGTTGACGAAGCCGCCCGCTACTCCTCCGAACAATACTACAACGGAATTTACGACTTGTTGGAAACGACCGGGCAAACCGGACAGGAACATATTGAGATGATTGTTCGGGGCGACTTAAGTGAAACCATTCTCAATAAGAAAAACGTTTCCATTTGGTACGCGTTTCGAGGCGAGGCCCGAAATAGAACAGCAATCGCTGCGTTTTCAGATACCCGCGACGCTAAGCTTCGGAACCTAGTTTTCAACGCTTTCGCTCGAATTGCGAAAGAAGCCGGAACCGAACGCCCTAATCAAGTTGCTAGGGACGCTACACACGGCACACTCGCAATGCTGGAAGGCATGTGGACCGATTACCTACTCCACCCGGATTCATTTGACCGCGACGAAGCGATGAGAATTGTTTTTCGTTTTCTGCGCGCAATGTTCCCGAAGCATTTTGACCTAAGCGGCGCTTTGTTGTCTGAGTAAAGCTTGAGACAGGTTTCCTATCTGGCTGCTTTAGAAGTGGACAATACCCATCTTCCAGTCAACATGATATCAGCGCACATTGGACGCAAAAAGTACAATTGAAGAAGCTGCCAAGTGCTGTCAGAAAAATTCTGAACCAGTCTCAGTTTGCTGCGAAAACCGCGCACCTATCTGCTGCTGTTGCAAGGTGCGTAAAACGGGCTTCGGCATCTGGTAAGCGAACGACAGAAAAGTCCGCGAAGCAGACATTGAACAGAGTTGCGACGAATGACCATTCTGCGGACAAAACTGACCTTGGAGTCTACACCTTCGCTGACGCAGGATCCACCGCACTGGCGGCAACAGTTTTCCCCTCCAACAGGGAAAATCGCCAAAGCGGCCGTTCCACAGAGGGCTTGGGAGCTCCTTGATCGCTCTTTGACCAGATGGCGCTCCGGCATGGAAACTAAGGGACTTGGCCCAGCCCATAATCAGAGCTGGCAAATAGGCGTCAGGATCATAAAATTGGGCTTCTTCGCGCAAGGAAAGCGAACACAGGCAACATTGTTACGATCCAGACCACGCTATAAATTGCGGATGGGATGGCATATTCGCTTAACCCATTGGTGT
This sequence comes from Ruegeria sp. AL11, assembly GCF_056540865.1. Lineage (NCBI taxonomy): Bacteria > Pseudomonadati > Pseudomonadota > Alphaproteobacteria > Rhodobacterales > Roseobacteraceae > Ruegeria > Ruegeria sp. AL11. Next base: position 75,212 of record NZ_JBQFXO010000009.1, read on the forward strand.
TAGGCAACAGCAAGGTGGCAATTGCGATCCCCAAAGCTCCGTTTTGAACGCCGGTCTCAATTGAAATCGTCTTCGCCTCGATGTCTGTGCATCCGAGCATCCCTGAACTCATGATGCCAATAAACGTGAGTGACGCACCTACAACCAAAAGTGCGGGTCCAAGCCTAAGGAAGTTATCCGCGACCACCACCCAGTTTGAAATGATCGCGCCTCCAATGACCAGCGCAAAAAGTAGCATAGAGACCTTGCTAAAGACTGGTTCGACAGCGGCTACAATACGCGGCGCCAATGACCGCGCGGTCACCCCGACTAGGATTGGAGAAGCTGTTAAAAAAAACATTGCTAAAGCCGTCGAAGAGATGTCGATGGCGGGCGCAGTTGCCCCCATGAACATCTGCATCGAAAACCCCAGGATAAGCGGTACGGTAACGACACAAGTCAGACTGAAGACTGCTGTAAGAGTAACGGACAAAGCAACATCCCAATTCGAAAGCTTGGTTACGATGTTACTGATCGCCCCGCCCGGACAGGCCGCTAAAATCATAATGCCAACGGCTGTCTCGGTGGAAATCCCAAAGATAAAAATCACCATCAAAGCGATGCAAGGCAGCAAAATGATCTGGTTGAGAGCCCCGACGCAAAAGGCACGTGGACGTCGTCCGATGCGTTGAAAGTCAGCCGCTGTGAGTCCGAGGCCAAGGCAGAACATGATGACAACAACTGCGAGCGGCAGCAGCACAGATATAAAAATTTCGCCCATCTACCATGACCTCTATGACTGCATGCTTCTTCACGCTTTCGGACGATACCGTTCAGAAAACCTGATGACGAGTTTTATCAGTTTGGCGCATTTATCCTCAAGCGCCCGAAGATCGAGGCTGTCTTTATTTATTATACCTATCACTGGGTGGGACGATCTGGTGTGAAAGAGCATTCCAGTGCTAATCTCACTGTATGGCAAGTGTAACTTACGCATTCGCCCGCGCGATGGCCAACGCCGCCGGGATGACGCTGAACGACGATGGCGCCCTGATTTCGAATGGCGCTGTCGTGCTGCGTTTACCAGAAGCTCAAGACGGCCAATTGGCGGATGATGCGTATTTCGATTTGATAGATTGGATTCGTGCGCAACAAGCGGATGAGGTTGCGTTGGTTGAGGCCTATGCGAACGCGATTGCGACCGATGATCTCGGCGTCCTTGGCCTGGCTGTAAAGACAGCTCCCACCTTGCGGGAATCTTTGCAACGGATTGAACGTTATTTTCGTCTCGTCACGGACACCGCAGTTTACAGACTTGACGAAACCGGCGATCCGGTCCTTTGGATATTTGAAGGGCAAACGCCACATCGCGCCGCCTTGGAATTGCGCAACGAATGCGCGCTTGCCGCCTTTGCACGGAATATGTATCGGTTTGTGGGTGCTGGATTGTCGCTCGAATATGTCGCGTTCAAACATGCGTGCCGACAAGAGCATGAACGTTACGCCCAGCATTTTGCTTGTCCCGTGCAATTTGGTACTGACCACAACGCCATTGCTATGCGCCCTGCTATGCTGGAAAGCGAAAATCGTCTTGGCGATCCGGGCTTGTCAGATTTCATGACGAAGCACCTGGATGAGGAGTTCAACTCTCGCGATGACGACACCTCACTGAGCCAAGCAATTGTCCACCGGCTTACGCCAGCCCTAAGTAACGGCGCACCGCAGGCGGCGCATGTCGCCCAAGAGATGGGAATGAGCGAGCGCACTCTTTACCGCAGGTTGGCCGAAGAAGGGCTGACCTATCGCGACGTTCTTGGTCAGGCACAAGTTGCACTCGCTCGTGACCTGCTCCGTGACGGTAAGGCTTCCATAGCCGAGATCGCCTTTATGACCGGGTTTTCGGAACAGAGCACGTTCAGCCGCGCCTTCAAGCGCTGGGTTGGCCAGGCTCCGGCACGATTCAGGCAGCAGGCGACCTCCGACTAGGCACACACCTCAAGACCACATGGCAGGTTCGGCCAAAACCTTGGCAGGGCGGGCCGATACCTCAATCGATGTGGCGCCTAACTTCTTCTTTGTCAGATCCACCTGGGGCGCTCCCGAGTAAAGCAAACCCATTTGCCCCTCTCAGACAAAGGAAATTTGCAATGAGCAATCATGACCACAAACATGGAGCAAGCTGCGCTTGCGACGTCACGCCCGAACGCGTTGATATGGCGCGCCGGCGACTCTTGCAACAAGCCGCCGGTGCGGCCGCGGCAGGTACAACAATAGTGGCTGGCGGGCAGGCCCTTGCCGCGACCGACGAAGCACGCGCCTACTATGCTGACCCGGAAAATCCAGGCCTTCCCCAAATCGACATGACCATCGAGCCGGGGCGTACTGCGCTTGTGGTGACCGACCCCCAGATTGATTTTTTGTCAGAAGACGGTGTGACGTGGGGTGTCGTTGGCGAAAGCGTGACCGAACAGGGCACGGTCGATAATATCGAACGGCTTTTCATTGCCGCCAAGGCTGCGGGGATGCCGGTCTTCATCTCGCCCCACTATTACTACCCGCATGACCACAAGTGGGAGTTCGAGGGCACTCTGGAAGCCACGATGCACAGCATCGGCATGTTTGACCGCCTGGGACCGCTCAATTTGGACAACTTCGAGGGCTCAGGTGCCGACTGGATGCCGCAATACAAGAAGTACATCGAGGATGGCGAAACCATCATTTGCTCGCCACACAAGGTTTATAGCCCTGCTCAGAATGACCTGAACCTGCAATTGCGTAAACGCAAGATCGACAAGGTGATCCTCGCGGGGATGTCGGCGAACCTGTGTACGCAGGCGCATCTCTACGAGCTGCTGGAGCTGGGCTACGAAGTCGCTGTCGTTCGCGATGCCACAGCCGGGGCCAAGGTGCCTGAAGGTGACGGGTATCTCGCCGCCATAATCAACTTCCGAATGGTCGCCAACGGCGTCTGGTGGACCGACGACGCGGTTGAGCGCATTGGCCAATCGGCCTGACCCAAATCGATCTTCAAATTTGATCCCGACATCCTGAAAGGACATATCATGACACGCATCTTTACATTTCCCGCACTTACAACAGCGTTGACTCTCGCCCTGGCGGCGGCGGCATTGGCTGACGATGAATACAACGTTTCGAACAGTCTTACCTTGACCGGGCAGCCCCTCGGCATGCATGGCGTCGATCCTGTATCGATGTTTGAAGCCGAAAAACCCGAAATGGGCAACGCCACTTTTACATCGGCCCATGATGGAGTGGACTACTATTTTGCGTCGCAGGCAGCGCAAGCCACATTCGAGGCGGATCCGACGGCACATCTGCCTCAATTCGGCGGGTTCTGCGCCTTTGGCGTCTATGTAGGCAAGAAGCTTGATGGCGATGTTCGGTATGCCGATATCGTGGACAACAAGCTCTATCTCTTTGTGAATGAGGACATCTTCAAGAAATACCTTGAGGACAAAGAGACCGTGATCCAAGGCGCCCATGCCAAGTGGGCAGACATCCACCACACGCCTGTCAGCAGCCTTTGATCGAGGAATTTGGTGGCTTTTGCCGGTCGGAGCCACCGCTGCCTCTCCCCTCCCCAAAAGGCCGGCATTTCTCCAAGACGCCCTGTCCGCAATGACAATTCGCGAGCGTCGAAAACTCTTCCCAAAGGAAACCAGACATGACTGATTTTGAGACCTATACAATCGCCTCAGCCCCTGATGCCGCGAAACCAATTCTGGAAGCATCGCTGAAAGGATATGGTTTTGTGCCCAACCTTTATGCGGCCATGGCCGAAGCGCCCGCAATTTTGGAAGGCTATACGACACTTTCCAACATCTTTGGAAAGACCAGCCTGTCAGAGACTGAGCGCCAGATCATCCTTATGACTAACAACCGGTTGAACGGGTGCAAGTACTGCATGGCCGCCCATACCACTCTTTCACAGATGGCCGGTGTCCCCGAAGACGTGATCGCAGCGTTACGCGATGGCAGCCCTATCGCCGACCCCAAATTGGAAGCACTGCGCAAATTCGTCATCGTGATCAACGAAAGCCGAGGCTGGCCCAGCGACGCACAGGTCGAGGCGTTTCTGACGGCTGGCTATACCCGCCAGACCATGCTGGAAGTCATCCTTGGCACAGCGTTGAAAATCCTGTCGAACTATACGAACCATGTGGCGGAAACGGCTTTGGATGATGCGTTTGTCCCAAATGCATGGACCGCCTCATCCGCGGCGGCGGCTGAATAACGCGATATTGCCTAATTGTTGGTCTTGCGCTTAGGCCTGAGTTTGGTTCTGGCCAATAAGGGAATCCGATTTGAGACGTTCGACCGAAAATCAACAAAAGCGCGTACCTTCGCAGACACGGTTCGACCCTCTTGATGCACAAGATGGATGGGAACCTCGGGTGGCTCATATGACTTCATGACAGTCTTGAGCCGCCCATCTGCAATGTAGGGTGCCACCTGATACGACAAAAGCCGTCCGATCCCATGACCTTGCAACGCCAACTCAATCACGGCGTCATTAGTATTCATGCTGATGCGTGGGTTCACTCGTTTGGTTATGCTCTTTCTACCGCTTTGAAAATGCCATTGGGCGGATGCATTCAGGGCAGTAGAATTAATGATCGCCGACCTTGTGGCTCTCCACAGCCCGGGAGGAGTGGTTTCCGAGGCACTGTCCATTGGTAAGCAGGTGAGAGGTGCTGAGCTTTCTACAGCCGTTCTAGCTGGCTCGATGTGCGTGTCGTCATGTCCTTACATCCTTGCAGGCGGTGAGGAACGCCTCGTCTCTCGTCGAGGCATTGTGGGTAGGCCCGGAATACTGCGAAAATAGGCTTCTGTTGCTACCCGTACCAAAGACTTTGCAAAGTCCGCTTACTGCGCTTTGCTGTAATTGGGGCATCGCGCAGCATCGGTCAAAGTGGGCTCAGTGTTTCCGTTCTCTGCGGCTTGCATGATTGACTGGTCGCAGCCCGAAGCGGACAATCAAATCCGAGCCTTTTAGTAAAAAAGATGCGTTAACAAGCTTTCGAATTAACCAACTCAACTTGGTTCCGGCACTGCTATTCTGGCAACCCTGCCCTGCGAAGCGCTTCAAAGTAACGTTCAGCGCCTTCAGAGCCACCATAGTCCACGTTGCTACGCCACTTCGAAATCGTCTCACCAGGTTCCATTTGCAGCATTTGCGTCAAAGCAGCAGACGCCTCTTCAGGTTCCCCAAGCATTGCGTGAGCAGCAGCCCTCGTGCTGTGGAGCGGGGCATAGTTCTTTGAAAAGCGCAAACCTGCCTCTGCGTAGGCGATAGCATCGCGGTCTCGACCAAGCATTACGCAAGAGGTGGCAGCACCTCCGGAAGCCCCCACGAAAACGGCACCATATCGTCCCAACCGAAGCGCCGTCTGAAAACAGCTTAGTGCCATTTTAGGAAACCCAGCCCAGTTGTACCCCCACCCCATAAACAAATGCAGACGGGCATCCAATGGCGCCCTTTGCCGGATTTGCTCAAGCGCCACGGAGAGCCGATCCGCATCTCTGTCTACATTTTAGTCAGCCACAGCGACACTCAGATCAAGAGTTGGGCTTTGCCCCGCCATGTGTCGTCCGGCCTCGATCCAGTCTGGCAGTTTCTCATAGTAGGATGACAGTTCGCGACGAAGATCATAGGTGCTCGCGCCATTCATTGTCCAAATAGCTTCCGCATAGGCCGCCGCGAGGGTTGGTTTGGTTTCTATGGCCCTGGCGTGGTACGATAGCGCCTCTTCGTAGCTGCCGATGCCGGCATCCGACCAAGCGATCATGCCCATCAAAACGCATTGCTCGGCTGTCAGTTCGTCTTCTGGCAACGCGGAGAGCTTTGCGGTCTCAGACTGGATCAAGATTCCGCTAACCGCATCCAATAGCTTTTCCACGACCTCGTCCTGCCAATCAAAGATGGCATCGACCGAACCGTCGAACTTCTGGGTCCAGATTTCAGAACTAGAAGAGTCACTTAAGCGGGCTTCCAGACGCAATCGGTCGCCGTGTCCACGCAACACACCGCGAAGTGCATATCCCTCTGATGGTTCTGTGGAAGATATCGCTGCGTTTAACCAGTTGATCGTTCGAAAATAAGAACCGAAATCTGAAGTGAGAGCCGCGGCCATTTCCTTTAACTCAGTGCTTTGGTCGCTGCACGTGACAGGATGGATGGATAACTTTGGCAAGCTCGTCTCTGTGAAAGAAGGCGAGCTTTGCGATGCACCCAGGTGTGGTCCATCGTGAATCCACACATCCAGGCTGCGCTGGATGTTCTTAAGCCTCTTCTTCCCTACAGCTTTGAATGCGTCTGCCAGAGTGTGTTCAAGGTTCAAGTGTACGGGTTCAGAAATTGCGATGCCACCGGTTGGCGCAATGCTCTCAAGCCGAGCGGCAATATTCACGCCGTCGCCCAGAATGTCGTCACCTTTTTCTGTGACATCGCCCACATGAACGCCGATCCGCAGGTTCATTAACGAGTGTTCAGCCAACTGCTCTTGTAGCCGGATTGCTGCGGTTACAGCTCGCGCCGCGCTGTCAAATTGCACCAACCAACCATCGCCCATGCTTTTCACGACACGACCTGACTGGCCTGCTATCGTTGGGGCGAAGATGTCGCTTTCCAGGTGATCAAGCATTAGAATTGTGGCTTGCTCATCTTGGTGCATAAGCGCCGAATACCCAACGACATCCGCGGCTAGAATTGCCGCCAACCTTCGTTGCAACTGTTGCCCCTTGTTCGACATGCGTTCGACGATAGATGATGCGGCCCTCTACTCCAACTGCCTGAATACGAGGTTCGCTCAGGGCTTTTTACTGAAGCTCCTTGCCCTTGGCATAAACCTCCTATTTGCCCCAAGTTAAGCATTTCGGCACGGCTTGTGCTTGATTCAGGTGATGCTAGGATTTTTGGTAGAGAATACTGAGCAGTATTGGAGGCTGGTGGGGATGGCTGATCCGTTTCAAGATGTAGATGCTGCGGGAGCGGAGTTCATTTCCGCATTTGCCGACTCGATGGACGCGCGTCAGGCCGACCCCACAATGGAAAAGATCGTTTCAGACTATCTGGCCAAACTTTTGTTTGCGAAAGATAGCCTAACGATTGAAGTCGGATGCGGTGCAGGAGCTGTCACGCGCCGCATTGCGGAGAAGGCCAAACCCGCGCGTGTTATTGGTTTCGAGCCGTCTGTAGGCTTTGTGACCGAAGCAAGGGCGCGGGTTGGGGGCCACGACAATGTGGAGTTTGAGGTCGCAGGAGGAGCGTCGCTTCCCCTGGATGATGGCTCAGTTGATAACGTGATAATGCACACAGTGCTTACCCATGTGGAAGATCCGGCACCTCTTTTAGCCGAAGCAGGGCGCGTCCTTCGGTCGGGGGGGTGTCTCGTAGTGTGTGACGCTGACTTTTCGAAAGCGTCACTGGGAAACATGCCGAACGATCCCCTGGGCGCCTGCGCCAAGATATTTGTGAACGAGTTCGTGACCGACCCATTTGTTGTCGCCAAGCTGCGCGGCCTGGCCTCCAATGCGGGGTTCACAGTTGAAGACTTCAGTCTTCAAAGCAGAAGCATTCTGGACAACGACCAAATGCTCCCTTGGGTCGAAGAGACTGGAAAGGTGCTAATGAAACGCGGTGAAATTGGAGAGGATCTGCACAATGGATTGGTCGCCGAGTATCGCCGTCGAGCAAGAGAGCGCACACTTTTTGGCTATCAGGTATTTGCAACACTGATTTCGAGGCGGCCCTAACTCTTGGCATTCGAGTTGCGACGGTAGACAACAGCCAGCCACCAACCCTGCTCCATAAGATGGTTTAGCGAGCGCAGCCGAGGTCAAGGGGCGCGTTGTAGAACGATCAATCCTTTTTGCGCACCACGACGATAAATTGGGTCATCGAAAAGAAGAAGCGCCCAACTTTTGCAAGGCTGAACTGTTCGTCAAACCACGATAGTGCAAAAGCGGGATCAACATGATCATTTGCAACAGCGTATTGCTTCATGAGGTGCATCATCATGATTGCGAGGCCATCAGGCTTTAACTGGTGATCTGTCATTGTGAACGACAATACATCTTCCACATGGTCGCCACGCGCTTTGATCAGTGCGGGCAGTCTTTCCGGGAGGGAACCACTCACAAAGTGCTGGTTCCAGGAAGTCAGCATCTTTTGCATTCTGTCGGGCTCATCGCTGAACCAGATCAAGCTGCCAAAGTGTAGATCGCTGATGACGAGGCGCCCGCCGGGTTTGACGCACCGCAGCGTGTCAGCCAACGCACCGTCTACGTCTTCGATGTACTCAAAGACCTGTACCGAGACGGCCTTGTCAGCACTCTCATCCTCAATGGGCAAGCTATTTGCGGCACCAGCACGAAACTCCACGTTTGCGTAGTCGCTGCACCGTTCTCTAGCAGCTGCCGTCATGTCAGCGCTTGGGTCGATCCCGATGACATAGCCATCCGAGCCAACTGCCCGGGCCAACTCAACTGTTAACATCCCGTTGCCACAACCGATGTCCAAAATAGTTTCACCAGGAGCCGGGCACAGCGCATCAAATGAAGCCTGTCTTCGCCGCGTCAGTTCTGCGCCTTGATAGGCGATTTCAAGTAATTTCGTTGTTTCAGCGTCAAATTTAAGCAACTCGCTCCCCTTACAAAGACCACAAGTCTCCAAAACTTATCAGAAATTGGGTTATCTAAGAAAAGCAGGATGGATCGTTGAGTTTTGAGCATGGATCCACCAACAATAAATGAATGCGCCGACTGGTATCGACGTATTGGTTAACCTCGGGAGATAAGGCCGCTTCTGCCGCGATATCGGGCCAGCTTTTTGTCGTCGTTCGAAAGTTCGAGCAACATCAATTCAAGGGATGTCGAGGCCGTTCTCTCGTCCGAAATCGGTATAGAAAGTGTCGCTGCGGTATCGATCCAAAGTGGCTTCGTCTGCTTGTCTTGGGTCGTTGCCAGGGCTCTGGACACCGGTTCCTTCTATGAAACGGTTCACGAGATTAAAGACACCACAGACCTGGATAGCATCGAACAGCGCGCTCTCTGACCAGCCTGCCGCGTAGACCGCATTTGCGTCGGCTTCTGTCATTCGCGATGGCGAGACGGTGAGCTTTTCAATGTATGCCAGTAACGGTTGGAGATGGTCTTCGATTGGTGCCGTATCGCGGTCTTCCATCAGTGCCTCGATTGTCTCGACCTCAATGCCGTAGGCTTTGGCGAAAACGATGTGTGCGCCATGGCAATACGCACAAGCATTCAAGCCCGAGACATAGGCTGCAATCAATTCACGTTGGGCAACCGATAGGTCGCTCTCTCCTCTCATCACCAAGCTTTCGTACGCACAAAGCGGAGAAAGCTTGTCCGGAAAGGCTTGATAAACACTTCCCAGTGTCGCGTTCTCGGGCAGAGATGGAAACAGGCGTTTCATTCAATTCTCTTTCAATCTTGCTTTGGATCACTTCGTCTCAAAATGAGGAAGCAACGATGTGTACGCAACCTTAACGCAAATCCGGGTTCCGCACAGAATTTCCGTTGGAACACTACGAACGGCAGGTTTGCCTAACGAGACCCCAGCAAGTTCGTCGTTTGGTTAAAGGCAATTTCATTTGAGCCGTTCTCGTAAGTCTTCAAAGGATGGATTGAGCTCAAAACCGGGGCTTCACATCCAAGCGTGGTGACTTCTGCCTTGCGGACATTGCTGCCCTTGACAGGAAGAGCCTAAATGTCGGCTAACCGCGGTCTCTCTAGGCTGGGCGTATTCCATTCAATGGCGAACATCTGCTTTTCTTACCTTTCTCGATTTTGCAGATGACAAAGCTCCGTCGCTGCTGGTATCTGGATAAAGGCGTGCGCATCACAAATTGGAGAACCGTCAATGAACTGCGCAGGTTGGCTCATTGGCTGAGAATGGGCACTGGCACCCCAAGACTTATCCGGTCACGCAATTGCTCATTCGGAGTTGAGAATGTCAGGTTTCGCACAGACAACCCCATCGGTTCTTGGAAACGCGAACGCACCTTGGGTGTTGGACGGTAGAGCGGTCGCCGAAAACCTCGGCGTGAACCCTGAGACGGGATTGAATCCGGACGAGGTGGCCAAGCGGCTTTCAACACACGGTACAAACCGCTTGGAAGAGACTGCAACAGTTCCGCCATGGAAGATGCTCCTGCGGCAATTCGCAAGCCCGCTGCTGATCATCCTGATAGCAGGTGCTCTTGTCTCGGCCTATACGGGGCATTGGGTTGATGCGATTGCGATATTCGCGATCGCCGTCTTTAACGCCTTCATCTCCTTCTGGCAGGAATATAAGGCCGAGCAGTCCTTGGCAGCCCTGCGGGAGATGTCTGCACCGCAGGCCTTCGTGCGCCGCGGCGGCGAGATCGTCGAGGTACCGGCGGCGGATCTCGTGCCGGGCGATATTCTGCGAGTAAAAGCCGGTGACATTCTGGCCGCCGACATTCGCTTTGTCACCGCCAGCCGGATGCAGGTCGACGAAGCCGCGTTGACGGGAGAATCCGAACCGGTCGACAAACATGCCGATCCGATCGAGGACGAAGACGTCGTTTTGGCCGATCGTCTGAATATGGGCTTCATGAGCACGCAGGTCACTGGCGGCGCTGGTGAAGGCATTGTCGTGGGCACCGGAATGGAGACCGAGGTCGGTCACATCGCTGCCCTCATGTCCTCTGCGAAAGAGCCAAAAACCCCGCTGCAACTCAAGATCGAGGGCCTTTCCAAGGTGCTGATCATGGCGGCCCTGATCGTGGTCGCCATCGTGATCGGCATTGGCGTGGTCAATGGAATGGATGCGGCTGAGATGCTGAACACGGCAATCTCGCTGTCGGTCGCGGCGATCCCGGAGGGCCTGCCGACAGTAGTCACCATCGTTCTGACGCTGGGATCACAAAACATGGTTGCCAGCAACGCCTTGGCGCGACGGCTTTCCTCTGTAGAAACGCTCGGCGCGACCTCGGTGATCTGTTCAGACAAGACCGGCACGCTCACGCAGAACCAAATGCAGGTGATGCAATGCTGGGCCGGTGGCAAGGATTGGGAAGTGACCGGCGAGGGGTTCGATCCGCATGGCGAGTTCCGTTCCGAAGACGGCAGCGTGGCCGAGATCGAGGCCGAAACGGATCTTCGGCAGATGCTGGCCGTCTCCGCCTATTGCAACGATGCGCGTATGGTCGAGGCTGACGGGCGCCCGGCGATCCAGGGCAACCCGACTGAGGGCGCTCTGGTCGTGGCCGCGGCCAAGGTCGGGATTTCCCGCGAGAAATTGACAGAAGCGCGGGTCGAGGCGCTTCGGCAATTCCCCTTCGATTCAACGCGCAAGATGATGTCTGTCTTCGCTCGATTGCCGGATGGGCGCACTGTACTCGGCGCCAAGGGGGCGCCTGATGTGATCCTGTCAAGGGCGAGCCATGTCCGCATGGCCGGGGAAACGCTTGAGATCTCCCCGGCTTTGCGGGAAGAGATCGAGGCGGTGATCGACAGTTTCGGCGAGAAGGCGCTCCGGACCCTCGCCGTGGCTTATCGGGAGGTGGCAGAAGAGGATCTGGACCATGCCGATCCCGAGCAGCGGATCGTACTGCTTGGCATTCACGGCATCATGGACCCGCCGCGCAGCGAAGTACCCATCGCCGTTTCGGAGGCAACCGGGGCCGGCATCCGAACGGTGATGATCACCGGCGACCACGCCGTGACCGCCCAAGCGATTGCGGAACAGATCGGCATTCGCACCAGCGACGCGCAGACGGTTCATACCGGGGTCGAGCTCGACCAGATGAGCGATCAGGATTTGAAAGAGATGGTGCAGCACGCGGCCGTCTTTGCCCGGGTGACCCCGGAGCACAAGCTGCGCATCGTCAATGCCATGCAGGAGAATGGCGAGGTGGCGGCAATGACCGGGGATGGCGTCAACGACGCGCCCGCTCTGCGAGCGGCGGATATTGGTGTCGCCATGGGCATCACCGGCACGCAGGTCGCCAAGGACAGCGCTGCCCTCGTGCTGCTCGATGACAATTTCTCCACCATCGTGACGGCAGTCCGCGAAGGCCGGCGCATCTTCGACAATCTTTTGAAATTCATTCGGCAGGCGCTCACCGCCAACGTGGCCGAGGTCTCAACGATCCTGTTCGCCTTCCTACTGATGGGGGCAGACCCGCTCCTGCCGATCACACCGCTGATGATCCTCTGGGTGAATCTTGTATCGGATGGGCTACCGGCTCTGACACTCGGCTTCGAGAAAGCGGAACCCGACCTGATGCAGCGCCCACCGCGCCCGCGCGACGATAATCTGTTCGGCGGCGGAATGAAGGAGCGGATCCTGATCCGGGGAACGCTGCTCGGCCTGCTGACCTTTTATGTCTTCCAGGAGTTTCTCGAACGAGGCGCCTCCTTGGAACACGCCCAGACAGCAGCGTTCATGACACTGATCTTTGCCCAGATCTGGCATATTTTCGACGCCCGAACGACCTCCACGCTCTACCGCAAGTCGCCGCTCGGCAACCGCACCTTGCTTGGAGCGGTGAGCATTTCCATATTGCTGTCTCTTCTCGCCATTTATACCGGCGCTGGACATTTCGTGCTTGGAACAGTTTCCCTGCCTCTGTCGCATTTGCTCGGAGTGTTCTTCATCGCCGCACTGCCCACGCTTCTGTTGTCTGCGCTGAAGGAAATGTTCGGACTGAAATGGCTCTGACGCTACCTTTGCTTAGAACGGCACTGAAGGTGCTAGAATGGACATCCTGAAGCACCCATTCGTTGTCAACTTCTTGGCAGAGGGTCTGCATTGTGCCTGGCCAGCATTCCGCCCACAAGGATGTCAGAGGAAGTTAAATTTTATGGCCTGATAACCCATACGCACGATCTAGTGACGCGCAGCGCGCAGTGTCGACCCCGGTGTCCCATAGAAGGCATTACAATCAACAAAGCCTATTCTTCGGGCCTAGTGAAACTGTGTTTCCCCCGCCTCTAGCGATACTGTCGTACCTTTTTCACCGCGAACGGCTGCAGGAACATCGGCTAGGGCGCAAATGATCGCACGACCGCCCGAGGATCGCACAAAGTCTTGTGCCGCCTGAACCTTGGGGGCCATTGACCCGGCGGGGAAGTCGTACTCATCCAATGAATCCGGAGTGATCGATCTAATTCCTGTTTGTTCAGGCGTTCCCCAGTTCAGGAACACGGCTTCTGCATCTGTAGCGATGACAAAGAAATCTGCGCCAAGGTTCTGCGCCAGAAGGCACGAGGCGAAATCCTTGTCGATGACGGCTTCGACCCCGACCAGTTTCCTTTCAGCGCCTGCCTCGTACATCGTCGGGATGCCGCCTCCGCCAGCAGCGATCACGGTCGCGCCCTTTTCCAGGATCCAACGGATCGGTTCGACCTGAAAGATACGTTTCGGGCGCGGCGAGGGCACCACGCGCCGCCAGTACTCGCCATCCGGTTTCACCGTCCAGCCCTTGTCAGCCGCCTCTTTCTTGGCGTCCGCTTCGGAATAAACCTGCCCGATGAACTTGGTAGGGTTGTCGAAGGCCGGGTCGCTTGGGTCTACCTCGATCATGGTCAACAGGGTGGCGATATGATGCTCGAAAGGCAGAATGTTACCAAGCTCCTGCTCGATCATGTAGCCGATCATGCCCATCGTTTCGCCGACCAAAACGTCCAGCGGGTACTCCTCGACATCCGAATACATAATCTCTTGCAGGGCCAGCATCCCGACCTGCGGGCCATTGCCATGAGTGATGACGGTTTCGTACGCTTCGCAGAGCGGGGCGAGGGCTTCGGCGGCAATCTTCGCGTTCTTGCGCTGATTGTCCGCTGTCATCGCCTCCCCCCGTTTGAGAAGCGCGTTGCCGCCAAGTGCTACAACAACGCGTCCCATGGTTCAGGCTCCCAATGTCGCGACGAGGATCGCCTTGATCGTGTGCATCCGGTTTTCGGCTTGCTCGAACGCGATGTTCATATCGCTTTCGAAGACCTCCTCGGTCACTTCCATCTCGGTGATGCCAAATTGTTCGTGAATGTCCTGACCGACCTTGGTCTCCAGATTGTGGAAGGCGGGCAGGCAGTGCATGAACTTGACAGCCGGATTTCCGGTTTTCTTCATCAGATCCATGTTGACCTGATAAGGGCTCAGCAGCTTGATCCGCTCAGCCCAGACCTCTTTTGGCTCACCCATCGACACCCAGACATCGGTATGAATGAAATCCGCGCCCTCTACGGCCGAGGTATCGTCGGTGATGGTCACACGTGCACCGGTCTTTTCAGCCCGCTCCATCGCCAATTCGCGCACATCGTCATGGGGCTGGGTTTCTTTCGGCGAGATCATCCGGACGTCGCAGCCCATGATCGCGCCCAACATCAGCAGCGAGTTGCCCATGTTCGACCGACAGTCGCCCGAGTAGGCATAGACAATGTCCTTGCGAGGCTTGTCAGCGTGCTCGATCATGGTCTGCATATCGGCAAGCATTTGGGTCGGATGCCAGTCATCCGTCAGGCCGTTATAGACCGGAACACCGGCATACTCTGACAGCGTTTCAACCATGTCCTGACCCGCGCCGCGGAATTCGATCCCGTCGAACATGCGGCCCAATACGCGGGCTGTGTCCTTCATCGACTCCTTGTGCCCGATTTGCGAGCCCGATGGATCGAGATACGTAATGTTCGCACCCTGATCGTAGGCGGCCACTTCAAAGGCGCAACGGGTGCGCGTCGAAGTTTTTTCGAAGATAAGGCAGATGTTCTTGCCGGTCAGCGACGGCTGTTCGGCGCGGGCATATTTCGCGCGTTTCAGATCGCGGGCCAGATCCAGCAGGTACAGCATTTCACGCTGGCTGAAATCGGCAATTTTCAGATAGCTACGGCCTTTGAGATTGAATGCCATTTTGTCTCTCCCTAACAAAAATCAGTGGGCGCAGGGGATTGCACCCAAGGTAAATTCAATAGGCGGGGTCGCGGTCGATCGGGCAGGTCATGCAGTGGCCACCACCGCGACCGCGTCCCAATTCCTGACCCGAGATTTCGATCACCTCGACGCCGGCTGCGCGCATCTTGCCGTTCGTAAACGTGTTGCGCGCATAGCCAACGACCACACCGGGCGAGAGGGCCACGACGTTATTGCCGTCATCCCACTGTTCGCGCTCGGCCTGGAACTCGTTGCCGCCGGTCGAAATGACCTCAAGCGAGTTCAATCCCAGGGCTTCTTTGTAGACGTCGAACAGGTGTCCTTTTTCCACGTGAATATCCAAGTCCCCGCGGTCACCCGGGCGGATCGAGATACAGGTGATCTGGTCCGCAACTTCCGAGAATGCAGTGACTTTGTCATGGTCAAGGCAAGTGAAGACGGTATCCAGATGCATGGCCGCGCGGCTTTTTGGCATCGCACAGGCGACGACACGTTCAGCACCGCCTTTCCTGAACAGCGCTTCGGCAACCTGGGCGACGGCCTGCCTGGTTGTGCGTTCGCCCATTCCTATGAAGACAGTACCGTTGCCCACCGGTTGAACGTCGCCACCCTCGACCGACGCCAGGCCGAAATCGTCGTCGCTGTCGCCCCACCAGAACTCGAACTCGGCGTCCTTGAACATCTTATGGTGGCGATACACCGTACGCATGATCAGGGTTTCCGGTTTACGAGCAGGCCAGAACATCGGGTTCGTCGTCACGCCATCGAAAATCCAGCAGGAGGGGTCGCGCTGGAACTGCGCATTGGGGATGGCGGGAAGGATAAAGTCGCCCAGAGAAACCAGATCACCGAACTGTTCGTCGATCATACCCTTGGGCAGGTCTGCGAAGATGATGCCGCCAAGCATATGGCGAGCAAGCAGCTTGGCGTCCATCTCGTCCAACCAAGCACGCATTTCTACGGAAAAGCCCAAGCCGACCATGTTGGGCGTGATCAGACGGTCCAGAAGGAAGGCGCGCGCTGCGGGGTCGTCTGCGATGGCTTGAGCCAGCAGATCCTGAATGTCGTAGACCTCGACCCCGCGTTCTCGCATCAGGGAACAGAATTCTGCGTGGTCCTTGCGGGCCTGCTCGACCCAGATCACGTCATCGAACAAAAGCTCTTCGCAATTTCGTGGTGTCAGACGATCATGCGCCAGTGAAGGGCGCGAGACGATCACCTTGTTGAGCTTTCCGATCTCGGAATGAACGCCGAGCTTCATGGCAACTCTCCTTTCGAACTATCCGTTTTCTGAATCTCTTCAATGTCATTGGCCTGGCCCCAGCGAACCCAGACATGGATAGGCACGCCCATAAGCAGCAGGACCGAGCCAACCAAAACAGTTTCGGCGCCTGAGCCGATGAAGGCCCAGACCGAATAAATGAACCCAAGCGCGCCCAGTACGATGACCTTCGCCAGTTCCGGGCCATGCAGGACCTGCCCGCCTTTCAGCCGGATCATAATCTCGGCCACAGAGCAGATGGCATAGGGCAAAAGGCTGGCGACAACGGCGAGCAAAATGACAAAGTTGAATGCGGCGACCAGCCCTTGCGCATAGTTCATGATGATCAGAACCGAAGCCAGCGCATTCGACAGGATTAACGCATTGGCAGGCGTTCCAAATTTGGATTTTTGGCCCAAGGCTGCAGGAAAGACGCGATCCAAGGCAGCACCGTAAGGGACCTGGCCACTGAGCAGTGTAAAGCCGTTCAAAGTGCCAAAGGTCGAAATCACCGCGCCCACAGCAACAAGGACGCCGCCAACGGGACCAAACATCACCTCACCGACGGCTGCCAGAGGTGCGGCGGAAACAGCGAGCAACTCGGCAGGAATGACGCCCATCGAAACGGCGGTTACCGAGATATAGACGCTTGCGGCGATAATCACGCCGATCACGGTGGCGCGCGGGATAGTCTTTTCCGGCTCGATAACATCACCAGAGGGAACCGTCGCAGATTCAAGACCCAGGTAGGCCCAAAGCGTCAGAGCAGCCGCGGCAGAAATCGCCGTAAACGCCGTGGTGCCGCTTTGATTGACCGGAACATAGTTCTCGGTGTTGATCCAGAAGATACCCAATGTGCCAATCAAAATCAGCGGAGCTAGCTTGAGCACGGTGGTCACGATCTGAACCAAACCAGCCCCTTCGACCCCTCGGATGTTGACCAAGGTGAGCGTCCAGATTGCAACCAACGCGGTCGATAGGCCGTACATTGGCACTTCGATGATAATTGGGAACAGGAAACCCAGATATCCCACCAACGCGACAGCAACAGCTGCGTTCCCGGTCCAAAGTGCGATCCAGTACCCCCAGGCAATAATGAAGCCTGCAAAGTCTCCGAATGCTTCTTGCGAATAGGCGTAGGGGCCACCGGGTTTCGAAACGACGCGTGACAGCCTTCCGAAAATGATCGCGAGAACAAGCGCCCCTGCCGAAGTCAGAATCCACCCACCAATTGCGATTGGCCCAAACGGTGCAAGTGACGCTGGTAGAAGGAACACTCCCGACCCGATCATGTTTCCAACAACCAAAGCGATACAGGCCGTCAGCCCTAGGGCACCTGATGTCGAAGTCGTCTCTGGAGCGGAGCGATCGGTCATTGCGACGGCTCAGTTCGATGTTGTGTCTGAAGTCTCGGTTGCCGGCCCGTCGATCCCCGGATCAGTTATGGCCCCAACGGTAAGTGCGGCGCAGATGATCACGGCTAGAATTACGAGCAGCGGGAAAACAAAGCGCAGCCACCGGTCATATGACACACGACCAATGGCTAGCCCTCCCATGACGACGGCAAATGTCGGGTTGAACAGGTTCACCCATCCGTTTGCTGACTGATACGCTGTAACCACCAGGTCACGACCGACGCCCGCAAAGTCTGCCAGTGGTGCCATGATCGGCATCGAAAGCGTGGCCAGCCCTGACGAGGACGGCACCAGGAATGACATCAAGATCTGAATGCCAAACATCGCGTTGATAAAAGCAAACTCGCTCAGCCCCGAGACAAACCCCTCGGCTCCGGCGAGGATTGTGTCGGTGATTTTGCCCGCGTCCATAATGACGACAACACCGCGCGCGACGCCAATGATCAGGGCAACGCCCAGCAAATCGCGCGCGCCATCAACGAAGGTTTCCACAAAGGTCCCTTCGTCCATTCTGGACCCTTCATCCGTTTTCCCGACCCACCAAACGATGATGGACATCACCAGGAAGAGACCGGACATCTCGGCCATCCACCACCCCAGCGCGACAACACCATAGATCATGATGGCGAAGGTAATCCCGAAAAGAACCAGAATGATCGAACGCGTCTTGGTCATCTCGGGGAACGTATCATCGCCTTCCGAACCCTTTAGGAAATGCGCCCGGTTTTCCTCGGCCTGATCGGCCACCACGGACAATGACGGGTCGGCTTTCACGCGTGATGCGTATCGCATGACGAATGCGATGCCCGCAGCAAGACAAAGGACAAGGATAATGAACCTAAGAACGATCCCGTTCGTGAACGGAATACCCGCACCTTGCGAGGCAACAACTGTCGCAAATGCGTTGAAGGTTGAGCCCAGGGTCCCAATGCCTGCGCCTAGCATGATCACCGCAACCCCGGTCAAGGAGTCGTACCCTGCCCGAATAAAAACCGGAATGATCAGAGCGTAGAACGCGAGGGATTCTTCGGCCATGCCATAGCTTGTCCCGCCAAAGGCAAAGGCGATCATCAGGATTGGGATCATCAGGATTTCCCGCCCTGCCAACCTGTGCAGCAACCAACCGATGCCGGCGTCGATAGCTCCTGTCTTGGTGACAACCATCAGGAAACCGCCGATGACTAAAACAAACAAAGCGACATCAATCGCCGCGCTGGATGAACTTCCCAGAAGACCAGGATCGTACATACCTGCAATCGGGGCAAGGATAACTGCCGTAAGTCCTTGGGGGTTCGGCTCGACTTCGTGGTAGGTGCCCGGGACAGGCGCTTCGCTGCCCAGAGCTTCGTTCATCTGACGGTCGTACTCACCGGCCGGAATAACCCACGTAAGGGCGGCCACGACGGCAATCAGTATGAACAGAATGGTAAAGGCGGTAGGAAATTTGAACTTGAACATATGAAACTCGCGCTGGGTGAAGCTGAGAAACTGGGCAGTCAAATATTTGAATATTTATGTCTCAACTTAGTACCAACGCGGTGACTTGTCACTTTCGTAAAACGTGAGGTTGTCGAACACATTGAACAATGTCTGCCATGGGCTCAGAGCGGTCGTTCGCTGCGTTCCGTCTGAATGACCGCTCTGCGGACAAGGCAGTCGCTAGATTTATGGTCGGTCAAAGGTTTTATGGGTTTAAGCTGTACCGTCGGAAATTAATCGGCTTTGGGCTACAACGCGCTCAAAGCGGGCCTTCACGTAAGAGACATCAAATGCATAGGTCCGCTGTCCACGATTAGTTTGGGGCTTCATTTCGTTGTCGTAATATGTATCTGAAGAAACCGACGAAACGGGTTTCAATGTTGCTTAGTGGTGCTGACCCCCGGCACCGCCTATTGTTCATAATCAGAAACAGAATTTAACGGCAGGAGGGTCGAGTGCATAGCATCTCTGATCGAAGTATGTTCGCCACCAAATTGGCTGAAGAAGCAGGTGCATTGGCTATAAAATATTTTGGCAATAGAGACACTCTGGTGGTGGATGCAAAGGGTGCTCAGGATTGGGTCAGCGAAGCCGACCGGAATGTCGAGACGTATGTTCGCGAAAAAATAGCCGAGGCCTATCCCGATGACGCAATCTTCGGAGAAGAGCACGCTGCGAAATCAGGGTCCAGTGGGTTTGACTGGGTAATAGACCCAATTGACGGCACCACGAACTTCGTAAACGGCATTCCGGCGTGGACGATCGTCCTGGCGGTTGTTTCAGAGGGACAAACACAAATCGGTGTCATTCACGAGCCGAACGTGGCTGAGACCTATGTCGCCATGCGGGGGGCGGGAGCAACGCTCAACGGGCAGCCAATGCAGGTCGCATCAGGCGTCGATATGGCAAGCGGGACCGTCTCGGTCGGATATTCGAACCGCATCGAAGCGGCAAAGGTGATACCAATCATTTCAGCCATCATCGAACGCGGGGCCATGTATCATCGCAATGCAAGCGGCGCGCTGTCGCTTGCCTATGTCGCAGCAGGCCGGCTGTTGGGGTACGTCGAAGAGCATATGAACGCGTGGGACTGTCTTGCCGGTCAGCTGTTGATCACAGAGGCGGGCGGCGTCGTCGAAGAACAGGACGTGAATGAAATGATCCGCGATGGTGGCCGTGTCATTGCCGGTACGCCAAAGATCTTTGATGATCTCAAAGCAATTTGCGAGAAGGCGTGGCACGTCTGATTTGCGTCAGGCGATAGCCCGCCAGCCGGGGTTGCAGCACAGCGTGTCCAAATCAGCGCTCCAGAAATGCCCCTGCCCAGGCTGGTCGTGCTGGCGATCAATCCGCACCCCGGAGAGATGACACCACAGCAGCGTCCCAACCGCGCCGTGGGTTACGATGGCAAGATCACCACCATCGTGCGCGTCCATGATTGACGTGACTGCCCCGACAATCCGGGCCTGAGCATCTGTCGCGGTTTCCCAGCCGCGAAAGCTCACGTCGGGTGCAGCGAAGAATGCATCGGCGGCGGCTTCGAACTGGTGCGGTGGCAAGAAACCGGTGGCACTGCGGTCATTTTCGCCCAGCGCCGGGTTTACCTTCACCTCAAGGCCGTGCGGTTTGGCCAGGATCGCAGCTGTCTGTTCTGCCTTGCGTTCGGTGCTGGACCAGATGGCGCTGACCGAAGCCATGATCGGCGCATTTGCAAATGCTTCGGCCCGGGTGCGGCCCACCTCACTCAGTTCCCAGTTGGTGATTGCGATCTCTGGGTTCACGACCACTTCCGGGTGCGAAATGATAACGAGTTTCGGCAATGTCAGCCCTTCGGCAGCAAAACCGGTCCCCGGTCTGCAAAGGCCATTTTGACGTCAGCGCCCGGTAGCAACGGATCATCCACGTCGTCCTGCACGGCAAACACCTGTCCGAATGCGCCGGTCAGCGTATATTCCATGCGCACGCCGACATAGGTAGCTTTGGAGACTTTTACCGGGATGCCGGTTTCGTATCCGATCAGGATGCGGGACGGACGCACCGCCAGCGTTGCCGGACCCACGGGCAAATCGCGAGAGGGCAAGCTGTGGCGGTGACCTTCGATGTCGATTGTCGCCTGATCGCCATCGACTTCGACGATTTTGCACTCGATCAGGTTCGCTTCACCGATGAAGTCAGCCACGAAGCGGTCGATTGGTGCGTCATAGAGTTGCCGTGGTGTGCCGATCTGGGCGATGGCGGCGTTACGCATGACGACGATCTCGTCGGACACGGCAAGCGCTTCCTCCTGATCATGGGTTACATAGACAACCGTCAGTCCGAGGTCCCGCTGAATGGAGCGAATGTCTTCGCGCACCTGTCGGCGCAGTTTGGCATCGAGGTTCGAAAGGGGTTCGTCAAAGAGCAGCACCTGCGGTTCCAGCACCAGCGCGCGGGCGACTGCGACACGTTGTTGCTGGCCTCCTGACAGCTCGCTAGGCAAACGGTTGTCGAAGCCCTTGAGGCCCACCAGTTCCAACCCTTTGAGCGCGCGCGATCTGGCCTCGCTCTTAGCAAAGCCGGAGAATGTCAAACCGTACATCACGTTTTCCAGCACGCTCATATGTGGGAACAGGGCGTAAGACTGAAACACCATAGACACATCGCGATCAGTCGCGGGCAGCTTGGTCACGTCGCGATCGCCAATCACGATCCTGCCCGAGTTGGCCATCTCCAGACCGGCAATCATGCGCAGCGTCGTTGTTTTGCCGCAGCCCGATGGTCCCAGCAGCGTCACCAGTTTACCTGCTTCCACATGCAGGTCGATGTTGTCGACGGCCACGACATCTTTGCCAAATACTTTTGACACTCCTTCGAACCGAACCGGCGCGGCTTTACTAGCAATGTTGGTATCCGTCATGTCGTTCTTTCCGCTCCGATCTGGGTGCGCCGTCCGATCTGCACGCGGCCCACGAGGAATTGCAAAAGCCCTACAGATGCCAGCATCACGAAGATCAGCGTGGTGGAATAGGCGATGGCAAGGCCGTAGTCATTGTTCTCGACGCGCCCGATGATGTAGCTGGTCGCCATGTCGTATTCGGCCGATACCAGAAAAATGACTGCCGAGATCGCGGTCATCGCGCGGACAAAACTGTAGACGAGTGCCGCTAGGATGGCGGGCTTGAGCAGGGGCAGGATCACGCGTCGGAACGTCTGCCACGAGTTTGCACCCAGAGTCAGCGAGGATTCATCAAGCGACCTGTCCAGTTGCGACATGGATGCAATGCCCGCACGCACGCCGACGGGCATGTTGCGGAAAATGAAGCTGATCACGAGGATCACACCAGTGCCTGTGATTTCAATCGGGGGAACGTTGAAAGCCAGGATGTAGCTGACCCCGATGACGGTACCGGGAATGGCGAAGGACAGCATCGTTCCGAATTCGAAGGCGTTTTTTCCGGAGAAATTTTGGCGCGTGAGCAAGTAGGCGGTCACCAGTCCTACAGCTGCCGTCAGCGGAGCCGCTATGGCCGCAATGCTGATGGTGGTCCAGAAACTGTCCCATGCGGCACCCGTCCAGCGGATACCTTCCTCTTCAAAGCGAACTGAGAAGGCGGTGAAATAGTGTTTGAAGGTGAGCGTGTTGTTGACACCCCAAAGCTCAACGACGCTGCCGTAAATGATCATGCCGTACACAACCGCTGTAAACAGCGCCCAGATGGTCGCGATGGCCAGCACGGGTATTGCCAGCCCATTGGGCATCAGCGGATGCACCCCGGCGTCCCCCTTGCCGGAAACGGTGGTGTAGCTTTTCCTACCGAGCCAGGCGCGCTGCGCGTAAAAAGCAGACAGCGTGAAGAAGAGCAGTACCATGGCCAGCACGGCGGCCCGACCCTGATCATATTGCGCGCCGACGATGGCAAAGAATATCTCGGTCGACAGAACGTCAAAATTACCGCCTAGAACAAGCGGGTTGCCGAAGTCGGCCATGCTTTCGATGAAGCCGAGCAGAAATGCATTCGCCAGACCGGGTCTCATCAGGGGCAGCGACACCGTTCGGAAGGTTTGCCACCTATTGGCGCGCAGCGTTTGGGCGGCTTCCTCCATCGACGGCGACACGCCTTCGACAACACCAATCAGCACCAGAAATGCGATGGGAGTGAAGGCCAGCGTCTGGGCGATCAGGACGCCCGGCATTCCATAGAGCCACCGCGACGGTTGCACGCCAAAAAGATCAGCGAAAAAGACTGTGACCGACCCGGACAAACCGAAGAGTAGGATCAAGGCCAGCCCGATTACGAAGGGAGGCGTGATTATTGGCAAAACAGTCAGCGCGCGCATCCCACGCTTGAACCGAAACCCTGACCTGGTGACCACAAGCGCAAAACAAAGTCCCAGAACCGTGGTGATCAGGCCGACGAGAATGGCCAAAAAGAGGGAGTTCCACGCGGCGCCGCATTTCGCACCCCAAAAACACCCCAATCCCCAGAGACGATCATCAAAGAACTTCGAGGCAAAAACAGATACCGAATAGGCGCCGTCTTCGGTCACAAAGGCCGAAAACAGCATGTTGGCAATTGGAAAGAACACGAAGGCGGTGACAATTGTAATGACACCGCCGATGGCGCTGACGACAAACACATCGCCGTTGACTGCACCGCGCGCCGCGATGCCCTGCGTGAGCAGGAACAGGAAGGCCGACGCACAGAGCATCGCGCCATACCCCATGCCGAACTGTCGGATTTTTGGCGCGCCAAACAGGGCCTTGAGCCAGTCGAAGTTGAAGCCGCGAATGCCGATCCCGAAGCCTTGCGCAATCAGCCAGCCAAAGCCCAGTGCACCCGCAAGTATCAGGATCTTAGCGTAGATCGGATCAGATTTAGGTTTCCCAAGCACCAGAATTGGCAATGCCAGCGGTATCAGCAAGGGTGCAAGCCAGAGCTTTTCACCCTGCCCGATCAGAAATAGAGCGGGCGCAAAATCTTCGTCATACGGATAGCCGTTAAAGAGCCATTCAAATGACCAAAGGCCATCCTCAACCATGTACCATGGCAGCAGGACGTAGCCGACCCACCCGACAATGATCCAGAAGATCAATACCGGGTGGGTCCTGGTTTTCGCAGTGTCAGTCACTTACTGCGGCAGAACCGAAACGTCTTCGTCCCACTTTTGCAGCAGACGCTTACGTTCATCAGAGGAGCCGTACTTTTTGAAGTCGTAGTCAATCAGCTTGATCTGGCTCATATCCGGGGCGCTTTCAGATGTTTGCGCACCCTTGTTGGACGGAACCTGGAAGGCATTGACTTCAAGCGCGAGGTTTTGCGCTTCGGCGCTCAGCGCCCAGTCGTAGAACTTTTTGGCTTCTTCTTCGTTGCGAGCGCCTTCAATGATCGACATCGAACCGATCTCGTAACCAGTGCCTTCGCACGGGGCGACAACCTTTACAGGGAAGCCCGATACCGCCTGCTTGACCGCGTCATGCATGAAGACAATGCCTATCGTGTTCTCGCCACGACCCGCGGCCTTGATGGGCGCCGAACCGGATTTGGTGTACTGATTTATGTTGGCGTGAAGGCCTTTCATGAACTCAAAGCCCTCGTCCTCGCCAAAGATCTGCACCATCGACGCCAGCGTCGTGTAGGCAGTTCCGGACGAATTCGGGTTCGCCATCTGAACGTGCCCTTTATACTCAGGCTTGAGCAGGTCCTTCCAGCAGGCGGGTTCAGGCAGGTTGTTGGCCGCCAGGAGGTCAGAGTTGTAGCCATAGCCCAACGCACCCGAATAGATACCGATGGTCTTGTTGCCAGCACTTTCGGCCTGTGAAATTGCCCAGTCATGCAATTGGTCACGCATGGGCGAGACATATTCCATAGTTAAACCTTCTTCGGCGGCTTGAAGGTGCGGGTCACCAGTGCCGCCCCACCAGACATCTCCTTTTGGGTTTGAGCTTTCCGCACGGATTTGCGCAAAAGTCTCGCCAGAGGATTTGCGAGTCATGTTCACGTCAATGCCGGTGGCGTCCTCGAAACTGCGCGCCATCAGCTGGCACCAGTCTTCCTGCGCCGAACAGTAGAATGTCAGCTTGTCGGCTTGCGCAGCACCCATGGAAGCGGCGAATGCGATCAGTGAGCCAGCAAGTGTGTTTGTCAATTTTTTCAAAGTCTTTCCTCCCATAACTATCCGGCTTCCAGCTTTGAGCCGGGAACTGTCATGTCACCTGTGAGGGCGGCCACGCTTAATTGTGGCATCTTCTTATATCACCGGTCTCGGTACGGCTTTTCCTCTTTGTGACTATGTAAGTCTGACCACTCTAGCACTTGTTTCGCAAGGATTTTTGCAGAGCGACAAAATCAGTGCGATCCAAACGAAGCACCATTGCAAGCATTATTCAAAGGAAGATCGCAAGTTCACCCATAGCCTTCGAATGCGCGGAGCTTGATACTTGCGCCAATTGGCGAATATGTTCTGGGCAATCAGATGGTCTAGCGGTCATACAGATTTTGCCGCGAATGTTGAAAGCTAGCTTCCGATTTTGACCCCACTTGTGATGTGTGGGTTCACGCAGTGAGTGCGTTCTCATCGCGCTACTTGACCGAGGAAATTTACCCTCCGAACGTCAACAATGGGCTCGAGCGGACCTTCGCTGCAGTTGGTCCTAACGGCAGCTTTGCGCTCCATCGCAGACGTTCGAGGTCGAAGACTTGATATCCAACCCAAGGTCGCTGAAAAACGCCCTCGCTGGCGTCAGAACCGCATGCGATCTTCCCTTCTTGGTCGTTCGGGTCGATAGTTGCCTTGGCGGCGGCCGGTGTAAGGATTTGTATCGAGATACGTCCCTTGCCTTCGACGCATGTATTCAGCGAACTGGGTCAGGGCATCTACCTGATCATCTTTGACAGCATCCGGAAACGCCAGCAGTTCCCTACGAAACTCATCAAACCAGGGCTTGTCCGTAGGGATGACTAACTTACCAGATTTTATCCAGTCGGTCTGTGGGATGAAGCGGTCCAGTTTGTCGGTGACCACGTTGACGGGCATGTAAACACCTGCAGCGGTGCGTTTCAATTCATCCAAAAGGTGGATACCCATCGCCGAGGACTCGATCAGGACCCGGTCCGCGCGCCACTGTTTGCGCAATCGAAGAACAGCGTTGCGCACCTCAGTATAGTTCGTTCGAGCCCGAAAGACGTCGAGCAAATACCATCTCTCTTCATACGCATGCCACCCAAAGGTCAGCCCCACCGTAAAGTCAGAACGCGGACTATCCTTCGCGGCTGTATCCCAGCTTTGGACCCGCCGGACGAACACGTCTTCGTCCGGCAAGGTTTCCACTAGATGCAAATCGGACATTGAGAGAAATTCGTTTTCACCGTCCGTGGGGTTCTGTTGATACTGTGCTTGGAAGGCAAAATTGCCTATGTCGGCCTTGATCCGATCAAGAACCTCCTGCGGTTCCCGCTCTGGGTTCAACAAGTCCCCTGGCCGACGCTTCAGCACACGGTTGTTGTAGAGCGGGATCTCTTCCGGGACCTCCGCGATCGACGGCAGGCAAAGATGGTCAAATGTGTCCTTTTCCAAGAGGTAGGCCGAGAAGTCATCCGGGTGCAGACGCTGCTGGATCGAGACAATACGATCGGTGCGCTTGTCGTTCAGCCGCGAGAACAGGGTCTGGTCGAAGAAGTCACGCAACTCCTGCCGGTACGTATCGTGGCGCATTTCAGAGGGTTTACCCAGATCGTCGATGATAATGAGGTTTGCACCGAAGCCGGTGATACCACCGCCAAGAGAGACCGATTTGCGCCCGCCGCCTTTAGTGGTTTTCATATGTTCGAACCGGTTGTGTTTGGGATCGACCTTCATCTTTGGAAACAGGCGCTGATAAAACGGGCTGGTCACCAGCCGTCGAAACTGTTCCGCATGTTCTCGCGCCAGATCTTTGCCGTAACTGACAACAACCACTTTCTTTGTCGGATCGCGTCCAAGCTCAAAGGCTGGCAACAATACAGATCCACAGATCGATTTCAGATGGCGAGGGGCTATCGAGATCATCAACCGTTGGCACTCACCGGAGGCCACGCGTTGAAGGGCATAACACATGGCCTCCAGGTAAGGGGCCCGGGCAAGCTTCTCGCCCGGACACAAGATAGCAAAACTGCCCGCAAGGAATGCGTAGAGGTTTTCACGCATCGCAGCCTCTGCCAGCCTTTTGCGATCATCAGAATTCAGGGCATTCATCGTCGATGCCTCCCTGGATGCTTGCAAAAAGCTGATCCGGATCGCTGCCAAACATATCTGCCAGCACTTCCAGGGCGGCCAGGTCTGAACCGGGGTCGGCCGCAGTTGCGCCTTCGCCACCCGCCAATTCTGCGGCGCGTGCCTCCTGAACCGCGGGCAACAGTTTGAGCACCCGGTCAATCGAGCGCATCTCGCCTTTGACTGCCCCATTCACCAACTGGCGCAGAATTGCTTCCAGCATCGTGACCTCGCGGCGTGATCCATTCTCGGTGATTGAGATTTTCCGAAAGAAGACCTCCTCAAGCATCGACCCAACATTCTTCGACGCTTTCGGCCGGCCTTTTGGATTGCCGGATCTGCCTTTCTTGAACTGGGTCGCTTTGGGCGGTTTGCCGTAGCCCACTTCGTAATCTTTCGTATCGTCAGACATGATCCGCCTCCTGCTTCGAGGTGGTGTCGCTGGCCGCAGAACGCGCATCGAACGTCAGGCCTGTCACCGCATGCACGGCGTTCTCACCAGTCATCTCCTGCCAACGTCGGATAGCGACATCGACATAAACCGGGTCGAGCTCAATCAGCCGCGCCCGGCGCCCGGTTTTCTCAGCCGCCAGCAAGGTCGCGCCGGACCCGCCAAAGGCATCCAGCACGACGTCGCCGCGGTGGCTCACATCCATGATGGCATCTGCAACCAGAGCTGTCGGCTTCACCGTGGGATGATCCGCGAGATCCGCCTCGCGCCCTGCCCCAAAGCTGTTCACACCGGCATAATCCCAGACATTGGTCCGGTTGCGCCCGTGTTTGCCCAATTCGACATTGTTGACATGCGCAGCACCTGGTTTCTTGAAGATCGCAACCAGCTCGTGCTTGGAACGATAAAGGCTGCCCATCCCTCCGTTAGTTTTATTCCAGACGCAGAGATTGATGAGATCAAAGCCACCTGCCTTGCCCGCCGCAATCAGTTCTTCGATATGACGCCAGTCCATGCAGATCATTGCAATACGCCCGTCTGGCAGACGGCCAAACAACTGGGTGATCACGCCTGAAAGAAAGCCGCGGAACTCGCTATTCGACATTTCTCCCGACGCCATGGCAAACTCGCGGTGTTCGGCGCTATTGCCGGACCGCACATGCCCATTGACCGGTACGTTGTAAGGCGGATCGGTGAAGACTATCTGCGGGGTCTCGCCTTCCAGCAAGGTGTCGTAGCTCTGGGCTTGAAGGGCGTCCCCGCAGAAGATGCGATGATCTCCAAGAACCCAAAGATCGCCCGGCTCCGTGATTACGGGTGCCGCAGGGTCCGGGGCCTCTACACTTTCCGCTTCCGTCTCCGTGGCCTCGTCCGCACTATCGATGATGATGTCGATCTCCGGTGCCTCGAACCCCGTGATTTCCAGATCAAAATCCAGCTCGCCATCAAGGCTGAGATCCATCAGCTCCGCAAATTCAATCTGAAGGGCCGCTTCGTTCCAGTCGGACAATTCCGCCAGCTTGTTATCCGCAATGCGCAAAGCACGAACTTCTGCATCTGACAAGTGATCCGCGACAACAGTCGGTACGGAATTCAACCCCAGGGCCTTAGCGGCCTCACAGCGGCCATGACCCGCGATGATGGTACCCTCAGCATCCACGAGGATCGGAGTGACAAAGCCAAACTGGGCCACCGATGCCTTAAGCTTGTCGATATTCTTGGCCGCGTGCACGCGGTTGTTGTTGGCGTAGGGCTTGATCTGGCTGATCTTCAATTGGATGACTTTCTCCGCCATCCAGATCGGCGTATTGGACGCCAGAGCGTCACTTTGTGTTTTGTTGGCAGGCATAACCGCCTCCTTTTGCGTGACGCCGCGCGGACGTCGAGATGGAGGGATCGCGTTGGAAAATCGGAGAGAGCACAAATAGCAACTCCCCGGACCAATCGATCCGAGACGTTGCTCCTTTGAATGCTCTCTGCGGAAACCTGTGTTTCCAATGAGTGCTGCCTGCGGGAGCAGTTTCCCGCCCCGATAGTCCGGGCGATTAGGTCGAATGTAGGTGCCATCAATACGAGACGCAACCCCCCAAACTAAAAGTAACCAATTAAGATTGTTGACGAATAATCGGGGGTACGGCAGCGTCGCACTTCAAAACACACGCCTCCAGTAATCGTTTCAGAAAGAGCTGGACTGTTGCCGTAAACCACGCATCACTGAACCTACGCCCGAGCCATTCGGGCGCCCCTCGGTACCGGGGTTCGGCATCTCGCTGACCCAAGATCAGAGGAGACAGTTCATGTCCAAACGGAAGCAAACCAAAATTGACAAGGTTCAAGCTTTGTTGCGTCGCCCGAGCGGCGCCAGCCTTGAGGCGCTCTGCAAAGCAACGGGGTGGCAGCTTCATTCGGTCCGAGCGGCTCTAAGCGGCCTGCGGAAAAAAGGCGTCACAATTGAAAGGCGGACATCCGACAAACCAGATGGTTCTTCCACCTATCACCTGACGGTGGGAACAGGAGAAGAGTCATGACCAAGACGAGCGATGTTGCCGATCTGGCCGTCATGGGACGATCGGATCTGGTCACGCTTTGGCAGCAACTGTTTGATCAACCCGCCCCCGCCATGCTCAGCCAACCCTTTCTGCGCCGCTTTATCGCCTTTGAGGTGCAGTCCCGCCGTCACGGCGGGCTACCCCGGCAGGTCAAAGCCACGCTGGAAAAGGGCGCTGGGAAGAAACCCCGGCCTACATGCCCTGCCCTAAAACCCGGCGGGCGCCTGCTACGCGAGTGGAATAGTGTGACCCATGTAGTCGACGTTACAGAAGACGGCTTCACTTGGAACGGTCGGTCCTATCGCTCACTCTCGGCCATCGCCCGAGAGATTACCGGCGCGCATTGGTCAGGGCCGCGTTTCTTTGGGCTCACCGGCAAGGCGGCCAAATGAGCCCGCGCCGTAAAATCCGATGCGCCATCTACACGCGCAAGTCCTCAGAAGATGGTCTGGATCAGGACTTCAATTCGCTGGATGCGCAATATGGGGCCTGCGCGGCCTATGTCGCCAGCCAGCGACATGAAGGCTGGACCCACTGCCCGGGCGCTACGATGACGGCGGCCTGTCTGGCGGCACACTCGAACGCCCTGCCCTTCAGCGCCTTCTTGAAGAGATCGATGCCGGGCGTATTGACATGGTGGTGGTCTACAAGATTGACCGGCTGACCCGGTCGCTTGCCGACTTCTCTAAGCTGGTCGACCGGCTGGAACAGGCAAACTGTTCTTTTGTGTCCGTCACGCAGGCCTTCAATACCTCATCTTCCATGGGCCGGTTAACGCTGAATGTGCTGTTGTCCTTTGCTCAGTTTGAACGGGAAGTCACCGCCGAACGTATTCGCGACAAGATTGCAGCATCGAAGAAGAAGGGGCTTTGGATGGGTGGCAACCTGCCTCTGGGCTATGATCGCCACCCCGATCCGAAGGCAAGAACGCTGGTGGTGAATGAAGAGGAGGCCAGAACGGTCCGGCATCTCTTTGGGCTTTATGACGAGCTTGGTTGCCTGCGCAAAGTAGAAGAACGGGCAACGGCAGAAGACCTGCGGTCAAAACGGGTTGTTCGGACAGATGGCAGTGTGAAGGGGGATTGTCCGCTGTCACGGGGTCAAATCTATTACCTGCTGCGCAATCCGGTCTATCTCGGAAAAATCCGCCACAAGGATAAGATCTGGGACGGACAACATCCGGCGATCATCGATCAGGACATCTGGGACCGGGTGCAGGAAAAAATGCGACAGGCCTCCAACCGCTCGCGGGCACGCGGCGACTCCGATGCGCGCCAACACTCCACTGACCCCGGGGCCTGGCTCACCGGTCTGCTGTATGACGAAACTGGTGATCGGTTGACGCCGACCCACACCACGCGCAAAGGCCGACGGTTGCGCTACTATATCTCCAATCGACTGATCTCAGGCGGCAAGGATATCTCTGGCTGGCGACTGCCCGGCCCTGCGCTGGAAAACGCGGTCATTGATGTCATCGTCAGACATTTGCAAGACGCCGCCGCGGCGCACCAAGTACTGGCGCAGCCGGAGGCCGGGTCAGCCGAGGCAGTTCAGACTTCAGTTGCGGATTTAGTAACCCGGCTTCTAGGCCATGGCTGTCAGATCGGCGCTGCTCTTCTGGCCAAAGGCAAACTTGCACGAGGTCAGATCGACCTCGAATTTAACCCCAAAACTCTGGCAAGCGCACTTGGCATCGCGGCCGATCATCTGCACCCGGATCTCACCGACATCACCACATCTTTCGATCTGCGCCGCCGCGGCGTCGAGGCCAAGATCATCGCCGGAGACATGGCACCCCAACCTGATCCCCACCTCCGGTCCATGCTGATCCGCGCGCATGGCTGGGCCCGTGATCTGAAGGCCGGAGTTCAACTGATGGAGATTGCCCGCCGCGAAAGCGTCCCTGACGCCTTCATCCGCACCCGTGCTCAGCTCGCCTTTCTCTCACCAAAGATTCAAACGGCGATTCTCGACGGGACCCAGCCGCCCGAACTCACACTCAAGCGTCTGGTCAGCAAGACCCACCCACTTGATTGGTCCGAACAGGAACGCCTGTTCGGCTTTTGATAGCTCCAGATCCTGCTTCCCTGATACAGGGTTCGCCCTCCCTGATCCGTCGGCACAATTCCCTGTTCCCACGAGAAAATTCCCTGTTCCACCTTTTAGGGAATTTGCAGCATTAACCTCTGAAAAACATACAGTTCTGATAAGAGAAATGACGGAAGTCAGTCCCGGTTTGCGAAAATTCCCTGTAAATTGCAGGTTATCAGGGAAATCCAGCCCAAAGCGACCCCGCTAAAATGCGACACTGAGACTGGCGCCTGAATTGTCCTCTGAATGTACGGTTTGCTTCGTCTCTGATTGAAAGCGCATGCGCCAACGCGCGGGAATTGCGTAACAATTCCGGATCAGAAAATACAACTGAAGTGAGACAGGTATGAGTGGCGGGGAGACAGGGATTCGAACCCTGGGGACGCTCTCACGCCCAACGGTTTTCAAGACCGCCGCATTCGACCACTCTGCCACCTCCCCGTCGAAAGCAGGGTCTAAGGCCAACTGAAATCAGAGGCAAGTCGAAATCGGGAAATCTTGCCGAAGCCCAAGCAGCGGACTTTCCATAGAACCGTACCCACGTTATGATCCGCATGAAAGACCGCAGCAGACTGGCGCGAAGAACCGGCTGGCTGACGGTGGGGCTCGGGGAACGAGGCCCCTTCAGGCAAGGGATGACAAAATGAAGCGAGCGACTGAGATCCGCCCAGGGCCAAAACGGCTGGCGTGCTTGGCTGTAGCCTTGGTGGTGTTGTCGGGTTGCGAGGAAACGCTGGCAACCGCAGAAAAACCCGACGAAAATACCAGCAAGAACGAACTTTTCCCGCAGTCCTCCGGCGACACACAGCGCGATGTCGAGGCACCGGACGTGTTCCAATTGACCGAGGCCGGACTGTGGGACGGTCGTCCCTCTCTGGGCGGGATCTGGGTGGCTCATCCGGATGTGACTCAGCCCGAACGGGTGATCATCAAAAACGCCACGAACAACAAATCGGTGACCGGCGCTTTGTTCCGGCGTGAACGCAACCTGCCCGGCCCCGCCTTGCAGGTATCATCTGCGGCGGCGGAGCAACTAGGTATTCTTGCCGGCGCGCCGACCAAGATCAACGTGGTTGCCTTGCGGCGCGAAACCGTAGAAGTCGCGCCCGAGCCCGAGGTAGCCGAGATCGAGACTGCGCCCGAAGCAAGCATCGAGACCGCCGCCGCCAGTGACGTGGCCGAGGTTGATGCATCCGAAGCCACCTCTGGCACGGAAAAACCGGCTAAGCGCAAATGGTGGCAGAAAAAAGCCCCTGCCGCAGCGGCGACTGCAGGCGTTGTGGGCGCAGCCGCTGTTGCCTCAGACGCAGCCGAAGATGGGGCCGAGGCCGCCGTAACTAGTGACGTGGCCGAAGTTGATGCGCCCGAAGCTACCTCCGAGACGGAAAAACCGGCCAAGCGCAAATGGTGGCAGAAGAAAGAACCCACCGCCGCGGCGACCGCCGGCGCTGTAGGCGCAGCCGCTGTTGCCTCGGACGCAGCCGTGGATGGCGCCGAGGCCGCCGTCGAGGCCACCGCAGAGATATCGGCGGCCAGCACGTCTCCGGCTTTGACCGATGCACCGGTGGTTGCGCCTGCGGAAAAACCGACCAAGCGCAAGTGGTGGCAGAAAAAAGATCCCAACGCAATCACCGAAACCACGCTTGATCCGATCGAAGGGGCCGCAGCAGCTATCGACGCCGCAGAGCCCACGCCTGTCGCCGCGACGGCCGCCACGACATCCTCGCTTTCGAAACCCTTTGTTCAGGTCGGCACGTTTGGTGTTCAGTCCAATGCCGACAGCGCCGCCGCCAAGATCCGCAGAAACGGCATGTCGGCCGAGGTGCGAGAGTTAAAGACCGAAGACAACACCGTCTGGCGCGTGCTGGTTGGACCCGCCGCCACCCGCGCCGAGCGCAAGGCCATCCAGAACGACGTGAAAGATCTGGGCTTTGGCGATGCTTTCACCGTGGCCAACTGAGAACAGGAGGCACCTTATGCTATCCGCATTGCGAACATCCGTTTTCACCCTCGGGATGGCTGTTTTGGCCCTGCCCGCCCACGCGTTCGACACCTCGGCACGCGCGGCATATGTGATGGATCAAACCACAGGTACCGTGCTTCTTTCCAAAGACGCTGATCAGCCGCTTCCGCCTGCATCCATGTCCAAGCTCATGACGCTTTATGTCGCGTTCGAAGCGCTACGTGATGGGCGTTTGACGCTGCAGGAGACATTGCCTGTCTCGGAACATGCCATGAGCTATGGCGGCTCAACCATGTTCCTGAACACGCAGGACCGTGTGACTGTCGAGGATCTGATACGCGGTGTCATCGTGCTGTCCGGCAATGACGCCTGCGTGGTGATCGCCGAGGCGCTCAGCCCCGATGGGACCGAGGCCGGATTTGCCCGCTATATGACCCAGCGCGCGCAGCAGATGGGGATGAACAACTCGAACTTTGCCAACTCCAACGGCTGGCCCGCTGCTGGGCATATGATGTCCGTGCATGATCTGGCCGTTCTCGCGGATAGGCTGATCACGGATTTCCCCGAATATTACCCTCTCTTCGCCGAAGAAGAATTCGAGTTTGACGGGCGCGCGCCTTCGAACAAGCGCAACCGCAACCCGCTGCTACGGCTGAACATTGGGGCCGACGGCCTAAAAACCGGCCACACGCAAGAGGCCGGCTACGGCCTTGTCGGATCGGCCAAACAAGGTGATCGCCGGGTGATCTTCGTTCTCACCGGCCTAGACAGTACCGCTCAGCGGGCAGAGGAGGCTGAGTCCGTGGTTAACTGGTCGTTTCGAAATTTTGTCGAGAGGACAGTTGCCACCGAAGAAGCGCCGATAGCCGAAGCCAAACTTTGGATGGGTGAGAAAAAGACCGTGGGTCTGGTGCCCAAAGGTGACCTGAACGTACTGTTCCCGGTTCTGGGCACCCAGAATATCGAAGCCGAGGTTGTCTATGACGGCCCCATCAACGCACCTGTTGCCAAAGGCCAGCAACTGGCCGAGCTCGTGATCAAGCCCGAGGGTTTGCCCGAGATTCGCCGTCCTCTGTTCGCGGCCGAGGACGTCCCGCTGGGCGGTTTCATGGTGCGAATGATGACCGTTGGCGGGATTGTCCTGAAAGACGTTATCAATAACCCGCTGGAGTCGATGTGACGCAACGCGGGTTATTCCTGACCTTTGAAGGCATAGACGGATCAGGCAAATCAACTCAGGCCCGGATGCTGGCCGAGTCTCTCCGCAATGCGGGCCATCAGGTCGTGCTGACGCGCGAACCCGGCGGGTCGCCGGGGGCAGAAGAAATCCGCCGCCTCGTACTGGAAGGCGACCCTGACCGATGGTCGGCGGAAACCGAGCTGTTGCTGTTCACCGCCGCCCGTCGCGATCATCTGGAACGAACAATCGAACCGGCCCTGGCTGCGGGTAATGTGGTGATCTGCGATCGCTTTGCCGACAGCACAAGGATGTATCAGGGCCTGTCCCGCGGGAACCTGCGGGCGGTGGTCGATCAGCTACATGACCTGGTGATCGGACGCGAGCCAGACATGACCCTGCTGATCGACATGGATCCGGACACAGGCTTGTCCCGCGCCAAAGGGCGACAGGGCACCGAGGAGCGGTTCGAAGATTTCGGCCCTGCCCTACAAAAACAGATGCGCGCTGGGTTTCTGGCGCTGGCCGATGAGTTTTCCGACCGGTTTCGCGTCATCGATGGCAATCGCGACATGGACAGTGTCGCCCACGATGTGAGAGATATCGTCGAGGCAGCCTTGCGATAGACGATGAGCGACGACACCCCAACCCCAGATCAAGCGCCCGGAGCGCCGCATCCGCGTGAGACCGCGCAGCTGTTCGGGCAGGACACGGCCGAGCAAGCGTTTCTGAGCGCCTACAACTCGGACCGGCTTCACCATGGTTGGCTTCTGACTGGCCCGCGCGGCGTCGGCAAAGCCACGCTGGCATGGCGGATCGCGCAGTTTCTGCTCGCCACCCCTCCGTTGGATGACCGAGGGCTGTTTGGCGCGCCTCCGCCCCCGGAGACTCTAGAGATCGACCCGGACCACCCGGTGTCGCATCGCATAACTGCTGGCGCTGAACCGGGGCTGGCGGCGATCACCCGGTCGTTGAACGATCAGGGGCGTCTCCGGAATGAGATCGTGGTGGATGACATCCGCAAGCTGGGCAAGTTCTTCGGCCTATCCTCGGCAGATGGCGGGCGGCGTGTGGTCATTGTGGACGCGGCTGATGAGATGAATGTCAGTGCTGCGAATGCCCTTCTGAAAATGCTGGAGGAGCCACCGGCGCGCACCACGTTGCTGCTGATCTCGCACCAACCCTCGCGCCTGTTGCCGACCATCCGGTCCCGTTGCCGCACCTTGCGTCTCTCACCGTTGGGCCCTGAGGATATGCAGGCCGCTTTGGCGCAGACCGGGGCGGAGGTTCCCAGCCAAACCGATCACCTTGCCGCTCTGGCCGCTGGGTCGGTGGGCGATGCGGTCCGTCTCATCAATCTGGGCGGGCTTGAAATCTATGCCGAGTTGATCGCCATTCTGGGCACCTTGCCCCGAATGGACCGTCAGCGTGCTCTCAAGCTGGCCGAAGCCGCCGCCCAGCGCGGCGCAGCCGAACGTTTCGAGCTGTTGCTGACCCTGATCGACGTGGCACTATCTCGTCTGGCAATGACCGGCGCGACAGGCGCAGCCCCCTTACCGGAAGCCGCCCCCAACGAGGCGGAAACTCTGACCCGGCTTTCGGCCTCACCCCATCAGGCCCGCAACTGGGCCGAGGTGGCGGCAACGATCACCGCCCGGGCACGTCATGGTCAGGCGGTGAACCTTGACCCTGCCGCGTTGGTCCTAGATACGATGTTCAAGATACAAGAAACCTCCGGTCAGAGCAGATGAGCAACACCCCCCAGATCACCGATAGCCATTGCCATCTGGACTTCCCCGATTTCGAAGGGCAGTTGGACCAGATCATCGCCAATGCAGCCGAGGCCGGTGTGACCCGCATGGTCACCATTTGCACCCGCCTGCGCAATGAACCCAACGTTCGCGCCATCGCCGAGGCTCATGCGCCGGTGTTCTATGCCGCCGGTACCCACCCGATGAGCGCGGCGGACGAGCCAATGGCGACGGTCGATGAACTGGTCGCACTGGCGCAGCACCCCAAGTTCGTGGGCATCGGTGAGACCGGGCTGGACTATCACTACACTGCCGACAGTGCCGAGGTGCAAAAGCAATCCCTGCGCATTCATATCGAGGCGGCCCAACGCACCGGCCTACCTCTGATTATTCACGCCCGCGCAGCCGATGACGATATGGCGCGCATTCTGACTGAGGAATACCGCAACGCGCCCTATTCCTGCGTGATGCACTGTTTCTCATCATCGGCCGAGCTGGCAAAGGCTGCCTTGGACCTTGGGTTCTATCTGTCGATGTCCGGGATCGCTGCATTCCCCAAAAGTCAGGAGCTGCGCGATATCTTCGCGACCGCTCCGGCAGATCGCATTCTGGTCGAAACCGACGCCCCCTATCTTGCACCGCCCCCATACCGCGGTAAACGCAATGAGCCAGCCTATTCCGCTCACACTGCCCGCAAAGGGGCCGAGGTATTCGGCATGGACTACGCAGATTTCGCCGCACAGACACAGGTAAACTTTGACCGCCTGTTCTCAAAAGCGGCACAGTATAAGGCTGCCGCATGACACAGCTGCGCTGCACCATTCTAGGCTGCGGGTCCTCGGGCGGCGTGCCGCGCCTTGGTGGCCATTGGGGCGATTGCGATCCCGATAATCCAAGAAATATCCGCCGTCGCTGCTCGATGCTGGTCGAAAGAGACGGGCCAGAAGGCACGACCTCGGTCCTGATCGACACCTCGCCGGATATGCGCAGCCAGCTTCTGGATACCGGAACCGGGCGGCTCGACGGGGTGGTGTATACTCATTCTCACGCCGATCATGTGCACGGCCTTGATGATCTGAGAATGATCGTCTTCAACATGAAGACCCGTGTGCCGGTCTGGGCGGATGGCGACACCCAGAATGCCCTGCTCGGACGGTTCGGATATGCGTTCATCCAGCCCGAGGGCTCTCCGTACCCACCGATTCTGGAGCTGAAATCTATTGACGGCCCTTTCGAGATCGACGGTCCCGGAGGTCCGATCCCCCTGCGCCCGTTCCGCGTGAACCATGGTTCAATCGACTCGCTGGGGTTTCGGATGGGCAATCTCGCCTATCTGCCAGACGTCGCCGAAATCTATGACGATGCATGGACCGAGATGGAAGGGCTGGATTGTCTGGTCATCGACGCCCTGCGCCGCGCGCCGCATCCTACCCATGCGCATCTGGAAAAAACCCTGGGGTGGATTGAGAAACTGCAGCCCAAACGCGCCGTCCTGACCAATATGCATATCGACCTGGACTATGCGACGGTCGAGGCCGAAACCGCCGATCACATCACCCCTGCCTATGACGGGATGGTGATCGAGCAAGCGCTGTAAGGCCCTGCCTTTTGTGACGCACATATCGCCAGAACCGGGGGCGATATGCTTCAAAGCCTGATTGACGTTATCCTACCGGTCTTTCTGGTGATTGGCGCTGGCTATGCGGCGACCCGTTCGGGCTATTTCAAAGAGGTGCATGTCGACGGGTTGATGCGCTTCACGCAGGGCTTTGCCATTCCCTGCCTTTTGTTTCTGGCCATCGCTCATCTAGATCTCAGCGCCAGTTTCGACCCTCGGCTTCTGGTCAGTTTCTATTCCGCAGCCGCGCTATGCTTTACAGCAGGGTTGTTCGGGGCACGGCTGATCTTTGGTCGTGATTGGGAGGACTGCGTCGCCATCGGCTTTTGCTGCCTGTTCTCGAACTCTGTCCTTCTGGGCCTGCCCATTACCGAACGCGCCTATGGCCCCGAAAGCCTGACGGGCAACTACGCGATCATCGCCTTCCACTCGCCCTTCTGCTACGGCGTTGGGATCACGGTGATGGAGATCGTGCGCAATCGCGGCCATGGCGGCACAAAGATGGTGCGCTCAGTTCTGTCTGCGATGTTCAAGAACGCCCTGATCCTTGGCATCGCGCTGGGTTTTGTCGTTAATCTGTCCGGACTGGTCATTCCACAAGTGGTGGATGAAGCGCTGGAACTCGTGACTCGTGCCGCCCTGCCCGGCGCGTTGTTCGCACTGGGCGGCGTGCTCGTGAAATACAAACCCGAAGGGGATCTGCGCACGATTGCCTATGTCTGCGGAATTTCTCTGATGTTGCATCCGAGTCTTGTGTGGCTGTTCGGAACATCCACTGGACTGCCGCAAGACCTGTTCCGCTCCGGAGTGTTGAACGCAGCGATGGCGCCCGGTTTCAACGCCTATATTTTCGCCAACATGTACGGGCGCGCCAAGCGGGTCGCGGCCTCGTCAGTGCTGATCGGAACCGCCACCTCGATCCTGACCGTCTGGCTTTGGCTGACACTTTTGGGCTAACACCCGCCTTGACACAGAGAACCGGCGACACACTTACCGCTCAGGAACAGGAGCCCGGAATGCCGCACGCCATCATCGTTGCCCATGGTCAGCCCTCAGACCCGGAGCCAGCTGAGGCCTCTCTGGCCAAGTTCGCCGCTGAGGTGAACGCGCACGCGGCCGATGTGTCGGTCCATTCTGCCACGCTGGCAAATCCCGGCGTGCTAGAAGAGGTGATGGACAGCCTGCCCGACGACACTGTGATTTACCCTTTGTTCATGGCCAAGGGCTGGTTTGTGACCAGCGCCTTACCCAAACGCATCGGGGATCGCAACTTGCGTATTCTTGATCCGTTAGGCACCGATCCCATGCTTCCCGATCTTGTCAGCGACGCGCTGAAATCGGCCTTGAAAGAAAAAAAATGGAGCGCGGCTGCTTCCGACCTTATCATCGCCGCGCACGGCTCAGGCCGTAGTAGAAACCCTTCGGCCGTTGCAAAAGATTTTGCCGAGCAACTGTTGCAGAGAATGACATTCCGCTCGATCCGCGTCGGATTTGTCGAGGAACCTCCGTCAATTTCCGATGCTGCCAACGGGGCGTCTGAGCAGTCGCTTTGTCTGCCCTTCTTCGCCTGTCGCGGAGGACACGTGCTGGAAGATGTCCCAGAAGAGCTGGAAAAGGCGCATTTCCGCGGCACTGTCCTGCCAGTGATCGGCGAATTGCCCCCGATACAGCGCCAAATCGCGGACACTCTGCAAGCGGCGTTTTCCACGGCCTGATCTCAGGACTGCGCCTTGAGGAGCGTGGAATAGAGCCGGTGGCACGATCTCCCCTCTCGCTTGGCTTGATACAGCGCGAGGTCCGAGGCCTGCAAAACATCTTCGGACCTCGGATTGTCAAAATGCGTAGACAAGGCCGTGCCGACACTTGCGGAGATACGGCAATCCTTGTCCTGAAAACTCATCGGTTGGTTCAGCCTTTCGATCAACCGGTCTGCAATCGCAGAAAGCCGGTCGGTGTTGGACAGGCCTTGGAAGATGATAACGAACTCATCCCCACCTATTCGTGCCACTGTGTCGTCGTCTCGGGTTTCTTCGATCATGATCCGGGCGGCCTGCTGCAAAACGAAATCCCCGGCAGCATGTCCGAGACGGTCATTCACGGATTTGAAGTAGTCCAGATCAATATGCATCACCGCAAACGGCGTGTTTGACGCGATCATCTGTCCTAGAAGGCTGTCCATCGCGCGCCGGTTTTTTACCCCGGTCAGGGTATCGGTATAGGCCTGCTCCTCTGCTGCGAGCATTGCGCCCTGTAGCCTGAGATTCAGCGACCGCGACGCATCCATCGCGGCCGATTTCGCCTCAACCAGATAGAGAAGTTCGATCGCCAGATCAGTGCCGGAAAAATCAGCGCTTGTCAGGGCGTAGTCGCGTACCGCGTCGAGGATCGAGATACCGAAGGACAGGTTGACAACCGCCCCCTCCCCGCCTGGAAGCGGTGCAACCAGCCCCTTGAGGGCCGTGCGCGGCTCATCATGAAATCGCAGATTCAGGTTCGCCCCGGCCATAGCCATAAGCGCCGGTAAAGTTGTCACCGTGCGAGGGCGAACCATCTCAAAAATATCCAGAACACACTGCCCCTCCATGACGCAATCCGGGCGCAACTTCTGCAATGTCGGACCGACACGCAGGATGTGACCCTCCTGGTCGACCAGCAGAAACATTGGGCACAGGGTTTTCAGCAGTTCTGCCAAATCATCCATCCGCGTCATGCGCCCCGCGCCCCCAGATCGAATTGCCGCCCCTCCGCAAATGCGCTTTCGACAAGCAGGATCGAGATCACCTCAGCCTCGCCCTGCTGACCTTCATGCGAAAGCATCACCAAAGCACCGTAATCATCTGCCATCGCACGCAAAACACCAACCATTGCGCTAGCATAGCCGGGCAGCCCGGGCCCACAGATGAGCTGAAATTCGGTCTGCGAAAGCTCTTGCAATTCGAGGGCCGGAAGAGACAGGTCGGACACAGCCAGCCGCACCCGATCCGCCAGATCATCAAGGGAATGGAGGAATTCTACATAGGTCACACCGCCAAACCGCAAAAGGCGGCGCAGTCCTTCGGTATTGGGATGCGAAACCAGATAGGTTCCTACGTCTTCCAGAATCTCGAGTCGCGGTCGGGCGAGCACCGTGCTGAGCGCATCCAGCAGAGGGGCCGTGATCGCGTCATCGTAGGTCAACATGGCCTCAAACTCGGAAAACCCTAATCCGGCCGAATCTGTTACGCGCTGCCAACACGGCCGCCCGTAGGTTGCGCATACAAACGACTGTATCGCCCGATTAATCAGACCATGCATCAGATGCCTCAGATTGGTTGCACCCGTACTGTGGCCTGACAATCCTTAACAAATAGCCAAGAACCGCTGCTGATCAGCGGAAAGACCTCTTAGTATCATAGCGATATCAAAAATCCGTCGGTGCCCCGCCTTCGGCTTTACGGCGGGTGACGAACTCGGCCAACTCCTCGCGAATACCCTCGTCCAGAGCCGGGGCCTCAAAGCTTCCGATGATCTCTTTGAACATGTGATGCGCGCGTTCCGCGGTCCAAATACCTCCTGCGATCTCCCAGCCTTCGTAATTCTTCCAGTCGCTCAGAAACGGTTGATAGAAGGCGGTCGTGTAGCGGTCCTGAGTGTGCTGAATGCCAAAGAAATGCCCGTCATTCCCGACCGCACGGATCGCGTCCAGGGCGATCTCATCCGGGCCGGTCGCGGTGAGATCAGGATTCATATACCTCTGAATTTGCTGAAGGATTTCGCAATCCATGATGAACTTTTCAGGACTTGCGATCAACCCGCCCTCAAGCCATCCCGCCGCGTGATAGACCATGTTGGTCCCCGACTGCACCGACGCCCAGAGCGAGTTTGACGTCTCCCACACCGATTGCCCATCCGGCACATTCGCCGCACAGACGCCTGACGATCGCATCGGCAGACCATAGAAGCGCGCCATCTGGCCCGTCATCTGAGTGGCCCGCATATACTCTGGCGTCCCAAAAGCCGGGGCCCCGGATTTCATATCCACGTTCGAGGTAAAGGTTCCAATCACGCAGGGGATCCCCGGACGCACATATTGGAACAGAGCGATAGCACAGAGCGCCTCTGCCAGAGACTGCGCCACCGCGCCCGCGATGGTGACAGGGGCCATCGCTCCGGCCAAGGTAAATGGCGTGACAACGATAGCTTGCCCGCGCCGCGCCAGACGCAGGCAGCCGTCAATCATCGGGTGGTCGTGCTTCAGCGGCGAGGTCGAGTTGATGTTGGTATACATCCGCGGCGTGGCCTCGAACTCTTCATGGCTCAACCCGCCCGCGATGCGGACCATCTCCATCACATCCTCGACCCGCTCTTTACCCAGTGAATAGGCGTGCATCGCCTTATCCGTCAGGGTCAGCTTGTCATAGAGCACATCCAGATGGCGGATGCTGGCGTGAATATCGACTGGCTCAACCGGGTAGCCACCGGCAAAATGGATGCAGTTGAAGTACTGAGTCAGCTTCAACAGGTTGCGGCACATCTCGCGGTTGCCGGGCACCTTGGTTGCGATTTCCATATCCCAGTAATTCGGAGGGGAGGAGACGTTGCCAAACAGGATGTTTCGCCCACCAATCTCGATCGTCCGGTCGGGATTGCGCGGCGTGATCGTGAAGCGGCTGGGGGCTTTTGCCACCATCTCCATCACGAAATCACGGCCCATCCGCACATTGTCACCGTCTATCGTACAGCCCGCCTCACGCAGGATGCCGATGGCTTCTTCGTTATAGAACTCGACCCCGATCTCTTCGAGAATTCGCATGGCGCCGTCATGGATTGCCTCAATGCCGTCCTGATCCAGAGGCTCGATCGGTGCATCGATATTGACCGGAGGGTTCCACGGCATCTGATCAATAGCCGCGCTTCCCCTGCGCTCGGCAGCGCCAGCGCGCCCTCCGCTACGACGTCTGCGCGATTTGGTTCCGGCCATGTTCGACTCCCTGCCAGTTGCCTGCTCTCAAGCAAGCCCGGGAAAGCGGGAATAGGCCGTTCCATCTGCGACAGATTTTGTCGTTTACAAGCTTTGAACCGCCGGAAACGGATTCTGCATATCTAGTTGTCCGCCAACCAAGCCGGGATATGACCTATGTCGGGCAAGACAACATCCGCCATCGGCGCCAGAACGTCGGCTTTGGCGAGACCGGTGAGGACTCCGATCGTAGTCATCCCTGCCGCCCGCCCGGCCTGCAAGTCGTGCAGGCTGTCGCCAACCATAGCGATGCGATCCGGCTGTACGCCGATATGCGCGGCGAATGCCAGCAATTGGCCTGGGCCGGGTTTGAACCCATGACCACTGTCATAACCGGCAATAAAGTCGAAATGGTCTTTGACGCCCACCGACTCCAAATGCTGAAGCGCCGGGTGTTCGCTGTCATTTGTGGCGACCCCCAGCTTGAGGCCGGCCTGTTTCAACGCGTCCAGGAACGGCCCTAAAGACACCGCCTGAGCTTGCGGCGCGGCTGCGGCCTCGGCATTCATCAACTCGATCAAGGCGTCACGCGGCATGCCATC
The DNA here is from genome assembly GCF_056540865.1 of Ruegeria sp. AL11. Taxonomy (NCBI): domain Bacteria; kingdom Pseudomonadati; phylum Pseudomonadota; class Alphaproteobacteria; order Rhodobacterales; family Roseobacteraceae; genus Ruegeria; species Ruegeria sp. AL11. The sequence continues at coordinate 119,156 of NZ_JBQFXO010000009.1, forward strand.
GACATGCGGCAACAGGGCTTCTGCGATTTCCTCAACGGTTCCCGCAATCACGACGCTATCAGGAGAATAGGTCTCGGTCTCAAGGTCGAAACCGATGATCCGACCCAGCTCCGCCGCACGGTCCGAGTCGTTCTCGGCCAAGCGCAACAACATGGTCCGTCCGAATGTGCCCCAGGTGTTGGCGAAGTCAAACAGCGTGCCGTCCTTGTCGAACACGATTGCATCTATTGGCATGAAAAGCTCCTGCAGAGTCAGGTCCAGTGAACGTCGGAACCACCCGACAACACCGCTTGCGCCTGAGCGGGTTGGTCATACGGCACCGCCGCCGCGTCACAAAATGCCATGATCCACGAATCGTCAAGCATCAGGAAATCCAGAACCGAGGCCAGAAACTCGGGCTCACCCGCCCTGTCGCGCAGATCATTCGCCGCGGCACCGGTCGAGCCCAAGAAAATGGGCAAAAGCTCCTCATTCCCGACCAACCACCCGAGGGCGTTCAGGGCAAGAGTTTGGGCGGAATCTTCGGAAATCGACATAAACTGGCCTCAGCCCCCTGTCTTGGAAAGGGTTTGTTAACCAGACTCATAAACACTTTGTTCACGCATGCAATCAATGGTGAGCAACTATGTCCGTGCAGGGAACGATCCTTGTTTTAGATGGGGTATCTACAAACCGCATCATGCTGAAGGTTCAGCTGACAGCGGCGTGGTACCACGTGGTACAAGGTGAGAAATTGGAAGGTCTCGCCACGCTCTTGCGGCGTGTGCGGCCTGATCTGGTGCTAACCGCGCAAACGCTGCCTGACGGCACGGCGGCGGATGTCAAAAGCCTGATTGCGAAAAATCCGGCCTTGGGTGATGTGCCCGTCGTGGCCCTGACCGCCCAGAATGACAAGCAAGCTCGATTGCGGGCTTTGGCGGAAGGCCTGGATGATGTTCTGACCCACCCGTTCAAGGATACACTGCTGCTCGCCCGTATCCGTAGCCTATTGCGCGCACGAGCTGACACGCAGGACCTGCAATTCCGCGAGGACCCCCAGTCTCTTGGCCTGGCCGAGCCGGAAACCCCGCTCATTGCAGCCCCCAAACGGGCCCGCGTTGCGGTACTGGCGCAAACACCGCGCAACGGCGCGCTTTGGCAACAGGCGCTTTCCGGGCAGCCCCGCTACGCCCTGACCTCACATCACCAATCGGATCTTCAAGCCTTGCTCTCAGGCCCGGTCCCGGATGCATTTGTGGTCGAGCTGGATGCAGACCGATCCGCGCTGAACATCCTGGCCGACCTCAGATCGCGCGGGGCCACACGTCATACAGTCCTGATCGGCGTGCTGAGTGACAACGATGCCACCCGCGCGTCCGAGGCGCTGGACCGAGGGGCAGATGCCGTCTGTCTCGGCGGGTTCTGCGCAGATGAGATCGTGTTGCGACTAGACAACCAGATCGCCCGCAAAAGCCGGATGGACCAGATGCGAGATTCGCTAAAGAAAGGGATCGCAGAATCGTGGATCGACCCTCTGACCGGGTTGCAGAACCGCCGCTATGCCATGCGTGCCATCCAGCAGATCGCGCAGCAATCGGCGCAGACGGGGCGGGGTTTTGCCCTGATGCTGGCCGATCTGGATCATTTCAAGGCGATCAACGACAAATACGGTCACGCGAGTGGTGATTGCGTGCTGACCCAGGCAGCGGCACGGATGCAACAGGTCGTTGGCAAGGTCGGATTCGTCGCGCGCATCGGCGGAGAGGAATTCATGATCGCCGCTCCGAACATCTCGCGCGCCAAGGCGCTGACGATGGCCAGCACCCTGTGCGAGGCGATCTGTGCAGTACCTTTCCGCCTGCCCGATCAGCGTATACCGATTTCCGTAACCATAAGTGTTGGCCTGAAAATGTCTGCGCCGGCCTATCTGTCAAAAGACACGGCCGAACCTGTCGAGCAGTTGATCAATTCCGCAGACAAAGCGCTCTACGCAGCCAAACAGGCCGGGCGCAACCAAGTGCAGATCAGGCAAAGCGCGGCCTGATCGCCTCAGTGCTTTTTCTTGTGACCGCGCGGGCCGCGTTCGACGACGTCTTCCAGACGGGTCGCATAGGTCTGACGTTCCGTGTCGCTCATCTGTGTGACCAGAACCAACCACTTTTCTTGCAGCGCGGCCTGCAAGTCCGCAGTCGCCTGCGCCTGCTGCTGCAGCAAGAGCGTGACAGTTTCGGGATCAAAAGGAACAGCCCGTAATGCCTCAGTCACGGCCATAAAGTCCTGAGATCGCCCCTTGGCCCCTTTGCCGTGCAGGCCGGATAGCTCTCCCCTCAGGGCTTTGCGATCCTCTTTCGGCAAGGCCCGGTACAATGCGGGTCCAAAACCCGGTGGTGCCTTGGCATGATCGCTATTCTTCAGTCGCAATATGCTGCCGACCGCGACCCCTACAATCAACAGGTTGATCGCTAGAGACAGAGTCAGAACGATCGGCATCCAACGGCGTTTCGGTTTTGGATCAGTGTTCATTCCGTACTCTCCAGAAAACTGGTGTCAAATCCAAGGTCGGCCGCCAGAACGCTGCCATCCGTTGCGCCGAACAGGCCGACCGTTTCCGGTAGAACCGCAGGCGCAAAAAAACCGATGAAAATCCCGGTGACACTGGCAGCAGCCAGACCGCTAAAACCCTGCCATCCACCGATATTGTCCAGAAGGCGTGACCACGGAGGCCGCTCAGGGCGCGCGTTTTTCGCAAATCGCCCTAGCCGAGTGGTCTCAGCGTCTGTCTGGATACGCACGGCAAGATCATCCGGCAGGCCGGGTCGGTCCTTGCGCGCCTGAGCAAACAGGTTTTCCAGTTCCATGTCGTCATCAGCCATCGTCATACCCCAGTTCTTCCCGCCGTCCGGCCAATATGGCCGACAAAGCCCGCTTTCCTCGCGCGGTCAAGCTCTCGACCGCTTCGACCGATAGGCCCATGACCCCGGCGATCTCGGGGTTGGACAGTTCCTCAATATGCCTCAACACGACGGCCTGTCGCTGTCGGTCCGGCAATTGCATAAGCGCGACCTGCAAAGCATCATGGCGCGCCGTATCCTGCATTTTCTCAACCACGCTGGACGCGTTGTCCGGCGGCTCAACCTCCTCAGGTAGCTGCTCGGGCGTCTTTTTGCGCTTGCGGTCCAGACACAAGTTCAGCGTCACCCGATAGAGCCAGGTTGACACTTTGGCCGTGCCCGGCACCCATTTGGGGGCCATCTGCCACAGCCGCATCATGGCGTCCTGCGTCACATCCTCGGCCTCGGCCCGATTGCCCAGCATGCGCAGAGAAACCGAGTAGCAACGCGGGCCCAGTCGGTCCGTCAGGATCCGCGCCGCCCCGGCGTCGCCATCAGCAAACATCCTCAGCAACGCGTCGTCACCAAGGTCGTCCGCGGCACACCCCGCACCGCGAACGTCTTGAGGGTGGGAGGTCAGATCCTCCATCCTTTATCAGCTATCGTCAGCGTCCGATTTCTGGCGCTTTTTGTGATGCTTGCCCATCTTGTCTTTTGCATCGGCAAATTCCTGTTCCGAGATACCGCCGCTGCTATCCGCGTCGATCCGATCAAACATCTTGTCAGCCCGGCGCGGTTTGGGCAACTCATCGGTGCTGAGAACCCCATCGCCATTGGCGTCATGTTTCTCGAACATCTTGGTCACGCGATCATTGGCCTTCTGCTGGGCTGCGGCCTGCATCTCCTCAAGGCTCAACTGTCCATCGCCGTCAGTATCCGCCTTTGTGAAGCGCTGCGCGCGATGGGCCTGCATCTCTTCTTTTGTGATCTGGCCGTCCGCATTGGCGTCTAGCTCCTGAAACGAAACAGGCTCACGATCCTTTGGGCCTGCTGCCAGTGCCGATGTGCCTGTGATCGCCACTGCCGACAGAACGATGGCCGGGATGAATTTCGAGTTCTTCATATCGGTTTCCCCATATTGGCGCGACCTGATTGCCGCTGCTCATATCCATTCAAACGCGGCACCATCGGGTTTCCGTCGAAAAAAGTTTACCGAAGGATCAGCGGGTCACGAACGCTTGCCCGGACCGGGCGATGCAAAGCGACGCACCCCCCTTTTCTATTGCGGCAAACAAGCCCATTATCCGCCAAGATAGATGCGCGAGTTACATTATCATGGATCAAACGATCACCCCCGCTGTGGAAGAAGAGCGCGAAACATGGCCTGCTTTGGTCAAAGGCTTTCGTTGCAAATGCCCGAAATGTGGCGAAGGCAAGCTGTTGCACAGCTACCTCAAGGTCAACGACAGCTGCGCAAATTGCGGGCAAGAGCTGTTTCACCACCGCGCAGATGACGGCCCCGCCTATCTGACGATTCTGCTGGTAGGACACCTACTTGCCCCTGCGCTTCACGTGTCATACGTGCATTGGCGACCGGACCCGTGGACCATGGCCATCGGGTTTTCCGTCGGCTGCATAGCGCTGTCGCTGTTCCTGCTGCCTCGCCTGAAAGGGGCGGTCGTAGCCTATCAATGGGCACGGCGCATGCATGGGTTCGAGAAAGCCGCGTGACCGCAGCGGGCACCAGCATGAGCGTCGACAAGACCGCCATCCGCAACGCCGCCACCGTCATCGTATTGCGGGACCGTTTCACCGCGCCGTCGATCCTGATGGGGCAACGCGGCGCCAAAGCGGCGTTCATGCCCAACAAATTCGTGTTTCCAGGCGGCGCGGTCGACCCCGAGGATGCAAGCATCCCACTGGCCGCCCCGCTGCCCCAACTCTGCTATGATCGCTTGGCCGAGCAGGCCGAGGCTGACCTGCAGCAGGCGCTTGCCGTCGCAGCCATTCGAGAGTTGTGGGAGGAAACCGGGATGGTCCTTGGCCAACCCTGTGAATGGGATTGCGATGCTCCGTCGGATTGGGTCAGCTTTGCAGCTTTGGGCTACAAACCCTCGGCCGAGGCGCTTCAGTTCGTGTTCCGGGCCGTTACCCCTCCGGGTCGGCCCAGACGGTTTGATGCGCGGTTCTTTCTGGTCGATGCACAGGCGATTCACGGCGATCTGGACGATTTCAGCCGCGCCTCGGATGAGCTGTCGCACCTGCAATGGGTCAAACTGGACGAGGTTCGAGACTTCGACCTGCCCTTCATCACCGAGGTCGTGCTGGCCGAGATCACAGCCCGGGTCACCGACCCGACACCGCCAACCTCTGTTCCGTTTTTTCTAAACAATGATGAGGCCAGCCTGTTCCAAAGGCTCAGGGGGTACCCCATGCCCGAGGTTGACTGACCCCAACCTTATTTCATGCGACTGATCACAACCGTGACTTCGGGCTTTTTACCGATCTCTGCCTTGGCCGTCTGACGCACGATCCGGCGCATGGCCTCTTCCAGCTTGTCATCGTCGCGCAGGGTCTTGGCCTCGGCCCGCATCAGGAACTGGTTCAGGTCTTCCTCAAGCACCTCAACCAGTGCAGCGCGAGAGGTTCCGATCTCCGGCAGCCCCATCGTATCACACCATGGCTCACCCAGAGGCTCGTCCTCTTCATCCAGAATGACGGTCACAGTAACGTGGCCGTTCAGCGCCATGCGGATACGGTCGCGTACAACCCCGTCCAACGCCCCGACCTTGACCGTGCCATCCAGATAGGTCCGCCCGGTCTCAACGTAGTCGACAACCTTCGGCGCATTGCCGGTCAGATCCAGCATGGTGCCGTTAACGGCCAAAACACCCGTGCGTCCGCCGGCCTCGGCCAGTTTGGCATGTTCGCGCAGGTGGCGATGTTCGCCATGCATCGGGATCACCATCTGCGGGTCGATCAACCCATGGACTTTCTCAAGATCAGGCCGGTTGGCATGGCCCGATACGTGATAAAGGCCCGAGCTGTCATCCACCACATCCACGCCCTTTTCGCTGAGCTGGTTGATGATGAAAATCACGCCGCGCTCGTTGCCGGGAATGGTTTTCGAAGAGAACAGGAACAGGTCGCCTTCTTTCAACTCGATGCCGCGGTATTTACCACGAGCCAGCTGCGCGCTGGCAGCGCGGCGTTCGCCCTGACTGCCGGTTACAATCAGCATCAGGTTCTGACGCGGAAGCTCTACAGCCTCTTCGGCGCTGATCACTTTAGGGAAATCCGACAGGATGCCGGTTTCCGTTGCAGCCTCGATCATCCGGCGCATGGCCCGGCCCAAAAGCACGACCGAACGCCCGGCCCGCTGGCCAGCCTCGGCCAAGGTCTTAACCCGCGCAACGTTCGAGGCAAATGTGGTCGCCACGACCATACCTTCAGCGCTTTCGACAAGCTTGGTGATCTCGGGTCCGACCTCGGACTCTGAGCGTCCGGGGTGGCTTGAGAACACATTTGTGCTGTCACAGACCAGAGCCTTGACGCCGGATTTGGCGACATCGGCCCAGAGATCGGGATCAAACGGTTCGCCCACCACCGGGTTTGTATCCAGCTTGAAGTCCCCCGAATGCACGATCCGCCCTTCGGGCGTGTCGATCACCAGCGCGGCGCTTTCGGGGATCGAGTGCGATACTGGCAGGAAGCCAACGGTGAATGGCCCGGCTGAGACTTGCTCGGGCCAAGCGGAGGCCGTGCGGACGGCGTCTTCAGGGTGGCCGTGTTCTTCCATCTTCCGACGGGCAATATTGGCGGTGAAGGCGCGCGCATAGATCGGCGCACCCAGTGCCTCGTAGCAATGCGCCACGGCACCCACGTGATCTTCGTGAGCGTGGGTGACAAAAACCGCCTCAAGCCGGTCGGCGCGTTCCTGTAACCATGAGATATCGGCATGGATCAGGTCCACCCCCGGCGTGGTGTCCATGTCAGGGAAGGTCACACCCAGATCGACGAGGATCAGACGTTCCTTGCCCGGTGTGCCGTAGCCGTACACATAGGCATTCATGCCGATTTCACCGGCCCCGCCCAACGGCAGGTAGATCAGTCTTTCGCTGCTCATGTCGAGCCATTTTCCTTGTTATAGCGATGGATCACGGTCAGCCCGTGCATCGTCAGATCATCTTCGATTGCGTCGAACCCCACGTCGGCCTGATCGAACAAGGGTGCGAGCCCTCCGGTTCCAACGACTTTCATCGGCATTCCGTATTCGGTCTTGATGCGGGCGATCAGCCCCTCAATCAGACCGGAATAGCCCCAATACACGCCCGATTGGATACAGCCAACCGTATTCGTACCAATCACCTTGTCCGGGCGGGTTATGTCGATATGTGGCAGAGCAGCGGCCCCTTGGTGCAGGGCCTCAAGGCTCAGGTTCACGCCCGGCGCGATGATGCCTCCGACATAGGCCCCATCAGAGGCGACGACGTCAAAGTTGGTCGCGGTTCCGAAATCGACAACCACAACGTCTCCGCCATGACGGTCAAACGCCCCCACCGCATTGGCGAGGCGATCAGGCCCCGGCACCGTGCCTTCGTCAATGCGTGGGGCGACAGGCAAAAGGCAATCCGGTTTGCCCACAACTAGCGGACGGCAACCAAAGAACCGATCCGCAAAGATGCGCAGGTTGAAAACCACGCGCGGTACGGTTGAAGCGATGATCACGTCCGTAATGTCAGCCTCGATCCCGTAGTGTTTCACCAGCGTGGAATACCAGGTGAAATAGGCATCCGCCGTGCGCGAGTGATGGGTCGAGGTGCGCAGGGTACACAGAAATGTCTCGCCGTCCCAGATCGAGAAAACGGTATTGGTATTGCCGCAGTCGATGGCCAGAAGCATCTGAGCCCCCTTCAGAAAAACACGTCCGCCGCAGGAATGCTCACACGGCCTTTGGCGGTGTTTAGGACAAGGTTGCCCCCCGCGTCCACCGTTTCGAAGGTACCAACCGTTTCCGACGTAGCGGTACGGGCGGTAATGACCTCACCCAACCGCGCTGCGCGGGCCAACCATGCGGTGCGGATCGGTTCAAAACCGTAAGTGACGAACTGGGTTTCATACCCGGCATAGGCAACGGCGAGTTCGGTCAGAAAATCCTCGGGCGTGACATTCGCGCCTGTTTCCGACAGCAAGGAGACCGGACGAACGGCACCCGGCTCAACGGCATCCGCGCCGGGCGCTTCGGTCAGATTGACACCGATCCCAATCGACAGATGAGACACTCCGCGCCCCTGCCCTGTGCTCTCCAGAAGAATACCCGCAAGCTTGCCGCCGTTCAGCAACACATCATTGGGCCATTTCAAAGACAAACCTGAGGCTCTGCCCGTCACGGCCACACAGGCATCGAACAAGGCCAAAGCCGCTACGAAGCTGCGCAGAGCCGCACTCTCCGGATCACCTTGAGGGCGCATCAGAAGGGTCGAGGCCAAATTGCCCTTGGGATTGGCCCAAGCCCGCCCTCGCCTGCCGCGCGCTGCTGTCTGATGATGCGCCATGATCCACACGGGGCCTTGCGCCGTGGGTGCAAGACGCGCGGCTTCGTTCAGCGTGCTGTCCACCTCTTGCAAGATGTGCAAGCCGTACCCGCCGGGCCAGCTACTCATGTCAGCAAGGCCCGCTTGCGCGGTTGCGCAGCTGCATTGTGTTGGCGGCTTTCATCAGTTGACAAGCGTGGCTGCGGCAGCTGCTGCTGCACCTTCGACACCGAACTGGTAGAACACGCCGATCAACATCAAAGCCGCCGATCCCATCAAGGCCACCCACAATACAGGGTTTGAGTGCGTTTCGATGGGTTCTTCGTTTTCGGCACCGAAATACATGTAGAAGACGATCCGCAGGTAGTAGAACGCACCGATGACCGAGGCGATGGCCGACACGATCACCAACCCGGTTAAACCGGCGCTGACACCCGCCTGCCAAACGCCGAACTTGGCAAAGAACCCGAGCATGGGCGGCACACCCGCCAGGCTGAACATCAGGATCAGAACGGCCAGAGCCTTGCCCGGATCGCGCTTGGAATACTGGCGCAAAGCGTCGATGTCGGTAACGGGTTTGCCGTCCCGCTCCATCATCAGGATGAAGGCGAAGGTGCCGATATTCATCGTCACGTAGATCGCCAGATACATCAGCATAGCTTTCACGCCCAGCTCAGTTCCTGCCGCCAGACCGATCAGCGCATAGCCCATATGGGCAATCGAGGAAAACGCCATCAGACGTTTGATGTCACGCTGGCCAATGGCGGCAACCGCGCCGAGCAGCATGGACAGAACCGACAGCAACACGACCACCTGCTGCCAATCCTTAACGATGCCTCCAAACGCATCGTGCAGAAGCCGTGCAAACAACGCCATAGCAGCCACTTTAGGAGCGGTCGCAAAGAAGGCTGTGATCGGGGTCGGAGACCCTTCGTACACATCCGGGGTCCACATGTGAAACGGCACGGCCGAGACCTTGAAGGCCAGACCTGAGATCAGGAAGATAAGACCAAAGAGCAGACCGATCGAGACGTCTCCGGCCTGAACGGTGGCGATGATGCCCGAGAACAGCGTGGTTCCGGTGAACCCGTAAACCAACGACGCGCCATAGAGCAGCAGGCCCGAGCTGAGCGCACCCAGAACGAAGTATTTCAGACCGGCCTCAGTAGATCTCGCACTGTCCCGGCGCAGCGCCGCCACGACATAGAGGGCCAAAGATTGAAGCTCCAACCCCATGTAAAGCGACATCAGATCGCCCGCGCTGACCATCATCATCATCCCGACCGCAGCCAATGCGACCAGCACAGGGTATTCAAACCGAAGCAGGTTGCGGCGGGCCATGTAGTCCTGGCTCATGACCAGAACGGCAGCGGCGGAAAGCAGGATGGCAACCTTGGAAAACCGCGCAAAGCCGTCATCCACGAACATACCATTGAACGCCACATTGGTCCCGTCGCCGTTGCTTGATATCCAAATCGCCAGAAGCGCCATCAGACCTGCCGTGGACCAGACCAACGCCAGGGCCAGCTCGTCCTTCTTGGTGTAAACGGCCCCGATCAGAGCAGCCATCGCATATACGGCCAGAACGATCTCTGGCAGGATTATCGTCAGATCAGCCTGGATCATGTCTCCAAAGCTCCCTTAATGCGAAGCGGCCGTCTGGGTCGCAGCTTCAGCCGCGGCCAGAGCCGTGTCATAGTTCGAAATCAGTGCAGCCGTCGAGTTGCCGATCACATCGGTCACCAGCGACGGGTAGACGCCCAGCAGGATAGTCATCAAGATGAGCGGCGCAAAGATCAGCCGCTCACGCGAGCTCATGTCGGTCATCGCTTTGAGGCTTTCCTTGATCAGATCGCCGAACACAACCCGACGGTAGAGCCAAAGCGCGTACCCGGCCGAGAAGATCACGCCGGTCGCGGCCACTGCGGTTACCCATGTGTTGACCTGGAATGCGCCCATCAGGGTCAGGAACTCGCCGATGAAGCCCGAGGTGCCTGGCAGGCCGACATTGGCCATGGTGAACAGCATGAAGACCAACGCATAGGCGGGCATCCGGATTACCAGACCTCCGTATGCGTCGATATCGCGGGTGTGCATCCGGTCGTAGATCACGCCGACGCACAAGAACAGCGCGGCCGAGATAAACCCGTGGCTGAGCATCTGGAAGATCGCGCCATCAATACCCTGCTGGTTCGCCGCGAAAATCCCCATAGTCACAAAGCCCATATGCGCGACCGAGGAATAGGCGATCAGCTTCTTCATATCCTCCTGCACCAGCGCCACGAGCGAGGTGTAGACAACGGCGATGGCTGACATCCACAGAACCAGATCGGTCATCACCGCCGAGCCAACCGGGAACATCGGCAGGCTGAACCGCAGGAAGCCATATCCGCCCATTTTCAACAGGATCGCCGCCAGCACGACCGAGCCCGCCGTCGGGGCCTGCACGTGTGCATCCGGAAGCCAAGTATGCACCGGCCACATCGGCATTTTCACCGCGAAGGATGCAAAGAAGGCCAAGAACATTAGCGTCTGCATCCCGCCGACGACGTAGATGCCCAACACGCTAAAGCTTTCGGACGAGAACTGATGGGTCATCAGCGCCTCGATGTCTGTAGTGCCAGCATCCGCGTACATCGCAACCATCGCCACCAACATCAGCACCGAGCCGAGGAAGGTGTAGAGGAAGAACTTAAAGCTCGCGTAGATGCGATCCTTGCCGCCCCAGATGCCGATGATCAGGAACATCGGGATCAGGCCTGCCTCGAAGAACAGGTAGAACAGCACCAAATCCAGCGCCATGAACACGCCCAGCATCAGCGTTTCCAGCAGTAGGAAGGCGATCATGTATTCCTTGACCCGTTCGGTCACGTTCCAGCTGGCCAGAATGGTCAGGGGCATGATGAAGGTAGTCAACAACACGAACAGCACGCTGATGCCATCCACGCCCATCTTGTACTTCAGCCCCATCAACCACTCGCCCTCTTCCACCATCTGGAAGCCAGTGTTCGAAGGATCAAAGCCCGTGTAGATGCCAATCGACACAAGGAAGGTCACAGTAGTTGCAAGCAGAGCCACCCATTTGGCATTCCGCTGCGCCGCCGCATCATTTCCATGCAGGAACAGCGCCAAGATGCCCGCAGCAATGGCCGGGATGAAGGTCACGATCGAGAGGATATTGTCCATTACTGTGCCCCTCCGCCGATCGACATCCAGGTCACAAGGGCCGCTATGCCGAGCACCATCCAGAAAGCGTAGGTAAAGATGTACCCGGTCTGCGCCTTGCCTGCGAGGCGGGTGAAGAAGGGAACAACGCCCATTGCTACTCCGTTCAGGAAGCCATCAATTGTGTTGCCATCGCCCCGCTTCCACAGAAGGCGGCCAAGGGCCAGAGTCGGTTTGACAAAGATCGCGTCATAAATCTCGTCAAAGTACCATTTGTTCAGCAGGAACAGGTACAGCGGACGCTGGTTTGCAGCCAGACGCGCGGGCAGCGACGTGTTCACGATGTAGAACCAGTAGGCCACGACAAACCCAAGCAGCATCGCCACGAAAGGCGAGACCTTAACCCATTTCGGGACGGCATGGGCGTCATCCAGCACAGTATTGTCCGGCGCGATATACAAAGCGCCCTCACCCGGTTCGCCCGCGAAGACGTAGTGATGATCTCCGTGGCCGTCTTTCTTGCCATGCGCCTCATCCCCATGGTCATCCCCGTGCGCCTCATCCGAGTGGGCATCGGCATGATCGTCACCGTGATGCTCTTCGGCGGTACCATCGGCAACATGCTCGGCATGGGTCGCCTCGTCATGACCTTCAGCATGCGCCGAGGCCTCGGCAACCGGAATCCCATAGAACTTACCAACCTTGTCCGTGTGACCGAAAAAGTTGCTGTACCAGATCATCCCCGCAAAAACCGCGCCCAGTGACAAAACACCCAGAGGGATCAGCATCACCTTCGGGCTTTCATGGGCGTGATCATGCGTATGCTTGTCACCGCGCGGTGTACCGTAGAAGGTCAGGAAAATCAGACGCCAGCTGTAGAACGAGGTGAAAACAGCCGCGATCACCAGCATCCAGAAGGCATAACCTGTACCACCGGCAAAGGCGCTTTCGATGATCGCGTCCTTGGACAGGAACCCGGCAAAGCCGAAGGTGGTCAGCGGGATACCGACACCCGTGATGGCCAGCGTTCCGATCATCATCGCCCAGAACGTATAGGGGATCTTATTCCGCAGCCCGCCGTACTCGGTCATTTCCTGCTCGTGATGCATCGCATGGATCACCGAACCGGCCCCAAGGAACAGAAGCGCCTTGAAGAAAGCGTGCGTCAGCAGGTGGAACATCGCCGCCGAATACATGCCGACGCCTGCGGCCACGAACATGTAGCCCAGCTGTGAACAGGTTGAATAGGCGATGACGCGCTTGATATCGGTCTGAACCAACCCCACGGTCGCTGCAAAAAACGCAGTCGAGGCCCCAAGGAAAGTGATAAACCCGGTCGCACCCGGTGCGAACTCCATCAGCGGCGACATGCGGCAGACAAGGAAGACACCCGCCGTTACCATCGTCGCGGCGTGGATCAGGGCCGATACAGGCGTCGGGCCTTCCATCGCATCGGGCAGCCAGGTGTGCAGGATCAACTGTGCCGATTTACCCATCGCGCCGATGAACAGAAGGACACAGATCACCTCAACCGCGTTCCACTCACCCCAGAGGAAGCTGAGTTGCATTTCCGACAGGTCAGAGGCCGAGGCAAAGATATCCGAGAAGTTGATGCTGTCAGTCAGCAGGAAGATCGCGAAAATCCCCAGCGCAAAGCCGAAATCGCCAACCCGGTTGACGATAAACGCCTTCATAGCCGCCGCATTGGCACTGGATTTGCGGTAATAAAAGCCAATCAGCAGATACGAGGCGACGCCCACGCCCTCCCATCCGAAGAACATCTGTACCAGATTGTCGGCTGTCACCAGCATCAGCATCGCAAAGGTGAAGAAGGAGAGATAGGCAAAGAAGCGCGGCTTATAGCTTTCGCCCTCGCGCCATTGCGGGTCGTGATCCATGTAGCCGAAGGAATAGAGGTGCACGAGCGCCGAAACCGTCGTTACCACGATCAGCATAATCGCGGTCAGGCGGTCCAGACGAATGGCCCAGCTTGTCGAGAGCGAGCCGCTCTCGATCCAGCGCAGGATTTCGATCTGTTGGGTCTGACCGTCGAAGGCCAGGAACACGATCCACGACAGCAGACAGGCCAGAAACAGCAGGCCCGTTGCGGTCCACATGGCGGCTTTCTCACCGATGAACCGCCAGCCGAACCCGCAGATCAGAGCGCCCACGAGCGGGGCAAAGAGGATGGTGGTTTCCATAGTTCTCTCAGCCCTTCATCATATTGACGTCTTCAACCGCGATAGTGCCACGGTTGCGGAAGAAGCAGACCAGAATGGCCAGACCAATCGCCGCCTCTGCCGCCGCAACGGTCAGCACGAACAGCGTGAACACCTGCCCGACCAGATCGCCGAGGAAGCTGGAAAACGCCACAAGGTTGATATTCACCGCCAGCAGCATCAATTCGATGCTCATGAGCAGGATGATGACGTTCTTGCGGTTCAGGAAGAGACCAAAGATGCCGATGACGAACAGCGTCGCCGCGACTGTAAGATAGTGTTCAAGTCCGATCATCTTCTCAAAGTCCCTGCCCCGGTTTCACGTCCTTCAACTCCATCGCCTTGGCCGGGTCGCGCATCATCTGGCCGACGATGTCCTGACGCTTGATGTCCTGACGGTGGCGCAAAGTCAGCACGATGGCGCCGATCATGGCCACCAGCAGGATCAGACCCGCAAGTTGGAACAGAAGGAAGTATTGATCGTAAAGGATTACACCCAGCGCCTCGGTGTTGTGGCGGTCCGCCGGGACCGGTTGGGCCAGATTGACCTCAATGCCTTGGGCGCTGTCCCAAGCCCCAAAGGCCATGATGAACTGCATCAGAATGACCAGACCTATCAGCAGGGCCAGAGGCATGTACCGCGCCATCTCGGCCTTGAGCTCGGCAAAGTCCACGTCCAGCATCATCACCACGAACAGGAACAGCACCGCGACCGCACCCACGTAGACGATGATCAGCAGCATCGCCACGAACTCGGCCCCCAGCAGTACGAACAGCCCAGCCGAGGACAGGAAAGACAGGATAAGCCACAGCACCGAATGCACCGGCTGACGGCTGATCACCGTGAACAGCCCGCCGGTGATGGTGCTGATGGCAAACAGGTAGAAGGCAAAGACGGTCATTGATCCTCATCCTCGTTTTCGCCCATGACCTCTTGCGCCAGATCCAGCGCGCGTGTCATGGCCGGGATGCCAGCAAAGACCGACATCTGACCGATCGTTTCCACGATCTCTTGTTTCTTTGCGCCCGCCTCAAGCGCATGGCGCACGGTCTGCCGTACGGCCGAATCCGCCTGAGCGCCCTGACAGGTCAGCCCAGCCAACGTCAGCAGTAGACGCGTCTTGGCATCCAGCCCGTCCTTGTTGACGGTGTTGCCGAACATCATCTCCATGACCTCTTTAGGCATGGTCGGCCATAGGTTCTCGAACCCTTTGGGCGAGAAATTCTCCATCGCCGGATTCATCGCCTTGGCCATGTCCTGCGCCTGCTTCATCATCAGCTCAAATGGGTTTGTCGGCGTGTCACTCATCTGTACGGCGCGTCCATTTCCAGATTGCGGGCGATTTCGGCTTCCCAGCGTTCACCGTTGTCGAGCAGCTTTTCCTTGTCGTAGAACAGCTCTTCGCGGGTTTCCGTTGCGAATTCGAAGTTCGGTCCTTCGACAATTGCGTCGACCGGGCAGGCCTCCTGGCAGAAGCCGCAATAGATGCACTTGGTCATGTCGATGTCGTAGCGCGTGGTGCGACGGCTGCCGTCTTCGCGCGGTTCGGCGTCGATGGTTATGGCTTGTGCTGGGCAAATCGCCTCGCATAGCTTACAGGCGATACAGCGTTCCTCTCCGTTTGGATATCGGCGCAAGGCGTGCTCGCCGCGGAACCGAGGCGACAGAGGGCCCTTTTCATGCGGATAATTCACGGTGGCCTTGGGCGCGAAGAAGTATTTTAGCCCAAGCTTCATGCCGACCCAGAAGTCCTGCAACAGGAAGTACTTGGCAGCGCGGGTGTAGTCGATTTGAGTCATATCAGCCTCCTACGCTCCAACGCGCAAACGCGCCCCAGAACCAGTCGAATTTTGCAGCGAAGGCTACGAACACCACCCAAGCCAGCGAGAACGGAAGAAACACTTTCCAGCCCAGACGCATCAACTGGTCATAGCGGTAGCGGGGTGTGATTGCCTTGACCATCGCGAAGAGGAAGAAGAAAAACGCCATCTTCGCGACCATCCATAGCACTCCATCCGGCAGGCCCGGGATCGGCGACAGCCAGCCGCCGAAGAACAGCAGCGTGGTCAGCGCGCACATTAGGAAGATGGCGATGTACTCGCCCGCCATGAACAGCAGGAAGGGCGTGGCCGAGTATTCGACCTGATAGCCTGCGACCAGTTCTGATTCCGCCTCGGGCAGGTCGAACGGGGGTCGGTTGGTTTCCGCCAGAGCCGAGATGAAGAACAGGAACACCATCGGGAAGTGCGGCAGCCAGTACCAACTGAAGAAGCCAAACGAGCCATCCTGTGCGCGGACAATATCTCCGAAGTTCATCGACCCGGTCGAGATGATCACGCCGATGATGATCAGACCGATGGACACCTCGTAAGAGATCATCTGCGCCGCAGAGCGCAACGAGCCGAGGAAAGGGTACTTTGAGTTCGACGCCCAACCGCCCATAATCACGCCGTAAACCTCCAACGAGGATACGGCGAAGACATAGAGGATCGCCACGTTCAGATCTGACAGCACCCAGCCGTCGTTGAATGGGATCACGGCCCAAGCGATCATTGCCAGCACGAAAGAGGTCAGCGGAGCAAGGATGAAAACGGTGCGGTCCGCGCCTGCTGGGATGACGACCTCTTTGACCACATATTTCAGCGCGTCGGCCACCGTTTGCAGCAAGCCGTAGGCACCCACCACATTGGGGCCACGGCGCATCTGGACGGCAGCCCAGATCTTGCGGTCACCATAGACAAGGAACAACAGCGAGATCATCACAAAGGCCACAACCGCAAGCACCTGCGCCAGGACGATCAGGGCGATGCCGCCCGGTGTGTTAAAGAAATCAGCCATTGGTCCTCACACCGTGGGTCGTCGGGGTTATCTCTGCGGGACGGATCATTCTGCGGCCATCCTGTCTGTGTTTTTCGCCTGTGCCGACAGCTCGGCCATCAGTTGCGAGGCGCGCGCGATCGGGTTGGTCAGGTAGAAATCCTTGACCGCATTGCGGAAACTCGCCTTGCCCAGTACGCCAGCCTCAAGCGGCTGCACCTCGTTCTCGATCACCTCGTCGACACGCGCCAGATGCGGCACTGCCTCGATCAACGCGGTCCGCAATTGCGCCAAGGAATCGAAGGGCAACGTCGCACCCAAATCGGCCGAGAGTGCACGCAGAATAGCCCAGTTTTCCTTGGCCTCACCCGGTGCGAAACCCGCACGCATAGCCAGCTGTGGGCGGCCTTCGGTATTGACGAACAACCCGTTTTCCTCGGTATAGGCGGCAGCAGGCAGGATCACATCAGCGCGGTGCGCGCCACGGTCGCCATGGCTGCCCTGATAGATGACGAATGCGCCGTCTCCGATTTCAACCTCATCCGCGCCGAGGTTATAGATCACATCGGCTGCGCTGATCGCGTCCATACCGCCCGCGTTGGTGGCATCCACATCCATCGCGCCCACACGCGCGGCGGCGGTATGCAAGATGATCAGCCCACTTTCGGTATTGCTTGCAATGGCTTGCGCGGCGGCCAGAACAGCGGCGCCATCGGCCTCTTGCAGCGCGCCCTGACCGACAATGACCAAAGAGCGTTTTGCTTTGATCTCATCATCGCCGCCCATGTCGACGACCTTTTGCAACGCGGCGCGGTCATCGCCCATGTGGTAGTATTCATAGGTCAGATCAGCCGCCGGACCGACCAGAGCAACCTCGGCCCCATGCGCCCAAGCCTTGCGGATACGCGCGTTCAGAACCGGAGCCTCATCGCGCGGATTGGTGCCGATCAGCAGAATACGCTCGGCCATTTCGATATCTTCGATCGCGGCGGTCCCGGCATAGGCCCCACGGTTGCCCGCAGGCAGCTTGGCCCCGTCCGTACGGCATTCGACAACGCCGCCCTGCCCTTCGATCATCTGCTTCAGTGCAAAGATCGCCTCAACCGGGGCTAGATCACCAATGAGACCCGCCGGTTTTTCGGCCCCTTTCAGCGCTTCAGCGGCTTTGGTCAGCGCCTCAGGCCATGAGGCCGGGCGCAGCTTGCCGTTTTCACGCACGAAAGGACGGTCCAAGCGCTGTCGGCGCAACCCGTCCCAGACAAACCGGGTCTTGTCACTGATCCATTCCTCGTTCACGCCGTCATGGTTGCGCGGCAGAAACCGCATCACTTCGCGCCCTTTGGTATCCACGCGGATGTTCGAGCCCAAGGCATCCATCACGTCAATGCTCTCGGTCTTGGTCAGCTCCCAAGGGCGCGCGGTGAAGGCATAGGGTTTCGAGGTCAGCGCCCCCACGGGGCACAAATCAATGATGTTGCCCTGCAGGTTCGAGTGCAGCGTCTGGTTCAGATAGGAAGTAATCTCGGCATCCTCGCCTCGCCCTGTCTGACCCATCTGAGTGATGCCGGCGACCTCGGTTGTGAAGCGCACACAGCGGGTGCAGCTGATGCAGCGGGTCATCGCGGTACCGACCAGCGGCCCCAGATCCAGATCATCTACGGCGCGCTTGGCTTCCTTAAAGCGCGAGCCCGAAACACCATAGGCCATCGCCTGATCCTGCAGGTCGCACTCCCCTCCCTGATCGCAGATCGGGCAATCCAGAGGGTGGTTGATCAGCAAAAACTCCATCACCCCTTCGCGGGCCTTCTTGACCATGGGTGAGTTCGTCTTGACCTGTGGCGGTTGCCCCTCCGGCCCTGGACGCAGATCACGCACCTGCATCGCGCAAGAGGCCGCAGGTTTCGGAGGGCCGCCCACGACCTCAACCAGACACATCCGGCAGTTCCCCGCAATCGACAGACGTTCGTGATAGCAGAAGCGCGGCACCTCGACCCCGGCCTCTTCACAGGCCTGGATCAGGGTCATAGCACCATCGACTTCGATTTCCTGCCCGTCGATATTGATCTTGCGGAGGTCAGACATCGTCAGTTCGCCCTCAAATAAACGCCAATGGCGCTGTTTCTGTCGATTTCCTTCCGCCCCAACGTGCAGAAGGAATTCGGGTTCTCGTAGGTCACGCCGTTTGAGGCCAGATAAGCCTCGCCCTTGGCGCGCATCCGGTCTTTCTCGGCGTCAGATTCGACATAGGCCCGGATCTCTTGGTCCGAATAGCCAAGGCTGTTCGCCTCGGACCGCAGTCCCCACATCACGTTGATCGCTTTCAGCTTCCGCCCGCTGATCGAGGGGCAATAGTCTGAGATCTCTTTCGCGACCGCGATGTAGTACAGCTCATTGTCGATCTGTTTGACCTCACGCAGAGGCGGCTTGGCCTCGGCTGCCGCGGGGATCATCAGCGCAAGACCGATGGCAAGTGTTTTCGCATAAGACATGACAGGTCCTTTCATCTTGGATCGACCAAGATGGGTGTCGCCCTGTCTGCTATGCAATAACAGACCGCTGGCCCTGCCGTGATATGCGGAAAACAGCCTCATGGTCTTTGGCAGATTCCCGCAAAAGTCAGTTTGTCGTCGCTGATGCGCAGGTTCTGCGGTTCGGTATCCGGGCCAACCTTCCACACGATACGCGACGAGCCGAAGTTCTGGATGCAGAATTTGGTGCCTTCGAACCGGCCCGCCTCACGCGCGCCGTCAAGCGAGGCTGACACGTTGTTCACGACTACAGTGAACTCGGTCGGGGTGTTGCGCTTGTCGACCGACTTGGCCTTGGCGCGGAAAAACTGGCCGTCAAACAGCACACGGTCCTTGGACGAGGAGACGGTGCAGGCCGAGACCAGCGCAAGCCCTGCAAGGCCAGCCAAGGTTGAGAGTTTCATTGTCTTCACTTTGTTTATTCCTGTCAGATGGCTGGCATCTGGGCGGCTGCGCGCGCGATCAGAATGGTGTGTCATCCCGCTCACTCCGCTGCGACCTGAGCGCAACGATTGTCGCGCCACTTGCTTGCTTGTTTCAAATCCGCCCATCCAAAGGCGTGTTCACTTGGACCTTCATGGCGCAGACGCTCTAGCCGCGCCATGGCTTCATCCAGATCCGGCTGGTGCCCCGCGGGCACCCACCACATGACGAAATGCTGATCCCCCAGCAGTTCAAACCAGTCCTGACGACGGTCGTAAAACTGTTTGTGTATGGTGCCCCAGACAAATGTCTCAAGGCTCGCGACATCTTCCCAGACGGTCAGGTTGGCGACAAATTGAGGATCGTCCCCAATCGCGTTTTCCGTGTTCCCGGTTCCCGGCTCGCCCGAGCCTTCCATCATCCAAACAAAGCCCGGCATCCGCTTGCCCAAGCCATTGACCTTGTCGAGATTGGCCATGAACTCAGCCACCCGAGGGTCATCCGTCGGGGCCAGCAGGCGGCCAATATTCAGTTCGGCCAGATGATATCCGTCGGGCTGCCTGATCATTCCGCTGCCATCGCCCCCATGCGGCCTGATTTCTGAGCCTTGATGCGGTCCTCGATCTCTTCGCGGAAGTTGCGGATCAGGCCCTGGATCGGCCAGGCCGCGGCATCGCCCAAGGCGCAGATCGTGTGGCCTTCGACCTGTTTTGTGACGTCAAACAGCATGTCGATCTCTTCCAGCTCAGCCTCACCGCGCACAAGGCGGTCCATCACGCGCATCATCCAGCCGGTGCCTTCGCGGCAGGGTGTGCACTGCCCGCAGCTTTCATGCTTGTAGAACTTCGACAGACGCCAGATCGCTTTTATGATGTCGGTGGACTTATCCATCACGATCACCGCCGCCGTGCCAAGACCCGAGCCCAGTTCACCGCGCAGATAGTCGAAATCCATGATCGCATCGCGCATGCTTTCACCGCGCACGCACGGAACGGACGATCCACCTGGAATGACCGCGAGCAGGTTGCCCCAGCCGCCGCGAATTCCGCCGCAATGGGTTTCGATCAGTTGTTCGAACGGGATCGACATCGCCTCTTCGACGACGCAGGGGTTGTTCACATGGCCCGAGATCGCAAACAGCTTGGTGCCGGCGTTGTTCTGACGACCAAAGCCCGCGAACCAATCCGCGCCCCGGCGCAGGATGGTCGGTACAACCGCGATTGACTCAACGTTGTTCACCGTGGTCGGGCAGCCATAGAGGCCCGCGCCAGCCGGGAATGGTGGCTTCATGCGCGGCATACCCTTCTTGCCCTCAAGGCTTTCGATCAGCGCGGTTTCTTCACCGCAGATGTAAGCGCCCGCGCCGTGATGCAGGAAGATGTCGAAATCCCATCCCGAGCCGGCCGCGTTCTTACCCAATAGCCCGGCGTCATAGGCCTCATCAATCGCGGCCTGTAGCGCCTCGCGTTCGCGGATGTATTCGCCGCGCAGGTAGATGTAGCAGGTATGCGCATTCATCGCGAAAGAGGCAATCAGGCAGCCTTCGATCAGCGTATGCGGATCGTGGCGCATTATCTCACGGTCTTTGCAGGTACCCGGCTCGGATTCATCCGCATTCACAACCAGATAAGACGGGCGGCCATCGCTTTCCTTGGGCATGAACGACCATTTCAGACCGGTTGGGAAGCCTGCGCCACCGCGCCCACGCAGGCCCGAGTCTTTCATCGTCTGGATGATCCAATCCCGGCCCTTTTCGATCAGGCCAGCGGTGCCATCCCAATGACCTCGGGCTTGCGCGCCGCGCAGAGTACGCTCGTGCATCCCGTAGATGTTGGTAAAGATCCGGTCCTGATCCCTCAGCATCGCGTGTTACCCTCAGCTGTCCTGACGCATGCGCCAGAGTTGAAAAATGTTGACGCCTGCATAGATGAAGCCGGCCAAAGCAGCGAAATCAAATAGCAGCGCATAGCGCCCCGGCATTCCAATCGCGGGGCCGATGAACAAGGTCATGCCAAGCCAAACCACCATCGTCACGGAGATGACGATGCCGATATGTCTACCCTTGCGGGCTATGGCTTGCTCTTTGTCCTTGTCCATCTCGTCCTTAAGCCCTTGCAGGGCGTTTAATCCTCGTAAGTGCCGTCTTCCTTGGCACGTTTGGCGAATTCGGTCTGATCCCCAACGGCCAGCTTGGCCGCTTGTTCAATCCAACCATCGCGTTCGATCCGGCCTTTGAACTTCAGGCGCGCATCCACCCAAGCCACATGCTCGGGCGCCCAGGCCGCGATCTGATCATAGTGGAAGAAGCCCAGATCATTCAGCGTCTCTTCCAGTTTCGGCCCGACGCCTTTGAGCATCTTGAGGTCATCCGGCAGTCCCCCACGCGCCTCAGTCAGCGTTCGGGGTTTATCTTCCTCGACTTCTTTCGCTTTGGTCTCAGCGGCCTGTTTCACGGCAGGTTTCGGTGGCTCAGGCGCTTTCGGCGGTTTCGCCGCCGCCGATGCCCCAGCCTGTTTGCCGTCTTTCCCCAGCCAAGGCGTGAGGATCGGAACCTCAGTCCCGTCGATCCGCTTGACCGTATCGCCCAGTTCGGCCGCCAAGGCCACGCTGGCATTGTGTTCCGGCTTTCCAGCCTCATGTTCGGTTAGGCTGCTGAGGCCTTTCAAAGGCTCAGCCGCATATCGCCCGTTCTGAGGGCCAGGCGTGGGCACCTTGCCCGCAGCCAGATCGTCAATGATCTTGCCAAAACTCTCGGCGGTCAGGTCTTCGTAGTAATCCTTGCCAATCTGCGCCATCGGGGCATTCGTACAGGACCCAAGACATTCCACCTCTTCCCAGCTCAACTTGCCATCGGCGGATAGCGCGTGCGGCTTGACGGCGATCTTTTCCTTGCAGACCGCAATCAGATCCTCGGCCCCGCAAATCATGCATGAAGTCGTGCCACAGACCTGAATATGCGCCACCGAGCCGACCGGCTGCAGTTGGAACATGAAGTAGAACGAGGCGACCTCAAGCACGCGAATATAGGCCATGTCCAGCATGTCGGCGACGGATTCAATTGCCGGGCGGGACAGCCAGCCCTCTTGCTCTTGCGCGCGCCACAGCAGAGGGATCACCGCACTGGCTTGGCGACCCTCGGGGTATTTCGTGATCTGCGCTTCGGCCCATTGCTGGTTGGCGGCGGTGAACGCAAAGCTTTCGGGTTGTTCGGGGTGAAGACGGCGGAGCATTAGCGGTCAATCTCTCCAAATACGACGTCCATGGTGCCGATGATGGCGGCGACGTCAGCCAGTTGGTGGCCTTTGGCGACGTGATCCATGGCTTGCAGATGCAGGAAACCCGGTGCGCGGAGTTTGGCGCGGTAGGGTTTATTGGTGCCGTCGGCGACAAGATAGACGCCGAACTCGCCCTTGGGGGCTTCTACTGCGGCGTAGACTTCGCCTGCGGGGACGTGGAAGCCTTCGGTGTAAAGCTTGAAGTGATGGATCAGGCTCTCCATCGAGGTCTTCATGTCCGAGCGTTTCGGCGGGGTGATCTTGCCGCGGGCCAGAACGTCGCCCGGGCATTCGCGGATCTTGGCGATGGCCTGACGTATGATCAGCAGGGATTGGCGCATCTCTTCCATGCGGCAGAGATAGCGGTCGTAGCAGTCGCCATTCTTGCCGACGGGAATCTGGAACTCGAACTCGTCGTAGCATTCGTAGGGCTGCGCACGGCGCAAATCCCACGCGAGGCCTGAGCCACGGACCATCACGCCCGAGAAACCGTATTTCTGAATGTCATCCTCGGTCACGACGCCAATATCGGCGTTGCGTTGCTTGAAGATGCGGTTTTCGGTCAACAACCCGTCAATGTCGTCGAGAACGGCGGGGAATTCGTGGCTCCATGCCTCGATATCGTCCAGCAGTTCTGGCGGCAGGTCCTGATGGACGCCGCCGGGGCGGAAATAGGCGGCGTGCAGGCGGGCACCGCAGGCACGCTCATAGAACACCATCAGCTTTTCGCGTTCTTCAAAGCCCCACAGCGGCGGGGTCAGAGCGCCCACATCCATCGCCTGTGTGGTCACGTTCAGCAGGTGGTTCAGGATGCGACCGATTTCGGAATACAGAACCCGGATCAGAGAGCCCCGGCGCGGTACTTCGACACCGGTCAGTTTTTCAATCGCCAGACACCAGGCATGTTCCTGATTCATCGGTGCCACGTAGTCCAGACGGTCGAAATACGGCAGGTTCTGCAGATACGTCCGGCTTTCCATCAGCTTTTCGGTGCCACGGTGCAGCAGACCAATATGCGGATCGCAGCGCTCGACGATTTCTCCGTCCAGCTCAAGCACCAAACGCAAAACGCCATGCGCGGCAGGGTGTTGCGGGCCGAAGTTGATGTTGAAGTTGCGGATCTTCTGTTCGCCGCTCAGCGCGTCAGTGCTGCCGTCATCATATCTTGAGCCGTCCATCACCGCCCCCGCTTTTTCTTCGCGTCCGCACGCACCCGGACCTTCTCGGCCTCAGCCGCCTTGGCTGCGGCACCGGCAAGCAGCACCCCAAGAGCGCCCAAAATGATCAGTTCCCCCAGCATCTCAGCGACGCTCCATCTCTTGCAGCTTCATGGCCATGATCCACAGTAGGATCAGCGTTCCAATCGGGATAACACAGACAAACGCCCAGAACTTCTCGATCCCGAAATGCGGCAGCAGTTTCAGCATCGGGATGATCGTGGCGATCGTGAAAGCGATCCAGATCAGGAACTCCATGGCTTACGACTCCTGTTTTTCATCCCCCGGAAGAATGTAGTTGGCACCTTCCCATGGGGACATGAAATCAAACTGACGGTATTCCTGCACGAGGCTGACGGGTTCATAAACCACGCGTTTCTGCGCCTCGTCATAGCGAACCTCGGTGTAGCCGGTGGTCGGGAAATCCTTGCGAAGCGGATAGCCGCGGAACCCGTAGTCGGTCAGGATGCGCCGCAAGTCCGGATGGCCCGAGAACAGAATGCCGAACATGTCAAATACCTCACGCTCGAACCAGTTGGCCGAGGGATGCGTATCGACGATCGAGGGCACCATGTCTTCTTCGCGGATTGAAACTCGCAGGCGAATGCGTTGGTTCTGGTACATCGACAGGAAGTGATAGACCACGTCGAACCGCTTGGCCCGTTCCGGGTAGTCCACGCCCGTGATATCGACCAGCGTAGAGAACTGGCAGGAGCGGTCGCTTTTGAGGAATTCGATGAATTCGACAAGGTTCGACGGCGCCACATCCACGTTCAGCTCACCATGGGTGACATCCCAGGACAACACACAGTCGGACCGTTTCAGTTCCAGATGCGTACCAAGTTCTTTGAGTGCTTCGCTCATCCGCCCTCTCCCTTAGCGCACAATCGTGCCAGTACGGCGGATTTTGCGTTGCAGCTGCATCAAGCCGTACAGCAGCGCCTCAGCCGTCGGAGGGCAACCGGGGACGTAGATATCTACCGGAACGATACGGTCACAGCCGCGTACAACCGAATAGGAATAGTGGTAATAGCCGCCGCCATTCGCACAGGACCCCATCGAGATCACATAGCGCGGCTCGGGCATCTGGTCGTAGACCTTGCGCAGCGCCGGAGCCATTTTGTTGGTCAGTGTACCAGCAACGATCATCACGTCGGACTGGCGTGGGGACGCACGCGGCGCGATGCCAAACCGTTCCGCGTCATAGCGCGGCATCGAGGTGTGCATCATCTCAACCGCGCAACAGGCCAAACCAAAGGTCATCCAATGCAAAGACCCGGTCCGCGCCCAATTGATGATGTCTTCAGTCGAGGTCAGCAGGAAGCCTTTGTCCTGTAGCTCGGCATTGAGGGCCTGGGTGGCGACTTCTTTGTCGACGCCGGCGGTATTTGAACCCGTCATCACTCCCATTCCAAGGCCCCCTTCTTCCATTCATAGGCAAAGCCGATGGTCAAAACGCCCAGGAAAACCATCATTGACCAGAACCCTACATCGCTGATGTCCTTGAAGCCCACGGCCCAAGGGAACAGGAACGCAATCTCGAGGTCGAAAATGATGAACAGGATCGAAACCAGATAGAAGCGCACGTCGAACTTCATCCGAGCGTCATCAAACGCGTTGAAGCCGCATTCATAGGCGCTGACTTTTTCGGGATCGGGGTTGCGAACTGCCAGAACGACAGCTGCCAGAATCAGGACAATTCCCAGGCCGATGGCTACGGCCAGAAACACCAGAATAGGGAGATACTCCCGCAGCAGGTCTTCCACGTCTAGCTCCTTTCCTGCGCACCCCCTTTCGGAGGGCGCCGTCAATTGGCGTGTTGACTCGACTTTCTCTAGCCCCACGCGGTCAGAGGGTCAACCGAACACAAGCGCGCACCACGTCATTCATCCCCTTGACAGACCTTCGGGAATCACCCCGATTTCGCCTCAGCGGACAATAGACGCCCCAAGTTAATCTTTGTTGTTCCACTTGGGGTTACGTTTTTCGAAGAATGCTTCGATGCCTTCCCGTGCTTCAGGCGTCTCCCATCGGGCGACCAGAGCGTGGATGGTATGGTCAATCACACTGTCGTCAAGACGCGGGCCTAGGTTTTGAACCAAGGCCTTAGCCGATGCCACAGCCCCCGGCGCACAGGACAGATAGGGGGTGATTTCATCCTCGACAGCGCGCATGAGTTGATCGGCTGGCACCGCTTTTGCCAACAGTCCAAGCTCCACCGCCTCTGCCGCGTCAAACAAACGCGCCGACATGAAAACACGCCGCGCGCGGGCCTCACCCATCCGCGCGATCACGTAAGGCCCAATCGTCGCCGGGATCAGGCCCAGCCGGGTCTCGGTCAGGCCCATTTTCAGGGTGTCAACGCCAACCGCCATATCGCAGACCGAGGCCAGCCCGACTCCACCGCCAAACGCGTTGCCTTGCAATGCGCCGATCAAAGGTTTGGGCATCTCGTTCAGCACCATCAGCATTTCCGCCAGCTTACGCGCCTCAGTGAATCGGGTCTCGGCATC
This sequence comes from Ruegeria sp. AL11, assembly GCF_056540865.1. Lineage (NCBI taxonomy): Bacteria > Pseudomonadati > Pseudomonadota > Alphaproteobacteria > Rhodobacterales > Roseobacteraceae > Ruegeria > Ruegeria sp. AL11. Next base: position 145,658 of record NZ_JBQFXO010000009.1, read on the forward strand.
CGCCGCCATCTGATCGCGCATCCACCCCAGATCGCCCCCGGCGCAGAAGCTCTTGCCAGACCCGGTCAACACAACAACGCGCACCGCCTCGTCGCGCCCGAGCTGCGCCGCGGCGTGAGTCAATTCGCTGATCATCAACGCCGACATGGCGTTGTGCTTTTCGGCGCGCGACAGAGTTAGCGTCGCGACACCCCGGTCATCAGTGACGACCGCAATCGTTTCAAACATGTCAGCCTCTCATTGCCTGCGCTATCTGCGCAGCTTCGTCCAAAACTGCTGCGTCCAGACCGGTCTCATATCCAAGCCGCTCCAGATGGGGGGCGACGGCCTCAGTCGCGACATTGCCAGCCGCGCCGGGTGCATAAGGACATCCACCCAAGCCACCGACGGCAGCGTCAAACACCCGCACGCCCAGCGCCAGCGAGGCATCAATATTGTCCATCGCTCGCCCGTTGGTGTTGTGGAAATGGCCCGCAAGCCGTGTAACGGGCACCCTGTCGCGCACCGCCAGCAGCATATGCGCGATCTTGTCCGGAGTTCCCTGCCCGATCGTGTCGCCAAGCGAAATCTCATAACACCCATGCGCGAACAGAGCGTCCGCGACCTCAGCCACTTTTTCGGGTGGGGTCGGACCATCATATGGGCAATCGGTCACGCATGAGACATAGCCCCGAACCGGCAGGTCGATATGGCGCGCGGCCTCAAGGATCGGCACGAACCGTTCAATGGATTCCGCGATGGTCGCGTTGATGTTGGCTTTCGAGAACCCCTCGGAGGCTGATGCAAATACCGCGATCTCATCCGCTTTGGCCGCAAGCGCGTCTTCATAGCCGCGCATGTTCGGCGTCAACGCCGCATAACGCACGCCCTCAGCCCGTTTGATTTCAGCCAGAACCGCGCCGCTTCCCGCCATCTGGGGAACCCATTTAGGGGACACGAAACTGGCAACCTCAATTCGGTTGAACCCGGCGCGGCTAAGGCAATCGACCAGCGCAACCTTCTCGGCTACCGGAATCTCGCGCTGTTCGTTCTGAAGCCCGTCCCTTGGCCCGACCTCGAATATCTCGACCCGTTCTTTCATCAGCGCATCCCTCCCCGGCTTCTTTTCGTTTTACATTCGGATGGCCCGACTGTGCCACGCAATGTACGTCCCGAACAGATCAATCCTCGGCCAAGCGAACAAGGGCCGCCCCGGCCTCAACCTGCGCACCTGCGTCTGCCAACACCTCGGCCACCACACCATCGCGGGCAGCTAGCAGTGAATGCTCCATCTTCATGGCTTCCAGAATCGCCAACCGGTCGCCCTCTTTCACGGCCTGCCCTGCCGAGGCGAAGACGGCCTTGACCAGACCCGGCATCGGCGCCTCGATCACATTGGTATCTCCTGCAGCGCTGGGATCGCGATCCAAGGGGTCGACGATTTCAAACGCCTGCCCATAGTCATCAAACACCGTGATCTGAGGCCCAGCGACGGCGACATTGGGCATGCGCTGTCCATCAATGACCCAACCACCCTTGCGCTGCGCGATCACCTGCGCGCCATTCACCGTCCAGAGCTGCCGGTGCGGGCTTTCGACCTGAACATCCAGATCAAAGACCTCACCGTCGCGCATCAGCTGCACGGCCCGGTACAACGGCCCCCACAGGGTGAAGCCAGTCTCTGAGGTCGTCTCTGTCAGCCCCAGGGCTGTCATCGCCGCGGCCACCACGGACGCATTGACCGCGTCCGCAGTCTGGACCAAATCCTCAAGGTCACGCCCGATCAGACCCGTATCCACGTCGCCCGAGGCAAAACCACCATGGCGAGTCAGAGCGCCAAGGAAGGCCAGATTGGTCACCGTCCCGGCAACCTCGGTTTGACGCAGGGCGCGATGCAGGCTCTCAAGCGCGACCGCGCGGGTCGGACCATACACGACGACCTTGGCGATCATCGGATCATACCAGGGGCTGATCGTATCCCCCGCCCGCACGCCACTATCCGCGCGGCACTCAGGCGGAAACCGCAGATGGGTCAGAGTGCCCGTCGCGGGTAGAAAGCCCTTGGGCGCATCCTCGGCGTACAGCCGTGCCTCAAACGCGTGACCGGTGATCGACAGGTCGTTCTGCTGCCTCGGCAGGCTTTCTCCCGCTGCAACGCGCAACTGCCATTCGACCAGATCAACGCCCGTAATCGCCTCGGTCACCGGATGTTCGACCTGCAAGCGCGTGTTCATCTCCATGAACCAAAAGCGATCCGGCCGCAGCCCTTCGGACGCGTCGACGATGAACTCAACCGTCCCAGCACCCTTGTAGCCGATCGCCTCCGCCGCACGTACACCGGCCTGCCCCATCGCCTCGCGCATCTCGGGCGTCATACCAGGGGCCGGCGCCTCTTCAATCACCTTCTGATGTCGCCGTTGAAGCGAGCAGTCCCGTTCAAACAGATGCACCGCATGGGTACCATCGCCAAAGACCTGAACCTCGATATGCCGAGGTTTGGCTACGAATTTCTCGACCAGAACCGCATCGTTGCCAAAGGCCGTCTTAGCCTCACCGCGCGCGCTGTCCAGAGCGTCTGAGAAAGCTTCGGGCGTCTCGACCAACCGCATTCCTTTGCCGCCGCCGCCCGCAACCGCCTTGATCAGAACGGGGTAGCCGATGGCCGCTGCTGCCTCGGCCAGATGAGCGGGGTCCTGATTGTCACCGTGATATCCGGGCACAACGGGAACGCCTGCGTCCTCCATCAAAGCCTTGGCCGCATCCTTGAGACCCATCTTACGGATCGCATCCGCCGATGGTCCGATAAAGGTCAGCCCAGCGGCGTCAACTGCATCCACAAAATCGGGGTTCTCGGACAGAAACCCATAGCCGGGATGGATCGCCTGCGCCCCGGTCTCGAGCGCCGCCTGGATGATCACATCCCCCTTCAGATAGCTCTCGGCCGGTGCCGCCCCGCCAATATGCACCGCCTCATCCGCCATCTGCACATGCTTGGCCGAGGCATCCGCATCCGAATAGACAGCCACACAGGACACACCCATTTTCTGAGCGGTTTCGATGACCCGACACGCAATCTCGCCCCGGTTTGCGATTAGGATTTTACTGAACATGACCTACCCCTCAACCGTCAGATCTTCGACCAGCCGGAACCGCTCGCAGAGCAGCTCCATTTCAGGATCAAACCCGCCATTTCGTTCGAAATACCTGCGGTGATCTTCGCGCCAACCCTCAAGCGTCTCATTCTCACCCTCGGCCAGCGCGAAATCTTCGGTCACGTCGCAATACCGACAGACCGAAACCTGAACCGTTTCAATCACCAGCGCCGGACGGTCGTCCCAGTCCAAGGCGATATCCCTGCGCCCCACAACCGGCGTGTCTGCACTGCTTTCGGGATAGTCTCGCAAAGCACCGCAGGTTGCCGTTTTCCGGCCTGATCGCACCAAAGCCAGAAGCTCGGCGCTGAGGGCCGCGCTATCGCCGAACTTGAAAGTCTGCGCACCGGGATAGCGGCTTTTCAGATGTTCCAGATCGCTCATCTTACATCCTGAACACGCCGAAACGTGTTTCCTCGATCGGGGCGTTCAGAGCGGCGTTCAATGACAATGCCAACACATCGCGCGATTTGCGTGGGTCGATGATGCCATCGTCCCACAACCGAGCAGAGGCATAGAGCGGATGAGACTGCTCCTCGAACATATCCAAGGTCGGGCGTTTGAATTCGGCCTCTTCCTCGGCGGACCACGTCCCGCCCTGCCGCTCGATCCCGTCGCGTTTGACAGTGGCCAGAACGCCTGCCGCCTGCTCTCCGCCCATCACGGAAATCCGTGAATTCGGCCAGGTCCACAGGAACCGAGGCTGATAGGCGCGACCCGCCATGCCATAGTTTCCGGCCCCGAATGAGCCTCCGACAAGCATCGTGATCTTCGGCACCGAGGTTGTCGCCACCGCCGTCACCATCTTGGCCCCATGCCGCGCGATGCCTTCGTTCTCGTATTTGCGACCGACCATAAAGCCGGTGATATTCTGCAGGAACACCAGCGGGATGCGACGCTGAGAACATAGCTCAACAAAATGCGCCCCCTTCTGTGCAGCTTCGGAAAACAGCACGCCATTATTGGCGATGATGCCCACCGGGCAGCCTTTGACATGGGCAAAGCCAGTTACCAGCGTCTCGCCAAAACGCGGCTTGAACTCATCGAACCGAGAGCCATCGACCAGACGCGCGATCACCTCTCGGATGTCGTAGGGCGTGCGCAGATCAGCCGGAACAACGCTGAGGATTTCCTCGGGGTCATAGGCCGGGTCCTCGGGGCTGGCCCAATCGACCGTCTGCGGCTTGCGTAGGTTCAGCGACCCAACCGCCCGACGCGCCAAAGCCAGTGCGTGGGCGTCATCCTCGGCCAGATAGTCCGCCACGCCGGACAGGCGCGTATGGACATCGCCGCCGCCCAGATCTTCGGAACTCACAACCTCGCCAGTCGCGGCCTTGACCAGAGGCGGTCCAGCCAGAAAGATCGTACCTTGTTCTTTCACAATGATGGTCACGTCCGACATAGCGGGCACATAGGCCCCACCCGCCGTGCACGAGCCCATCACCACAGCGATCTGAGCAATCCCCTTAGCGCTCATCCGCGCCTGATTATAGAAGATACGGCCAAAGTGGTCGCGGTCGGGGAAAACCTCATCCTGATTGGGCAAGTTCGCGCCACCGCTATCGACGAGATAGATGCAGGGCAGATGGTTCTCCTCGGCAATCTCCTGGGCGCGGAGGTGTTTTTTGACGGTCATCGGATAGTATGTGCCACCCTTCACGGTGGCGTCGTTGCACACCACCATGACCTCGCGCCCCTGTACTCGGCCAATGCCCGCGATCACCCCGGCACAAGGCGCGGCATCGCCATACATCCCGTGCGCCGCCGTCGCGCCGATCTCCAGAAACGGAGACCCCGGATCGAGCAGATTCGCCACCCTGCGTCTGGGAAGCATCTTGCCCCGAGAGACGTGCCGCGCACGGGATTTCTCGCCGCCTCCCATACGGGCTGCTTCGGCAGCTGAGGAGATTTGCGCCAGCGCGTCGAGATGGGCTGCGCGGTTTGCTTTGAAGCCCTCAGAGGTGGGCATGGCTTTGGATGAAAGTTTCATGCGCGCAGCATCCTCTTCAGTTTCGCGGGCAATTGTCGGCGGGCACGGGCGGTCTTGAAAACCGTCGGCAGCTTTCTGTCGAACCAATATCGCCAAGGGTGGTTTACCGATGTTTTTCCACTCAGCAGTTCAAGCATCGCCACGACGTGTTGTCGGTCGTAAAACCAAAGCAACCGACCGGAGTAACTCAGTTGGTAAAAGGCGTTCCGAGGCCAACTGAGTTTGGTTTTTCTGGGCGAATGGCAGTGGCCGCATATTGAAGTGCCATAAAGTGAGTTCAGAACGTGCCGATACATGCCCACCGGATACAACGCAATCGACGAATGAATGTCTGAACCGCCAAGGCCGATGAAAGTCAGCGAATGTTCGCGATGCCAATTCGCATAATTTCGTTTGGGTCGATCTGCTTTCACGATCAAGACATCTTTTCCAAGCGCTTTGCCAGCAGAGCCCTTCAAGCTGACTTCTAACTCTGCTGGAACGAAACGCGCAGGTTTTTGACAATTCGGGCACTCGATAGCGACCGCTTGCGGAATGACAGAGGTATCACGTGCGAAGTCAAATGGGAGTGTCATCTGGAAACCTCCCCAGCAGCCCGCGCCTTCAATTCCTTGCGGATCACCTTCCCCGTCACCGTCATCGGCAACTCGTCCAGAAACGCCACCTCGCGCGGATAGGAATACTGCGCCAGACGGTCCTTGACCCAGTCCTGCAACTCCGGCCCTGAGGCCTCAGCCCCCGGTTTTAACACCACATAGGCCTTGACGATCTCGGTCCGCAGCGGGTCGAGCTTGCCGACCACGCCGACCGTTGCCACAGCAGGGTGGGTCAGAAGGCAATCCTCAATTTCGGCCGGGCCGATGCGGTATCCGGCTGAGGTGATCACGTCATCATCTCGGCCGACGAAGCGCAGATACTTTCCCTCCCACACGCCTCGGTCTCCGGTAATCAGCCAATCACCCCGGAATTTCTCAGCAGTGGCATCAGGCCGGTTCCAGTATTCCAGCAGCATCGAGGCCGAGCCGCGCCGGATGGCCACATCGCCCTCGTCCCTCGTGGGTGTGCCGTCCTCATCAATCACCGCGACCTCGTGGTCCGGAACCGGCTTGCCGATACAGCCGGGACGCACCGGGAAATCCTCGGCACAAGACGAGACGACCATGTTGCATTCGGTCTGGCCGTAGAACTCGTTGATTGTCAGTCCAAAGGCCTGTTGACCCCACGCCAGCATCTCGGCCCCCAGAGGCTCACCCCCAGACGCGACCGAACGCAGGCCGGGGATGCTCTGATCCGCCGCCTTCAGCATCCGCAGCGCGGTCGGCGGGAAGAACACATTGCGCACGCCGCCGCGCGCGATCACATCGGCGCAGGCCTCGGGGGTGAATTTGTCCAGCCGTGAGGCCACCACGGGAATACCCAGCGCGAGGCCCGGCATCAGGACATCGAAAAGCCCTCCGATCCACGCCCAATCTGCCGGAGTCCAGAGGCAATCCCCCGCGCGCAGGTGATTGTGGCTGATCGAAACGCCGGGCAGATGGCCGGTCAGCACACGGTGCCCGTGCAAGGCCCCCTTGGGGCTGCCGGTTGTGCCCGACGTATAGATCAGCACGGCGGGGTCTTCGGGGCCGGTATCCGCAAAGGGCACCTCTGGGCCGGGTTGGGCGACCTCGGCGGCGATCATCGGCTCGGCCAGATCACCCAGCAGCACCGCGCCCTCGGCATCTGTCATAACGATCCCTGCCCCGGCATCCGCCACGCGGGAGCGCAGCGCGTCCTGTTTGAACAGCTTGAACAGAGGTACCGAGATCGCGCCGATCTTCCAGATCGCCAGATGCGCCGCGGCGCACCACGGAGACTGGCTGAGCAAAACACCAACCCGGTCACCGGCCTGAACCTCGGGCAAGAGTGCCCGCGCAAGCCCATCGGCCATCTCGTGCAGCTGACCGTAAGTTATCGGCCGCTCATCGCCCTCTGTCAGATCGACCAAGGCGACCTGTTCGGGCGGATGGTTCAGACACTGGCGCGCCATGTTCAGCCGATCGGGGACATCCCAGCCACCCGCCGAGCGCAAACCCGGTATGCGCAGATCGCCTGACATCAAAATTTTCCTTTATTTTCAGGGCCTGCAGTTATGTCACACTTGACGGGCGCGCTCACGCAAATTTGACTCAGATCAGAGAGCACAGACAGCGCCCGTGCAAAACAGCGGTCATCAACTGAACCAAAGGCAGAACAATGACCAATAAACTCGCCGCTTTGACCCTCTCCACCGCGCTGATCGCGCTGGCTGGCCCCGCACTCGCCCAATCGCAAGGTGACTGGACCGTTGGTTTCGGTGTCGGCTACCTGGACCCTAAATCTGACAACGGAACGCTGGCCGGTTTTGACGCCGAGGTCGACGACGACACCCGTCCGATCTTTACCGTCGAATACTTCATCCGGGACAACCTGGGTATCGAATTGCTGGCCTCCACGCCATTCGAACACGATATCACCCTGGGTGGCAGCACCGACGCTGGCAGCACTAAGCACCTGCCCCCCACCTTGTCGCTGAACTATCACTTCCCGACCAACAGCGCGTGGAAGCCCTACGTCGGCGCAGGCCTCAACTACACTATCTTCTTCGAAGAAAGCTCTCCGCTGGGCGACCTGGAACTGGACAACTCGTTCGGTTTGTCGCTTCAGGCTGGTTTGGATTATCAGATCACTGAACAAGGCGCTGTCCGTTTGAACGTGCGTTGGTTCGATATCGACTCGGACGTCAAACTGAACGGTGCCGATATCGGTACCGCGGAAATCGATCCTTGGCTGGTCGGCGTATCCTACGTCCATCGCTTCTGATCCTTTGATCGAAACGCCCCGCAGTTCCCTCGGCTGCGGGGCGATTTCTTATCCCAGCATTTCGCCCATCAATTCACGACCGATCAGCATGCGGCGGATTTCGCTGGTCCCGGCCCCGATCTCCATCAGCTTGGCATCCCGGAAGATCCGACTGACCGGAGCGTCTGACAAGAACCCCGCCCCTCCCATCGCCTGAACGGCCTGATGCGCCTGCATCATCGCCGCCTCAGAGGCATAGAGGCAGCACGCAGCCGCGTCTTGACGAGTCACATCCCCCCGGTCACACGCCTTGGCGACCTCATACACGTAAGCACGGGCCGAGTTCATCGCAGTGTACATATCTGCGATCTTGCCCTGCATCAGTTGGAACATGCCGATGGGTTTGCCGAACTGCTTGCGCTCGGCCAGATAGGGCATGATTTCATCCAGACATGCGGCCATGATGCCGGTTCCGATCCCGGCCAGCACAACACGTTCATAGTCGAGCCCGGACATCAGAACGGCAACACCCTTGCCCTCTTCGCCCAGAACATTCTCAAACGGTACTTCTACGTCTTCAAAGATCAGTTCTGCGGTGTTGGACCCACGCATCCCAAGCTTGTCGAAATGGGGCGAGGTCGAGAATCCCGTCATCTCTTTCTCGATCAGAAACGCGGTGATCCCTTTCGATCCCGCATCCGGGTCGGTCTTGGCATAGACGACCAGAGTATCCGCATCCGGCCCATTGGTGATCCAATACTTGTTCCCGTTCAGGCGGTAATGATCATTGCGCTTCTCGGCGCGCAGCTTCATCGAAACCACATCCGATCCAGCCGAGGGTTCGGACATCGCAAGCGCGCCCACATGTTCGCCCGAGATCAGGCGTGGGAGGTATTTTTGTTTTTGCTCTTCCGTGCCGTTCAGCTTGATCTGGTTCACGCAGAGGTTCGAATGCGCGCCATAGGACAGCGAGACCGAGGCCGAGGCTCGCGCGATCTCCTCAATCGCGATCGTGTGCGCCAGATAGGACATGCCAGCGCCACCATATTCCTCTGGCACGGTCACGCCCAAAAGGCCCAGCGCACCCATCTCGGTCCAAAGCTCATTGGGGAACGCGTTCGACGCATCGACCTCGGCCGCCAACGGCTTGACCCGCTCCTGCGCCCAACGATGCACCATCTCGCGCAGCGCATTCACGTCCTCGCCCAGATCGAATTGCATACTCGCCATGAACATTGACGCTCTCCTCTCAGCATTAATGAACAAGTGTTCAATAACTGGATACCAGCGAATCTGCGGCGGGTCAATCATTCCGGGCGCCCCGGTTCCAACACGCAAAACGCCGCCCGAACCGGGGCGGCGTTTCCCAAAAAATCAAGCGTGCGCTGCAGGCGCACTCAATTGGATCACGATTGGTAGACAGCTCCGACCTCGGCCCGGATGATGCGGGCGATCAGTTGGCAGTCTTCCAGCGAAAAGGTCAGGGGCACGCGCATATCCATAATGCCAGCCAAAACCCGGTCCGAGGCAGGCATTCGCTCACTTTCGGCATAGCGCCAACTGTCATAGCGTGAGGTAAACCCGGTGGGCTCGGCACCGCCGAACCATTTTAACTCCACTCCGCGGCTGGCGCAGCGGCTGATCACCTCGGCGATCCGTTCCGGCAGCCAGTCGAGCAGTAGGAACTGGATCGAGGATCCCACATAGGTCTCCGCTTCGGGACGCTCGACCATTGTCAGGCCCGGTGTACCCCGCAGACCGCCTTCAATGGTCTGATACCGTTCATTCCAGCGGCCAACCTGCCGATCCAGATCCCGTAGCTGAGGGCGCAAAATCGCCGCACGCAAGTTGTCCATACGGCCCGAGACGTTCGGTGTGGTGTATTTGATCCGCTCAAACACCTCTGGCCCCGGTGCAGCCAGATGCCGCTCGTAGAGCATGTAGGACCCCGACAGCATCGTGGCTTTGGCCGCAAGTTCCTCATCATCGGTAACCAGCAGACCACCCTCGCCCGAGTTCACATGTTTGTAGGTCTGGCACGAATAACACCCGATGGCTCCTTGCCGACCCGAGAGTTGCCCGCGCCACGCGGCCCCCATCGTATGGGCGCAGTCCTCGATCACGACAACGCCTGCCGCATTGCAGAGCTGTATCAACCGGTCCATGTCGCACAGATGGCCACGCATATGGCTGAGCATCAGAACCCGCGCCTGATCCAGCTTGGCCTCCAGATCCTCCAGATCAATGGTCAGGTGTTCGGTCACGCCGACAAAAATCGGCTTGGCCCCGACTGAGGCAATCGCCCCCGGTACAGGAGCCAGAGTAAACGCGTTGGTTAGCACCGCCTCGCCGGGCTGCACACCCACGGCCCGCAAAGCGGTCGCCAAAGCGTAGCCACCCGACGAAACGGCAAGGCAATATTTCGCCCCCATCTGGGCCGCGAATTCCTGCTCCAGCAGCGCGGTCTCGCCCAATTCGCCAGGCACGACGTTGTAGCGATGAAGACGCCCGTGCCGCAGAACGGCCAGAGCGGCCTCGACCGCCTCGTCCGGGATGGGTTCTTGCTGGGTGAAGCTGCCGGTGAATGTCTCAATCATGGCCTAGTTCTGGGGCTCCATCCGGTCTGGGTCAAGGGATCAAGCCGCCGCACCGATCAAGTCGGCCACAAGATCGGGCAGATCGTCGAAATGATGCAGCAAGGCTTCAGGTTCCAAAGCGGCCATATCGTCGCCTGAGGGGCCGAACGTGACCAGAACCGAAGGCACTCCGGCCGCTTTCGCAGTGTTGCGGTCGGTATCAGAATCCCCGATCAGAACGCACAGGTCCGGATGCCCACCTGCACGCCGCGCAGCCTCGCGCAGCGGCTCGGGGTCGGGTTTGCGCACCGCTAGAGTGTCCGCGCCGACCAAGGAGGCGAAGTGATCCAGCACACCCATCTGACTTAGCAATTGATGCGCCAGACGTTCAGGCTTGTTAGTGCAGATCCCAACTCCATAGCCTGCGGTTTTCAGGGCCTCGACCGCCTCCAAAGCGCCGGGGTAGAACTGCGTGTGGGTGTCGATGTCCTGCGCATAGGCTTCAAGCAAAACCGGATAATATGCGTCAACCGTGCCTTCATCATAGGCCCCGACGCGCTTCAATCCGTGCGTCAGCATCATACGCCCGCCACGCACGGCAATGCCCGCATCCTGCCCATGAACTAGAACATCCCCATGCCCCATCTCGCGAAAACAATGGTTTGCAGCGGCCAGCAAATCGCCCGAGGTATCCGCCAAAGTGCCGTCCAGATCGAAGATGACCGTGCGCATTGCGCCTCCTTGCTCGGCAGGTTTCCGCCATGTCCTGTTGCAATCGGCAATCTAGTTTGATGGCCGAACGGCTTGCGCCTTTGCCCTCAGCGGATAAAACGGACGGCAACAAAACACAAAGAGAAAACGATTTCATGACCACCGCCCTTGTCATCCTTGCCGCCGGGAAAGGCACCAGGATGAATTCGGACATCCCCAAAGTCCTGCACCCGATCGCTCAGGTTCCGATGCTGGTTCACGCCATGCGCGCCGGTTCTGTGCTGTCGCCCGAGCGCACCGTGATCGTCACGGGCCACGGGGCCGAGGCCGTCACCAAGGTCGCACAGGCCGAGGATGAGACCGCACAAATCGCCGTGCAAGAGGAACAACTGGGCACCGCCCATGCCGTCGCGCAGGCCCGCGACGCGCTGGAGGGGTTCGAGGGCGATGTTGTGGTCCTTTACGGCGACACGCCCTTCCTTCAACCCAACACACTCGAGCGGATGATCGAAGCACGCGCGCAGAATGATCTGGTGATTCTAGGCTTTGAAGCCGCCGACCCGGCTCGTTATGGCCGCCTGGTGATGAACGGCGATACGTTGGAGCGGATCGTCGAGTTCAAAGACGCCTCAGACACAGAACGCGCGATCACCTTCTGCAACTCTGGCCTGCTGGCCTGCAACGCGGCAACGCTGATATCCCTGATTGACGCGGTCGGCAACGACAACGCCTCGGGCGAATACTACCTGACGGATGTGGTCGAAATCGCCCGCTCCCGCGATCTGAGCGTGACAGCGGTCGCCTGTGACGAGGCGCAGACTTTGGGCGTGAACTCGCGCGCAGATCTGGCCGCGGCGGATGCGGTGTTTCAGACCCAAGCACGGGCAGGGTTGCTGGATTTGGGGGTCACACTGATGGCCCCGGACACCGTCTATCTTGCCGCCGATACGGTGATCGGGCGCGACACGGTGATCGAACCCAATGTGATATTCGGTCCTGGCGTGACTATCGAAAGCGGCGCAACGATCCGGGCGTTTTCGCATCTTGAAGGCTGCCATGTCAGCCGAGGGGCCATCATCGGCCCTTATGCCCGCCTGCGCCCCGGCGCGGAACTGGCGGAAAACGCGCACATCGGCAATTTCGTCGAGATCAAGAATGCCGAGATCGCCGAGGGCGCAAAGGTCAATCACCTCAGCTATATTGGGGATGCCACAATCGGGGCGGGTTCGAATATCGGGGCGGGCACGATCACCTGTAACTATGACGGCGTGATGAAGCACAAAACCACGATTGGAGAGGGTGTCTTTATTGGCTCCAATACAATGCTCGTGGCCCCCGTCAGCGTAGGCGATGGCGCAATGACGGCGACCGGTACAGTCGTGACGAAAAACGTGGAAGCCGAGGCGCTTGCTGTCGCGCGCGCCAAGCAGGAGAACAAGCCCGGCTATGCGCGCAAATTGTTTGATATGTTAAAGGCGAAAAAGGCTCGCCGCGATAAAGAGGCCTGATTTTATGTGTGGAATTGTTGGTGTATTGGGACAGCATGAGGCTGCCCCCATTTTGGTTGAAGCCCTGAAACGGCTGGAATATCGCGGCTATGACAGCGCAGGGATTGCGACCGTCAACGATGGCGCTTTGGGACGCCGTCGGGCCGTTGGCAAGCTGGTGAACTTGAGCGACCTTCTGGTCCACGATCCTTTGCCCGGCAAATCCGGGATCGGGCACACCCGCTGGGCCACGCACGGCGCGCCCTCGGTCACCAACGCGCATCCGCACAAGGCCGGGCCTGTTGCAGTCGTACATAACGGGATTGTCGAGAATTACCGCGAGCTGCGTGCCGAACTGGCCGGACACGGCGTGGATTTCGTGACTGAGACCGACACTGAAACCGTGGCCCTGATGGCCGCGCACTACCTGAATACCGGTCTGTCCCCAGTCGAAGCGGCCTTCAAGACCATCGACCAGCTGGAAGGCGCATTTGCGCTGGCCTTCCTGTTCGACGGTGAGGACGACCTGATCGTGGCCGCGCGCAAGGGTTCTCCGCTGGCGATCGGCCATGGAGAAGGAGAGATGTATGTGGGGTCGGACGCGATTGCTCTGGCTCCGCTGACCAACAAGATCACCTATCTTGAGGAAGGCGACCGCGCTGTCCTGACCCGCACCTCGCTGGAAATTCGCACCGAAGCCGGTGAACTGGCCAATCGCGAAATGCGTAAGATCAAGCTGGATACGGCCCGTGCCGACAAGGGCGAACACAAGCACTTCATGGCCAAGGAAATCGCCGAGCAACCGGTGGTCGTGGCCGAGGCGATCCGCTCATACCTGCCCACCGGCGGAGACCGCGTGGTTCTACCCGAGACCGATCTGGATTTCACCAAGCTGGATCGCCTGACCATGGTCGCCTGCGGCACGGCCTTTTATGCCTGCCTGACGGCGAAGTACTGGTTCGAGCAGCTGGCGAAAATGCCGGTCGAGGTCGATATCGCCAGCGAATTCCGCTATCGCGAACCTCCGATCACTGACCGCACGCTGGCCTTGTTTGTTAGCCAGTCGGGCGAAACCGCCGATACGCTGGCCGCGCTGCGCTATTGCGAGGGTAAGGCCGACAAGATCGTTTCGGTCGTCAATGTTCCCGAAAGCTCGATTGCGCGGGAAAGCGATATCGCCCTGCCCATCCATGCGGGGGTTGAAATCGGCGTCGCCTCGACCAAGGCTTTCACCTGCCAGCTAAGCGTTCTGCTGATGCTGGCGCTCAAGGCCGCCGCTGACCGGGGTACACTGAGCGATGAGGAACTGGCCGATCACGCCGCCGCCCTGCGCGGCTTGCCCTCGGTCTTGAACGCAGCACTGGATCAAAACCGCGCCATCCGCAAATCTGCCCAGCGCCTATCCGAGGCGCGCGACGTGCTGTTCCTGGGCCGTGGCCTGATGTATCCGCTGGCGATGGAAGGCGCGCTGAAACTGAAGGAAATCAGCTATATTCACGCCGAAGGCTACGCGTCGGGCGAGTTGAAACACGGCCCCATCGCGCTGATCGACAAGCATATGCCCGTGGTGGTCATGGCCCCGCGCGATGCCGTTTTCGACAAGACTGTCTCGAACATGCAAGAGGTGATGGCACGCAAGGGCAAGGTCATCCTAGTGTCGGACGATGACGGCATCGTTGAGGCAGGCGATGATGTCTGGAGCACAATCCGCATGCCCCACATCCACACGAACCTGACCCCGATCCTCTACTCGGTTCCCGCGCAGTTGTTGGCCTATCACACGGCTGTCGCCAAGGGGACGGATGTGGACCAGCCGCGTAACCTCGCGAAATCTGTGACTGTGGAGTAAGGCATGGCCAAGCAATTCCCCCATCTGGACGAGGCTCATCAGAAATTCATCACCGAGCAGCACATGTTCTTCGTAGGCAGCGCCGGGGTTGAGGGGCGGGTCAATATCTCACCCAAGGGCATGGATTCACTGCGTGTTCTGGGGCCAAACCGGATTGCTTGGATGAACCTGACCGGCAGCGGCAATGAAACCGCCGGGCATCTGCTTGAGGTCAACCGCATGACCCTGATGTGGTGTTCCTTCACCACGCGCCCGCTGATCCTGCGCACCTATGGCACCGCACGCACCCTGCATGCGGGGGATGACGGTTGGGACGAACTGGCAGGTCAATTCCCCAACCATCGCAGCGCGCGGCAGATCTACGACCTCAGCATTGATCTGGTGCAGACCTCGTGCGGCTATGCGGTCCCGTTCATGGAATTCCAGTCGGATCGCGACACGATGCAAAATTGGGTCGACGGCAAATCAGACGATGATATCCGCGCCTATTGGGTCGAGAAGAACCAGCAGACGATTGACGGCAAACCTACCGGGGTTCCGGTCTAAACCATGCTTGCCCCATATCTGGATCAGATCAAGGCACATGCCGATGCCGAGCGCGCGGAACAGGTCGCAGCCTATCACAAGGCCGAGCGTCCCTATCTGGGCGTCGCCGTCACGGTTCTCAACGATCTGACCAAAGCTTGGCGCAAGGAATTGTCGGTTGCCGAGCGCGTCACCCTCGCGGATGCGCTCTGGCAGACTAACATTCACGAGGCGCGCGTTGCGGCCTCTAAACTACTGACACAAGCCCGGATTCGCCCGGATGAGGATGTCTGGACCTTGTTGCAAAGCTGGGTGCCCGATTTCGACGCGTGGGCCATCGCCGACCACGCCTGCACCGCCATCCAGAAACGCCTGAGCGCTGATCCCACGCGGCTGGATCAGGTCGAAACATGGACGGGATCAGACCACATGTGGACCCGCCGCGCCGCTCTGGTCTCGACCCTGCCCTGGACCAAACAGAACCACCCCAAAACCGAAGATCTGGCGCGCCGCGATCGAATCCTCGGTTGGGCCGCAGGCTATGTGCCCGACCGGAACTGGTTCATTCAGAAATCCATTGCATGGTGGCTGCGGGAACTCTCCAAACATGATCCAGACCGGGTCGTGACCTTTCTGGACGCACATGGCGACGCGATGAAACCTTTTGCCCGGCGTGAGGCCGGAAAATACCTGAAAATTTAGTTCGCGTAGACCTCGACCTCGACCAGCTGATCAAACGGCACCAGCAACGCCCGCATGGCATCTAGTGACAAACGGCTGCCACCCGTCTCGGGCCCCGAGGCCGGAACCAATGTGATGTAAGCCTGCGCCCCAGTTTTCGGCACAACCACCCGCGCGGTCACCTCGGAATCGACCAAGGGCGTCTGCATCCAGCGGCCCGGAGTCGACGGATCGCCCAACCCGGCAATAGTGGTCTTGGCCCCGGTCCAGTTCGCTGTCGCAGTTGCAGGTTGGATATAGGCTGAGCTTTCCGCCTCAGCAGGTGCGGTCTCTACAGCGGCAGGTGTTACCTCAGCAGCCTCATCGCGCCCCAACAAACGATCCGTTGTCGAACGCACGGTATCGCACCCGACCAGCAAAACGCAGGATATCACAAGCAGTTCTCTCATACTCCGAACCTACTACCGGTCAGGCAGCTGTACCAGACCAAAGCACAGTTCACTCTTGTCGCGGGCCTATTCCAGCTTTACCTATACCGCATGACTGCTCCGCTTATTGATCCTTTCGCCCGTGCCATCACGTATCTGCGCGTCTCGGTAACCGATCGCTGCGACTTTCGCTGTGTCTATTGCATGTCCGAGAACATGACCTTTCTGCCCAAGAAAGAGCTGCTGACGCTGGAAGAGCTGGACCGCATGTGTTCCACCTTCGTGAATATGGGCGTTGAGAAACTGCGCATCACCGGTGGTGAGCCGCTCGTGCGTCGCAATATCATGACGTTCTTCAACTCCATGACCCGTCATCTGGAAAGCGGCGCGCTGAAAGAACTGACGCTTACAACCAATGGCTCGCAGCTTTCGCGATTTGCCGATGACCTCTACGCGGCGGGTGTGCGACGGGTGAATATCTCACTGGACACGCTGGATGAGGATAAATTCGCAGCCGTTACGCGATGGGGACGTCTGAAACAGGTTCTGAACGGGATTGATGCGGCGCAAAAGGCGGGCCTGCGGGTCAAGATTAACGCTGTGGCTCTGAAGGGCTTCAACGAACCCGAATTGCCCCAGATCACCGAATGGTGCGCCGAACGCGACATGGACTTGACCTGGATCGAGGTCATGCCGATGGGCGACATCGGCAATGAGGACCGGTTGGACCAGTACTGGTCGCTGAAAGATGTGCGCAAGGAATACGAAAACCACTATAGCGTGACCGATCTGGCCGAACGCTCCGGAGGACCGGCGCGTTATGTCCGGCTTGAAGAAACTGGCCAGAAGATCGGCTTTATCACCCCGCTTTCCCATAATTTCTGCGAAAGCTGCAACCGCGTGCGCCTGACCTGCACCGGTGAGCTTTACATGTGCCTCGGACAGGAGGACATGGCCGACCTGCGCGCGCCGCTGCGCGATCACCCGGACACGGAAAAACCCTTGGAAGAGGCGATCCGCGCTGCGATCAACCTCAAGCCCAAAGGCCATGATTTCGACTATTCCCGCCAGGCCGTCGATGGCCAGATGAGCCGCCACATGAGCCACACAGGCGGCTGACATGCCCGGCTCTGACGTTCGTCCGACGCTGCTGTACAAGCTGTACTGCGGCGTCACCTCTCTCGTGCAGCCTTTGGCCTGGCGGACCGTGCGCAAAAAGCTGCAGGTGGCCGAAGTCTCGAACCAGCGCCAGCAGGAGCGACTGGGCTATGCCAGCCTCGACCGCCCCGCGGGACAATTGATCTGGTTTCACGCCGCCAGCGTCGGCGAAAGCCTCTCGGTGCTCAGCCTAATCCACCGGCTTGGCGAGCGCCTGCCACAAGCCGAGTTCCTGATCACCTCAGGCACGCCCACCTCAGCCGCGCTGATTGCCACGCGACTGCCCCCTCGCACCCGACATCAGTTTCCGCCCTTAGACAGCGCCGGGCCAGTGCGGCGGTTTCTGGACCATTGGGCCCCAGATGCTGCCGTATTCGTAGAAAGCGAAATCTGGCCCCGCCTGATCGTCGAGACGGCTGGACGCGGCACGCCTTTGTGTCTCCTGAACGCACGTTTATCCGACAAGTCCGTGGCGGGGTGGCAAAAACGCCCAGAAACTGCGCGCTTCATCCTGGACCATTTCGCTCTGTTTCTCACGCAGAATGACAAAACGGCCACGAATCTGATCGCAATTGGGGCGGACCCTGATCGCGTTCAGCCCGGCACCAACCTCAAGGCGATGTCCGACCCATTGCCGGTGGATCAAACCACGCTGACGGATATCCAAAACCAGATTGGCCATCGACCCGTCTGGATCGCCAGCTCTACCCATGCAGGCGAAGAGGAAACGGTTCTGGCCGCCCACAAAGCTTTGCTTAAGCAGTACCCAGACTTGCTGTTGCTGCTGATACCGCGACACCCGGAACGGCGCGAGGAGGTCGCGACCCTCCTGACCAAAGCCAAACTCACATCGGCCTTCCGAACCAAGACCGACCCTATTACAAATGAGACTCAGGTCTACGTGGCCGATACCCTTGGCGAAACCGGCACATGGTACGCGCTTTGCCCGATTGTCTTTCTCGGCGGGTCTTTGAGAGAGATCGGCGGTCACAACCCGTTCGAACCAGCTCAAGCCGGGGCTGCCGTCATGACCGGTCCGGGCTACTTCAACTTCGCCGAAACTTTCGCACCCCTTATCGACACCGGCGGGGCCGTTCAGGTTGAAACCGCCAAAGATCTTGAGAAAGCCGTCGACAACTGGCTGTCCAACGACGCAGCCCTGACCCAAGCCCGCTCCGCCGCCCGCACCTGCGTCGCAACCCAAAAAGACGCGCTGCAAAACGTGATCGAAACGCTCTGCTCCACACTCGGCCTAGAGCCGAAGGATCCTTCTTCATCTGGCTGAAAATATCCCGGGGGTGTGGGGGCAGAGCCCCCACCCTGTCATTCAGGCCGCAGGCATCCGCTGTTCTACAATCTCGGCCCACCAGCTGCACCCGGCAGGGATGGCCTCATCATTGAAATTGTACTCAGGGTGATGGACCATGGCCGTGTCGCCATTGCCCACGAGGATATAGGCGCCCGGACGTTCTTCCAGCATAAAGGCAAAATCCTCGCCGCCCATGACCAGAGGAGCCTCCTCGCAAGCACCCGACACGGATCGCGCGACGTCAGCCGCAAACTCGGTCTGCTCGTCGCTGTTCACCATGACCGGATAGCCTCGAATATAGGTGACGTCCGCTGTGCCACCAAAGGTCGCCGCTACGCCGTTGCATATCTCGTTAATCCGCATCTCGGCTAGATCACGCATCTCCTTACTCATGGTGCGCACGGTGCCTTTGATCTGAACCGATTGCGGGATCACGTTGAAGGCCTTCGACGAGGTCTCGAACGAGGTCACCGACACAACCACCTGATCGACCGGATCTGCATTGCGCGAGGCGATCGTCTGCAGCGCCAGCACCGCCTGCGCCGTCATCACGGTGGTATCGACCGTCTCCTGAGGTTTCGCCGCATGACCGCCGCGCCCTTCAAACGTGATGTCGAACTGATCGGTAGCCGCAAAGAACGACCCCGGTCGGATCGAGAAGCTGCCGACCGGTTTGCCCGGCCAGTTGTGCATCCCGTAGACCTCCTGAATGTTCCAGCGGTCCATCATGCCGTCTTCACACATCTCGCGACCACCGCCACCGCCTTCTTCGGCAGGCTGGAAGATCACTACGACGGTGCCATCGAAATTGCGGGTCTCCGACAAGTACTTCGCTGCACCAAGAAGCATCGCAGTATGGCCATCATGGCCGCAAGCGTGCATCGCGCCCGGCGTTTTCGAGGCATAGTCCAGCCCCGTCGCCTCGAGGATCGGCAGAGCGTCCATATCCGCGCGCAGACCGATCACCTTGCCTTTGCTGTCCGACTTGCCCTTGATCACACCGACAACGCCCGTGCGGCCAATACCGGTGACAACCTCATCACAGCCGAACTCTGTCAGCTTTTCGGCCACCAAAGCGCTGGTGCGGTGGGTTTCAAACAGGATTTCGGGGTTTTCGTGCAGGTCGCGTCGCCATGTGGTGATCTCGTCCTGCAATTCCGCAAAGCGGTTTTTGACTGGCATATCTTGTCTCTCCTAAATCATTCGGCCGGCATCCGGCGTTCGACCATTTCAGCGAACCAGCTGCAGCCGGCGGGTATGGCGTCATCATCGAAATTGTATTCCGGGTGGTGACACATGGCAGTGTCTCCGTTCCCTAGAAAGATGTAGGCTCCGGGCCGTTCTTCAAGCATGTAGGCGAAATCTTCCGACGGCATGATGGGATCAGTGCCATCGTTCACCTTTCCAGCGACAGCTGCAGCAGCTTCAGCGGCATAGCCGGTCTCGGCCTCGGAGTTTACCGTCACCGGATAACCCGGTGTCCATTCTACCTTGGCGGACGCGTCAAAAGCCGAAGCCGTATCTTCCGCAATCCGGCGAACACGTTGTTCCGCGATCGTGCGGTACTCGGGGTCAAGCGTTCGTACCGTGCCTTTCAGACGAACCGTATGCGCAATCACGTTTGAGGCCACGCTGTCCGTCTCAAACGTTCCTACGGTCAGAACAACCCGTTTGATCGGATCGACAGTACGGGCCACAACGGATTGCAAAGACACAACAATATGTGAGGCAACAAGCGTTGTATCCACCGCCTCATGCGGGGCTGCCGCGTGGCCGCCCTTGCCGGTGACGGTAATTTCGAACTCGTCCGACGAGGCCAGCAAGGCTCCGGGCCGGATCGCAAATTCACCAACCGGCAGGCCGGGCATATTGTGCATGCCGTAGACTTCCTGAATGCCCCAGCGCTCCATCAACCCGTCCTGACACATGGCCAGACCTCCGGCGCCGCCCTCCTCGGCCGGTTGAAAGATCAGCACGGCGGTGCCATCGAAACTCCGTGTCTCGGCCAGGTACTGCGCAGCCCCAAGCAGCATCGAGGTATGTCCATCATGCCCACACGCATGCATCTTGCCCGGAACGGTCGAGGCATAGTCCAGACCCGTCGCCTCTTCGATCGGCAGAGCGTCCATATCTGCGCGCAATCCGATCACCCGACCCTTAGTGTCCGAGCGGCCCTTGATCACGGCCACAACACCTGTCTTGCCGACGCCTTCGGTAATCTCATCGACACCGAAGGCCTTCAGCCGCTCAACAACAAAGGCGGCGGTCTCGTGAACGTCATACATCAGTTCGGGATGAGCATGCAGATGTCGGCGCCACTTGGTGATCTCTGCCTGCATTTCAGCAAGTCTGTTTTTCACCGGCATTTTGGACCTCCTTGGGATCAGCTGGACAGTTTCTCGACCAATCGTTGCATGAACGCATGGCCCGCTTCGAACTGCGCGACAGAGATGAACTCGTTCGGTTGATGGGCCTGCGCGATGTCGCCCGGGCCGCAGATGACCGCTGAGTAACCTGCTTCCTGAAACTGCCCGGCCTCGGTGCCATAGCTGACCACATGGCTTGCGTTGTCACCGGTCAGGGCGCGTACCAAAGCTTCGGCCTCACCATCCTTTTCGGGGACCAGACCGGGGATCGAGAAATTTTCAGAGATTTCGATCCGCGCTTCGGGGTGAACCGCCTGCATCCGCGCTTCAACCGCGCGCACCTGTTCTAAATAGTCATCGCGCCACGCGGCTTTGCTTTCATCCGGCACCGTGCGGAAATCCAGCATGAAGTGGCAATCCTTGGCGGTGATATTATGCGCAGTGCCGCCTTCGATCATGCCCACATGGACCGTGGTCCAGGGCGGATCGAACACGGCAGCGGTTTCGCTGGGCTTGGCCGCCTGATTGCGGGCGTTCTGTTCATTCGCCCAATTGATCAGCGGAGCGGCCTCCATGATGGCATTGACGCCTGTGTGCATGATCGAGCTATGAACCTCGAACCCGACCATATGCGTGTCATAGCCAAAACCACCCTTGTGGCCGGTGACAGCCTGCATTGTCGAAGGCTCGCCCACGATCACGGCCGAGCCTTTGGGCAGCACTTTGTTCATTGCCTCGATCATTGGCGGAGCGCCAGTGCATCCGACCTCTTCATCGAAGCTCAGCGCCAATTGCAAAGGACGTTTGAGACCGGCATTGCTCGCTTCGACCAACGCCCAGATCGCGAGCGCGTCAAAACCCTTCATGTCGCAGGTGCCGCGTCCGTAGTACTTGCCGTCCTTCTCAGTGACATTGAACGGATCCGTGTCCCAAGGCTGCCCGTCAACCGGAACGACATCGGTGTGACCCGAGAGGACAACGCCCCCCTCTTCCCACGGGCCGACATGAGCAAAGATCGCCGCCTTGTGCGGCTGATCCGGGTCCGGCCAGCGATGGGCCTCGATACCGTGTTCGTTCAGGTAACCTTCGACCCAGTCCACCAACGGCAAGTTTGTGTCACGGCTTACGGTCGGGAATGAGATCAGCTTGGTCATGATCTCAAGCGGCGTCAGACGCTGTGGCATATTTCTTAGTACCCGCTATCCGTAGTCAGGATGAAATGGCCCGGCTCAACCTCTTTGTACTTCGACGGTTCTGGCGCGTATCCAATTGGATGAATGGGTGACGGGATCGGCTTGAAATTCAAGTCTTTTTCCGATTTTCGTTTATTCGGGTCCGCGATTGGAACCGCCTTCATCAGCGCCTGTGTATAAGGGTGCTGCGGGTTCTCAAACACCCGCGCGCGCGGTCCAAGTTCGACAATCCGGCCCAGATACATCACGCCCACATGGTGGCTGACCCGCTCGACAACGGCCATATCGTGACTGATGAACAGGTAAGACAGGCTCAGCTCGGATTGCAGCTCCATCATTAGGTTCAACACCTGCGCCTGCACCGACACGTCCAGCGCTGATACGGCCTCATCCGCGATGATCAGTTTCGGGTTCAAGGCCAAGGCGCGGGCGATTGCGATACGCTGGCGCTGACCGCCGGACATCTCATGTGGGAAACGGCGCATGAAGCTGCGCGGCAGTTGCACCTTGTCGAACAGCTGCGCGACGCGATCTTGCAGCTCCGACCCCGAGGCCACGCCGTAGTTGCGCATCGGTTCGGCCACTTGGTCGATCAACTGCATCTGCGGATTGAGCGAGGCAAACGGGTCCTGAAAGATCATCTGCATATCCAGCCGCGCCTTGCGCAGACCGGATTGGTCCAGCTTCATGATATCGACGCCGTCCAGATTGACCTCACCCGCCATCGGCTCGACCAATCGCAGGATCGAGCGCCCGGCCGAGGACTTGCCGCACCCCGATTCGCCAACGAGGCTGAGCGTCTGCCCTTTGTTCAGCGTGAACGAGACATCCTCAACAGCATGAACGTTTGAGATCGTCCGGCGCAGCAAGCCGCCTTTGACCGGGAAACGCGTGGTCAGGTTCTTGACCGTCAGTAGTGTTTCTTCCGTGCCGGGAATCGGAGCGATATTTTGCCCCTCGACGCCAAGCAGTTTCATCGGCTCGGGCGCGGCCTTCCCCTGCATCTCACCCAGTTTCGGTACCGCAGCCAGAAGGGCCTTAGTGTAGTCATGTTGCGGATTTTCGAAAATTTCGGTGACCGGGCCCTCTTCGACCTTATTGCCACGGAACATGACCACAACGCGGTCGGCCATCTGTGCCACCACAGCCATATCATGGGTGATGAACATCACTGCAGTGCCCGTTTCGCGTTTCAAACGGTCCATCAGGGCCAGAATCTCAGCCTGAATGGTCACGTCCAATGCGGTCGTCGGCTCGTCCGCAATCAGCAAACGCGGCTCGCACGCCATCGCCATTGCGATCACCACGCGCTGACGCATACCGCCTGAAAGCTCGTGCGGGTACTGCTTCAACCGGCGCTCGGGTTCGGGGATTCGCACTTGGCGCAGCAGCTCCAGCGCGCGTTCTTCGGCCTGCGTCTTGGACATGTCCTTGTGAATGCGCAGCCCTTCGGTCAGTTGCCGACCAACGGTAAAAACCGGGTTCAAGGCCGTCATCGGCTCCTGAAAGATCATTCCGATCTCGTTACCGCGAATCTGTTTCATCAGGTCCTGATCGGCATCAGCCAGGTCCATCTCGGCCCCGTCGCGGCGGTCAAACAGCAGCTCGCCACCGGCTATTTCGCCTCCGCCGAACTCGACAAGACGCATCAGAGACAGCGAGGAAACCGATTTGCCCGAGCCCGATTCGCCAACAATACAAACCGTTTCGCCTGGATTTACCTCAAAAGAGACGTCCTCAACGCCAACGACCGGGCCGTCTTTCGTCTGAAACTCCACCCTCAGTTTTTTGATCTGGGCAATTGGTTGATCCAGCACGCGCGCGCTCCCTTTTGGGTCGTTTTGTTTTTATGGATGCCGAACGCTAAGGCGGTGAGCCAGGAAAAGTCAAACGCAATGCACGATTTCGTGACGGCAAGGCTTGCAATTTTCCTAAGTTCTGTTTCGATACCCGCGTAACCGACAACCAGCGAAGGCAGAAATCGCGTTGCGCGAAATGCAATTGCTATTTCTAACAATGTCTTAGCCACAAGTCGGCAACGCCAAATCCGCAGGCATTGCGGAGATAATCGAGACACGCAAGTGTCCAATTCGGGAGTGACTTATGAAGATCAAAACCCTTTTGCTTGGTGCGATTGCAAGCACGGCAATGGCCCCAGCGGCCTTTGCTGAGCGCGGATCGGACGGCAATGTCAGCATCATTTATTGGCAGGCTCCGTCAATTATGAACCCGTTTCTGTCGGGTGGCACAAAAGATGTTGAGGCGGCCTCGCTGGTTATCGAACCACTTGCACGCTACGACCAAGACGGGAACATGGTGCCGTATCTGGCCGCTGAAATCCCGACTGTTGAAAATGGCGGCGTCAGCGAAGACCTGACCACCATTACCTGGAAAATTGCGCCTGGCCTCACATGGTCGGACGGTACTCCGTTCACCTCGGCCGACGTGGTCTTTACCGCAAACTACTGCATGGACCCCGAAGGCGGTTGTGCTCAGGTGACCAAGTTTGAAGGCGTCACCGATGTCGAAGCTGTCGATGACCTAACCGTTAAGGTAACGTTCGACGCACCGACCCCCTTCCCCTACGGACCGTTTGTGGGTGGTGAAAGCCCGATCATTCAGGCCGCTCAGTTCGCTGACTGCATGGGCGCAAAAGCCCCTGAATGTACAGATCAGAACTTTAACCCGATCGGCACTGGCCCGTTTGTTGTCACCGAGTTCAAGCCGAACGACGTGATCACGTTTGCCGCCAACGACAACTACCGTGACCCGGCAAAGCCGGCATTTGCCAGCGTGACCTTCAAAGGTGGCGGCGACGCAACTGCTGCTGGCCGTGCGGTTATGGAAACAGGCGAGTTTGACTATGCCTGGAACCTGCAGCTGGCCCCAGAGGTCATCGCGCAGATGCAGGAAGGTGGCAAAGGTACTCCGGTCGCAGGCTTTGGCCCGCTGGTCGAGCGTATCATGCTGAACCAGACCAACCCGTCGCCCGACCTGCCGGAAGGTGAGCGCTCGACAGCCGCGCATCCGCACCCATTCCTGCAGGACCCGGCGGTTTACAAAGCCATGTCCATGGCCATTGACCGCCCGCTACTGGTGGAAATCGGCTATGGCCAAGCTGGTAAGGTGACCTGTAACTGGGTTCCGGCCCCGGCTGCGTTTAGCTCGACCTCGATGAGCTGTGACACACAGGATATCGAAGGTGCTAAGAAGCTGCTGGATGACGCAGGCATCGTTGACACCGATGGCGACGGCATTCGTGAAAAAGACGGTGTGCCGCTGAAAATCGTCTACCAGACCTCGACCAACGCTGTGCGTCAGGACTTCCAGGCGCTGATCAAAGAATGGTGGAGCCAGATCGGAATCGAATCCGAACTGCGCAACATCAACGCATCGGTCTTCTTCGGTGGTGACCCGGGTTCGCCTGACACCTTCCAGAAGTTCTATGCCGACGTTGAGATGTACGCCAACACCTTCAACGGTACTGACCCTCAGTCCTATCTGGGCAACGGTCTGTGCGACAAGGCACCGAAGCCTGAGTCGCAGTGGCAGGGTGAGAACATCAGCCGCTTCTGCAACGAAGAGTTTGACGCCTTGCACGCCAAACTGGCTGAAACCGCAGGTCTGGAAGCCCGTGCGGAGATCGCCAAGCAGTTGAACGACATCATGGTTCAAAACGGCGGTATGATCCCGCTGGTGCACCGTGGCCGTCTGTCGGCGCATGCAAACACCCTGGGTGGTGTTGTCCTGAACGTTTGGGACAGCGAGCTGTGGAACATTGCGGACTGGTACCGCAAGACCGGTTCCTAAGCGTTAATCTTGCAATATCGCGCCCCGATCTTTATCGGGGCGCGGTCATTTGCAGACCACTCCAACAAAAAGACGCATCAACAAAGGCGCCTTTGAATGCTCAACTTTACCATCAGACGACTGGTGCTGGCCGTACCCACGCTGCTGTTCATCAGCCTCGTCATCTTCCTGCTGCTCGAGCTTGCCCCAGGCGACCCGATGGCACAGGTTCCCCTCACCGTCCCCCCCGAAGTCAAAGAGAAGATGCGCGAGGCGCTTGGCCTTGGCCAGCCGATGCATATCCGGTTCTGGAAATGGATCGTGCAGTTCTTCTGGATCGAACCGCAGGTTCTGATCGACCATATGTTTGGCACCACTTTCTCTGAAGGTGACCTGCGTGTGATTTCGTGGCAGACCCGCTCGCCTGTTATGGACATCGTCGTTCAGCGTATCCCGCAGACCTTGTGGGTTGTTGGCACAGCCTACGTGGTCGCCATCTTGATCGCCCTGCCCATCGGCATCTATTCCGCATACCGCCAGTATTCTTGGTTCGACCAGATGGGTACCTTCGTGTCGATGGTCGGCTTCTCGGTCCCGCCCTTCTTCTCGGGCGTGCTGGTGATCGTGATCTTCTCGGTCCAGCTGGGCTGGTTCCCATCGATCTATGACACAACTCACGTGGTGAATAGCTGGGATAGCTTCGTCGTACAGCTGAAGCAGATGATCATGCCGGTCATGGTGCTGGCGCTGCAGATCACGGCACAGTTGAGCCGCTTCATGCGCGCTTCAATGCTGGACAACCTCAACCAAGATTACGTTCGTACCGCCCGCGCCAAAGGGCTGAGCGAATACACGGTTGTGATGGTCCATGTCCTGCGCAACTCGATGATCCCGGTGGTTACCGTTATTGCGCTGGGTATTCCGGCCATCTTCGGCGGCGCAATCATCACCGAGCAGGTTTTCAAAGTGAACGGTATCGGCCAATTGCTGATCGGCGCGATTCAAGCCAACGACCTGCCGATGGTGCAGACGCTGACCTTCATCTTTGCCGTGTTGATCGTTCTGTTCAACCTGATTGCTGACGTGCTCTACGGCATTCTGGACCCGAGGATTCGCTATGACTGATACTGATAAATCAGACACGCTGGTCCCCGACGAAGGATTGGCCCCTGCCTCAACCGCATTGCCGACCGCGGGCGTGATGGACGACCTGGCCACCCCACCCCGCAGCCAATGGCGCGATGTCTGGGATCAGTTCAAAACGCACAAAGGCGCGATGATCGGGGCGATCCTGTTCATCTTCATCGTCGCCGGTGTGTATCTGGGGCCCTACCTCTGGAGCATCGATCCAACCCAGATCGACATCCGGTCGCGCAATCAGGGCCCCAGCTGGGCGCATCCGTTCGGCACCGATCAGCTGGGCCGGGATATTCTGGCGCGGATGATGTCGGGTGGTCAGACCTCGGTCTCGGTTGGCATCACCGCTATGTTGCTGGCGCTGTTTCTGGGATCGTTCATTGGTGTGATCG
Source organism: Ruegeria sp. AL11 (assembly GCF_056540865.1). Classification (NCBI taxonomy): domain Bacteria; kingdom Pseudomonadati; phylum Pseudomonadota; class Alphaproteobacteria; order Rhodobacterales; family Roseobacteraceae; genus Ruegeria; species Ruegeria sp. AL11. Next base: position 173,200 of record NZ_JBQFXO010000009.1, read on the forward strand.
CAGGCTTCTTCAAACGCCTCGACGGACCGTTGATGCGACTGACCGACCTGTTCCTCGCACTCCCCCTGCTACCGCTGCTGCTGGTCATGATGCTGCTGTTCCGCGAGCCTCTGTCCGCCGCATTCGGGCTGGAGCGTGGGATTTTCATCCTGATCGTCTGCGCCATCGGCATCACCTCATGGATGCCCACGGCCCGGATCGTACGCGGCGACGTGCTGGCCATCAAAGAGCGTGAGTTCGTTCTCGCGGCACGCTCCATTGGCACCAGCAACAGACAGATCATCACGCGTCACATCCTGCCGAACGTCCTGTCTCCGATCATGGTGTCGGCAACGCTGGGGATTGCGACGGCGATCATCACCGAAAGCGCGCTGTCCTTCCTCGGGCTCGGCTTCCCGCCGGATTTCCCGACCTGGGGCCGCCTTCTGTTTGATGGCGTCGACTATCTGCAGCAATACCCCGAGCGTGTGTTCTGGCCCGGCCTTGCGATCTCGCTGACTGTACTCAGCGTGAACTATCTGGGCGATGGCTTGCGAGACGCGCTGGATCCGCGCATTCGCGGCCGGTGATAAACCTCAGTCGGCGCGCTTCAGCGCGCCGGCACAGACCACGATCAGCACCGCCAGCGGCAGCAAGACGCCAAACGCCATCCGCAGCGACAGCAATTCAGCCAGAAACCCGATCAGCGGCGGTCCGATCAACAGTCCCCCATATCCGAGCGTTGCGACACTGGCGATGGCCTGTCCCGGTGGGGTGTTTGGGTCGTTCGCTGCGCGGCTGAACGCCAAGGGCATGATCACCGCATAACCGACCCCCATAAGCGTGAACCCGACCAACGCCAATGGCGCGGCACCGGCGGACACCACGCAGAACACCCCTATCGCAGCAAAGACACCACCGCCCCTAGCTGCTGCGACCGGGCCGACGCGCGCGATGAGGAAGCCGCCAGCCAAACGACACACCACCATCGCGACCGAAAAAACCGCATAACCCAAGGCTGCGACACTCTCAGCGGCCCCAGTAACGTCGCGCAGGAAAAGGGCGCTCCAATCTGCGACCGCACCTTCCCCCAACGCACCACATAGCGCGGTGAAACCAACGAGGATCAACACCCCGGACGGGAATGCAAACACGGCACCTTGAGACTGTTCCGCGCGGCGCGACGTCCATTGTACCCAGGACATCGCCAAGGCCAGTGCCACCACAACGCCTCCCGCAACCAGAAAATGCTGCAGAACAGTCGCATCCCACTGAACAGCTATAAATCCACTGACCGCCCCAAGGCCGGCACCAAGGCTCCACATCGCATGAAACGAGGACATGAGCGGTTTGTCGAAGGCCTGCTCTACCTCGGATGCCCAAGCGTTCATCGCCACGTCCATCGAGCCATGAAAGGCACCGAACAGAAACAGGAACGCCGCAAGCATGGTGAAGCTGTCGGCCAGCGCCAGCAAAACCAGCGAAAAGGTGTACAGCACCGCGATGATCCGCGTGATCGATACGGCCCCAAACCGGTCGGTCAATCGCCCGGTCACCGGGAAGGAGCAGACGGCACCCGCTGCCATGAACAAAAGACCATAGCCAAGCTCTTCATGGCTGAGGTTCAGATGATCGCGCACCGCCGGGATGCGAGAGGCCCAGATTCCGAACAGGGCACCATTCAGCGCGAACATCGCGGTGACGGCGCGCCACGCAGCAACGACACTGATCATATTAAAGCTCCGCTTGTTTGATGCGCTTCGCCGGTTACTAGTACAACGCTACCAAACAGAGGCAAGCGCCGCTCACTCTAGCCGCCGCCGAATTCTGCGGACGCCCACCCAAACGGCCAGAATGACCGGAACAGTGACCAAAGCCGTCAACATTCCCTTGCTGATCCCCGCCGACGTCAGAGGATACAGCAGATAGCTGACCAGCGAGACGGCGTAGTAGCTGATGGCAACCACCGACAGCCCCTCGACCGTGCGCTGCAGCCGCAGGGCCTGATCAGCGCGGCGGTCCATGCTTTCCAGCAAGGCCTGGTTCTGCGCGCTGCGTTCCACGTCCACACGTGTTCGCAGTAGATCTCCGGCGCGGATGGCCCGGTCTGACAGGGCCTGTAGGCGCAATTCAGTCGACTTAACAGTCCGCATCGCAGGGTCATAGCGGCGCATCATGAAATCGGCAAAGCTCTGCCCCCCCATGAACCGCTCTTCCCGCAAAACCTTGACGCGCTGGTTAACGATGGCCTCGTAGGCGCCCGTGGCCCCAAACCGAAAGGTACAGCGTGCCGAGATCGTCTCCAACTCGGTTGAGGTTTTCAGCAGCTGCGGCAGCATGTCATCGGGATGTTTGCCGCCATCGGTCATCTCGCCCATCAGCGCGGTCAGCTTCTGATCCAACTCGCCAATGCGCGTTGTCAGAGATTTGACCCGCGCAAACCCCAGCATGGACATGGCCTTGTAGGTCTCGATTTCGCACAGGCGCTGGATGATCCGTCCAACCCGGCGCTCTCCAGTTCCGTCCGACACGAACAGCGCAAACCGCATGTGCCCTGCGGGGTCGATGCGAAAATCGCTGGCGCAGATCGCGGCATCGTCCAAAACGCGGGACACGGCAAGGCTTTCGGGTTCGAACCAATCCGGTAGCAAGTTCCGGACGACGTCATCCTCTGGGCGCGGAACAACTCGTAGCAAAGCCGACGTGATCCTCTGACCGGGACTGGCCATCATCCAATCTGGGGGGAAGACTTCGAAATCGGCGGGGTTGAACGCCCGCTCACTCACGTTCTGAGAGATCGCAGTAAAGGTTACGAACTCAGTGTGTTGCTCCCACTTGAGCCAATGGCGTCCGATCTGCCCCGCATAGTGGGTCGCGTCGGGTTGAGGGTGCGGCGCGCCGTGACGATCCAGCAGATTTATCAAATGCGCAATGTCGTCCTGCCGGTCCCCACTTTGCGACGTGCCGGGCTTTTTGATCGCCAGAAAGGCAACCGTGCATGGAACCTGCGCCACCGGAAAAGGTCGGGCGTGCAGTTCATTGGCAAGCCGATAGCGTAAAGGGTGGTCATCGATTGGCGTCATGCGGGGCTCCGATTCATCCGACACACTATACGGCACACCCAAAATACATCAATTCCCATTTTATTTCAGATACTTACAAGAATGCGACGGTATACATTCCAGCCAATTCATTGATTTGGCTGCCATAGCTCGATGGGATTGCCTTCGGGATCATGAATACGGGCGAATTTACCCACCTCGCTATCCCAATCCGGATTGGTTTCGACGGTGATCCCTGCGTCCTGTAGCTGGCGTGTCAAAGCGGCCAAATCATCAACCCTGAAATTGATCATCCACTGCTGCTCGCTTCGGCCAAAATACGCGGTATCCTGGGCGAAGGGTGCAAAGACCGTATAGCCTTCGGCCTGCTTCCAAGGGACCGGATCGTAGTGGTTTACCCCCAGGTGCTTTTCATACCATTCGCTCAGGGCCTTGGGGTTCTTCGCACGAAAAAAGACCCCGCCGATTCCGTTTACTTTCTCCATGACCTTGCTCCCACAAAGTACCCTTCAGACCTAAAATAGCATATCAAGCCTGCTTCATCTGGCTGCAATACTCTGGAGGCGCGAAGGCCAAGCCCGCTTCAAAGTAGAAAAGAAAAGGGCGCCCGCAGGCGCCCTTTGCAATTGAATCGTGCGTTTTGATCACTCGATCATCGGCAGTAGCTTGTCCAGCGACTGCTTGGCGTCGCCATAGAACATGCGCGTGTTCTCTTTGAAGAACAGCGGGTTTTCGATGCCCGAATAGCCAGTGCCCTGACCGCGCTTAGACACAAAGACCTGCTTGGCCTTCCAGCACTCCAGAACCGGCATACCGGCGATGGGGCTGTTGGGATCCTCCTGCGCCGCAGGGTTCACGATGTCGTTCGAGCCGATCACGATGGCCACATCCGTGTCCGGGAAATCATCATTGATCTCATCCATCTCCAGCACGATGTCATACGGCACTTTCGCCTCGGCCAGCAGAACGTTCATGTGGCCCGGCAAACGTCCGGCAACGGGGTGGATCGCAAAGCGCACCTCTTTGCCCTTGGCGCGCAGCTTGCGGACCAACTCGGACACCGACTGCTGTGCCTGCGCCACGGCCATGCCGTAGCCAGGGATGATGACAATGCTGTCCGCATCGTTCAGCGCAGCCGCCACACCGTCCGCCTCAATTGCGATCTGTTCGCCTTCGACAGCCATCTGCTCACCCTGCGGGCCACCGAAGCCGCCCAGGATCACGCTGACAAAGTGACGGTTCATCGCCTTACACATGATGTAGGACAGAATCGCACCAGACGATCCGACCAGAGCGCCGACCACAATCAGCAGGTCGTTGCCAAGGCTGAAGCCGATCGCCGCAGCTGCCCAACCTGAATACGAGTTCAGCATCGACACAACCACCGGCATGTCAGCACCACCGATGCCCATGATCAGGTGATAGCCGATGAACAACGCCGCCAGCGTCATCAGGAACAGCGGGAACAACCCACCCGAGCTGGTGTACCAGATCAAACAGATCAGCGAGAGACCCGCAGCCGCTGCGTTCAGCATATGCCCACCAGGCAGTTTGGTCGCCGCCGAGGTCACTTTTCCGGCCAGCTTGCCATAGGCCACGACAGAGCCGGTAAAGGTGATCGCACCGATGAAGATGCCCAGGAACAGCTCAACATGTAGGATCGCCAGTTCCGCCGGGGTCTTCTTGGCGATCAGCTTGGCGAATGCACCAAGGTCAGACAGGTCCGCTTGACCCGCGCTATCCTTGATCGCCATGACCTGAGCCACATTTCCGATCTCGAAATGTGCGTTGAAGCCGACGAACACAGCCGCCAGACCGACCAGCGAGTGCATCGCGGCGACCAGCTGCGGCATCTCGGTCATTTGGACGCGCTGCGCCACGTATTGACCGATCAGACCACCGCCGATGATCAGCAGAATGGACAGCAGCCATAGGCCCGAACCCGGACCGACAAGCGTGGCAAAAACCGCCAGCGCCATACCAACGATACCATACCAGACCGCGCGCTTGGCACTTTCCTGGTTCGAAAGGCCGCCGAGCGACAGGATGAAAAGGACAGCCGCAACAACATAGGCGGCAGAAGTGAAGCCAATCATATGCCCGACCTCCTTAGGATTTCTGGAACATGGCGAGCATGCGCCGGGTTACGAGGAAGCCGCCGAAGATATTGATCCCGGCCATGAAAACGGACAGTGCCGCCAGCAGAATAACCAGGAACGACCCGGACCCAATCTGCATCAAAGCCCCGACGATAATGATCGACGAGATCGCGTTGGTGATCGCCATAAGCGGTGTGTGTAAGCTGTGCGCAACGCCCCAGATCACCTGGAAGCCCACAAAAATCGCCAACACAAAGACGATGAAGTGCTGCATGAAGCTGGCCGGAGCGATCAGCCCCACCAACAGCATCAACGCACCACCGACACCCAGCAAGGTGAACTGCTGCTTGGTCTGCGCCTTGAAGGCTGCGATTTCCTGCGCTTTTTTCTCTTCCGGAGTCAGTTCCTTGACCTCGGGTTTCTTCTGCGCCGCAATCGCCTGCACCTTGGGCGGTGGCGGCGGGAAGGTGATCTCACCCTCATGGGTCACGGTTGCACCGCGGATCACGTCATCTTCCATGTCGTGGTTGATCTGACCGTCCTTGTCGGGCGTCAGGTCAGACATCATGTGACGGATGTTGGTCGCGTAGAGAGACGACGCCTGCGCTGCCATCCGGCTGGGGAAGTCGGTGTAGCCGATGATGGTCACGCCATTGTCGGTCACGATCTTCTCATCCGCGACGGTCAGCTTGCAGTTGCCGCCCTTCTCCGCCGCCAAATCCACGATGACCGAGCCCGGCTTCATCGCTTCGACCATATCCTTGGTCCAAAGCTCGGGCGCTTCGCGGTTCGGGATCAGCGCTGTGGTGATCACGATGTCCATCTCGGGCGCCAACTCACGGAACTTGGCCAACTGCGCCTCGCGGAATTCATCCGACTGGACGCTGGCATAGCCGCCGGTGGCCGCGCCGTCCTGCTGGTCTTCTTCAAAGTCCAGATAGACAAACTCGGCCCCCATCGATTCGACCTGCTCGGCCACTTCGGGGCGCACGTCGAAGGCGTAGGTGATCGCGCCCAGCGACGTGGACGTACCAATCGCAGCAAGACCAGCCACACCGGCCCCCACGATCAGCACCTTGGCAGGCGGCACCTTACCGGCGGCCGTCACCTGACCGGTGAAGAAACGGCCAAAGTTGTTGCCCGCCTCGATTACCGCGCGATACCCAGCGATGTTCGCCATTGAGGACAAGGCGTCCATCTTTTGCGCACGGGAAATACGCGGAACCATCTCCATCGCGATGACATTCGCGCCTTTGGACTTGGCAGCCTCCATCCCTTCTTCGTTCCCCGCCGGATTGAAGAAAGAGATCAGCGTTTTGCCTTTGGTCAGACGCTTGAGCTCGGTGTCATTCGGCTGGCGCACCTTGGCAACGATATCTGCAGCTTTCCAAAGCGACGCCGCGGTTTTCATAACCTCGACACCGGCCTCTTCGTAAGCCGCATCAGAAAAGCCCGCCGCAGCACCGGCACCCTTTTCGATCAGGCAGTCATAGCCCAGTTTTTGCAGCTGGCGCGCCGAGTCCGGCGTCATCGCCACCCGGTTCTCACCGTCAAAAACTTCTTTTGGCGTTCCTATCTTCAACGGAGAGCCTCCTTTACTTTCGATATGTTCGCGCGAGTTCTTTGCATCTTTTGTTCAATCCCCACCTACATTGCGAAAGATTATTTCGCAACTGCAGCATTCGTTACGTTGTGTCATTGGCAGCACACCTTCAAATCCAGCGTCGCGTCTGTTGCGCATAACGGGCGAAGTCAGCGCGAAACTTGCGGCGCAAGCGATCCTCTTCCGGCTCGATAAAACGGCGTTCTAGAATCCAGACGAAAATCGGCACCAGAACCAGCGACAGCACCGCATCGAAACGCAGGATCAAACCGGTCAGGATAAGGACGTCCCCCAGATAGATTGGGTTCCGGCTGCGTTTGAAAATTCCGCTTTGCACCATGCTGGATGGGGTCTGGTGTGGCAACACCGTCGTCTGATGGCGGCGGAATTCGACAACCGCCAGAACAGCCAAAACAATACCGCCCCCGATGAGCACGCCGCTGGCAAGATCAGTCAACCACCCTTGAAGGGACAGCCCAAAGGACAGGTGTTGCGCTTGAAACCACGAGAGGCAAGCCGCCCCCAGCAACCAGATCGGAGGGATGTCGATTTTCTGCATTCGCGCTGATTACCTGTCGATATCTCTCAAAGAAAGTGTCGTTTTCGACAGTTTGTCTACCGCTTTCCGACCTTAAGATCAAAACATCAAAAGGTCGCGGCGATTTATTTCGAAGATATGCATCGGTAGACAGCGCTTAGCGCATCCGATAGCCAACGGATATAACCAAAATAATCAACAGGGCCCAGCCGGAATGACCGACTTCAAAGCAACCAAAGCCATGTTCGAACTGCCCGAAGGCATTCTCTATCTTGACGGCAACTCTCTGGGTCCGTTGCCAAAGGCGGTTGACGCGCGTCTGTACCAGACGGCGACGCAGGAATGGGGACAGATGCTGATCACCGGCTGGAACAAGGCCGGATGGATGGGATTGCCCACGGGCTTGGGGGATCGGATCGGACGTCTGATCGGGGCCGAGGCAGGCAGCGTTGTGGTCGGCGACACTCTGTCGATCAAGGTCTACCAGGCCGTGGCTTCGGCGCTGGAGTTGAACCCGAACCGCAAGGTTGTGCTATCGGACAACGGCAATTTTCCGTCTGACCTGTACATGGCGGACGGGCTGCTGCGCTCGCTGGGCGCGGAGTACGAATTGCGCGTCGTCGCCCCGGAAGAGGTCGCCGAAAACATCACCGAAGAGGTCGCCGTTCTGATGCTGACCGAGGTCGACTTTCGCACCGGCCGTATGCACGACATGAAGGCCCTGACCGAATTGGCCCATGCCAACGGTGTGGTGACGGTTTGGGATCTGGCCCATTCCGCCGGTGCAATTCCGGTCGATCTGGCCGGGTGCAATGCCGATTTCGCGGTCGGGTGCACATACAAATACCTCAACGGCGGCCCAGGTGCGCCCGCGTTCATCTACGTTGCTCCGCGCCTGTCCGACCGCGTCCGCCCGGCGCTTTCGGGATGGCTGGGGCACGAAGCACCCTTTGCCTTCGATCTCGACTATCGTCCCGGTTCGGGGATTGAGAGGATGCGAGTCGGTACCCCTCCGGTCTTGCAAATGGTCGCGCTGTCTGCGGCGATGGATGTCTGGGACATGGCCGAGATGGCCGATGTCCGGGCGAAATCCATCGAACTGACCGAGTTGTTCATCGCAAGAGTCGAGGCCACCTGCCCCGGCCTAACCCTCGCCAGCCCACGCGATCCGGCGCAGCGCGGCAGTCAGGTCTCATTCCACTTTGCCGAAGGATATGCGGCCATGCAGGCGCTGATTGCTCGCGGCGTGATCGGAGATTTCCGCGCACCGGATATCATGCGCTTTGGCTTCACGCCGCTTTATGTTGACGAAAGCGACGTGGAACAGGCCGCAGAGATTCTAGCGCATATCATCACGAACGAACTGTGGGACCAGCCGGAATATAAAGTCCGCCAGCGGGTTACTTGACCTCGAGCCCGGCACCCAACAATTCAGCCAATTGCGAGATGCGCTGCTCGAATTCAGCTGCGTTGGTTGCAGTCATCTTTACGCCCATCAGGGTCGCAGTGATGGTCTTCGCCGTCTCGTCCGGGCCGTTGGGCAGACGAACGCGTCCCGCGCTTTCTTCACAGCGCAACCAGTCGGCATAAAGCGCGGTCATTTCCGCCTCACCCTCGGCCAGAATGTCCGAGGCGGTCGATTTGCTGGTATCCAGCATCTCGCGCCCGTGGGGAGAGGTCAGTATCTCAGCCAACCCCTTGATCTGGCCGTCAATCGCACGCGCCAAACGCTGGGACACGCTACCACTACCCGACAAGGCTCGCGATACGTTTGCGGTCTTCTCGGCGTAGTGCGCGCGCGTCAGGCTGCGCACGATCGCCTCTTTATTCTTGTAGTGCAAATAAACGGCCGGGCGCGACATACCCGCCCCTTTGGCGATATCGTCCATCGAGGTTTTGCGAAACCCATAGGCCGCAAATGCCTCAAGCGCCGACGCAAGAATGGCCTGTTGCCGCGGATCGTCCTGTTTTTCTGTCATGAAACCGATCTGACATTTTTCGTATAATTTGTCAATTGACACACTGACACTTTCAGGCAATTATGTCAGAAACCGCCACAGCTACGAGAGGTGTGCCATGGCAACCGCGCTGAAGATCAACGGCAAGCAACATCAGGTTGACCTGCCCGAAGACGTCCCCCTGCTTTGGGTCCTCCGGGATGAGGTCGGCCTGACCGGAACCAAATTCGGCTGCGGTGTGGCCGCCTGCGGCGCGTGCACCGTGCATATCGATGGTGAGGCCGTGCGATCGTGCCAGGTGTCGCTTTCGGATGTCTGGGGCGATGTGACTACGATCGAAGGCATCGGTTCGCCCGAAGCGATGGCCGTGATCCAGCAGGCCTGGGTGGATCATCAGGTAGCACAATGTGGTTATTGCCAGTCCGGTCAGATCATGCAGGCGGCGGCTTTGTTGGCCGAAAACCCCGCTCCAACGGATGCGGACATAGACGACGCGATGCAGGGCAACCTGTGCCGCTGTGGCACTTATCCCCGCATCCGCGCCGCGATCCAAGACGCCGCTGGCAAGTTGCAGGAGGCTTAAGAGATGGGAAAAGTTGGGAAAATTCTGCGCCGCACCTTCCTGATTGGCTCGGCTGCCATCGTCGGCGGTGTGGCCTTTGGGGGTTACTACGTTACCCGTCCCGCCCCGAACCCGCTGAAACCCGGCGAGGGAGAGGCTGCGCTGAACCCATTCATTCTGATCGACCAGAATGGCGTAACCCTGTTCGCCCCGCGTGCCGAAATGGGACAGGGCGTTAAGACGACCTGGGCTGCTTTGATCGCCGAGGAGTTGGACGTCGATCTTGACCAGATCAACGTGCTGCATGGCCCTGCTGCGGCGGCGTATTACAATTCCGCATTGGTTGGCGAAGGACTGCCGAACAAGGGCTACGACATCTCGAACTTCCAGCACAATCTGGGTGAGGCGCTGGGTGTCCTCGGCAAAGCGCTGAGCCTTCAGGTCACCGGTGGCTCGACCTCGATGAAAGACGGGTTCGAGCGGATGCGGCAGGCCGGCGCGTCGGCCCGCGAGACGCTGAAACGGGCCGCTGCCGACCGTCTGGGGGTTGACCCGTCGCAACTACAGACGGCCTCGGGGCATGTCATCGCACCCAATGGCGACAAGATCGCCTATACTGACCTCGCCATGGATGCGGCGGGTCTTGAGCCGGTCGAGGTACCTCTGCGTGACCCGTCCGAATGGCGGTATCTGGGCCAGACTCAACCGCGTCTGGACATGGTTGGCAAAGCGACAGGCACCGCTGAATTCGGCGTCGATGTCCGCCTGCCCGGTATGAAATTTGCAGCCGTGCGAATGAACCCCAAGCTGGGCGGCGCGATGAACGACTATGACGACAGCGCCGCAAAAGACATGCCGGGGGTCGAACAGATCGTTGATCTGGGCACTGGCGTTGCCGTCATCGCCAACAACACATGGCTTGCCAATCGAGCGGTGGAGGCGATCGACGTTGATTGGGGGGATGCCCCCTACCCGCCGGAAACCGACGGCATCTTCGCCAAGATCGCCGAAGCATTTGACGATGCCCCGAACTCGACCATGCGCGACGACGGCGACGTCAGCGTCACACCCGAGGGCGCAACCGAAATCACAGCCGAATACCGCCTGCCCTATCTGGCCCACGCTACGATGGAGCCGATGAACGCCACCGCGCTATACACCGGCAACGCGCTGGAACTGTGGTGCGGTAATCAGGCCCCCACTCTGATCCAATTCCGCGTGGCCAATACGGCCGGTCTGGATACGGATGCGGTGCAGATCCACACCACCTATCTGGGCGGCGGGTTTGGTCGCCGTGGAGAACTGGATTTCGGCGATATCGCCACCAAGGTCGCCATGGCGATGCCCGGCACTCCGGTCCAGACGACCTGGAGCCGCGAAGAAGACATGCGCCACGACTACTACCGCCCTGGCGCAATCGCTCGACTGCGCGGTGCTGTGAATGATGGCAAAGCGGTGCTGATCGACGGCGCGGTTGCCTCGCAATCCTGTACGCAGCAAGCGGTTGAGCGCTATACCGGAATGCCCGGTGCGGGCCCTGACAAAGTTCTGGTCGAGGGCTTCTTCAACCAACCTTATGCGGTTCCGAACTACCGGATGAACGGCCATATCGCGAAGCTCGACGTGCCTGTTGGCTTCTGGCGCTCGGTCGGCAATAGCCATAACGGCTTTTTCCATGAGACCTTCATGGACGAGATGGCCTACGCCGCAGGCCGCGACCCGCTGGAGTTCCGGCTGGAGTTGATGAAGACCGAGCACGCCCCGTCGGCAGGTTGCCTTGAGGCCGTGAAAGAGATGTCGGGCTGGACGGGTCAAACTCAGGCTGGCGTCGGTCGGGGTGTCGCCTTTACCTACAGCTTCGGCACTCCGGTCGCGCAGGTGATCGAGGTGGTCGACGAAGACGGCACGATCCGCATCAACAAGGCGTGGATCGCTTGTGACATGGGTCTCGCGTTGGATCCAGAAAACGTCAAGGCGCAGATGTTCGGCGGGATGATGTATGGCCTGAGCGCCGCTTGCTACGGCGAGATCACCTTTGCCGAGGGCGAAGTCGAGCAGTTCAACTTCCCCGACTATGACGCACTTCGCATGCACACGGCTCCGCAGGTCGAAGTGCGCGTTCTCGAGACCAACCGCCATATGGGCGGCGCAGGTGAGCCCGGTACACCCCCCTCGATGCCGGCCTTAGGTAATGCGCTGTTTGATCTGACCGGAGAACGCGCGCGAACCCTGCCGCTGATCAATCAGTTCGACCTACTGATTTGATCGCGACGCACCGGTCCGGCATCCCCTCCCGGCCGGACCGGTGCCAAAACTTAAGCTGTCTGTTGCAGGAACCGCGTGCTTGATCCAGCGGACCAGGCTTTGACGGCTGCGCCAAACGCCTCAAACAACGGGCGCGAGACCGGGTCATTTGCAGCATCCCACTCCGGGTGCCATTGGACTGAGAGGGTAAAGCCCGGCGCATCTTTGACATAAATCGCCTCGGGCGTGCCATCCGGTGCATGACCGTCGATCACAACATTCTGGCCTACGGCCTTGATCCCTTGACCGTGCAACGTATTGGTCATCACTTCGCGCGCACCAAACAGCCGATGGAACACGCCGCCGTCGTTCAGAGTTACGACATGGCGAAGAGCAAACTTCTCCTCAAGCGTTCCATCCGGTGGCATCCGGTGGTTCTGCCGCCCCGGAAGATCGCGGATCTCTGGATAGAGCGTCCCGCCCATCGCAACATTAACTTCTTGAAAACCTCTGCAAATTCCAAAGAACGGCTGGCCGCGCTCAACACAGGCGCGCACCAGCGGCAAGGTGATCGCATCGCGCGCCCGGTCGAAATCGCCATGCGCTTCAGTCGGCGGCTCACCGTATTCCTCGGGGTGAACATTGGGTCGACCGCCCGTAAGAAGAAACCCGTCGCACGCGTCCAGCAATTCCTCGACCGAGACGTAACGTGGATCAGCCGGGATCAGCAGCGGCAAACACCCTGAAACATTCGCAACGGCATCCGAGTTCATCGTGCCACCGGCATGCGTCGGGTAATTGTCATTCATCAAGTAAGAGTTGCCGATGATACCGACGACGGGTCGAGACATTCTGCTTTCCCAATTTGTTTCCTAAACGTGTGGAAAAGCTATCGGCAGGGACAACAGCGCGCAATAGCACAGGCCCTGTGTGTCAGCGCAAGTACGTGTTCAATGCCGCACATCTAATCAACCGACGGGACATTGTCACAATCGGACTACCATTGCCCGCTAAACGTGCAATGCAAAAAGTCCAATTTGGGCGAGAGAGCCCGCGCAGGCTCTCCCCTTCTTCAAGGAAATCAGCTTTCACCAACAAGGTTCGCGGCTTCGATCCCTGCCATCGCAGCAAGCACGTCATTGTCCGAGGTGTCGCCCGTCACGCCGACAGCACCGATCACGGCACCTTTCTTGTCGCGCAACAGCACACCGCCCGGCACCGGAACCACCTGCCCGCCATAGACGCCGTTCACCGCAGCCATAAAATAGGCCTGCGCTTCGGCCCGCTGCATCTGCGCCGTCCCGGCCATACCCAACATGACCGAGCCATAGGCCTTGCCCCGCGCAATTCCAAAACGTCCCGGGGCCGCGCCATCTTCGCGCTCGAACGCAATGACATGACCGCCCGCATCCAGCACAACGACCGAAAGCGGTTTCAATTCCAACCGGTGCCCCTCTTCCAGAGCTTTACGAATGATGGTACGCGCCTTGCGCAAGGAAATTGCCATCCCTGATCCCTTTCATCTGGCTAAAAATATCCTCGGGGAAGCGCGAGTGGGCAGACAGCCCCCTCGTTCCCACCCTATCCACTTAACCCAAGCTGGCTTTCAACTCCAAACGGCGGGCATGCAGAACCGGCTCGGTATAGCCCGACGGTTGAACGCGCCCCTTGAACACCAGATCGCATGCCGCCTGAAATGCGATGCCATCAAAGCCGGGCGCCATCGGATGATAGGAAGCGTCACCTTCGTTCTGACGGTCCACAACGGCCGCCATCTTCTGCATCGCCTCCATCACCTGTTCTTCGCTGACAACACCGTGGTGCAGCCAGTTGGCCAGCGCTTGGCTGGAAATCCGACAGGTCGCACGGTCTTCCATCAAACCAATGTCGTTCAGGTCCGGCACTTTCGAGCATCCAACACCCTGATCAACCCAACGCACGACGTATCCGAGAATACCCTGCGCGTTGTTCTCGACCTCACGAGTGATTTCATCATCACTGAGGTTGCGTCCACCCAGCAGCGGAACGGTCAGCAAATCCTCCAACGTGCCGCGTGCCCCACCTGCGGCCAGTTCATCCTGACGGGCCAGAACGTCGACCTTTTGATAGTGCGTGGCATGCAAAGTCGCAGCGGTTGGCGAGGGAACCCACGCGCAAGTGGCGCCTGATTGCGGATGGCCTATCTTGGCCTCCAGCATATCGCCCATGCGATCGGGCATGGCCCACATACCTTTGCCGATCTGCGCCTTGCCTTTCAGGCCGCAGGCCAGACCGATATCGACGTTGCGATCCTCGTAGGACGCAATCCACGGCGTGTTTTTGATGTCGCCCTTGGGCAGCATCGGGCCTGCCTCCATAGAAGTGTGGATCTCATCCCCAGTCCGATCAAGGAAGCCAGTGTTGATGAAGGCCACGCGCGATTTCGCGGCCCGGATACATTCCTTGAGGTTGGCCGAGGTGCGCCGTTCCTCATCCATGATACCCAGCTTCACGGTGTTGCGCGGCAGGCCGAGGATGTCTTCGACCATGTCGAAAATCTCGACCGAGAAGGCGACCTCTTCGGGTCCATGCATCTTTGGCTTCACCACATAGACCGACCCGGTGACTGAGTTGCCGCCGTCGCGCGCCAGATCATGCATGGCGATCAACGTCGTGCAGAGCGCATCCATGAGGCCCTCGCCGATCTCGTTGCCCTCGGCATCCAGAACGGCCGGGTTGGTCATCAGATGGCCCACATTGCGCACCAGCATCAGCGAGCGGCCTTTGAGGCGCCCCTCAGCGCCGTTCACGTCTGTGAAGTCAAGATCAGCCGCTAACCGGCGGGTAAATGTCTTGCCGGACTTGCTGACCTCTTCGGTCAGGTCACCCTTCATCAGACCCAGCCAGTTACCGTAGGCAACAACCTTGTCGGCTGCATCCACACAGGCCACGGAGTCCTCGCAATCCATGATCGTCGACAACGCGGACTCGAGCCGAAGGTCCGAGATGTTGGCCGGATCAGCAGCGCCGATCGCGCTGATTGGGTCGATCATGATCTGAATGTGAAGACCGTTGTTTTTCAACAGAACGAACTCGGGCTTGTCAGCCGCGCCGCCATGGCCCACAAAGCTCGAAGCATCCGCCAGAGCAGGAACCAAAGCACCTGCCTCAATGCTCAGCTTTGTGACGTCCGCCCAGGATCCACTGGCCAGTGGCACGGCATCGTCGAGAAACGCCTTGGCCCATGCAATGACACGCGCGCCGCGGGCAGCATCGTAGCCTCCACCCGCAGGCAAATCACCCATCGCATCCGTGCCATAGAGCGCGTCATACAAGCTGCCCCATCGGGCATTGGCGGCGTTCAGAGCAAAGCGCGCATTGGTGATTGGCACAACCAACTGAGGGCCGGGCGTTGCGGCGATCTCGGGGTCGACATTGGCGGTTTCGATCTGGAAGTCTTCGCCTTCTTCCACCAGATACCCGATCTCGTGCAGGAACGCTTGATAAGCCTCGGCGTCGTGGTCCTGGCCTTTGTGCTCCAGTTGCCACGCATCCAATTGGTCCTGAATCTCTTTTCGTTTGACAAGGAAGGCGCGGTTCTTGGGACCCAATTCGGATACCATGCGCGACAGGCCATTCCAGAAGGTCTCGGCGGTGGCACCGGTTCCGGGCAAAGCCTGACCTTCGATGAATGCGACCAGAACCGGATCGACCTGAAGTCCGCTGCGTGTCTGTCTGCTGGCCATTTTCTTCCTCTCCCACGAATGTACGCCACTGTATGCCGTCAGCATTTAGAGCGAAAGTTTCCGATAGGCAACGTATGCCGCTACGTTCTGGTAAGAAAATCTTACCAAAATGCGAAATCAACGCCGCAAACAGCGGATACAGGCGGCTTGCAGCCCTGCCGCGATGCCCCTAACGTCGCCCTCGACCCAACCTTTGCGAGGCCCCCGATGCGCGACGCCGCCCCCACCACAATCTATCTGAAAGACTACACCCCGTTCGGGTATCTGGTGGACAACGTGCATCTGACATTTGATCTGGCAGCAAATGCCACCCGCGTCACATCCCGCATCGCCTTTCGTCCGAATCCAGAGGCCAGCGATCGCACCTTTTTCCTGCATGGAGAGCAACTGAAGCTGATCCGCGCCTCCATCGACAGTGCCGACGTATCCCCCTCCCTCACGCCTGAGGGGCTGACGGTTGCCGCCCCCGACGCCCCCTTTGTCTGGGAGGCGGAGGTTGAGATCGACCCCGGCAATAACACAGCGCTTGAAGGGCTCTATATGTCGAACGGCATGTATTGCACCCAGTGCGAGGCCGAGGGATTCCGCAAGATAACCTACTACCCGGACCGCCCCGACGTGATGTCGACCTTCACGGTGCGTATCAATGGCGACCTTCCGGTGCTGCTGTCCAACGGCAACCCGTCCGGCAAGGGCGAAGGCTGGGCCGAGTGGACGGACCCATGGCCCAAACCCGCCTATCTGTTTGCTCTGGTCGCTGGAGACCTCATCGCTCATCCGGGCCAGTTCACTACCATGTCCGGTCGCGATGTCGAACTGAACCTATGGGTTCGCCCCGGCGATGAAGGCAAATGTGCCTTCGGGATGGAGGCGCTCAAGAAGTCCATGAAATGGGATGAGGACGTCTACGGCCGTGAATACGATCTGGACGTGTTCAACATCGTCGCCGTGGATGATTTCAACATGGGCGCGATGGAGAACAAGGGGCTGAACATCTTCAACTCTTCAGCCGTTCTGGCCAGCCCGGAAACCTCGACCGATGTGAATTTCGAACGGATCGAGGCGATCATTGCGCATGAATATTTCCACAACTGGACAGGCAACCGCATAACCTGCCGCGACTGGTTCCAGCTGTGCCTCAAAGAGGGGCTGACCGTTTTCCGCGATGCGCAGTTCACCTCGGATATGCGCTCGGCACCGGTCAAGCGCATCCACGACGCCATCGACCTGCGCGCACGGCAGTTCCCCGAGGACAATGGTCCGCTGTCACACCCCGTCCGGCCCGAGAGTTTTCAGGAAATCAACAACTTCTACACCTCAACCGTCTATGAGAAAGGTGCCGAGGTCATCGGCATGCTGAAACGCTTGGTCGGGGATGAGGCCTATGGAAAGGCGCTGGATCTGTATTTCGATCGCCATGACGGGCAAGCCTGTACGATCGAGGATTGGCTTCAAGTCTTTGAGGACACAACAGGCCGCGACCTGAGCCAGTTCAAACGCTGGTACAGCCAGTCCGGCACCCCGCGCGTATCCGTGGCGGAGGAATGGGCGGATGGTACCTACACGCTGACGCTGAGCCAACGCACCGACCCGACTCCGGGACAAGAGGATAAGCAGCCTCAGGTCATTCCCGTCGCAGTCGGCTTGCTGGGCCCGAACGGCGACGAGGTTCACGCAACCCAAGTGCTGGAGCTGACCGAGGCCGAGCAGAGCTTTTCCTTCGCCGGACTGGCGGCCAAACCCGTGCCCTCAATCCTACGCGATTTCTCGGCCCCTGTGATCCTTGAACATGACACTTCGAATGCTGAGCGCGCCTTTCTGCTGGCCCATGACACCGATCCGTTCAACCGCTGGCAGGCCGGGCGCTCGCTGGCCGAGGACAGTCTGCTGCGCATGATCACCGAAGAGGCGACGCCGGATTCCGACTATCTGGATGGCCTGCTGGCTGTGCTGCGCGATGAAACACTGGACCCGGCCTATCGGGCCTTGATGCTGGGCCTTCCGACCCAATCCGAACTGGCCGCCGCCCTGCATGACAAGGGCGTCACACCCGACCCGATGGCCATCTGGACCGCTGTCGAGACTCTCCGTCAAGCCACTGCGCAACACGTACAGGATCTTCTGCCCAAGCTGCACAGCGAAACACTTGTGGACGCGCAATACCAACCGGATGCGGCGCAATCCGGCAAACGTGCACTGGGCGGAGCGGCGCTGGCTCTTACCTCTCGTCTCGACGGCGGCAGCAAGGCAGCAGACGCGTACCAAACTGCCGACAATATGACACTGCAACTGACCGCCCTGTCCTGCGTGCTGCGCGCGGGCAAAGGTGAGGCGGAACTGAGCGCGTTCTATGACCAGTGGAAACATGACCGGCTGGTGGTCGACAAATGGTTTGGTCTGCAGGTCTCGATGGCCGCCCCTCAGAGAACAGTAGAGGCCGCGCGGACCCTGACAGAGCATCCCGATTTCAATTGGAAAAACCCCAACCGATTCCGCGCCTTGATGGGATCGCTGGCCATGAATCACGCGGGTTTCCATCAGGCAGACGGAGCGGGCTATGCCCTGCTTGCCGACTGGCTGATCCGGTTGGACCCGGTGAACCCGCAGACCACGGCGCGTATGTGTTCAGCGTTCCAGACGTGGAAACGATATGACGCCGACCGTCAGGCGCTGATGCGCGCGCAGCTGCAACGGATCGCCGACACGCCCGACCTGTCACGCGACACGACCGAGATGGTCTCGCGCATCCTCGGCGCATGACCTCGTTCAGCTTTACACGGCAAAACCGGAACCCACGTGTGGTGATCTTGCTGATCTGCATCTACGCGGTGCTGATCGGCCTGATCATTTTCCTGAACGCGGCCTGGTGGTTGATGGCGTTGCTCGCGCTGGCAACACTCCCGGCCGTCTGGGATATCGTAAAAGACACCAGCGCCGGGGTCGAACTGACCGGCGAGAAACTGCGCTGGTTCACCGGTCAACGCAGCGGCGGACTGGACCTGTCCGAGGTTGACCGGTTCCGATTTGACACCCGCTGGGATTTCTCGGTCCGCGTCTCGGCAGTGCTGAAATCAGACAAGCGCCTCCGCCTGCCGGATGAGTCGCTGCCCCCACACAAAGAGTTCGAAGACGTGTTGCAGCAGGCGGGATTTACCGTTGAGCGTCATCATTTTAGGGTTTTTTGAAACAATCCCAGGACCATAGGCTAATTGACCACACCTCGGACTAACGTGCGCAACGACTCCTTGAAATAGACACAGTTTTTGGCAAACTGAACGCGTTACACGTTTGTTACAGTTCGAGTTTTGCCATGTTTCGGTCTTTCAGGGCGGCTGCCGCCCGTATTTTCGGCTCTTCCAGTCCCACCTCTACGCCTTTGCCCGCGTCTGTTGCGGATGCAACCGCGTGGCTTGTCGCCTCGGGGCAGTTGAACATCCCTATCGCGGAAACAGATGACACCGCCGGTCATCAGGTTATTGAACGCGGACGCCATCTGGCGCGTCAGGATATGTGGGTCGAACTCTCAAAAGACATGCGGGCCGCGGATGACGCACGCGAAACAACACCCTGCGGCCAACCGGTTGCCGACCTGTTGGGGTTCGGGGCCCGGGCAGATGTTGTGCTGGCTGCGGAACATGCCCTGTCGGATGGCAGAACTCAGTCGGACTATGATTTTCTGGCGGGCATCTCTGAACTGGAGGGTGAAATTCAGAACCACCCCGATGATCCTATGATCGCCCTTGTGGTGGCATTGGCTCATATTGATTTGGCTTGGGCATGGCGTGGGACAGCAGACCCCAAAGACCTGCCTGCCCTGCATCAATCCCGGTGCGCCGCGCATTTCGACCGCGCTGCGGATTTGCTGAAGGACTGCCGCTCTGCCATGCCGAACAGCCCAGCAATTGCCGCTGCGGATTGTGCCCTTTTGTCGGGCCACATCAGCCCGCGCACCCGTGTAGCGGACAAATACGAAGCGCTGATCACTCTTGACCCGCAAAACCATCGCCACATGCGCGCAATGGGCAGCCATCTTTTGCCACGCAGGTTCGGGACCTACGACCAGCTAGAAGTTCAGGCCCTACGCAACGCCGCGCGCACTCAAAAAACATGGGGCGCAGGTGGCTATACCTGGGTTCAGTTCGATGCAATTGCACTGGATGACGAAGCCTGCGCGCGTGTGGATGTCGAGTATTTTCTGGAAGGTCTGCACGACATCGTTGAACGCCGCCCCGACCAGCAGACAATCAACCTGTTGGCGGCCTATTGTTCGGTCACGCTGCAAAACGGGATGGGCCGCAACCCTCAGGCCGACATCGCCCGCAAACAGATTTGCGAGGCTGCAAACTGGTTGATCCGCGATCACCTGACCGAGCTGCATCCCCTGATCTGGGCCCATGCGGCGAACGGGTTCAGCAACAGCCTGCGCGTCAACTCGACCGAGCGCTTCGCCGCACGTGGCCGCCGGGATGCGCTGCGCGCGATCGCCAATCAACTGCGCGAGGAACTGCGCAGTGGTCAAAGCGTGACCTTTACGCCGACGGGGTTGCAAGTCTCAGGGAACTAACCCCTTGCCCCTTTGGCGCGCCGGGCCTAATACGCAAGCCTAGACTTCTGCGGAAATTAGAGGCGCGCCATGCTCGACCTGACATACGAAATGCCGAAAATCAAAACCATTGCCGGGGCCAAGCACGATTGGGAGCTGGTGATCGGGATGGAGGTTCACGCTCAGGTCTCGTCCAATGCCAAGCTGTTTTCCGGCGCGTCGACCCAATTCGGAGCCGAGCCGAACTCGAACGTGGCTTTCGTTGACGCGGCGATGCCGGGCATGCTGCCGGTGATCAACGAATATTGCGTGGAACAGGCCGTGCGCACGGGTCTGGGCCTGAAGGCGGATATCAACCTGAAATCGGCTTTTGACCGCAAGAACTATTTCTACCCTGACCTGCCGCAGGGCTACCAGATTTCGCAGCTGTACCACCCCATCGTGGGCGAAGGTGAAGTGCTGGTTGAGATGGGCGACGGCACCGCGCGCATGGTTCGCATTGAACGCATCCACATGGAGCAGGACGCGGGCAAATCGATCCACGACATGGACCCGCATATGTCCTTCGTCGATCTGAACCGGACGGGCGTTTGCTTGATGGAGATCGTCTCGCGCCCCGACATCCGCGGCCCCGAAGAAGCCGCCGCCTATATCGCCAAGCTGCGTCAGATCATGCGCTATCTGGGCACCTGTGATGGCAACATGCAAAACGGCAACCTGCGCGCGGACGTGAACGTCTCGATCTGTTTGCCGGGTGCTTATGAGAAGTACCAGGAAACGCAGGACTTCTCGCATCTGGGCACCCGCTGCGAGATCAAGAACATGAACTCGATGCGCTTTATCCAGCAGGCGATTGAAGTCGAAGCCCGCCGTCAGATCGCCATCGTTGAAAGTGGTGGTGAGGTCGAGCAGGAAACCCGACTGTACGATCCGGACAAGGGCGAGACGCGGTCCATGCGGTCCAAGGAAGAAGCACATGATTACCGTTACTTCCCCGATCCCGATCTGCTGCCGCTGGAGATTGAACAGGCATGGGTCGATGACATTGCATCCAAACTGCCCGAACTGCCCGACGCTAAAAAGGCCCGGTTCATCGAAGCGTTCAGCCTGACCGACTATGACGCCTCGGTCCTGACCGCCGAGGTGGAATCGGCTGCGTATTTCGAAGAGGTCGCGCAAGGCCGCAACGGCAAACTGGCCGCGAACTGGGTAATCAACGAGCTGTTTGGCCGCCTCAAGAAAGAAGACCACGACATCACCGACTCGCCCGTATCTCCGGCGCAGTTGGGAGGGATCATCGACCTGATTTCCTCGGATGCCATCTCGGGCAAAATCGCCAAGGATCTGTTCGAGATCGTCTATACCGAAGGTGGTGACCCTGCGCAGATCGTCGAAGAGCGCGGCATGAAGCAGGTCACAGACACGGGCGCGATCGAGGCCGCTTTGGACGAGATCATTGCCACCAACCCGGCGCAAGTTGAAAAGGCCAAGGTAAACCCGAAGCTGGCAGGCTGGTTTGTCGGTCAGGTAATGAAAGCCACCGGCGGCAAAGCCAACCCCAAGGCCGTTAACGAGCTGGTTGCCCAAAAGCTGGGTTCGTAAGCCCGTTTTCACTGTTATGCGACGGAGTCAGGCCACCCGCTTGACTCCGTTTTCTTTTACGCCCTTTCTTCCGCGCAGGAGAGGTGCCATGACCAGAAAATTCGATCAGGAACTTGAAGACCGTCTGATGCGCTACGCGGCCATCGACAGCCAAAGCGATGAGACATCGCCTTCGACCCCGAGTACGCCCATTCAGTTCGACATGCTGAACCTGTTGCAGCAAGAGCTGACGGAAATAGGCGCGCAGGATGTCGAGATGACCGGCGACAGCGTCGTTGTGGCAACCATTCCTGGCACCGCCGAAGGGCCGACCGTGGGGTTCCTGGCCCATGTCGACACCGCCCCGCAATTCAACGCAACCGGTGTCAAACCACGCGTCATCAAAGGCTATAACGGCGGTGAGATCACCTTTCCTGACGATCCCGATCTGGTTCTGTCGCCAGGCGAGCACCGTTATCTGGCCGAAAAGATTGGACATGATCTGATCACCGCTTCTGGCACCACTCTGTTGGGCGCTGATGACAAGGCCGGCGTGTCCATCCTGATGACCATGGCGCGGCACCTGATCGAAAATCCAGACATTCCACACGGGCCCATCCGCATTGCTTTCACCCCGGACGAAGAAATCGGGCGCGGTGTGACCGAGCAACTACCCAAAGACCTCAAGGCCGATTTCGCTTATACACTAGACGGGCAAGAGGTGGGGGAGATCGAATATGAAAGCTTCTCGGCCGACCGCGCGGTGATTAAGATCACCGGCGTGTCGATCCATCCCGGTCTGGCCAAAGAAAAGATGGTCAATGCCACCCATCTGGCCGCAAAGATCGTACAGACCCTGCCGCAGGCCACACTGACCCCCGAGGTCACCGACGGGCGCGAAGGGTTCATCCATGTTACCGACATGAATGGCGGCTCGTCCGAGATGGAAATCAAGCTGATCCTTCGGGATTTCGAGATGGAAGGTCTTGAGGCCCAGCGCGACCTGGTGCGCAAGGTCTGCGACGCCGTTCAGGCCTCCGAGCCTCGCGCGACCATCACCTGCGACATCAGCCATCAATACCGCAACATGCGCTATTGGCTCGAGAATGACATGACCCCCGTCGATCTGGCGCGCGAAGCCTGTCAGGAACTGGGGATCGAACCTCTTTCGGTTCCGATCCGCGGCGGCACCGATGGCTCCCGCCTCACCGAATTCGGCACACCCTGCCCCAACCTGTTCACTGGAATGCAGTGCATTCATGGACCGTTGGAGTGGATTTCGGTCCAGGACATGGCGCTGGCGACCGAACTCTGCCTCTCGGTTGTGGTCAAGGCGGCGCAGAAGACCGGCTGATTTGCGCCACTTGCGCAACGTCTCTTTCACCCGGCGACCTGCGTGATAAGTTGTCGGCCAAAGGTACAAGGGAACAGTCGATGCCGCGCTACGAATACAAAGTCATTCCGGCCCCGCAAAAGGGCGCGAAGGCCAAAGGCGTCAAAACGCCAGAGGGCCGCTTTGCCACCTCGGTCGAGCAGGTGCTGAACGAAATGGGCCAACAGGGATGGGAATACCAGCGTGCCGAGTTGCTACCCAGCGAGGAACGCTCGGGCCTGACCGGATCAACCACAAATTGGCGCAACGTGCTGGTTTTTCGTCGGGTGATTGAGGCCGAGTCCACCGAGGTAGTGGCCCCTGTGGCCACACCATCGCCAACCGAAACGCCCGAAGGTGTGCCCTTGGCTCAGCCCGTTCCCGGGCCAGATGCGGTTCAAGCCCCGGAACCAATTTCAGCCGAAGTAGATGAGCCGCCGTTGACGTTGAAACCGAGCGAAGAGGCCAAGTAAAACGCATCCAGACCGCACGGACTAGAGGGTGTGGTTTAGATAACACGGATTGAGCCAACGAGACTCAGGCGGTCATCCGTTCCTGAGTTTTGCTCGTATCGTTCCAAAACATCCTTCGTCACAGAACAGGACCACGGTCGCGATGAAACCTTGCACCGCTCTTCTTTGTTTCCTCTCCGCATTCGCCTGCCAGATCGCGCTGCCTGCCGCCGCACAACAACGTCTGGGTTGGGTCAGCCAGATCGACGGGCTCGCCGCATATCAGGGCAGCGCCGATCTGGATCAGGGTGGAGACTTCAGCGCGACGCGATCGTTCCTGCGGGCCACCGGGCTGTACCGATTTGATAGCGAAACGTCACTTGGCATCTCGGTCAGCTACGGGCAGCTAGACTATGACTTCAGCGCGGCAGACAACCAGCCTTGGAACGACATTCGTGACATCCGAATATCAGCTCCTCTGCGGTTTCAGGCTGGACAGCGGGCCAGCGTGTTCGTGTCGCCTCAGGTCAGGTGGGACTATCAGAAAGGCGCCGCATCTTCAGATGGTCGTACCTATGGTGTTTTTGCGGGCGTTGCGTGGCAGATCA
This sequence comes from Ruegeria sp. AL11, assembly GCF_056540865.1. Lineage (NCBI taxonomy): Bacteria > Pseudomonadati > Pseudomonadota > Alphaproteobacteria > Rhodobacterales > Roseobacteraceae > Ruegeria > Ruegeria sp. AL11. Next base: position 197,526 of record NZ_JBQFXO010000009.1, read on the forward strand.
GCGAAAGCCTGACCATAGGACCGGCCTTTGGCGCCTTCACGCAATTGGAAGATAGTGGTGTCGATCTCTTTCCGGCGCTTTTGGTGGATTGGGACATCAATGATCGCTGGAACCTGAACACCGGTTCCGGAATCGGTGCGACTCGCGGGCCGGGTCTCACCCTCAGCTACGCGTTGAATGACGATTTCAGCCTCTCGCTGTCGGCCCGATCCGAAAAAATTCGCTTCCGGCTAGACGACGCGGGGTTGGCTCCGAGCGGGATCGGCGAAGACAAGAGCCTCCCCGTGGTTGCGTCGCTCAGCTATGCTCCGAATCCGGGCGTGTCTTTAACCGTCTTTGCTGGGGCCGAATTCGATGGCCGACTGACACTGGAGGACGAAAACGGCAACGAAATCAGCCGCCAGAGCTATGACACAGCGCCTTTGGTCGGCCTCGCTTTTCGACTCCGGTTTTAGACGAAATTAAACGCCAATATCCAACGCCAAAGCATGGATACGCGGTACAATGTCGCCCAGCGCTTTGTGAACGGCGCGATGCCGGGCCACGCGAGATTGGCCTTCGAATGCGGCGGCACGGATGCGAACGTTGAAATGGCTCTCGCCACCTTCCTGAAACCCTGCATGACCCCGGTGGCTTTCGCTGTCATCCACCACCTCAAGCTCACGCGGATCAAAGGCGGCCTGCAGTCGGGTTCGGATTTCGTCAGTCACAGTCATTTTTACGCTCAACGGCAAAAAACTTGCCGCCCCCCTCTTCTACTTTCGGCTGCTTAGACTAAACTGCTGCCTCCGAGTCGAGAAGATGCGTTCTTAAGGATCACAGCATGACGAAATCAGACCCTTTCGGATTCGATATGTCCGTCTCCAGCGCCAAGAAAAAGAACCCGCGCGGGCGTCGGGGCATGTCGGGTGCATCTGAGACCTCGGTGCGAATCTGTGATCATCCGGGTTGTGAAGAACCCGGCAAGTACCGCGCCCCCAAGGCCCCAGACGTTCTGGATGACTTCTACTGGTTCTGCCAGCAGCACGTGCGCGAGTACAATCAGAAGTGGAACTTCTTCGACGGCACGACCGAGGCTGAACTGAACGCACAACGCACGAAGGACAAAGTCTGGGAGCGTGAAACCAAGCCCATGGGCGACCCCGAGGCCCGTGCGTGGGCGCGTCTGGGTATCGAAGACCCACACCAGGTTTTGGGGGCAAACAGCACCCAGAACAAAGGCCGCACCTCGGGTGGCGGTGGCCGTCGCCTTCCGCCCACCGAACGGCGCGCCATCGAGATTCTGGAGGCCAATGACAGCTGGTCCAAAGCCGAAGTTCGCAAGGCCTACAAGAAGCTGATCAAGGTGCTGCACCCGGATATGAACGGCGGTGACCGGTCTCAGGAAGAGCAACTGCAAGAAGTCGTCTGGGCCTGGGATCAGATCAAGGACAGCCGGAACTTTAAGTAAAACGCTCTTACCCTGGCAACAAATCCCGCAATACTTCTGCTTCGGGTCGCTTCAGACAACGCAAGTGTGTCCGCTGTCGTTGCGCCGAAGCCGGATTACTAAGCTCGGGAAACAAGGCATGCAATTCCTCGACGTCTTCGCGTTGGAATGATTTCAACGCAAGATCACCAAGGAACAAGCTTTCGCTTTGCAAACCATGTGACGAAAGGACCACGTGCCGACTACAGGCAATGTGGAAGTAAGTTACTGGTGCTTCAGGCGGCATCTGACGGATCAAACCATCATTCACCAGATGTATTGCGGCACAAAAAACCCGGGGCTCACCAAAAAGAAGCTCGGCCCGCCAACCTTCCAGCACAATTCGATGCTGGGGGGAAACAAATAAGTCTTGGCTGGGCAGGTCATCACCCAAAGCGCCGCGCTGAATCCGGACGGGCCTGAACTTTGGATTTTTGCGCAACGCGTTCGCGCTGAGAGTTCTTTTGCCTATCCAGATGATCGGCAAGGTTTGCCCGCCTGCCACACAAACCCGATCCCCAGCCATCAAAGATTCAACAGGGCGTGGCCCGCTTTCTGTGTCAATCAGCGTTCCGGCTACAAAACAAGGCGGGTTGACCGGATCGAGGTCACTCACGGTGATCTCCCAATTCCCGGTGCTGAGAGACCCGGTCGGATCGACACTATTGAAAGCGTAAATCTGCCCACCTACTTGGATAAAATCCGCGGTTTCACTGGTCCCGCGATAGTTCCCCTGACCAAGGTAGGTGTAGGGCACGAAGGTCGTGCCGCCATCGAAAGAAACCGTTTGCCCTGAGATAATCGCAGGTGTCGTTGATCCCTGAACTATGAGGTTACCAGTGCCACCGGTCTCAGTCACCGTGTAGAGGATCGCGTCAAAAGGCATTCACTGCACCTTGCCGGTCGACAACAGGTAACAATTGAAGCCGCCCTGATTTAACAGAGGATATCGCGAACACCTTAACCCCCTACATAAAGCCCATTACACATGCGGACTTTGCTCATTTTACCCTTCAGTTAGGTCCATTCAAAGAAATATATAATTTCGTGAATTTTAATCCCAATCCGTCTCGGAGTGAGGCGTCCTCTTAACGATGATTGAATGAACGGGCCCTCAAACTTGTCCTTGAGCTGGAACTCAAGCCCGAGCCCAGACCGCGACTTGCCGTAGTTGCCACGCGAATAGAGACATCAGGTTTTCATAAGGTTGACGATTTATTGAAGAACCCAACCCAAGCCGCTTGCTCAAGGCTACTCTAAAACGACCCCGCCCTTCCGGCAGATAAGGCCAGTTGATAAGAAACATCCTGTCAGCGTTTTTAGCGCGCGGCTTTCCCTTGCCCTTGGTCGGAATATGTTGCACCACACACGGGTTCAAACCCGGCAAGACGGGCCTAAGGATAAGGACAAGACGAATGGCTGACGGATCGATTGATATCAACGCAAAACCCACCGAAGAGATCTCGGTCCGTGACGTGTTCGGCATTGATACCGACATGGCGGTCAAAGGTTTTGCGGAACGTAGCGACCGGGTGCCTGCGATTGACCCGACCTACAAGTTTGACCCGGAGACAACTCTGGCGATCCTGGCAGGTTTTGCGCATAACCGTCGCGTGATGATCCAGGGCTATCACGGCACAGGTAAGTCGACCCATATCGAACAGGTCGCCGCCCGCCTGAACTGGCCCGCCGTACGTGTGAACCTGGACAGCCACATCAGCCGGATCGACCTGATCGGCAAGGATGCGATCAAGCTGCGGGACGGCAAGCAGGTGACCGAGTTCCACGAAGGCATCCTGCCCTGGGCGCTGCGCAATCCCGTTGCCATCGTGTTCGACGAATACGATGCAGGCCGTGCGGACGTGATGTTCGTGATCCAACGCGTGCTGGAGCATGATGGTAAGCTGACCCTGCTGGACCAGAACGAAATCATCACGCCGAACCCCAACTTCCGCCTGTTCGCTACCGCGAACACTGTGGGTCTGGGTGATACCACCGGCCTGTACCACGGCACGCAGCAGATCAACCAGGCACAGATGGACCGCTGGTCTCTGGTCTCGACGCTGAACTACCTCAGCCACGATGCCGAGACGATGATCGTGCTGTCGAAAGCACCGCTGTACAACACGGCTGAGGGCCGTAAGACCGTCAGCCAGATGGTCACCGTTGCCGACCTCACCCGCACCGCTTTCATGAATGGCGACCTGTCGACCGTGATGAGCCCAAGGACCGTGATCAACTGGGCCCAAAACGCAGAGATTTTCCGCAATGTGGGCTATGCGTTCCGCCTGTCCTTCCTGAACAAATGTGATGAGCTTGAGCGCCAGACCGTGGCCGAGTTCTATCAGCGCTGCTTTGACGAAGAACTGCCGGAAAGCGCGGCGAGCGTGAGCTTGGGCTAACGCCGAATTGCGCCCGCCGCGGGCGCAATGCCTCCGGCGGAGGTATTTTTAGCCAGATGAAGGCGGATCCGGCTTCCTGTTTGGTGGAAATCGGGACGGCACTGTGAAAGGCTTGGGGACATGGCACAAAAGAACGACAACCCTGCTGATCCGTTCAAGAAAGCTCTCGCTGAGGCCACCAAAGTCATGGCCGATGATCCGGAGCTTTCCGTAAGTTACACCGTCGATCCCTCGGGCCTTTCTGGTGAGGCAATGCGGTTGCCTCAGGTGTCGCGCCGGATGACGCGCGAAGAGGTTTTGCTGGCGCGCGGAACTGCCGATGCCTTGGCCTTGCAGCGCCGCTATCACGATGACGCGACCCATATGCGCTATGCCCCGCCCGGAGATATGGCGCGGGACCTCTATGAAGCGATGGAAACCGCCCGGTGCGAGGCGATGGGCGCGCGGGATATGCCCGGTACGGCTTCCAACATTGATGTTAAGATTAGCCATGAGGCCCTACGGCGCGGCTATGACCAGTGCAAGCAGCCCGCCGATGCCCCTTTGTCGGTTGCTGCGGGCTATCTGATCCGGCATCTGGCCACCGGGCGTGACCTGCCGCCGGCGGCCAACAATGTCATGAACCTCTGGCGTGGATACATCGAGGAACAGGCCGGCGGTACGCTTGAGAAGCTCGACGAAATCCTCTCGGATCAGGCAGAGTTCGCCAAGTTCACTCGCCAGGTGATCAAGGATTTGGGCTATGGCGACCAGCTGGGCGATGATCCTGATGAGCTGGACGAAGAGCAGGAAGATCAGGCCGAGGAAAACGCCGAAGAGCAGCCCGACCCCGACAGTACCGGACAGGATGATCAGGAGGAACAGGATCCTGACGCCACGCCCGAGCAGTCGCAGGAAGAACAGCAGGATCAATCTCAGGCCCAAGTCTCGATGGACGAGATGGCCGAGGATGAGATGGGGGATGAGGCCGAGATGCCCGAGGGCGAGGCTCCGCTGGAGCCGCCTGCCCCTCCGCCTGCGTCCGAGGCTGATCCGGAGTACAAGGTCTATCTAAACACCCATGACGAGGAGATCGCTGCCGAGGATTTGGCAGAGCCTGCTGAACTGGAACGGTTGCGGGCCTATCTGGATCAACAACTTGAGCCGTTGAAGGGTGCGGTCAGCCGCTTGGCCAACAAGTTGCAGCGCCGTTTGCAGGCACAGCAGAACCGGTCGTGGGAGTTCGATCGCGAGGAAGGTATTCTGGACGCCGGTCGTTTGGCGCGCGTGGTTGCCAACCCGACTACACCTTTGAGCTTCAAGGTCGAGAAGGACACCGAGTTCCGCGATACCGTGGTGACCCTGCTTCTGGACAACTCGGGATCGATGCGCGGGCGTCCGATTTCGATTGCGGCCATCTGCGCGGATGTTCTGGCCCGGACGCTGGAACGTTGCAACGTGAAGGTTGAAATTCTGGGCTTTACGACCCGCGCTTGGAAAGGCGGTCAGGCCCGTGAGGCTTGGTTGAATGCAGGCCGCCCGCAGCAGCCGGGGCGTCTGAACGATCTGCGCCATATCATCTACAAAGGTGCCGATGCCCCATGGCGGCGGGCGCGACCCAATCTGGGCCTGATGATGAAAGAAGGGCTGTTGAAGGAAAACATTGACGGTGAGGCTCTGGAATGGGCCCATCGCCGGATGCTGGCGCGGCGCGAGGCGCGTAAAATCCTGATGGTAATTTCCGACGGTGCTCCGGTCGATGATTCCACGCTCAGTGTGAACCCGGCGAACTATCTGGAGAAACACCTGCGCGACGTGATCGCCATGGTCGAAAAGCGCAAGATGGTGGAATTGCTGGCCATCGGGATCGGGCATGACGTGACCCGGTACTATGACCGTGCAGTTACGATCACCGATGTGGAACAGCTGGCCGGTGCTATGACCGAACAGTTGGCGGCATTGTTCGACAGCGACCCGCGCGCGCGGGCCCGGGTGATGGGGATGAAAAGGGCCAGCTGAGGCTGGCCTTGCTTCCGCCGGGTATTTTTTCAAAAAGATAAAGAGGTGGCTTGAAACCACACTTTGGCTTGAGGGAGGCAGGTATGTTTCAGTCTTTTGAGGTGACAGCGCGACCCGAACAGGGACCTCCGCGATTGGCTGCTTTGCGGCAGGATCTAGAGCGCGAAGCTTTGGACGGTTTTCTGGTGCCGCGTGCGGATGCGCATCAGGGTGAGTATGTGGCCCCTCGGGACGAACGACTGGCGTGGCTGACCGGGTTCACTGGCTCGGCCGGGTTTTGCGCCGCGCTGCGGGACGTGGCCGGGGTGTTCATCGATGGGCGCTACCGGACGCAGGTCAAGGCGCAGGTTGCCGATGACTACACTCCGGTGCCCTGGCCCGATGTGAGCCTGAGCAGCTGGTTGAAACAGCAGTTGCCGAACGGGGGATCGGTCGGATTCGATCCATGGCTACATGCCGCCGGTCAGATCAAAGCCGCGCAAAAGGACCTTGAGGGAAGCGGGATTGAGTTGGTGCGCTGCGCCAATCTGGTGGACCGGATTTGGCAGGATCAGCCTGCTCCTCCGATGAACCCGGTCAAGGTACATCCGATTGAGTTTGCAGGGGAAACCGCTGAGAGCAAAATCACCCGACTAGCCGAACGCCTACTCGACGGTGGGCGAAGCGCAGCGGTGATCACCTTGACCGACTCGATCATGTGGTTGTTGAACATTCGCGGCTCGGACATTGCTTACAACCCGGTCGCCCATGGCTTTGCTATTCTGCATGCGGACGGGCGTGTTGATCTGTTCATGGCCTCCGCAAAACTAGGCGAACTGGGGGAGCATCTGGGCCCTCAGGTTTCGGTTCATGAGCCTGAGAGGTTTTTGGACGCCGTTGCTGCCCTAGAAGGTAAGGTTCAGGTCGATCCGGGCACAGTGCCTCAGATTGTTGCGGATGCGCTTGGGGACCAGATGGTTGACGGTGGCGACCCCTGCGCCCTGCCCAAAGCGCGCAAGAACCCGGCCGAGATTGCAGGCAGCGCCGAGGCACACCTTCGCGACGCCGTTGCCGTTGTCGAAACGCTGTTCTGGCTGGATCAGCAAACGCCAGGTCAGATAAGCGAAACGCAGGTCGTGACCCGTTTGGAAGAAGCCAGGCGTCGGGACAACGCACTGCAGGATATCTCATTCGACACGATCGCCGGAACCGGCCCGAACGGTGCGATCATGCATTACCGCGTGACCGAAGAAACCGACAGCACCTTGCAGAACGGTCATCTGTTGGTGCTGGACAGCGGCGGGCAGTATCTGGACGGCACCACTGACATTACGCGCACCATCGCGATCGGTGAGGTTGGTGAGACCGAGAAGGCCTGCTTTACCCGCGTGTTGAAAGGCATGATCGCCATGTCGATGCTGCGCTGGCCGATTGGACTGGCCGGGCGCGATATCGAATGCGTGGCGCGCGCGCCGCTATGGCAGGCGGGGCAGGACTTCAACCACGGGGTCGGGCACGGTGTTGGCGCGTATCTGAGCGTGCATGAAGGCCCGCAACGCCTGTCGCGTGTCAGCCATGTACCCTTTGAGCCCGGCATGATCCTATCTAACGAACCCGGCTACTACCGCGAGGGCGCGTTTGGCATCCGGATCGAAAACTTGATTGTCGTGGAGGAAGCACCGTCGCTGCCCGACGGCGATGCGGAACGGGCCATGTTGCAGTGGCGCACGTTGACCTATGTGCCCATAGACCGCCGCCTGATCCTGGTCGACATGCTGACCGCGCAGGAACGGGATTGGCTGAACAGTTATCACCGCGACGTTGCGGAAAAAATCAGGCCAAGGCTGGGCGAGGACGCTCAACTGTGGTTGGATGCCGCAACTGCGCCAGTTTGACATCAGACTGTCACATAAAATGGGCAAAGGAGAGGCCCTGACAAGAACGAGGGAAAAGACATGGTTGAAATCACGATCACCGAAGCACCCGGCAAATGGAGCGTCCGCTCTGGTGGGGCCATTCTGGGCGAAAGCTCGAACGCGCTAGAGCTGCGCGAAGGTGATCTGGAACCCGTGATCTACTTTCCCCGTTCTGACATCGCGATGGCCTTCCTGGACCGTACAGACAAGGTGATTCACTGCCCACACAAAGGCGATGCCACGCATTTCTCGATCGTGAACAAGTCCTCGGTCACCGAAAACGCGGCCTGGAGCTTTGAGGCCCCCGGCAAGGAGACGGCTGGCCTCAAAGACTATCTGGCTTTCTACCCGGTGGACTCGATCAAGGTCGAACAGATTTGAGGGCCGGAATTACTTAGTTACGTCTGTCAGAAACTGTAGCTGTACCCAAGAATGAGCGAGTGCGACGAGTAGCGGCCATCCGTGAGATCTGTCGGGATGAACACTTGGGTCGTGGTGAAATCAAGATCGCCGGTCGTCTTGTAACGGTACCCGATGTCGATGTTTCCGCGTTCCCCTACTTGGAAGCGGCCACCAAACCCCAATTGCCCTGCAATAGCGGTGTCACTGTCATCGACCAATGTGACGCCAGCACCGGACTGACCGTCGTGGGAAACCCGCGCAAACCCAAGTCCCCCGCCAATATAGGGCTTGAACCTGCCCTGCACCGGGATGTCATACCAGAGGTTTACCATCCCGAATGTCGCATCAAAGCTTCCGTCGTACTGGGTAAACGGGCGGCCGATTTCCTTTGTATCATTCGAGGCGTGTGAAAGTTCGAATTCGGCCCGCAGATTAGGCGCGACCTTCATTCCGACGGCCAGTCCGTAGGAGATTCCAGTGTCGGTTGTGATGGTGCCTTGACCGACCACGATTGAAGGAACCGTTTGAAAGAAATCAAAATCATAGTCGCCCATATCGGTAACACCGAGAAAGCCAGTGACATAGGGCGCCTCCTGCGCGCGAGATGGGGCAGCTCCAATCATCGAGATCGCAACCGCCGCTGTCAGCCAAGAAAATCGTTCGTAAGACATGCCCAAACCTCAATCAGAGTGACTTTCATGAGAAGTTCGTCAATCAGGCTAGGAGACACCGCACTTTCAGACAATGTGTTCAATTCAAAGAGAAGCCCATTGTGGCCCGCCCGCCACCAAAACCTCATGAGTGTTTGTCGGCCAGTGTCGACGCGAGCAAAGAGGTGCGATCAAAATCGTACGCATACCCAGGAAGTCCGACCCCAACACATAGAAAATGGGCAAAGCGGTGAACTGTGCGAGGGAGAGGCGCCCATGCCAGCCAGAGCGCGCGACGCGGCTAACTGCTAGGCATCGCATTGGTCATGGGAAATCTGCTCTGAAAATACCCTCTCTGTTTTTCAGACCTCTCCCCACAAATCAACGATCGCGGGTGATCACGCGCCAATCACGCAGCTGTTTCATGCAAGGCGGTGCATTTGCCCTCATACTAAGCGCGAAAAAGGATCGGAGGGTGCCATGCCTGTTTCTCGTCGCCAATTTGTTGGAATGGTCGGAGCCAGCGCGCTGGCGCCTGCCACAAGCTGGGCGCAGGAAGACCCTGTGCTGGACGCGCTGCACAGCACGTTGCGCGGCGGTCGTACGGATTTCGAAGCCAAGATGGCCTTTCTGGTAAAGCGTGGGAACCCGGATGTGGTTCCTGCGCTGTTGACCGCCATGCGTTTCACCGACCGGCGGCGGGACGATATCGTCGAGGTGATGGAAACTCTGACCGGCGAGCGACTCGGCACCGACTGGTTCGACTGGATGCTCTGGCAAGAGCAGAACCCTCAGATCGTCCCCCACCCCTCATTGATCCCGTTCAAGCGCGAGGTCCTGCTGCGGATCGACGATAATTTCGACCTGTTCCTGCGTCCCGAATACCTGCAGCGCGAGCGGATGAAGATCCGGCTGGAGGAGATCACCTGGGGCGGCGTGCGCAAGGATGGCATCCCTTCGCTGGACAATCCGAAGCTGATCTCGGCCGCGGACGCCGACTATCTGAAAGAGGATGATCTGGTCTTTGGGGTCTCGATCAACGGTGACGTGCGTGCTTACCCGCTTAGGATCATGGGTTGGCACGAGATGTTCAACGAGGTGATCGGCGGCGTGCCGGTGGCGCTGGCCTATTGCACCCTGTGCGGGTCGGGCATCTTGTTTGAGACGCAAGTGCCGGGGCGGCGGAAACCGTTTGTCTTCGGTTCCTCGGGGTTCCTGTATCGCTCGAACAAGCTGATGTTCGACCGCGAGACGCACTCGCTGTGGAACCAGTATACCGGCAAGCCCGTGGTCGGCCCGCTGGTCGACAGCGGGATCGAGTTGAAGCAGCGCCCCGTGGTGATCACGACCTGGGACAGTTGGAAAACCTCTCACCCGGACACGCGCGTTTTGTCACTCAGCACCGGGCATCGTCGCAACTATGGCTCGGGCGTGGTGTATCGCGAGTATTTCGCCTCGCCCGAGTTGATGTTCCCAGCTTTGGTGGATCAGTCCGAGCATCGCCAGAAAGACTACATTTTCACCATCCGCCAGTTCGGCGCCGCGCGGGCCTGGCCGCTGGACGCCTTCGACAGAACTCGTGTGATTAACGATGCAATCGCGGATCGACCTTTGGTTCTGATCGGCAACTCAGACCGCCGGACAGTGCGCGCCTACGAGCGTGCGGGCCACCGGTTCAAAGCATCAGGCGGAGGTCTGGTCGATGAGAGCGGTCGCAAATGGACCTTGTCTGAAGAGATGCTGATCGGACCGGATGGCACACAATTGCCGCGCGTGGCCGGGCATATCTCTTATTGGTTCGCGTGGGACAACTACCTGGGCGACGCGGCGAGCGTGTATAACCGCTAGGAGTGTTCCTCGGCCGCTGTCGCAGCCAGCGCCCGGTTATAGGCCTTTAGAACGTCGATGTGATAGAGCGCACCAACCGGCGTCTCTGTCCCGTTTTCGTCCATGACGATCACGGGGATACAAGGAATATCATCGCGATCAAAATAGGGCATCGCCGCCTCGAGTGTCGCGCTTGCCTTGACGCAGAGGCCTTTTTCGATCAGCGCTCGCGCTTCCTCCTTGGTGATCGAGCGCGCATCGCCAATCGGTCGCATTACCGCTCCAGCACGCAGCATCGCCAACAGATAGGCCTGTGGTCCCGCCGCCAGATGCACATTGCGACGTTCCAGCTGGGTAAGGAAGAACGACCGGTCCACAAGGCGCGAGGCCAAGGCGGTGGACATCGAGACAGATACCATCACCGCCAGACCGATCTGCCAGTCTCCGGTCAGCTCGAACACGATCAAAGTGGTCGAGATCGGCGCGCCCAGAACCGCAGCAGCCACGGCCCCCATTCCGGCAAAAGCGTAAAGGGTATGGGTTCCCGATACATCCGGAAGCAATCCGGTGGCGATCAGCCCAAAGGCCAGCCCGGTCAGCGCTCCGATCATCAGAGAAGGCGAAAACACGCCTCCGCCCATGCGCCCGCCCATGGTAATTGCAACCGCCACTGTCTTGAGGATCGCAAACAGGATTGCCGTAGTCAGCACCAGATCACCGGCCAGGGCGCGGATCGTCGTTTCATACCCAACGCCAATGATATGCGGGAACCAGATCGCCAGAAGGCCCAGCATCGCGCCCGAAACCGCCGGGCGCAGCCATCCGGGTAGGGAAAGTCGGGCTTGAACATGATTGCCGAAATCCTCGGCGAAAAAGATCGAACGCATAAGAAGCAAGGATACCAACCCGCAGATCAGCCCGAGGATAAGGAAGGCAGGCAGTTCGACGTAGAATTGCAATGAACCGGGTGTATCCAGCGTGAACTCGGTGACGTCGCCATATTCCAGACGGTTGATCACCGTCCCTGCGACCGAGGCAATAACGATAGGTGCAAAAGCGTGGACAGCGAAGTGACGTAGAACGACCTCAAGCGCGAACAGCGCGCCCGCTATGGGCGCGTTAAAGCTGGCCGAGACTGCCGCGGCCACAGCGCAGCCCAGTAGGTCGCGTCCAGTGATTCCGTCCGCATGGATGCGGTCGCTGACCCAGGTCGAGATGACCCCGGCCATATGGACCACCGGCCCTTCCCGCCCTGTGGAGCCGCCTGTACTGAGTGTGATCAGCGAGGCGAACAATGAAGCGACGCCAGCCTTGGTCTCGACACGTCCATCGCTGACCGCTGCCCCTTCGATCACATCCGCGACCGAACGGACACGGCCATCGTCGGTAAAACGCGTGAGGATTAGCCCCACGATCACCCCGCCGATGATCGGAATGATCAGCACGATGAACCAAGGCAGCTTCTCAGCGTGGCTGTGCAGCAGCAGGATATCCTCGGTATCGTAGATATAAGCCTGCAGCCCCCGGATCGCCTTGCGGAACCCAAGCGCCATGAACCCTGCCGCAATCCCAATCGCCAGAGCGATAAACCAAAACTGAATCTGGCTTGGCCCCCGGCGACGCATCACCCGCAACGCGTCCTTGATCGCGGCCAGAGCCTGATTGAGCTGGTTGCGCAGAACGGTGCGGGTTGATTGGGTCATTGGCTCTCGGGGATCATATCTTAACCCTTAGTAAGCCACGGCGAGGTCTGAGAAAAGTAAGATAGCGACGGTCAGGCCAGCAGATTGCGCCAAAGACGCATTAAGCCTCTAACAAAGCGCGAGCCGCCGCGCGCGCTTCTTCTGTAATCGTATCGCCCGAGACCATGCGGGCAATTTCATCCACGCGATCTATTTCGGCCAGCGGCACTACGGTCGAAAGCGTCTGGCCATCGGTGACCTGCTTCTGCACACGCCAGTGATGGGCTGCGCGCGCTGCGACCTGAGGGGAGTGCGTGACGACCAGAACCTGCCCGCCCTGTGCAAGAGACGCCAGCCTGCGCCCCACCGCATCGGCCGTCGCACCGCCCACACCCCGGTCGATCTCATCAAAAATCATGGTCCGGGCACTGTCATCGCCGGACAGGCAAACCTTCAATGCCAGCAGAAAACGGCTGAGTTCTCCGCCTGAGGCGATCTTGTTCAACGGCCCCGATGGTGCGCCGGGATTGGTGGCGACGGTAAAGGCCACCGCGTCGGTGCCCTCGGGTCCAGGATCGGACGTGGTAACTTCTGTCCGAAAAACCGCGCGTTCCATTTTAAGCGGTGCAAGCTCCGCCATGACGGCCTGATCCAATTGTCCAGCCGCAGCTAGACGCGCAGCGCTAAGATCTGCCGCAGCCGCATCATAGGTCGCCTGGGCCGCCTCAACCGCAGCACGTTGGTCGGCCAGATCGGCGTCGCCCGCATCCAGCTTACCCAAGCGATCACGCAGAGTATCGGCAAAGGTGCCCAAATCATCCGGGGCCACATCATGTTTACGGGCCAGTGCTCGGATGGCGAACAAACGCTCCTCGGCGGCTTCTAGGTCGGCGGGATTGAAGTCCAGCGCCTGAAGGCAGGCGTTCACACCGTCCTGCGCCTCACCCAATTCGATCATGGCCCGGCCAAGCGCTGCAATCGGCTCCTCCAACTGGCCACCTGCAGAGTCCGACACGCCTTCGAGCCAACGTGTCGCATCCGAAATCGCGCCTTCGGCCCCGTCACCACCCAGCAGATCAAATGCGCGGGCGACATCGTCGCGGATACGCTCTGCCCCTTGCATCATGCGGCGGCGGGCATCGAGATCAGCGTCTTCTCCGGGTTGCGGATCGAGCTTGTCCAACTCGGCCACGGAATGGCGCAGGAATTCCTCTTCAGCGCGCATGGCTGCCAAAGCGGCCTCGGTCTCGGCCAGCGCTTTGCGGCTGCGCGACATCTCCGACCACGCCTGACGGACCTTGGCCAATAGTTCCGAGACCTGAGCGTAGTCATCCAGCAGAACACGGTGCCCACGAGGGTTCAACAATCCCCGGTCATCATGCTGCCCATGCAATTCGATCAGTGTTTCCGACAAAGCGCGGAGGACTTCACCTGAACAGCGGCGATCATTGACCCAAGCGGTTTTTCGGCCCTCTGCCGTGTTGACGCGGCGCAGGATCAATTCTTCACCACCCGGCAAACCGGCCTCAGACAGAACAGCATGGGCGGGATGCCCTTCGGGCAATTCGAACTCGGCTACGACCTCGCCCTGTGCAGCGCCTTGGCGGACCAGCTCAGCCCGTCCACGCCATCCAAGGACGAAGCCCAGCGAGTCCAGAAGGATCGACTTGCCCGCGCCGGTTTCACCGGTCAACGCGTTCAAGCCCGGCTGAAAACTCAGTTCCAGCCGGTCAATGATCAGCATGTCGCGAATATCGAGGGCGCGCAGCATCGGGTCTTTAGCGTCCCAAGCCTGATGACATGGCGATTACAACCACTCACCTTTGATCGTCTGGCGATAGATCGTGCTGAGCCAGTTGTTACCACGGCTCTTCAGATCCAACCCACGCGAGGTCAGCAGCTTGTACCCGTCATCATACCATTCCGAGGATTGGTAGTTGTAGCCCAGGATCGCGCCCGCCGTCTGCGCCTCATCAAACAGGCCGAGGGACAGATACGCCTCGATCAGGCGATAAAGCGCCTCTGCGGTGTGAGAGGTGGTCTGGAAATCCTCGACCACGACACGGAACCGGTTGATGGCCGCGACGTAGTGATCCTGACGTAGGTAATAGCGCCCGATCTCCATCTCCTTGCCCGCCAGATGGTCAAAGGCTAGATCGAATTTCAGCACGGCCGAGGTGGTGTATTCGCTGTCCGGATAAACCTCGATCACGGTGCGCAGCGCTTGCAGGGCCTGAAAAGTCAGCCCCTGATCGCGGCCAACTTCGTCAATCTGGTCATAATAGCTGAGCGCCAGAAGATACTGCGCATAAGCCGCATCTTCGTCGGTTGGGTAAAAATCGATATAGCGCTGTGCCGCAGCACGGCTTTCCTCGTAATTCTTGTCGGCGTGGAACGAAAACGCCTGCATGATCAGCGCGCGTTTGGCCCAATCAGAATATGGATACAGACGCTCAACTTCCGAGAAATACCACGCCGCGTCGTCCGAGCGATTCTGCGACAGCTCATATTCACCGCGCGTATAGATTTGTTCCGGTGTGAACCCTTCAAGGTTCTGATCCCGATCCGCGCCTTTGCTACCGAACAGGCCTCCCCCGTTGCCGCAGGCGCTCAAAACTGCTGCCAGAAGAATCGCACTTGCGAGTCTGACTGCCGCTTTGTTGCCAACCATACCGCTCATCCTTAGTCGTCTTACTTACAGGATCCAAACCGGATCGAGCCTCGGTCTAGCACAGAAAATTCTGGTGCAAAACGCATTATCCACTTCCTGGCGGAAATGTCGTCAGAGTTGATCAGATTAGGCGACAGCAGGGATTTCGGCGGCAATAAGGCCCTGACCGGGCAGACGGGCGGCCTGCTCGGGGGTACAAAGGATCGGACGAACCGCGCCAGGTGTTTCGAACAATGTGCGCAACAGCGTGTTGGTCATGGAATGGCCCGACTTGTCGCCGATGAAGTGACCCAGAATCGGGCCACCAGCCAGATACAAATCACCCAGCGCATCCAGCATCTTGTGGCGCACAGCTTCATCCGCGTGGCGGAAACCGCCCGGTGTCAGAATCTCGCTGCCCTGAACGACCACAGCGTTTTCCAGCGTCCCGCCCAAAGCCAAGCCGTTCTCACGCATGGTTTCGACGTCGATCCTGCGGCAGAACGTGCGGCTATCGCTGAGTTCGCGCACGAAGGACCCGTTGCGCATGTCCAGCGTTTTCGTTTGGCTTCCGATGGCCGCGTCCTCGAAATCGATGTGGAAGTCGATGATCAGCCCGTCCGCAGGCTTGATCGAGGCACTAGCCCCTTCACGAGACGCCGTTACAGGCTTCAGCACTTCGTAGGCCAGAACCGGGCTGGCCTGACGGCGAACGCCTTTCGCCATGATGCCACGCACAAAGTCGATCGAGGAACCATCCATGATCGGAACTTCAGGCCCGTCAATTTCGATCAGAGCGTTGTGAACTCCGCACCCGGCAAGCGCTGCCATGATATGTTCAATAGTCGAGACTGAAACACCGGCGTCATTCACCAGGCGGGTGCAGAGCGGTGTACGCTCGACCATGTCGTAGACTGCAGGTATCAACGCATTGCCCAGCTCAATATCCGTCCGTTTGAACCAGATTCCGTGACCGGCGGCTGCCGGTTTCAGAACCATGATTGCAGGCTGACCGCCATGCAGTCCAACGCCGTTAAACGTAACCGGAGATTTGAGCGTATGTTGCAAAATGGGCCTCAGAGCGTGGTGTCCAGCCTATACGGGCTGTGTTGGACACTGAGTTAAGGAAGAGGCCCCTCAGGCTCAACTCACTCTTTGCAACTGAATGAAACATGAATGTGACAGATCGGCAAAACCCTGCTCAGGGCTATTTAAGATCCTGTAAATCATGAATAAAGGGCCGCCTTTTGGCGACCCTTTGCAATGATTTTGTTACCGCGATCAGTTGGCTTGACGGCGCAGGAAGGCCGGAATTTCGATGCGATCCTGATCCGGATCAGCCTCTTCCTGGACAGGTGCCGTAGCGTCAGCCTGGCGCATTTGCGGCTGATGACGCGGCGGTTGCGCGGGCGTATCTGCCGCGTGGCCGGTCATCCGGTCGATCAGACGATTGAACCCGAAGCGGGGGCGCTCTTCGTGTTCTGCCTGCGGCTGAGGGGCTGGTTCCTGAGGCCGAGTAGCCGTCAGGCGTTGCGCCGCTGAGGGGACATTCTGAACGGCGGCCTGAAGGCGCTGCAACGCCTCGGGCGAGGGGGTGCCGGCAGAATGCTGATGTGGCGCGGTATAGGTTTCGGGGGTCTCTTCAACCGGTTCCGGCTGCGGCTCGAACTCGGCCACGCGCGGTTGGTAGGCGGGGGGCGGAAGACCATCATCATCCTGCTCAACTTGCGGCTGGAACTGGCTCGGGGCCGGCTCTTCTGCCGCTTCGAACAGTGATGGTTCACGGTTTTCGGTCTGAACCGGCGTGGCCTCCGCTGCGACGGGTGCCTCTTCCTGCACCGGCTCTTCAGCAGAAACGGTGCGCGTCAAAGGCTCGGACATCGAACGGCGCGCGACCGGAACTTCCGAGGTCTTCTCGCTGGCGTCGATGCCGGTTGCGACGACCGAAACGCGCATGCCGCCTTCCATTGCGGTATCCAGCGTCGAGCCAACGATAATGTTCGCCTCGGGGTCCACTTCTTCGCGAATGCGGTTGGCGGCTTCGTCCAGTTCGAACAGCGTCAGGTCGTGCGATCCGGTGATGTTGATCAGCACACCCTTCGCGCCTTTGAGGCTGATTTCGTCCAGCAGCGGGTTGGCAATCGCCTTCTCGGCCGCCTGAATGGCGCGATCTTCGCCAGTGGCCTCACCGGTACCCATCATCGCCTTGCCCATCTCATCCATCACGGCGCGAACGTCCGCGAAGTCAAGGTTGATCAGACCCGGACGGACCATCAGGTCGGTCACACCCTTAACGCCCTGATACAGAACGTCGTCCGCCATCGAGAACGCCTCGGTGAAGGTCGTCTTTTCATTGGCCAAACGGAACAGGTTTTGGTTTGGGATGATGATCAGCGTGTCGACGACCTTTTGCAGCGACTCAACGCCGTCTTCGGCCTGACGCATGCGCTTGGCCCCTTCAAACTGGAAGGGTTTGGTAACGACACCGACTGTCAGCACGCCCAGCTCACGCGCGGCCTGCGCGATGATCGGAGCAGCACCTGTACCGGTGCCACCGCCCATACCGGCAGTGATGAAGCACATGTGCGCGCCCGCCAGATGGTCGACAATCTGTTCAATGCTTTCTTCTGCGGCAGCGGCCCCAACGGTCGGACGGGCCCCTGCCCCCAGACCTTCGGTGACCTTCACGCCCAGCTGCACCCGCGCCGAGGACTGGCTTTGCTGCAGCGCCTGCGCGTCGGTGTTCGCGACGACGAAATCCACGCCGTCCAGCTGCTTTTCAATCATGTTGTTGACCGCGTTACCGCCCGCGCCGCCAACGCCAAATACTGTAATCCGAGGCTTCAGTTCGTCGTGCCCGGGCATCGAAAGATTCAATGTCATGCTCTGTCCGCCTGTATTTTTGTTCCGCCAAAGCGGTGTTTTTCTTTACCTATCCATCTTCGATTCTAGCGATGTGATGCGTAAAGGTCACGTCAAAAATCACGCGATTCCACAAAATATGGACGAAATAAGGCAGCAACCGGCGGCATTTCGCAGGCTTTGCCAAATATAGCGGAAACAACGCGGACCACTACAAGACACAGAGCATCCGAGCAGTGAACGACCTATGCGTCACGCCTCGGATTCGAACCAAAACTACTGCGGAAAACTGCTCAATGTCCTGCCGCAAGACCTCTGACGGGTCCTGTGGATATCTTGAGGGATAAATCAGGCCTCCGCAAGGTGTTTTTCAACTGATTGGGGCACTTGGACAATTCAGGCTGTAATTGGTCATACTGCGCACCTCCTGGATTTCACCATTGCCCAGCTCTGCCAGCCGAACCATCAAACGGCCCTGATATTCGAATGGCCACCAGCAGACGGGAATGCCGTCTGTATCATCATCATAGAGAAAACAGATCTGCCCATTCGGAGTTGTGATCTGACCGTAGACGCATCCCCCACCTTCGACCCGCCAGACCGAGGTCTTGCGGTTCAGGAATTGTTCGGTTCCCACCAGATCACCGCTGCGGATTTCGTGGAATTGCACCGTTTTGCCCAGCACAGCATCCAGAAATGTCTCAGGTGAGATGACAGACTGCGCCGAAGCGAGGCCGGGAGCAAGCGCCACGCACAAGGCGCGGCGCAGTGCTCTACCAATTGTCACGGAACCACCGAACGGCGCGCTTGAACGGGCGCGCTGCATAGGTGTCGACGGGGATTTCGAAATCCCACCACTCGTCTTGTGGATGCGCCGCGAACAGGCTGAGACCAACTGCCGAGGAAAAACCAGGACCGGTCGCGGATTGCGGCAGGCCGTGAACGCGCAGCGGACGGCCCAGACGGACACGCTGGCCAAGGATACGGGTCGCGAGGCCGTCGAGCCCCATGATTTGACTACCTCCACCGGTCAGCACGATCTGCTGGCTGGGCATATGTTCGAACCCGGCGGCATCCAGGCGGACGCGCACCTCTTCCAGAATCTCTTCGACACGAGGGCGCATGATCCCGATCAGCTCGGCCCGGCTGACGGTGCGACGATCATGTTCCCAGTCGCCGGTATCGCCGCCGATATCGATCAGATCGCGATCGTCGGCTCCGGTCGCATGGACACCGCCATTGAATGTCTTGATCCGCTCGGCCACGGCGGTCGGCACGCCAAGGCCCATCGAGATATCCTGTGTGACGTGATCACCGCCCATGCGCACGCAATCGGCGTAGATCATGTGCTTCTTCATAAAGATCGACACGCTAGTGGTGCCACCGCCCATGTCGATACAGGCCGCGCCCAGCTCCTGCTCATCCTCAACCAATGCCGAGATTCCCGAGACGTAGGCTGAATTCGCAATCCCTGCGAGCTCCAGATCGCACCGCTTGATGCAGCGGACGATGTTCTGGATCGCAATTGCGTCGACGGTCAGCATATGCATGTCGACGGCCAGAGATTGCCCCATCTGCCCACGCGGGTCGATCAGGCCCGAGCGGTTGTCCAATGCGAAATTCACCGGTTGGGCATGCAGAACCTCACGCCCTGCCCCGTAATCCGGGACATCGCAGGCGTTCAGAACACGGCCAACCTCGGCCTCGGTCACAAGCTGACCTTCCAGATCGACCTGAGCGTCCAGACCGTAGGAACGCGGGTTCGCACCCGAGAAACAGGCAATGACGTGGTCAACCCGGATATCGGCCATCTTCTGCGCGGCTTGAAGAGCGGTGCGAATGGCGCGCTCGGTTTCCTGCATGGCTGTGACTTCGCCGAACTGCACCCCGCGCGAACGCGTGGTCGCTGCGCCAATGACCCGGAACCCGGTCTGCCCGGCCATCGAGCCGATGGTGTTATCCTCGCTCAGTCGCCCGGTGCCATCAAACCGCAACACGAGGCACGAGATTTTCGAGCTACCTACATCCAGAATGGCGATAACGCCCCGCTGCATCGCTTGTCTGCGCATTTGCCGCATTGCACGTTGGGACTGATAAAGATCGGTCATCATGGTCGTTACTGCCCGTTACCCACTGTCACTTTGGTATTCCACCAGTCTTCGCTGGCGGCTTTGGTCATTCTGATTGTTGGCCGCTGTCCGAGGCGCATATCCACTACGGCCACGTCACGCTCTAACAGGTCCTGTACTTCGTTCACAGCCAGCACCCGTTCGAGCGCGCGCACTGGGCGATCCGTCGGCAGCATGATGCGCTGGCCGCGATCCAGCACCAGATCCCAGCGCCGCTCACCAATGCGCACAAGACCCCGAACACGGCTGCCAAGGCTGCGTGAGGTGCGGAAAATCTCAAGCGCTTCGGCGACATGCTCATCCGCGCCCTTGCCCGCGATCAAAGGCAGATCGATGTGATCCTTGCGCGACGCGATCAGGTCCACATGAACGCCGGTCTCATCCAAAAGCTCGATAGACTCTCGGGTGCGCCACACGATGACAGGCTGACGCTCGACAACGTCCACCTGAAGGATGCCACCGGGCCGAATGCGCACTGTGGCCGATTTCACCGGATTAAGCCCGGTAATCGTGTCGCGCATCTGTTCGACATCCAGATCCCAAGAACTGATTGGGAAATCCAAAGGCACCACTTCGCGAATGTCATCCGACAGGCCGGGACCTGCACCATCAATGGCCATCAGATTGACCATGAACTCAGGACGCTCCTGAATCGAGGTGCGTATGTCGGCGATATAGGTATTAAGCGCCTCGCGTCGTTCCTCAGACGCAAAGTAAAGACCAACGGCAGCCGCAACAGCGCAGACGGGCAGCCCCAGCTTGACGCCCATGCGAATGCCCGGTGTCAGCATCCAACGCTGGAACCGGTAGCTGAGGCGCGACGGTGCCGGATCAGACCGACGCGCGGTGCGGTTGAACAGCTTCAGCCCGCCCAAACGCAGAACAGGCTGCGTTTCATGGGATTCGGTATCAGCGGATTCGAAATCAGCATCCGGCCCGGCCAGAGGTTTGGCCCGATGGATCACTGGCGCGCGGGAGGCTCTTAGCGGTCGCATGAGGCGTCCTCCACCATCCAGGCGCAGAGCTGGCCGAAATTCATCCCGCAATGTTCCGCCTGTTCCGGCACCAGCGAGGTCGGCGTCATCCCGGGCTGGGTGTTGGTTTCCAGAAGGAACAAACCATCCGCGCCCATAGTGTCGTCCCACCGGTAGTCGGTGCGGGTCACGCCGCGACAGCCCAAAGCGTTATGCGCTTTCAAAGCGTAGTCCATGCAGCGGTCAAAGATTTCCTGCGGGATGTCCGCGGGCAGCACATGCCACGAGCCGCCGGGCTTGTACTTGGCATCGTAGTCGTACCAACCGCCATCCGTCATGATCTCGGTCACGGTCAGGGCGCGATCACCCATAACGGTCACAGTCAACTCGCGACCCGCGACGTATTTTTCGACCATGATGTGATCGGGCATATCCTCCGACAATTGCGGAGGACCATTCGACCCTTCGTGCACGATGTAGATGCCGACGCTCGACCCTTCATTGTTGGGCTTGGCGACGTAAGGCGGCTCCATCACGTGAACCTCAACCACCTCGACCTTGGGCACGATCACGCTGGGAACAATGGGCAGTCCTTCGGCCTGATAGACCTCCTTGCTACGCTGCTTGTCCATTGCAAGCGCCGAGGCCAAAACACCCGAATGGGTGTAGGGAATGCGCATCCACTCAAGCAGGCCCTGTACGCAGCCATCCTCGCCCCAGCGGCCATGCAGAGCGTTGAAAACCACGTCCGGCTTGATATCCAAAAGGCGCGCGTAGAGGTCGGGACCTGCGTCCAGCTCAACCACTTCAAAGCCTTCTCCCACAAGGGCGGCTGCGCATTCGCGCCCAGAGCTGAGAGACACCTCGCGTTCCGCCGAGGGGCCGCCCATCAATACCGCCACTTTGGGGTTTGTCCTGCTCGACATACCCAACGTGCGCCTCAATGTCCCCGGACCTTATGTGGTGGTCCGTACTGCGTTTATGCCTTTGATCCGTCGCCGTTAATTGCCTGTTATGGTCTGACGGTTGGGGCTTTATTCTTTCAGCGGATCACCGACCCGCATGATTTCCCACTCTAGCGTGATGCCGCTTGTTTCGTAAACCTTTTTTCGCACCTCTTCACCCAGACCTTCGAGGTCTGCGGCGGTCGCCTCGCCCGTATTGATCAGGAAATTCGAGTGCTTGGGGCTCATCTGCGCGCCACCTTTCGTGGCCCCGCGCATGCCCGCATCGTCGATGACCTTCCAAGCCTTGAGGTCATGCACATCATCCGTCTTCCCCGTCGAGGAGAACCCGGCCGGATTGCGGAAGGTCGAACCGGCGCTGCGGTCTTTGGTGGGCTGGGTCTCGTCGCGCTTTTGCAACTGCGCCGCCATTCGGGCATGAAGCGCTTCGGGTTCACCTTTGGGACCTTCGAAACTTGCCGAGATCAGCACTGCGCCGTCAGGCAGGTCGGATTGACGGTAGCGAAAGTTCAGATCCTCTGCGCCAAGGTCCATCACCTCACCCTGTCGTGTGACGATAGTGGCCTTTGTCAAAACATCCGCCGTGTAGCTGCCATAACAGCCTGCGTTCATCCGAACGGCACCACCGATTGACCCCGGAATCGTGCGCAAAAAGGTCAGATCCACACCGGCATCCGCCGCTTTACGCGCCACATGTGCATCCAAAGCCGCAGCACCTGCGGTGACCGTAGTGCCCTCGATCTCTATCCCATTGAAGCCCCGCCCCAGCCGGATCACCACGGCGCGCAAACCGCCATCGCGCACGATGAGGTTCGACCCGACGCCCATCGGGAAAATCACGACATCATCGGGAAGTTCGCGCAAAAAGCCTTGCAGATCTTCAACATCCGCAGGTTGGAACAAATAGTCAGCCGGGCCGCCGACACGCAGCCATGTCAGGTCGCTGAGGCTTCGGTTTTCGGACAGTTTGCCACGAGGCACAGGAAGAACAGTCATAGCTGCTAACTCGCGGATTCAGAGGGAGTTGGCAACCTGTATCCGCAGCGAAACGGTCAAATCCGCCTACGCAGCCACCGCCCCAGATAGATCACCGGCCAGCGCAAGATCGACATACCCATCACGAGGACTATCAGCCCTATCCACGGGCCGTTCTCATAGGTGACATATCCAAGCAGAGGGATCCCGACTGCAATCAGGATGTAGGCGCGGGTCCAGTGGTTGTCCTTGCTGGGGATCATCGCCAGAAGGTTCGCAACAAGGCCCCAAAGGGCCGCGAGGGCAAGAGAGAAGGTCATTCCATCACCTCTCCGCGCACCCATTTGCGCCAGTAATAGCGGATCGGGTCGCGGAACATCGAGACGAAACCTCCGAAGGCCAGAACCGACCAGACCCATCCATGGTCATAACCCAGCCAGATGATCATCACCGGCGCGCAGAGCAACAGGACAATACCCGGAGGGAATTGCAGCCGCATCGGCAACAAGGCCACGATAGTGGCGCTGATCGCCCAAAGGGCGGCAAAGATGGTCGAATAGTCCATTGTCCCCTCCTGGGACGCGGTCTTGGCAATAGGTCACACGCCCTCAGGTTGTGCAGTAAATAAGATCAGCCGTCAAACAGCCTGTTTTCGTTGCAACCGCTCCGGCAACCCGTTCGCCCATGCGCTGATGGTCCCTGCCCCAAGGCAGACGACCATGTCGCCCGGGCGAGCTTGTTCTCGGACCAGACGCTCCAGATCGTTTTCGTCCAGCAAGGCCCGCGCATGGCGGTGGCCGTGACGGATGAGGCCCTGCACCAGATCATCGCGCGAGGCGCCCTCGATCGGGTCTTCTCCGGCGGCGAAGATATCGGCGATGGCAACCACGTCGGCGTCGTTGAAGCAGGTGCAGAAATCATCGAACAGGTTGGAGAGGCGCGAATAGCGGTGCGGTTGGTGGACGGCGATCACGCGGCCCTCGGTGGCTTGGCGAGCGGCTTTTAGGACGGCGGCGATTTCGACCGGGTGGTGGCCGTAATCGTCGATGATGGTGACACCGTCGATCTCTCCGACCTTGGTGAAGCGGCGGTTGACGCCGCCGAAATTCGCCAATGCCTCGCGGATTTCGGATGCCTTCATGCCCAGATGGCGCGCCACAGCGACAGCCGACAACGCGTTCGAGACGTTGTGATCACCCGGCATCGGCAGAGTACAGCCTTCGATCACCTTGTCTTCGTATTGCAGGTGGATGTCGAAATGCGCGACGCCGGCTTTGTAGGTCAGGTTTTCGGCCCGCACATCGGCCTGCGCGTTGAAGCCATAAGTGCGCACGCGGCGGTCGGTGATGCGCCCAACCAGAGCCTGCACCTCGGCGTGATCCGTACAGCACACCGCCAGACCGTAGAAGGGCAGGTTCGACACGAACTCATAGAACCCGTCGCGCAGCTTATCGAAATCGCCCCAGTGTTCCATATGTTCGGGGTCGATATTGGTGACGATGGCGATCGTTGCGGGCAAACGGTTGAACGAGCCATCGGATTCGTCGGCCTCGACCACCATCCATTCGCCCTGCCCCATGCGCGCGTTCGAACCATAGGCGTGGATGATACCGCCATTGATGACGGTAGGATCGAAGTCTCCGGCCACCATCAGTTCAGCCATCATCGTGGTCGTGGTGGTTTTGCCATGCGTCCCGGCGATGGCAATGTTCGAGCGCAGGCGCATCAATTCGGCCAGCATATCGGCGCGGCGAACGACGGGCAGTCCTTGGGCGCGCGCCTCATCCAGTTCCGGGTTACCCGGCTTGATCGCGGTCGAGGTGACGACCACGGCGGCGTTTCGTAAGTTTTCGGCCTTCTGTCCCACGAAAATCTCGGCCCCCAGAGACGCCAACCGATCCGTGATTTTCGAGGCTTTCAGGTCCGACCCCTGTACCCGGTAGCCGAGGTTCAGCAACACCTCGGCGATGCCCGACATCCCGATCCCGCCGATCCCAACGAAATGGATCGGTCCTACGTCCTGCGGCAGTTTGGTTGCGGGATTCATGCGGTCTCCTTCTGCGCCAGTTGCTCGACAAGGGCGACCAGACGCTCAGTAGCGTCGGGGGCACCTGTCGAGAGGGCGGCATGGGCCATTTTCTGTGCGGCTTCGGGGTTGGTCAAAACTGTGGTCATTTGCTCGGTCAGTGAGGGAACGTCAAGCGCCTTTTCCGGGATCATGATCGCCCCGCCTGCCTGCACCAGCCCTCGGGCATTGGCGGTTTGGTGATCGCCTGCGGCGGCGGCGAATGGGATCAGGATCGAAGGGCGACCGATGACCGAGATATCGGCCACGCTCGACGCGCCCGAACGGCTGATGACAAGCTGCGCATCCGACATGCGTCGCGGTACGTCGTCAAAAAACGGCTGCACATCTGCGCGGATATCGTGATCTGCGTAAAAGGCCGTGACCCTCTCTCCATCCTCGTCGCGGGCTTGATGCGAGACGCGGATGAACCCGCGCAGGAATTCGGGCAAAGCGGCAATTGCCTCAGGCACCACATCGCTGAGGATACGCGCACCCTGACTGCCACCCATCACAAGAACCGACATCGGATATTCGCCGGGCGGAATGTAGGGCGCAGCGGCACGCTCCAGCACCGAGGCCCGGACCGGATTACCAGTGTGAATGCCGCTGGACCCTTCGGGCAGATCGGTAGGCCAAACACCGCAGGCCACTTGGGCCACGCGTGTGGCGAAGAGCTGGTTCACACGCCCCAAAACGCCGTTCTGTTCATGGATCATACGCGGCAGTTTCAGCAGCGTTGCCGCGCCCAGCGCCGGGATCGACGGGTAGCCGCCAAAGCCTACAACCACATCCGGACGGTCGCGCAGCATTTGCATGGCCATGCTTGTCACACCGCCCGCAATCTTCGGCCCCACCAGCGCTTTTGCGGCCAGACCGCCGCGTGCGAAGGTTGCCGAGGACGCCTCGACAATCTCGGTCGTGTGCGGGAAGCCTCCGGTATAGCGGGCGCCACGCGGGTCGGTCGACAGACGCACGCGCCAGCCTTTTTGCAACATCGCTTCGGCCAGAGCCTGCGCCGGGAACATGTGGCCCCCGGTGCCGCCAGCCGCAATCAACAGGTAAGGTTTGCCCATCAGCCTCGTCCGCGCAGAATATCACCAAGCTCACCCTGTGGGCGTGAGCGTGTGAAGGCCAGCAACATGCCAACCGCAATACCACCCGCGATCAGCGATGAGCCGCCATAACTGACAAAGGGCAGCGTCATGCCCTTTGCGGGCAACAGGCGCACGGCCACACCCATATTGATCATCGCCTGTACGCCAAACATGCAGGCCAGCCCGGTGCCAGCCAGACGTATGAACATATCCCGCTCACGCATCAGGCGCATCAGCGAGCGCACAACGATGATCGAGTAAAGCGCGATGATGATCAGCACCAGGATCAGCCCGTACTCCTCGGCCGCCACGGCGATAATGAAATCCGTATGCGCATCGGGCAGAGACCACTTGACCTGCCCCTCCCCCACGCCGACACCAAACAATCCGCCCTCGCGAATGGCATTGGTCGCGTAGCCCAGCTGAGTGGTCGGATCGACCTCTTGGTTCAGAAAACCGTCGATGCGGCGCGCAAAGTGGTCCGAGTTGGAATAGGCGAACATCCCGCCCAGAACGACCACTCCGGCCATGCCGACCAGCAAAAGCATCGGCGCTCCGGCCACGAAATACATCACGCCCCAGCCGAACAGGATCAGGCAGGCTTGCCCGAAGTCAGGCTGCATCACCAGCATGCCGACAATCGCCATACACAGCGCAAAGGACCACAACCGCCCCGGAGGGCCATTAATCTCTTGTGAGGCGGCCAGCAACCACGCCGCAACGACCACAAATCCAGGTTTTAGAAACTCGGACGGTTGCAATGAGGCGAACCCCAGCGAGTACCAGCGCACCGCACCTTTTCCGAAATCCGTCCCGAAGACCGGCAGGAACGCCAGCGCCACGAAGGCCCCCAGAAAGCCCAGCACCGCCAAACGCCGCACCAATGTCGGCGACATCATCGAGGTCAGCAGCATCGCGATCAGCGCCAATCCGCCGAAGAGCGCCTGTCGTTCGACATAGTGGAACGGATCAAACCCGTTGCGCCCGGCCAGAGGCGGCGATGAGGCCAGCCCCAGCAACAATCCGATGACAAACAGAATCAGCACGCAGGACATCGTCCAGCGATCAATTGTCCGCCACCACTTTGGTAGAATCGGTTCCCCGCGCTGGTCCTGGACCGCGCCATACACCATCTCAGTCATGAGATACCGCCACTTACTGCCTCACTCGCGTCCCGTTTTCGGGATCTGTTTGAGAGTCTACAGTGAAATTGGCGTCTGGGCTAGGGAAATGAGCCGCGCAAACGAAAAACGGCGCCTCAAAGAGATGTCATCCGCCCCTGTTGGCCTGAGCCTTTCTTTGAACCACTGGCTTGCCGTTTTTCACGTGACGCTGAACGAGATTGCGCATTTGCCTCCCCCTCCTCGGGACCAGTCGCGCGTGTTCAGGCTCGTGGGTGTCTAAAAACAACTGCGGAAAAATTTGCCGCAATTCTTTGACCGCATCCTTTCCAATCGCCCTAAGCGCTTCGGGCCCCGTGAACAAGCTTTCCGTCGGCGCGCCCTCGGCAAAGATGACCTCGTGGCGGTCAAGGAGAAGGTGGATATACGTAACCGTCGCGCCTCCCGTCTGCACTGAAACGCCAGGCAGATCGAGCAATTTGCAGGCCGGGACAAAGACCTCATCTTTGGCGAACATGCGCTCAGCAATGGCTGACCTGACCAGCATGCGGTGTTGTGGCGAGACACACAGATCACGCGCGGGAACGCCCTGTCCCAAAGCACCCTGCGCGATATGGATTGGCCTTAGCTTGGGTTTCAGCGTCAGGGCGATTTTGTCGAGTTCTTGCCTGCCAATCCAACGGATCGGTTGAGCGCCATTATCCTGCGTGAGAACCAAATCGCTTGGGTTCAGATCGTCAATCAATCGTGGGCCATCAGGTGTATCGATCAAGGTGCCAGACGTGAAACAAGGCACCACAGTGTCGATGTCGATGTTCGGGCCGTTGTCGATGATTGCGGTGATCGTCAAAGTGGTGTTCAGCGGCGGTACGGTACCGCCAATAAATGCCATAAAGAACCCGTCTTCACTGTCGACCCCGATTGAGTTTCCGTCGCCGTTGATGTCATAGTCAAACAGGCCGATCTGATAGGTGTTAGTGCCATCCGTCACCGAAACTGTAAAATCCCAGAAGATCGTATTGCCATTAAATGTTTGTGTCAGATCGTTCGCGGTCTCGTTCGACTGATCGTCTCCATCAAAGATCGTATCGTCCGCCCCATCTTCGATGGTGATCTGGCTGTAGGCAGAGATTGTGAAAGTGGAGTTTACAACGGCGCTGGATGCGCCCGCATCGCTCAAGGTGGTATCGGAGCGAAAAGCACCAAAAATCGTTGAGGGCATAAAACCAAAACTCCGCCTACAATTGCAAACGCATAAATTTTCGCCGGCACTCTGGAAAATTGGTATGGCTTCGCGTCTAGGGGGTCAAGTTCAGCCGCCTTGTTTTCCTATTACTGTGGTTCCGCTACATCTTTGCCAGCTGCTGATTGTGCCGCTATTGCGTTTGCTGACAAACCAAGCCATGCGCAGCGCATGACCTTCGACACGATCATCCTCGGGGCCGGTGCTGCCGGCATGATGTGCGCGGCGCATTGCGGCGGGCGGGTTCTGGTGATCGACCACGCGAAAGCGCCCGGCGAGAAGATCCGTATCTCGGGCGGCGGGCGTTGCAACTTCACCAACATGTATTCGGGGCCTGCCAATTTCCTGTCGCAAAACCCCCATTTCTGCAAATCCGCGTTGGCACGCTATACGCAATGGGATTTCATCGATCTGGTCGGGCGTCACGACATCGCCTGGCATGAGAAAACGCTGGGGCAGTTGTTCTGTGACGACTCCTCGAAACAGATCGTTCAGATGCTGCTGGATGAGATGAACCACGCCGGGGCTGACTTATGGCTACGGACCGAGGTCAAAGCGCTGCGCAAGACCGAAGCCGGGTTCGCGCTGGAGGTCGATCGCGAAGGTGCCCGGCACAGCCTGACCTGCCGCAATCTTGTGCTGGCAACAGGCGGCAAGTCGATCCCCAAAATGGGTGCGACAGGTCTCGCCTATGACATCGCGCAGCAATTCAATCTGCGCGTCACCGATACCCGCGCCGCGCTTGTCCCATTCACCTTCTCGGACGGGAGGTTCAAGGAGCTGTCTGGCGTCTCTCTGCCTGCGCGCCTGTCCAACGACCGCACCAGTTTTGACGAAGCACTCCTGTTCACCCATCGCGGCCTCAGTGGGCCGTCGGTGTTGCAACTCTCGTCATATTGGCATGAGGGAGAAGCGATCCGCGTCAATCTGATCCCGGACTTGCCCTTGTTCGATCTTTTGCGCGATCAGCGACAAGCCGGAGGGCGCAAGGCCCTGACCACCGAACTCGCCCGGCACTTGCCATCGCGGTTGGTAGATCACCTATCCCAGCATATCCCACTGAAGGGCAACCTTGCCGATCAGTCGGACACGGCGCTGAACGATCTTATCTCGGCGCTGTCCGAATGGCAGCTGACCCCCTCAGGCACCGAAGGCTACCGCACCGCTGAGGTCACTCTGGGTGGGATCAACACAGATGACCTGTCGTCAAAAACGATGGAGGCCAGGGATGTCCCCGGCCTCTATGCGATTGGTGAAGCTGTAGATGTCACCGGTTGGCTTGGCGGCTATAACTTCCAGTGGGCGTGGTCCTCGGGCCATGCCGCCGGAAAGGCCATTTCCGCGCGTTAGCCGATACGACTAACTGCGCTGCCTTAGCCGACGACGTTATAGCCGCGTCCGCGCATGCAGTTGCGCACGATGACTTCCTTATTCTGGTTCTTCGCGATCACGTCAGCTCCGGCCCCGATCAGAGCCCCCGCCGCAGCAGCGCGACCCAGATTGTCGCTGCTGTCCTGAATGATCGCCGTAGTCGCCGCAGCACCGGCCGCACCAATCGCCGCGTTACCCGCCGTCGATCCATCGACCGCCGCCTGAGACGCCGCCAGTTGCTGACATTGCAGCAGGTCCGACTGGTAGTTGGGGCCAACCGGGCCATCAATAACGGGCACGTAGTTTGCGCCTGTATTCGTGCAAGCCCCAACCAGCAGCAGAGCCGGGACGATCAGAAGGGATTTCGGGTTAGGCATATTCATGACCTCTTTTTGAATTTCCGAGCAGAAAAGCAAATTCTTAAACGGCTTCAAGCCGGTACCCGCAAACTGTCGCCCAATCGGCAAGGAATTGCAAACGGGCTAGGCGTTAAGGTGCTTTTGAACCTGCGCCGTGAAGTCATCCCCGCGCCGCTCGAAATTGTCATATTGGTCAAAACTGGCGGCTGCAGGGGCCAGCAAGACGGTCTCCCCAGCCTCGCTGTCGGCTATGGCCTGCTCAACGGCAGCGGCCATTGTGGTGCAGACCTGCGCCTCGACCTTTAGCTGCATGGCAAAACCCGCAGCTTCGCGCCCAACCACATAGGCCTTGATCACCTGATCCGAGACACCGTTCAGGGCGTCAATACCGCCTTCTTTCTCCAACCCACCGCAAATCCAGCGAATCTTCTTGAACGCACTTAGAGCTTTCACCGCACTGTCCACATTCGTCGCCTTGGAGTCGTTCACAAAGGTCACCCCACCCGCTTCGGCGATGATCTGACTGCGATGCGGCAGGCCCGGATAGCTGTGCAAGGCATCCTCGATCACGCGCGGCGCAAGACCCAGAGACCGGCAAGCGGCATAGGCGGCACAGGCGTTCTGGTGGTTGTGCGCCCCCGGCAGCCCCTTTATGCCGCGCAGATCAATTGATCCGGTCTGCCGCCCTTTGCGATACTCTGAAAGGAAGCCTTTGCGGGCAAAGACCTGCCACCCCGGCCCGGTCAGTTTGCGCTCAACCGAGATGCGGATCACCCGATCATCCGCCGGACCTTCGGCCAATTGCCCTGCAAGGAAAGCACCTTCGGCTTCATCAATGCCAATCACAGCACGGTCTGGCCCGCCCTCGGCAAAGAGGCGTCTCTTGGCTGCGAAATAACCGCCCATGCCACCGTGTCGATCCAGATGATCCGGCGACAGGTTGGTGAACACCGCTACATCAGGTGTCAACGCACGAGCCAGCTCGGTCTGATAGCTCGATAGCTCCAGCACGACGACCGATCCATCGCCGCCGGGGTCTATATCCAACACGCCACGCCCGATATTGCCCGCCAACTGCGCCTCACGGCCAGCTTCTGTCAGGATGTGATGGATCAGGGCCGCCGTGGTCGATTTACCGTTTGATCCGGTCACTGCAATCACGCGTGGAGGCGTGTCGTAGTTGTTCCACTCCGGCCCCGCAAAGGATCGAAAAAACAGGCCGATGTCATTGTCGACCGGTACGCCCGCCTCCAACGCAGCGGCGACAACCGGGTTCGGTTGAGGATAAAGATGCGGAATACCGGGCGAGACGATCAGCGTGGCGATCTCATCAAACGCCCCGTGGCGCCGCAGATCGAGGCATTGAAACCCTTCCCCTTCAGCAGTCTCGCGCGCGGCCGGATTGTCGTCCCAACAGATCGCCTCTGCCCCACCGGCACGCAACGCGCGTGCCGTCGCCAAACCCGACCGACCAAGGCCCAAAACGGCGACCTTCTGCCCTGAGAAACCTTTGACCGGGATCACAGCAAACCCAAATCTGAAGGGACGCCAATGGCATAGTATATAACCATTGGAGCAAACCCATAAAAGAGTAGCGCAACAACATAGAGTGGAATGTACTTAGACCACCGCTTTCTATCGCTACCATCTTCCTTGGGAGCGTTCCATCGACTTATGAACTCTAATAACGGAACCAGCATTAAGAAGGCACTAAGCACGAAATAAAGGAAGACAACCCTACTATCCCCGTCACACGCACTATCATGGCACCTTTTATAGATACTCAACGCACTGGCGTATAAGGAAAGCGAACCCAACCAGTAAGTCCCAAATGGAACGACGTACTTTACGACGAAGTTATCTTTTCGGTAGAGAAATTTTTTTCCCAAGTGAAGTTGTCCTTATCTAACCTTCAGTGTTGCCAGCCCGATCATCGCGAGGATCAGCGAAATGATCCAGAACCGGATCACGATGGTGGGTTCGGCCCAGCCTTTTTTCTCATAGTGATGATGGATCGGAGCCATCAGGAACACGCGCTTACCGGTGCGCTTGAAATAGAGAACCTGAATGATCACACTCAGCGCCTCGACCACAAACAGGCCGCCGACCACGGCCAGCACCAACTCGTGCTTGGTCGCCACGGCAATCGCGCCCAGCGCGCCACCCAAGGCGAGCGACCCGGTATCGCCCATGAACACAGCCGCAGGCGGTGCGTTATACCACAGGAACCCAAGGCCGCCGCCAAACAGGGCCGAGGTGAAGATCAGAATCTCACCTGTTCCGGGTACGTAGTGCACATCCAGATACTCGGTGAAGTCGACACGACCCACCGCATAAGCGATAATCCCCAGCGTCGTAGCGGCAATCATCGCAGGCATGATCGCCAAACCGTCAAGGCCATCGGTCAGATTCACGGCATTGGCAGAACCCACAATCACGATAACTGCAAACGGAATATAAAGTATCCCTAGATTAACCAGAGTATCCTTGAAGATCGGCACCGCCAGCTGGTTCTGCAAAGCCTCCGGATGATGCAAAGACGCCCAGAAGGCGGCCAACACGGCGATGAAGATCCCCAGCGCCAGGCGCATTTTACCCGATACGCCTTTGGTGTTCTGCTTGGAGACCTTGGCATAGTCATCGGCGAACCCGATCGCCGCGTAAGCCAGCGTCACGAACAGCACCATCCAGACGTAAGGATTGTCCCAGCGCGCCCAGAGCAGCGTTGACGTGACCAGCGCGCCTACGATCAGCAAGCCCCCCATGGTCGGCGTTCCAGCTTTGGAGAAATGCCCCTCAGGCCCGTCATCACGGATCGGTTGGCCTTTGCCCTGCTTGCGGCGCAGCACATTGATCAGAGGTTTGCCAAACAGAAACCCAAAAATCAGCGCCGTCAAAAAGGCCCCACCCGCGCGGAACGTGATATAGCGGAAGAGGTTCCAGAAATCCCCTCCGTCCGACAGGGCGGTCAACCAATACAGCATTACAGTACCTTTCTCACACGAGGCGCACGGGCGCGTTACCCGTCAAGCGCGCCCCCTTGCCCCATTTTCCGCAGACCGTCAACAATCCGGGCCAATGCCATGCTGAGCGAGCCTTTCGCTAGCACGGTATCGCCGTTTTCGATCAATTCCGGCAGGTGTTCGGCCACCTCGGCGCTGGTTTCGAACCACAGGCCCTTTTTTGTATCTGGCAAAGCCTCATGCAGCGCTTTCATCAACGGACCGATGCAGTGAACCTGATCGACCTGCGCCATCGCGCTGACCTCGGCCATGCCCGCATGCATTGCCACCTCTTGCCCGCCCAGTTCCTTCATGTCGCCCAAAAAGGCGATACGGCGCGTTCCGTTCGCGGCGGCCAAGACGTCCAGCGCAGCCTCCATCGAGGTCGGGTTCGCATTGTAGCTGTCATCCAGCAGTTCGATCCGACCACCACTCGCCAGCGGCAGAGTCTCTCGAACACCGCGCCCTTTGACCGGGGACCAACGGCGCAGGCCGTCTATTGCCTGATCCAAATCCACGCCCATCTCAACACAAGCGGCCAACGCGCCCAGCGCATTCATCGCAAAATGCGTGCCTGCCGACTGGACGTCGAAAGTGAACACGGTGTCACCAACCTCAGCCTGTGCTTGAACGGTTTCCGGTCCAGCGTTAACGTCGGTCAGTTTGTAGTCTGCAGCCTGTCGGCCGAACTCAACAATTCCAGCGCCAAGGTCTTGTGCTATCTGGCGCAATATACCCGCATGTTCGATATCAGCGTTCACGATGGCTGTACCGCCGAGCTCCAAACCTTCAAAAATCGCCGCTTTCTCATGCGCGATACCGGCAACGGACTCGAACGCTTCGAGGTGCACAGCGGCCACCGTCGTCACCAAACCCACATGCGGGCGCGCCTGACGGGCCAGAGGGGCAATCTCGCCCGGATGGTTCATCCCGATCTCAATCACCGCAAATTCAGTGTCTTGCGGCATCCGCGCGAGCGTCAGTGGCACACCCCAGTGGTTATTATAACTGGCGACACTGGCATGGGTTTTCCCCTGCGCTTCCAGAATGGTGGCCAACATCTCTTTGGTCGAGGTCTTGCCAACACTCCCTGTCACGCCCACAACGCGTGCCTCGGTCCGGGCGCGGGCGGCCCGTCCGAGTGCTTCCAGCCCGGATTGCACATCCTCGACAATCAACAGAGGCGCATCTTCGGACACCCCTTCAGGGATATACGACACCAAGGCGGCGCCAGCGCCCTCCTCCAGCGCCTGAGCTACAAAATCATGGCCGTCGCGCGCGGCCTTCAACGCGACAAACAGGTCGCCCGGTTGCAAAGTCCGCGTATCAATCGACACGCCATCCACAGCCCAATCACTGGTGGCGCGCCCTCCGGTCGCGGCGGCGGCCTCTGCCGCAGTCCAGAGTGTCATGCGACCCTCCCGTCTAGGGCAGCCACGGAAATGCTCGCTTGTTCCACATCATCAAAAGGTAGCACCTGATCACCTACGATCTGACCTGTTTCATGGCCTTTGCCTGCAATCAGCAGCGCGTCGCCGGGTTGCAAAGCGTCAATACCCCGCAGAATAGCCTCGGCGCGATCACCTACTTCGGTCGCCTCTGGCGCACCGTCCATCACGGCGGCGCGGATAGAGGCCGGGTCTTCGCTGCGCGGGTTGTCGTCAGTGACAAAGACGATATCCGCGTGGTTGGCGGCGGCCTTTCCCATCAGCGGGCGCTTGGTTGCGTCGCGATCTCCGCCTGCACCAACGATCGCGATCAGACGTCCCATCACATGCGGGCGCAGCGCTTTCAAAGCCGTTGCGACTGCATCCGGCGTGTGGGCATAGTCCACAAAAACCGCCGCGCCATTGTCGCGGGTTGCGGCCAGTTGCATGCGGCCCCGGACCGTTGTCAGATGCGGCAGGGTCTCGAAC
Organism: Ruegeria sp. AL11; assembly: GCF_056540865.1. Taxonomy (NCBI): domain Bacteria; kingdom Pseudomonadati; phylum Pseudomonadota; class Alphaproteobacteria; order Rhodobacterales; family Roseobacteraceae; genus Ruegeria; species Ruegeria sp. AL11. The sequence continues at coordinate 232,579 of NZ_JBQFXO010000009.1, forward strand.
ACCCGCTCAGGGTCGTCACCTGCAGCGATAACCAGCCCACAGGCCAGCAGGATGTTTTCGGCCTGGAACCCTCCGATCAAGTTCAGGCGCGTCTGGAAGGTCTTGCCCTGCCACGAGAACCGCAAATCCTGCCCGGTCGAGTCAAACCGCTGGTTCATCAGACACAGGTCGGCCTCGCCCAGCCCGACGGTCAGCACAGACTGCCCCCGCGCTTCAGCAATCTTGCGCACCTGCGCACCCTTCGGGTCGCTCAGGTTGATGACTGCGGTGCCGTCTTGCGGCAGAACCCGGTCGAACAAGCCCATCTTGGCCGCGAAATACGCCTCGAAGGTCTCGTGATAGTCCAGATGATCCTGCGTGAAATTCGAGAAACCCGCAGCGGCCAGATGCACTCCGTCAAGGCGGCGCTGTTCCAGCCCGTGTGAGGACGCCTCCATCGCCGCGTGGGTCACGCCATTCTCGGCGGCCTCGGACAGACAGCGATGCAAAGTGATCGGTTCGGGCGTTGTATGGGCCAGCGGGGCCGTCCATGCGCCTTCGACCCCCATGGTGCCAAGGTTGACGGCGGCGTGGCCAAGCTCAGCCCAGATCTGGCGAACGAATGTGGCGACCGAGGTTTTGCCATTGGTTCCGGTGACCGCCACAATCGTCTGAGGTTGCGCACCGAACCAAAGCGCAGCTGAGCCGGCCAACGCCTGACGCGGGTCTTCAACCACAACTAAAGCAGCGTCGGATGCGGCCAGTTCGGCCTCGGCGATCTGCGCGCCTTCGGCGTCGGTCAGAATAGCGGCAGCCCCCATGCGCAAGGCATATTGAATGAATTCACCGCCATGGACGCGCGTACCGGGAAGCGCTGCGAACAGGAAACCGTCTTTGACATCACGGCTATCGACCGCCAGCCCGGTGATGTCGGGATTCGCGCCTCCGCGTGCTGTCAGGGCCAGTTGGCTGAGTTTCTTTGTTCTTGCGCCCATGACCCACCTGTTCTCTGGCACCCTAATTCGAGGTCAGGGTTATAGCAGCGCTCGCCTCAAGCTCAAGCCGGGGTCGCAGGCCCAAAAGCGGCGCGACACGGCCGATCAACTCAGCCGCAACGGGCACCGCAGTCCAGCCCGCCGTGCGGCGTTTTTCGCCATAGGCCAGAATGGAGGGTTCATCCAAAGTGACGATCAGCACATACTTCGGATCGTAAGCCGGGAAGATGGTGGCGAAGGTGGCGATCACCTTGTCATCATAATAGCCGCCACGCGGTTTGGGTTTGTCGGCGGTCCCGGTCTTGCCCGCAACGTCATAGCCTTTGACCTCGGCAAAGCTCGCCGTGCCGTCGGTCACCACTTTGCGCAGCATCTTCTGCGCCTGACGCGCGGTGTTCTCCGACATCACCCGTGGGCCGTATTGAGGGCCATTGCGGCGCAGGATCGTCGGGCTGACATAGTGCCCGCCATTGGCAATCGCGGCATACCCCGCCGCCAGATGCATCGGGCTGGTCGACAGGCCGTGACCGTAAGAGATGGTGACCGTGCTCAACTCACCCCATTTCTTGGGCTTGAGGGGCGCACCACCTGCGGCTTCGACAATCTCGAACGGGGTGGGTTCGAACATGCCCAGCGTTTCAAGGAAGCTCTGCTGGCGTTTCGCGCCGATCTGCAAGGCCAGCCGTCCGGTCCCCCGGTTCGAACTGTGAACGATCACATCCGCCACGCTGATCTTGCCGTAGTTCTTGCCGTTGAACTCACCAATTGGGAAACGGCCGATCTTCATCGGACCGGAGGTGTCGATGATGGTCTCGGAGTTCACCAAGCCAAGCTGGACCGCCTGTGCGGCGGTAAAGATTTTGAAGACCGATCCAAGCTCATAGACACCCTGCACGTAACGATTGAACAGAGGGCTATCAGACGGATCAAATCCCGAGGTTGGCGGGCGCGGACGGTCATTGGGGTCAAACGACGGCAGCGACGCGGCCGAGATCACCTCACCCGTATGCGCGTTCATCAGAACCGCTGAGGCGCCCTTGGCGTTCATGATCTTCATCCCGCCATATAGCACCTGCTCGACTGCTGCCTGAATGGTCAGGTCGAGCGACAGTTGCAGCGGCTTGCTGCCGTTGGCCGGGTCACGCAAATAGTCGTCGAACTTCTTCTCAACTCCAGCAACACCGATCACCTCAGCAGCACTTACGCCTTCGCGGCCAAAACCCGAACCACCAAGGATATGCGCCGCCAGCTTGCCATTCGGGTAGAGGCGCATTTCACGCGGACCGAACAGGATGCCCGGATCGCCGATATCATGCACCGCCTGTTTCTGCTCCGGCGAGATGCGTTTCTTGATCCACAGGAACTTGCGTTTACCGGTGAAGTCCTTGACCAGACGCTCTTTGTCGAGATCCGGGAAAATCGCGACCAGCTGATCAGCTGCCGCAATCGGATCAATCATCAAGGGCGGCTGCGCGTAGACGGAATACGTATCCAGATTGGTCGCCAGAATACGCCCTTCGCGATCAACAATGTTGGCGCGTTGCATGGCGATTGAGGCACCGGGCGCGCTGGCAAGTGGCTCTTGCGCCTCGGACGTTGCCAGCATGCCCATGCGGACGCCGACTACCGAGAAGGCGCAAAAGAAGAACAGACCCAAAACCAAAAGACGCCCCTCGGCACGAGCGCGGGCGCGATCTTTCATCTTTTCATGACGTTGGCGGATATTCTCGCGCTCGATGACCTTTGGGTTTTCACCCTTCGCGCGGGCATCCAGAACGCGGGCCAGAGGGCGGAGGGGAGTGCGGGTCATGGAATCTGCACCTCACCCAAGGCCTGAATATCGGTGATCGCCTGCAGCTCGATCGGGTCAACAACCGGCAGGTCGGGGTCCTCGGCATAAGCGATCTGGTCCGCACGTCCGAATTGCTCAGCCCGCAAGGGCAACAGGCCCATGCGTTCGAAATTCAAATCGGCCAGCTCACGCAGGCGATCCGGGCGATTCAGATAGGCCCATTCGGCGTTCAGAACCGCCAGCCTAACCTGCGCCACGCCGATCTCACCCTGAAGGGCCTGCATTTCTTTCACAACTTGCTGGGTCCGGTAGTTCTCCTGATAGGCCCACAAGGCCAATCCGAACACGGACAGAGCGGTCAACACATACAGAATACTCTTCATCTTGCCCTTCCCCCAAGTTGCGGCATCCCGATGGCGCGGGCGTCAATCTCCCCAGCCGGAGCCTCGGTACGGATCGCGACACGCAGCTTGGCCGATCGCGAACGCGGGTTTTCCTGCAATTCCTGCTCGTCTGGCCCGACGGCCTTGCGGGTCTTAAGCGTAAACTGCGGCAGCTCCTGTTCCATCTCGGGCGCGTACCGGTTGGCACGACCCGTCTTACCAGCCCGAGACTGGAAGAACCGTTTAACCATCCGGTCTTCGATGGAGTGGAAGGTCACAACGGCCAGTTGCCCACCAGGCATCAAGGCCCGCTCAGCAGCCATAAGGCCTTGAAACAGCTCGTCATATTCGGCGTTCACTGCAATCCGCAGGCCCTGAAAACTACGCGTCGCAGGGTGCGATTGTCCCGGCTTGGGGCGCGGCAGGCAGGATTCGATGATCTCGGCCAAACGCAAGGTCGTGGTGATGGGCTCCTCGGCGCGGGCTTTGACGATGGCCTTGGCGATACGCCGACTTGCACGCTCCTCACCGTAGTGGAACAGGATGTCGGCCAATTGCGTCTCGGTCGCCGTGTTGACCAGATCGGCGGCGCTTTCACCCTCCTGGCTCATGCGCATGTCGAGCGGGCCGTCTTTCATGAAAGAAAAGCCGCGCTCGGCCAGATCCAGCTGCATGGACGAAACCCCAAGGTCCAGCACTACACCGTCGAGATCCTGGGCATACTCGTCCAAGCGCGAGAACACTCCGGGCTGCATTACTAGTCGGTCGCCATAGCCACCCGCCCAGTCTGCGGCCATCTCAAACGCAAGAGGATCGCGATCCACGCCGATCACTTTCTCAGCCCCGGCCTCAAACAAACCCCTAGTATAGCCGCCTGCGCCGAAGGTGCCGTCCAGCCAAGTGCCCTCCACCGGAGACACCGCCGCCAGCAAAGGGCGCAGCAGGACTGGAATATGTGGGTTAGAAGATGAGGAGACCGCGCCGGACATGCCGTTACGCGTCCTCAACGCCATCGAGATAGACCATCGGGTCGAAATCATCCGGCAGATCGTCCATCCATTCCTCGGCTTTGGCGAGCTCTTCGACCTCATAGGTCTCAGGCTTCCAGATCTGGAAGGTGTCACCGGCGGCTATGAAGAAGGCCTCATTCTCAAGGTCGATCTTGTTGCGCAGCTTGGCCGGCAAAACCAGACGCCCGGTTTCATCCACATTGGTGGGAAAGGACTGACCATGGAACATACGCTGAAGCATCTTACGCTCCATCGAGCCACGCGGCAGAGCGTCGATCTTATCGTCGACCTCATCAATTGCCTGCATGGTATAGCATTCAAGGTATTTGCGGCGGTGGTCGCCATAGACAATCACAAGCTCAGGATTGTCACCGGGCTGCCAATTGGGGTCAGACGATTCAAGCACACGGCGAAACGAGGCCGGGATCGAGACCCTGCCCTTCGTGTCCACCTTATGGTGGCTTTCACCTCTAAACCTGCGCGCCAAGACGACTGTCCCTTTCGCTTGCGCCCCACTTGAATTTCACGTCCCCCCGGATGAAAAACGGCGGGTTGATCTGCTGCCACTGATCAACCCGCCGCATTGGCCCGCTTTGCGGGATGTCCAGCTGCACGCGCCACCTGGGGGGATGTCTGCTCGCCCGCGCGCCGGATCTCTTGAGTGATGAAAGCGAGATGCCTGTATGAAACCTGATTATTTTTGGTTGGGGTCGTTTGCTGCCCCTGCTGCCTCGTCCTCATCGGATGCATTAGGGATGACATGGGAATTCATGGAAATCAACAGGAATTTTTGGGCACCATCTAATACGGGCTATGAAAACAAGGTGTATTTTGAGCCAATTTCAGAACCAACACACCTCATATCGACATCAAAAGTCATTCGATCGCTAGATATGGTGACCTCATGAACCTCCCACGATCACCCATGATTTCCCAAAAAAATTTCGAATTCTCGGAATAAATGCCGGCTGAGACCCGTCAGCAACGCAAAAAGCAAAGAATCACACAGAAGGAAACCGCGTGGAATTTGGCCGCTTTGATCTGCTCCCACGAATTCCCAAGCCACGATCTAAGATCGCTTTCCCGTGATCGAGTTGAAACAAAGCGTCCATCAAACGCACAAACTTTCGCAGCTGCGCTCAAACTCCGGGCAAGTCGAATGGTGAGAAGGAATCTTTGCTCGACCAAGACTTAGTGCCCAAGGTCCCGCAAACCCCAAAAAATCATGGGTGATTTCAAACCGCGACTGACAAGGCTCTGATATCCATGCATTTGCTGCATAGCAGCATTGACGTTGCGGGCTATTGTGCAATCGCAGCATTCACTTATTTTCATCCTCAAGCAAACGCTGGCACCGGTCAGCAAGACAAGAATGAACGGAACAACAAGATGGCAATGGCAACAAACACACCGGCACTCAAAGGCACTCACTTTGGCGGTATCACCACCTTGGTCGAGGCCGCAAAGACACGTTTTGCCCGCTACCGCCTGTACCGCCAGACGGTAAGTGAGCTGTCCGCGCTGTCGAACCGCGAGCTGGCCGATCTCGGCCTGAGCCGTGCAATGATCCGCGGCTTGGCCCGTCAGGCGGCAAACGACTTCACAGCGCGCTAAGCGCACAGGAATACACGAGATCAGACCCTTCCTCCTCCCTTTAGGGTCTGTAATCAGCGGCGGCGTCTCTCCTCCTCCCTGACGTCGCCGCACCAAATACCGGCCTTGCAACGCCGGACCTTGACACACCGGGCTCTCCTCCTCCCTGCCCGGTGTTGAAAGCGCGCGGTGACGTCTTCCTCCTCCCTGACGTCGCCGCGTCTTCCTCATACCGGGCTCAAACCCGGGTTCAGATACATCGGGGCTCTCCTCCTCCCTGCCCTGATGTAGAAAAGAACGGCGGTTTCCCTTCCTCCTCCCTGGGAAACCGCCGTTTTTGCTTTTTGGGCAAACGGAATAAGATCGGCGCAGTTACGATTATTAAGGAGTGCGTCATGGCCGCCTATTTCATCGCCCAGATTTCCATTCATGACCCAGACGGGTATCAGAAATATCTTGAAGGTTTCATGCCAATCTTGGACCGGCACGGCGGGCGCCTGCTGACCATTTCTTCAAAACCCGTCGAGATCGTCGAAGGCAATTGGGCCGAAGAAGGCATCGTGCTGATGGAGTTCCCAGACATGGCCGCAGCCCGGGCGTGGAAAGACGACCCGGACTATATCGAATTGGCCAAGATCAGACGCAAGACAGCAACGGCCAACCTGGTGCTAGTCGAAGGTCTCTAGCGCTCAGAACGGAACGTCGTCCTTCGCGGTCAGGAAACGGGAAACAACCTTTTTCACGCCCGCTTTGTCGAAATCGACTTCGACCTTATCCCCTTCGATGCCGGTAACCGCGCCGTAGCCGAATTTCTGATGAAACACCCGCTCACCCAAGGTGAAGCTGGCAATTGCCGTGGCATCAATCACCGTATTCCGACTTTCTTTCGGCTGGGAAATTCCATACTGGCCCTGCCGCGCCTGCATCCGCTTCCAGCCCGGAGAGTTGTATACATTCGCCTCGGCCGCGCGGGTTTCGATCGTCGCGGCCGGTTGCCCACCGCCATACAGCCCCGGAGGCGTCAGAACCTCCACATGGTCCTCAGGCAATTCGTCGATGAACCGCGACGGCATCGCGTTCTGCCATTGCCCGAACACCCGTCGATTGGCTGCGAAAGAAATCGTGCAGACCTCCTCAGCGCGGGTAATGCCCACATATGCGAGACGCCGTTCTTCCTCGAGGCCCTTGAGGCCCGATTCGTCCATGGAGCGTTGCGAGGGGAACAAACCGTCCTCCCACCCCGGCAGGAACACGGCAGGAAACTCCAACCCCTTTGCCGCGTGCAGCGTCATGATCGAGACCTTCGCTCCATCGCCCTCTTGTTCATTGTCCATCACCAGACTGACATGCTCCAAAAACCCTTGCAGGTTCTCGAAATTGTCCAGCTGATTCACCAGTTCCTTGAGGTTTTCCAACCGGCCCGGTGCCTCGGGCGTCTTGTCGTTTTGCCAATGCCCGGTATAGCCGGATTCGTCCAAGATGATCTGCGCCAGCTCGATATGCGTGTGTTCCGGCGCGCCGTAGCGAATGGGCGACACCCCATCGTCGATGACCGAGTCGTCATCGACCTCGATCCGAGGCCCGCGCGTCAGCGCATTCCACCGCGCCAATCCGTCGATCAATTCACGTAGCGCCTTACCGCCCTTACCCTTGATCAACTGGCTCTCAACTGCGATCCGTGCCCCTTCGACCAGAGATACCCCGTTCTGACGCGCCACAACCTGAATCGTCTGTTGCGCCTTGTCACCAAGACCGCGTTTGGGTGTGTTCACGATCCGCTCGAACGCCAGATCGTCCTCGAGGCTGACCACCAGCCGGAAATAGGCCATGGCATCGCGAATCTCCATCCGCTCATAAAAACGAGGGCCGCCAATCACCTTGTAAGGCAGACCAATCGTCAGAAACCGATCCTCAAACGCGCGCATCTGGTGTGAGGCGCGAACCAGTATAGCGATCTGGTCGAGGTTCATCGGACGCACACCTCGCGTGCCGCCCTGCATCGCGTCGATCTCTTCCCCGATCCAGCGCGCCTCTTCCTCACCATCCCAATGGCCGATCAGCCGAACCTTTTCCCCGTCCTCGGCATCGGTCCAAAGCTCCTTGCCCAGACGGCCTTCATTGCCACGGATCACATTCGACGCCGCCGCCAGAATATGTGGGGTCGAGCGGTAGTTCTGTTCCAACCGCACTACGAAGGCGCCGGGAAAGTCCTTTTCGAACCGCAGGATGTTGCCTACCTCGGCACCGCGCCAACCATAGATCGACTGGTCGTCATCGCCCACGCAACAGATGTTCTTGTGCCCTCCGGCCAGCAGACGCAGCCAGAGGTACTGGGAGACGTTGGTGTCCTGATATTCATCCACGAGGATGTAGCGGAACCAGCGCTGGTATTGCTCCAAAACGTCCTGATGGGTTTGGAAAATCGTGATCATGTGCAAAAGCAGATCACCGAAATCCACCGCATTCAACTCGCGCAGGCGGGTCTGGTATTGGGCGTATAGCTCTACACCCTTGTTGTTATAGGCACCGGCATCCGCGACCGGCACTTTGTCGGGCGTCAAAGCGCGGTTCTTCCAGTCGTCGATGATTCCGGCCAGCATCCGTGCAGGCCAGCGCTTGTCATCTATATTGGCAGCCCGCACCAGTTGCTTGAGCAAACGCAACTGATCGTCACTGTCCAAAATGGTGAAATTCGACTTCAGATCGACAAGCTCGGCGTGGCGACGCAGCAGTTTGACACAGATCGCGTGGAAGGTTCCCAGCCATGGCATCCCTTCGGCGGGCTGGCCAAGAAGACGGCCCACCCGCTCTTTCATCTCGCGCGCGGCCTTGTTGGTAAAGGTCACAGCTAGAATCTCGTTCGGACGCGCCTTGGCAGTGGTCAGAAGATGCGCAATCCGTGTGGTCAGAGCTTTGGTCTTACCTGTTCCAGCGCCCGCAAGCATCAGCACCGGTCCGTCTAGCTGCTCAACCGCTTCGCGCTGCGCTGGATTGAGGCCGTCCAGATAGGGCGTAGGTCGCGCGGCCATGGCGCGCGCCGATAGCGATGCGCCCTCAAAGGCGTCCATTTCATCAAAACTGCTCATATCGGCAAACTACGCTGGATGGGCCAAAAGGAAAAGGGTTTGTTCACGCCTTGTTCGCGCGAATTTTCCGTCGGGGTCTTACAAATCTTAATCATTTTAACGCCCCCACATGCAAGGAAGTTAACACTCTGTCAAAACCTCTCACAGATGCTACTCCGCACTTTGTGGGAGAATGCGGGTATGGAACAGACGGCAAGAGCACGCCTTATTGGCAAGCTAAAGGTCTTTGTCAGCACGGCAACGCTGATCGCTATGACGGCTTTGGCAGGTTGGGGCATATATAAGCTGCCTGCCCCGCTTGTGGATCGCATGCTGGAATCGGATCTTCGCCATCACGCCTTACGTTTGGAAAAGAAGGTGGAAAGCCAGCTTTTTGACGTCAAAACCAGCTTCGAACGGCATATCCTCAGCCAACATGATGAGGCTTTTCTAAGCTTGCTGCCCGAAACCTCAGATATTTACCGCTTCAAACTGTTCGATTCCTCGGGTGAGGTGTTCTGGTCCACGCGGGACGGCGACGTCGGCTCGGTGAATACCAAACCGTATTTCAAGGACGTGGTGGCCATGGGCAACCTGTTCTACAAGCATGAGGAAAAGCCCATCGCCGAGGTGGACTCGCTAAACGCCGACCAGTTGGAGAATCTGGACAGCAACACCCGCCACGTGGCCGAAATATATACGCCTGTGATTCAAAGCGGAAAATTCCTCGGCGCGATTGAATTCTATTCCGACATCACGGATGTGAGGAACCTGTTCATTGATCGGGTTCGAATGTCGCTGATTGCGATCAGTGCGGTGGTCCTGCTGGCCTTGACGGCAGTGATCCTGATCGTGCATCGCAACAATCGCAGGCAGTTGGGCGTGCTGCGCGTGCGTGCGCAGAAAGAACGAGAGCTGATGGACGACCAACTGCGCCTCGCGCGCGAAGTGCGGCTGCTAGGCGAGTTGAATGAATGGCTGCAATCCAGCCGCTCGCTGGACGAGCTGTTCGACATGGTCTCAAGATTCATGACGCATATCCTGCCCGAGGCTGAGGGCAGCGTTTATGTCTATTCCAACTCGCGCGATGTCCTGGACGGGTGCGCCAGCTGGAATGGCGGCACCCACAAGGCGCATATCCACCCCGAGGGTTGTTGGGGCCTGCGCCGTGGGCGAACCTATGAATTCGGCGCCTCCGAGATTGATTTTGTCTGCGAGCATGCCGAACCCCATGACGGGCGGGCCTATTTCTGTTTTCCAATTCTCGCTCATGGCGAAACGGTCGGCCTTTTGCACCTGCGCGCGCACGAGGGGAAGTGTGAGGCCTTTCACGCCAGCAAGAAACTGGCGCAGCTCTGCGCGGAACAGATCAGCATGGCGATTGCCAATGTGCGGATGCGCGATCAGTTACATGACCAATCCGTACGCGATCCTCTGACAGGATTGTTCAATCGACGCCACATGACCGACAGCCTCCGCCGGGGAATCAGCCGCAGCCAGCAGACCGGTGCGCCGCTCAGCTTGATCGCGGTGGATGTGGATCATTTCAAGAAATTCAACGACACACATGGGCATGATGCGGGTGATATGGTTCTGCGTGCCGTGGGCGCCGCCTTGGAACAAGGCTGCGACCGCGATGAGATCGCCTGCCGTATCGGTGGCGAGGAATTCATGCTGATTCTCCCCGACAACACACCGGATGATGCCGTGACGCGGGCTGATACCCTGCGTCAAGCTGTCGAGGCCGTGTCGGTCAGATATGGCGACAAGTCCCTGCCGCGGATCACGATCTCGGTCGGAGTAGCGCATTACCCTGCACATGGGACGATGCCGCAAGACTTGATGCGAGCGGCCGATGATGCCCTCTATTCAGCCAAGGATAACGGCCGAAACCAGGTGCGCGTTGCAAGTGGTCATAGCGACTCGGCGGCTGAACGTCCGGGACCAAAACCACTCAAACCAAAGCCTGATGCGGCGTGATCCCCTTGCCGAATCGCAGCGCAGGTTGGATCAAACGCCATGGACCTGCACAGCACCTATCCCGGCATCGCCGACCTGAAACGCCGCGCCCGACGACGGCTTCCGCATTTTGTTTGGGAGTATACCGAAAGCGGAACAGGGACCGAAACGGCCATGCTTCGAAACCGAACGGCACTGGACTCGGTGCGGCTACTCCCCGCGATTCTGAAAGGTGAACTGGAATACGACACCAGCAAACGCTTTCTGGGGCAGGACTGCCCACTTCCTTTCGGAATCGCGCCGATCGGCATGTCCGGTCTGATCTGGCCGGACGCAGAAGGCATTTTGGCGCGTGCGGCTGCGCAGGCCTCTCTGCCCTACACATTGTCAACGGTGGCCAGCCAATCCCCGGAGGATCTGGCCCCTCATCTGGGTGAAAACGCCTGGTTCCAGCTTTACCCGCCTAGGGATCCCGAGATTCGAGCAGATTTTCTGGCCCGCGCCCGACAGGCAGGATTTAAAACTTTAGTCCTGACAGCAGATGTTCCTGTCGCGTCCCGCAGAGAGCGTCAGACACGCTCAGGGCTGACCCATCCGCCAAGGCTGACGCCGAGATTGCTGGCCCAAGTCGCGCGGCGCCCCGCTTGGGCGTTTGGGATGCTGCGACAGGGCATGCCCAAAATGCGCACGTTGGACAAGTACATCGACAACACAAAATCGATGCCGCTCACGGCCCATGTCGGATACTTGCTGCGCACGTCACCGGACATGGAATACGTCAAACGGTTGCGCGATCAGTGGGATGGGTCCTTCGTAGTCAAGGGAATCATGCGCCCAGACGATGCCGAAATGCTTGAACGAGCCGGGGTGGACGCGCTTTGGGTTTCGAACCACGGAGGCCGTCAATTTGACGGTGCGCCCGCCAGCATCGAAGTTCTACCGGAGATTCGCAGCGCCACCAGCTTGCCTCTGATCTTCGACAGCGGCATCGAAGGCGGGTTGGACATCCTTCGCGCTTTGTCCAAAGGGGCCGATTTCGTCATGCTTGGACGGGCCTTTTTATATGGGCTGGCGGCACTTGGCCCCAAAGGACCAGCTCATGTGATTGACCTGTTAAGGCAGGATATGCTCGCAAATATGGGGCAGATGGGCCTTGCCGACCTGACGCAAATCATGACGATTCATCACGAAGATTGATGCTGCGGCGCAGCAACGCTACAAGAAACGCGCGAACAATGGCCGTTTGCGAGCGTTAACATGCCGGTTATACCCAGAACCACTGATACACCTGCGCGTATTCTCCGCCTATGAACACGGCCGAAACACCAAGACCGGGACCCAAAATGACCGATTTCAAGAAGATCCTGATCGCCAATCGCGGCGAGATTGCCATTCGCGTGATGCGCGCAGCCAACGAGATGGGTAAACGCACCGTTGCGGTCTTTGCCGAAGAAGACAAGTTAGGCCTGCACCGCTTCAAGGCGGACGAAGCCTATCGCATTGGCGAAGGTCTTGGCCCTGTCGCGGCATATCTGTCGATTGACGAGATCATCCGCGTTGCCAAGGAATCGGGTGCGGACGCGATCCACCCCGGTTACGGCCTCCTGTCCGAGAACCCGGACTTTGTGGATGCCTGTGTTCAGAACGGCATCACCTTCATCGGCCCCAAGGCTGAAACCATGCGCGCCTTGGGCGATAAGGCCAGTGCCCGCAAGGTTGCCATCGCCGCTGACGTGCCGGTTATTCCCGCCACCGAAGTTCTGGGCGATGACATGGCCGCGATCAAGAAAGAGGCGGCCGAGATCGGCTACCCATTGATGCTGAAGGCCAGCTGGGGCGGCGGTGGACGCGGCATGCGCCCGATCCTGTCCGAGGATGAGCTGGAAGAGAAAGTTCTGGAAGGCCGCCGCGAGGCCGAGGCCGCATTTGGCAACGGCGAAGGCTATCTGGAAAAGATGATCACCCGTGCCCGTCACGTCGAGGTTCAGATCCTTGGTGACAAGCATGGTGAGATCTACCACCTGTATGAGCGCGACTGCTCGGTCCAGCGCCGGAACCAGAAGGTCGTTGAACGCGCCCCTGCCCCGTATCTGACCGAAGAACAACGCGCCGAGATTTGCGAACTGGGCCGCCGCATCTGCGCCCATGTGAACTATGAATGCGCAGGCACCGTCGAATTCCTGATGGATATGAACACCGGCAAGTTCTACTTCATCGAAGTGAACCCTCGCGTTCAGGTGGAGCACACCGTCACCGAAGAAGTCACCGGCATCGACATCGTGCAGGCTCAGATCCTGATCGCTGAAGGTAAGACGCTGGCCGAGGCCACTGGCAAAGCCAACCAAGATGAGATCCGCCTGAACGGCCACGCGCTGCAGACCCGTGTGACCACCGAAGATCCGCTGAACAATTTCATCCCGGACTATGGCCGCATCACCGCCTATCGCTCGGCCACAGGTATGGGCATCCGTCTGGACGGCGGCACTGCTTATGCGGGCGGCGTAATCACGCGCTACTATGACTCGCTGCTGACCAAGGTCACCGCTTGGGCACCGACTCCCGAAAAGGCGATTGCCCGGATGGATCGCGCCCTGCGTGAATTCCGCGTGCGCGGCGTTTCCACCAACATCGCATTCGTGGAAAACCTGCTGAAGCACCCGACCTTCCTGTCGAATGAATACACCACCAAGTTCATCGACGAGACGCCAGACCTGTTCGCCTTCAAAAAGCGCCGTGACCGGGGCACCAAGGTTCTGACCTATATCGCGGACATCACCGTCAACGGCCATCCCGAAACCAAGGATCGCCCCGAGCCGCGTGCTGATTTGAAAGAAGCAAAAGCCCCTGCCCAGAAAGCCGAACCTCAGGTGGGGACACGCAACCTGCTGGAGCAAAAGGGCCCACAGGCCGTGGCCGACTGGATGAAAGCCCAGCGCCAGTTGCTTATCACCGACACCACGATGCGGGATGGTCACCAATCGCTGCTGGCGACACGGATGCGCTCGATCGATATGATCAAGGTTGCGCCCAGCTATGCCGCAAACCTGCCGCAGCTGTTCTCGGTGGAATGTTGGGGCGGCGCGACGTTCGACGTGGCCTATCGCTTCCTGCAGGAATGCCCGTGGCAGCGCCTGCGTGACCTGCGCGAGGGGATGCCGAACCTGATGACACAGATGCTGCTGCGCGGCGCAAACGGTGTCGGCTATACCAACTACCCAGACAATGTGGTGCAGGAGTTCGTGCGTCAGGCCTCGCAAGGGATCGACGTGTTCCGCGTGTTCGACTCGCTCAACTGGGTTGAAAACATGCGCGTTGCGATGGATGCGGTCGTTGAAAGCGGCAAGATCTGTGAAGGCACTGTTTGCTATACTGGCGATATTCTGGACCCGGATCGCTCGAAATACGATCTGAAATACTATGTCGGCATGGCGAAAGAGCTGCGCGATGCAGGGGCGCATATTCTTGGCCTGAAAGACATGGCAGGTCTATTGAAACCAGCCTCGGCCAAGATCCTGATCCGCGCCTTGAAGGAAGAGGTCGGCCTGCCGATCCACTTCCACACGCATGACACCGCAGGCATCGCCAGCGCCACCATTTTGGCGGCGTCTGAGGCCGGCGTCGACGCGGTAGATTGCGCAATGGACAGCTTCTCAGGCAACACGTCTCAGGCCACGCTGGGCACTGTGGTCGAAGCGCTGCGCCATACTGAGCGGGATACCGGCCTGGACATCAAATCGATCCGTGAGATCAGCGACTACTTCGAAGCCGTGCGTGGCCAGTACGCGGCCTTTGAATCCAGCCTGCAGGCTCCGGCTTCTGAGGTGTATCTGCACGAGATGCCAGGCGGTCAGTTCACCAACCTCAAGGCGCAAGCCCGTTCTCTGGGGCTGGAAGAGCGCTGGCATGAGGTCGCCCAGACCTATGCTGACGTGAACCAGATGTTTGGTGACATCGTGAAGGTGACGCCGTCGTCCAAGGTTGTCGGTGACATGGCGCTGATGATGGTCAGCCAGGGCCTGACACGCGAAGAAGTGGAAAGCCCAACAACCGATGTGGCGTTCCCCGATTCAGTTGTGGACATGATGCGCGGAAACCTGGGCCAGCCTCCCGGTGGTTTCCCGCCTGCGATCCTTCATAAGGTCCTCAAGGATGAGGCCCCCAATACCGAGCGTCCAGGCAAAAACGTACCCGCCGTCGATCTGGAGGCCACCCGCGCCGACCTTTCCAAGCAACTGGACGGCAAAGAGGTCGATGACGAGGATCTGAACGGCTACCTTATGTATCCGAAGGTGTTCCTCGACTATATGGGCCGTCACCGCACGTATGGTCCGGTGCGCACCCTGCCGACCCGCACCTTCTTCTATGGCATGGAGCCGGGCGAAGAGATCACGGCCGAGATTGATCCAGGCAAGACGCTGGAAATCCGCTGTCAGGCCATCGGTGAGACCGACGAGAAAGGCGAGGTCAAAGTGTTCTTCGAACTCAACGGCCAGCCCCGCGTCATTCGGGTGCCCAACCGCCTTGTGACAGCCTCCACACAGGCCCGCCCGAAGGCCGAGGCCGGCAACGCCAACCACATCGGCGCGCCGATGCCGGGTGTTGTCGCGACCGTTGCTGTCACCGCAGGCCAAGAGGTCAAAGAAGGCGATCTTCTGCTGACCATCGAGGCGATGAAGATGGAAACCGGCATCCACGCCGAACGCGACGCCGTGGTCTCTGCTGTCCATGTCCAGCCCGGCGGCCAGATTGACGCAAAGGACCTGCTGGTCGAACTGGAATAACCAGTTTATTTTTCAAAAGCACAAGGGCCGCTCGGGGAACCGGGCGGCCTTTTTCTACTCAGGAGGAACACGATGCTGTCCATCACCCCAATCTACGCCTCGTTGCTGGCGATCCTTTACATTGTTCTGAGCTTCCTGGTCATCAGCCAGCGCCGCAGTGACAAGGTCTCCTATGGCGATGGTGGCAAGCCGGACATGCTCAAGGTGATCCGGACGCACTCCAACTTCATCGAATACACGCCCTTTGCCCTTCTGCTGATCACCATGGTCGAGCTTCAGGGTGCCGGGGCGCTGATGCTGAACCTGTTGGGGCTCTGTCTGCTGAGCGGTCGCTTGTCGCACGCCTACGGCTTTGGCCGCAGCCCGCAGATCGTGATTCTGCGCCAGATCGGGATGGTCCTGACCTTCACAGCTATCCTCGTTGCGGCAATTGCGAACCTCGTGTTGGCGCTTTGAGCCAAGCATCCGTTTTTTGGCGAACGCCTATATTTTTCGAGCCGATGCGATCAAGCTACGACGGAAGGATGCCAACGGTTCCATTGGCTGCCTCCAGTTAAAATCGGAGTGTATGAACAACGTTGCAAACTGAGTAAATTAGCGGGTTGCGGGCCAAAAAATTTTGCCATATACGCCTGCTCATCCAGTTGGCCGTTGCCCAACGAACATAGACCAAAATGTTCAAGGTAGCGCCCTAACTTTTGAAACTTAGCCTTTCGTGGCTTGATCTGAACAAAAAGATCTGGCTTTGCACTGAAGGACCAAGTTGAAAAAGTGCCCCTATAGCTCAGCTGGTAGAGCAACTGATTTGTAATCAGTAGGTCCGCGGTTCGAGTCCGTGTGGGGGCACCATTTAAACTTACATCTCACTTATAATTAATAATTAATCAAGAAATACGGTTCACATCCCCTGATTTGTCCCCCGATTTCTCGTTGTTGGAGCTTCGCGCTTTTTAGTGTGAACCATGGGCGCTCAGGATCATTTTTCAACTTTTTGAAATGGTAGGGCCGGATCTCAGGTTTTTCAGGTGGTCGTTAAGCCAAGGCGAAACCTTAGACCCCAGGTTCTCATTATTAAGATTTAGTTAACCTCAAATCCCAAAGGCGCTGAAGCCTTGTACAATAGACGGCTAGGAGCCACCTACTCAGACAACCAATTCGAAAGTTTGAGAGGCAATCTAGATGAAGAAAACACTGATAGCTTGCGCGCTCGGCGGCTCTCTACTCGTGGCTGCTTGCGGAGCGCCAACAACGCCAACGCAGGCCCAAGCACAGCATGACGCACGCTGCGCGGCGGGTGTCCTTGGCGGCGCTGCCCTTGGCGGGGTAGTTGGAAATCGGTTTGGTGGTGGAACAGGTAAGACGCTAGCAACAGCAGCAGGAGCTGGACTAGGGATGTATGCTGGTCAATCAGCTTGCAACTAGCAGCGCCCAACCAGCGGGGACCTGCGCTACCGCAATTTGCGTCTTGCGTGACCAACTTCACTGCACTCCTTCGTAGATCCATCGATAACTAGCGCATTAAGTAACTAGCGTTGGTGTACTTGAGAACGCGAATTTTCCTCCTCCCAGTTGAACTGGGGCGCGCTTGTAATCAAGCGCGCCTCTTTTTATCGGTCGACGAGATGAAGCCCGCAACCGAGAGGCGGGGTAATCAGCGTCTACAAATGGCCCGAAAGCCGACGTTAATCAAAAAAGCTTGGAAGACAGCGGTTAGCTCAATGGTGACCTTGTCGGGCTGACAGAACCTGAGTGTCGCGTTAAGTTCCTAGAAACGGGGGTTAACGAATGGACAGAAGGCTTACCACAGTGCTTGCAGCTGATATCGTTGGCTACTCTGCACTGATGGATCGCGACCGGGAAGGTACGATTGCAGCGCTCAGATCATTCCGTGAAGAAACGCTTCAGTGTCTGCTGGAAGACCATGATGGAACGCTGATCAAAAGCATGGGCGATGGTTGGATTGCCGAGTTCAAATCCACATCAGATGCCGCAGATTGCGCGATCGCAATACAGTCAGCTCAGAAACCGGACGGTATCAAACTTCGAATTGGCATTCATACCGGCGAGGTCGTCACGGACGGTGATGACATTTTTGGTGACGGAATAAATGTCGCCTCCCGTCTCGAAGCACTGGCCGAGCCGGATCAGGTTTTGATGTCGGACACCTCGCACAACAGTTTGGACCGTGGTGATGCATCTCACTTCGAAGGCGGCGAGCAAACAGAATTGAAGAACATCACACGCCGAATTGGTGTTTGGCACTGGCCCAAAGGCACTTCGGCCAATCTTTCCACAACAACAGATGTCAGACCCGGGATTGCCGTGCTTCCGTTCGACAATATGTCCGGTGACCCCGAACAGGAGTTTTTTGCAGACGGCATTACCGAGGACATTATCACAGAGCTGTCTCGTTTCCGCTGGCTGATGGTGTTGGCCCGAAACTCGTCATTCACGTTCAAAGGTAGAAGCACAGATATACGGGAAGTCGGGCGCACTCTTGGGGTACGGTATGTTCTGGAGGGCTCGGTCAGACGTGCAGGTCAGCGCGTCCGCATTACAGGGCAGCTGATTGATGCAGAAAACGGCAGCCATCTTTGGGCAGATCGATTTGACGGCGTGCTTGATGATATTTTTGACCTTCAAGACAAAGTCACCGTTGAGGTCGTGACAGCGATTGAGCCATCGCTGAGGCACGCTGAAACAAACCGAGCACGAGCGAAACCAACGGACAATTTGGAAGCTTACGAGCTGTACCTGCGGGCGCAATCGCACTTCCATCTTTTGACAGACGAAGACAACCGCAAGGCCATACAACTCACAACACTCGCACTGGATCGTGATCCAGACTATACGTCCGCATCCGGGCTATTGGCTTGGTTGCATATTCAACGAATGGTTCAAGGGCTTGAACCTATTGGTGAGGGACCAAAGGAAGCTATCAAGGCCGCTGAACGGGTCCTCATGAGCGATCGTGCAGACGGGATC
Source organism: Ruegeria sp. AL11 (assembly GCF_056540865.1). Taxonomy (NCBI): domain Bacteria; kingdom Pseudomonadati; phylum Pseudomonadota; class Alphaproteobacteria; order Rhodobacterales; family Roseobacteraceae; genus Ruegeria; species Ruegeria sp. AL11. Next base: position 251,121 of record NZ_JBQFXO010000009.1, read on the forward strand.
GCAATGGCGTATGCGGCGCATTCCATCTCAATGCTCGCGCGAGACCTGCCGCGTGCGCGGGACGTTTTCAAACAAGCGCTCAAGCAAAATCCAAACGCTGCAACAGTTCACATGCTGGCATCCATTAACCTATGCCTGCTTGATAGGCCGGAGGAGGCTCTGAAACACGCGGTTCAATCTGTCGACCTTAGCCCGCATGATCCGTTGCGCCACGCCGCCTACCTTGCTCAGGCAAGCGCACTCTTTCAGCTTGAGCGATATGAGGAAGCGGCTGGAGCTTGTCGGGATGCTTTGTCAGTGCGATCCAGCTTCGTCATGAGTCATCTCATGCTGATCGCTTCTCTGGGGCACCTGACTGATGAAGAAGCCGCTCGCAAAGCGGTTAAAGACCTGCAGATTTTGCGCCCGGGCTTGACTGCCGCTTCACAGGAAACCCAGATACCAATCTTCACTGTTCCAGCCTCCGCAAACAACTGGCGTGAAGGTTGGTTGAAGGCAGGGTTACCTCAATAGGTGACTGGTAAAGTCGGTAAACAGAGACTGACGCCATTCCATGCGAAGCTAGCGAAGTCGCAGAAACGTAAAACCTAGAAATCTGATACCCGCAGGAAAGGCTTTTCCCCCTGCCGCATGCAAAAACTTTACTGTCTGCGTTGCAGCCGTTCACGCCAAGTAGAGCGATTGACTGCGCCGCGTCTAAAGCAGAAAGACTCGCCATCTCAGCAGTTCTTATCCGTTGAAGTGCTGTCCTTCCTCTCGAAGTAGACTAACGACCTCATCAATCGCAGGATGGCGTCTCGATCTATGCGGAAGCTCGAGGGCCAACACCCGACCCGTTCCGATACTTTCCGATGAAACTTTCTTGAGTTGCCCAGACTGAAGCGCCTGCTCAACCAGGCAGCTATGTCCCATAAGCACACCCGCACCGGACTTCGCTTCTTCTACCGCAAGGGCGTATAACGAATACCTCGGCCCCCTTTGGGGATCACCAACTGAAACCGCCGTCGCCTCTGACCACATGGACCAGTCTTCTTGCCACGTCTGGTCGTGCAGCAACTGCGCGGTCTCCAGATCAAGACCATCTGCTATCCTTGGTGAACAAACGGGGAAGATTTCGTCCTCCGCAAGCACGATCTGATCCGGTGTTTCAGCCGGGACGGAAAAGAAAACTGACAGATCAAATAGTTCTCTCGACAGGCTGGGAGGCCTCTCCATCGCTGTCACCGAGACATTCAGGTCGGGACGCTTCTCGCGCAGCTTGCCCAATCGCGCTGGTAACCATAGCTGCGCAATTGAGGGCAAAGCGGCGATGTGGATCTCAGGGTTGGGTGCTAGGGTTCGCAAACTTTGCGTCGCCGCGGCGAGAAGATCAAAGGCATTTGTGAACTCTTCCGCTAGCTTGCGACCAGAAGAGGATAGCGAAACACCGTGAGCCCCTCTTTCAAACAAGGTAGTTCCGGCCCAGCCTTCCAAGGCTTTGATATGCTGTGAGACCGCGCCGGCCGTGACGCCCAACTCCTCGGCCGCGGAAACGAAACTTTCTAGCCTCGCCGCAGCCTCGAAGGCACGCAGGGCATTGAGGGGCGGCCCTTTGGGGCGGCGTGGTGCGACAGCCATAGATCTCAGCCTTAGTTTTTCTAAGCCCAGAAATAACAAAACTGGTTTGCGTTGTCATTCCGATCTGTCCAATCTGTGTGCAGCCAAGGAGGGAATTGCGATGACCATAGAAATGAGAAACTGGGTGCCGGCCGACAGCGAAGCACTAGTCCAGAAGATCGCAACCGAAACGTCTCGCACCTCATCCAACGCTCTGCTGGATCGGATTGAGCATTTAGCCACCCGAAATCGGGAAATCCACGAGCAAGAATGCTTCAACCTAAATCCAGCAACCAATGTAATGAACCCGAGAGCTGAAGCATTGCTGTCTTCGGGAATTGGCTCGCGCCCGTCGCTTGGATACCCAGGCGAAAAATATGAGATGGGACTTGAAGCCATCGAAGAGATCGAGGTCATCTCAGCCGAGCTTTGCGCGGAGGTTTTCGACGCAAAGTTCGCAGAAATCCGCGTGCCTTCTGGCGCGATTGCGAACCTCTATGGCTTCATGGCCACCTGCCAAGCCGGCGATACTATCATTGCGCCGCCGGCATCGATCGGTGGGCACGTAACACATCACATCTCAGGATGCGCCGGTTTGTTTGGTTTGCGAACAATAGATGCACCAACCGATGCCGATGGCTACACAGTCGATCTCGACCAGCTGCGCGCGCTTGTGCGAAGGGAGCGCCCCAAATTGATAACGATCGGCGGCAGTCTCAACCTTTTTGAGCACCCGGTCAAAGAAGTACGGGCCATTGCAGATGAAGTCGGTGCCAAGGTGATGTTCGACGCCGCGCACCAATGCGGGATTATCGCGGGAAGAGCCTGGCGCAACCCCTTGGCCGAGGGCGCACACTTCATGACAATGAGTACGTACAAAAGCCTCGGCGGTCCTGCTGGGGGACTGATTGTCACAAACGATGCGGAGATTGCAAAGGATTTGGATGCCATTGCATTCCCAGGCATGACGGCGAACTTCGACGCCGCTAAGTCAGCTGCGCTTGCTGTGACAATGCTTGATTGGCGCGACTACGGAAAGGACTACGCTGCCGAGATGATCGCAATGTCCCGCGCAATGGCCCAGGGCCTCGATGCGCAAGGTGTTCCAGTTTTTGCCGGACGCGAGGGTTTCACCGCCTCTCACCAGTTCGCCGTTCTGGCAGAACGCTTTGGCGGTGGACAGGCTGCATCCAAGACCCTGCGCAAAGCTGGGTTTCTGGCTTGCGGTATTGGCCTGCCGGTGACGGAAATCGAAGGTGACATGAATGGTCTGCGCATCGGTACGCCCGAGTTGGTGAGATGGGGCATGACGCCTGATCACGCCGACAGACTGGCTTCTTTAATTTCGCGCGGATTGAAGGGCGACGATATCGCCGCCGAAGTGGCTGACTGGCGCCGTCACTTTGCGAGCATACACTTCGTTCACGGCTAAATCTCTAGAATTTGCCGCAGGAGAAAAAATGATCGCTTCGCCCTGCAAAGCGGTCACTCAGACAGAACGCAGCGGACGATTGCTCTGAGCCCAGCAGAGACATCTCCACATCCTCGCACTACAATCGGTCGAAATGGAGACGGAACGCCATACCGGAAAAGAACCTAGGATTTTCCGAGGCAGGATTGTTGTGCCAGCAGAACTATCGGCCTGCGAGCGGCGAGCTCTGTCGAACAAACTGTATTCAGTACACCAAAAGATCTTTGCGGGTGTTTCCGCCGAAGAGTTTCATCAGCACGTCATAGAACCGCCGGCAGAAGCAACATCCATCCAGCTTTACTGCGCGGCAGACCAAAGTGTTATTGGTTATTGTGCAGTTCACCGCTATCGACGCCAACTGCATGGGCGCAGCGTCATAGTATTGCGGGCAGAGGCTGGGTTGGCACCAAGGTTTCGCGGACGCGGCGCAACTTACGGCTTCGGGATCGTGCGTGCTTTAACTGAAAAACTAAGCCATCCATTCACCCCAGTGTACTATCTCGGCACACTCGTTCACACGTCGAGCTATCACCTGTTCTGCAAGTACTTTCGGCAAATTTTCCCGCACCCGGATGTTAAGTCGCCCGGCGATATTCAGGAAATCGCTCGCCAGCTAATAGAAAGCTTCTCTGATCCGGCAGTTCGTCCAGAAGACCCGTTTGTGCGCGACGTCGGATGGGTCACTATTGAAACACCGCAAGAAAAACGTCTCAATGAACGGCTTGATCTATCAGACGTTCAGTTTTTTAAGCTACGCAATCCAGGTTTTACAAAGGGTCATGGCCTTGTCGTTTTAATTCCGATGATATGGCTCAACCTTTTAGGAGCACTTCTTTCACGTCTTTACGAGCGCGCGCGCATCGCTTCCGGAATTCATAAACCCGACCTTTGATTGAATGGTGACTTTGCCTGCAGAGCGGTCATTCAAGCAAAGCGTAGCGAACTACCGCTTTGAGCCTATACCTACCCGGTGTGCTCCCCGCAGCGAATGTCAGCTTGTCCGGGCTGCTCCATGCTCGTGCGCGGCGTCCTCGCGCCGTTCCTCAAGTGCCTGTCGGACAATTTGGTACGAAGATGACAAGAATAGGCTCGCCATGATCGCAGCGACAATGAGGTCAGGCCAGCCCGTTGCGGTGCCCCAGACACCCAAAGCGGCAATCATCACGGCCACATTGCCGATGGCGTCGTTCCGCGAGCATAGCCAAACCGACCGCACGTTGGCGTCTCCATCCTTGTAGCTGACAAGCAAGAGTACGCTCGCAAGGTTTGTTGCGAGAGCCAGCGCACCGATGATCCCCATGATTTCGGCCTCTGGAACACCCACGTAGAACACCCGATAGACGGTCGAACCAAACACCCACGCGCCCATCAGGAAGAGGCTGATCCCCTTCGCCAAGGCTGCGTTCGTTCGAGCGCGAACAGAAGCACCGATCACGGCGAGGGAAATACCATAGGTGAGCGCGTCCCCAAGGAAGTCTAACGCGTCTGCTTGAAGTGCCTGAGACTTTGCATAGTGTCCGGCGGTCATCTCGACCACGAACATTGTCGCATTCAGCGCGATGACGATCCATAACCGGCGTTTGTATTCGTTCGACATCCCGTCAAACTTCACGTCGCTACCGCAGCATCCTGCCATTTTTGAAACCTCTTCAGAATCGCCTCGGTTCTAATGTAGTCTCTCTAGTGACTAGAGGTTCAAGAGGGTTTTCGCATGTTCTCAATTGGAGAGCTTTCGAAGCGGACGAAGGTCAAAGTGCCTACCATCCGCTACTATGAAGAAATGGGTCTCCTGGCTCCACCGGAACGTACAGCAGGCAACCAGAGGCGTTACACAAACGATGGTCTGGAACGCCTGAGCTTCATCCGTCATGCGCGTGATCTTGGCTTCTCCATCGACGCGATCTCATCTCTGATCGAGTTGCAAAACCATCCAGACCGATCATGCGAAGCCGCCACCGAGATCGCCGAAGGTCAGTTGTCCGAAGTGCGAGCCAAGATCAAACGACTCAAAGCGCTTGAGAACGAACTGAAGCGTATTGCTCAAGGATGTGATGGTCGCGGCGTGGCAGAGGACTGTTATGTCTTGGCCTCGCTCGCAGACCATGACCTATGTGGCCGGGATCACTGACCCTCGAAAGCTGACATCTATTCGGTAACTCCGAACGGCAGCTTTGTCCGCATAGTAGTCGTTCACGCCGAGTGCAGCGAGTGTCTCCTTCGAGCCCAAAGCAGACACACCCGCAACAAAATGATATGGTCATAGAACCAGAGGCGCTCATACATTCAGGAACCGTACTTTACGGAGGCCGGACGAATGATCATGCGCATCTTTCAG
>NZ_JBQFXO010000010.1:0-247273 GCF_056540865.1 Ruegeria sp. AL11
GGATACTGAACAGGCATCTCCCAGCCCGCAAAATCAACCATCTTTCCACCCAACTCAACGTGAAGAGAGTAAAGTGGAGTGCGATTCGGTGCGTCGGTCATGGCAGATACCTTTTCGTATCGATTGGTCGGAACGCATACCCGTAAGTTTGCCCCAAGCTGGATCTAATGCAACGATTCAGCCTTGGTGTTTCGGCCCAGAACCGCAGCCAGAGCGGGCATGTATACGAACGCATGCATCGGCAATGTTCCTATAGGAAACTATTTTCCGTTAGGCAACAGACGATATTCCCAGTGCTGGTAACTGGCACGTTTTCGAAGCCGTGTGTTCAACTCGGAGTTTGGCTATGGCCATGCAGACAATCGAGAATTTGCGTATTCGCTACAATTCACAACGGTTTTGGCTGCAGCCTTTGAACGGCGTGATCCAGCACATGAAGCCCGGCGATCAGGTCACTTTCGGCGGTATCCTCGGCAAAATCGTGACTGATTCCATTGATAGACGGCACAAACAGCATGGCAACCGGCATCAGGCGCGAGACGTTGGTGGCGTCATGAAGCGCCCCCGAGGGCATCCTGCGCCATTTGCCGGGCGCGACCTGTTCGGCCCCATGCTCCAAAGCTGCGCGCAGCGAGGGGTCCATGGCCACCGGCTCCAGCCCTAGCATCGGGCCGTAGCTCAGGCTCATGCCCATCTCTGCGGCGATCTCGGCGGCTGTAGCGCGAATGATCTCCTCCATCCTTGCCAGACGGTCGGCATCCCCGTCACGCCATTGCATCGAAAACCGCACTCGGCCCGGTACAATGGACGAGGCGTTGGGGTGCAGATCTACATGCCCAATGGTCCAGACGGTTTGCGGCGTAACCACGTTTCTGAACCGGTCGTTCAGACGGGTGTTGAACGCAGACAGAGCCTGAAACGCGTCGCGACGCAGATGCATCGGCGTGGTTCCGGCGTGGTTCTGCTGACCGTCGAACTGAACAACCATATCGCGTATGCCGACGATGTCGGTGACAACGCCGATTTGCTCTTTCTGGGTATCAAGCATCGGGCCTTGCTCGATATGCATCTCGATGAAGCCTGTGAAACGGGTAGGATCGACAAAGCCCTCGGCCAGATCGCCCATCGCACCCCGAGCCGTGGCGAAGGGTATACCCGCATGGTCGGTCAGCTTGTCCGCCTGATCCAAAGGCAGCCCGCCCGACCAGATGGCCGAGCCTGTGGTGACGCCAAACCGGCCCTCTTCATCTTGAAAGCTGACAACCGAGACAGGCTGATCGCTGCTGCGCGCAATCTCAAGCGCAGCGATTACGCCCAAAGCACCGTCGAGCCAGCCGCCCTCGGGCTGGCTGTCGCTATGTGACCCCATCAGCAAGGACGGCCCTTCGGCCAAACCAAACAGGTTCCCGACCGGATCAAATTGCGGGGTCAGGCCCGCATCTGCCATCCGGCTTGCCAGCCATGTCCGGGCGGCAATGTCGGCCTCGGAAAAGGCTGGGCGGATGACGCCTTTGCCCACGCCCGAGGCTCCGAATTCGCGCAGCTTGTGCAGATCGGCCAAAAAGCGGTTTTCGTTGATTGCCATGAACTCCCCCCAAACGTCTTGCGCGGCCAACCATAGCGCCCGGCTGGCAACCTGCAATCACCCTTCGATTTTTGCCGAACCCCTCTGGCCCCGGCCCGGAACCTGCCCTAAGACTTGCCAGCAAGAGGGACCGCCATGTCACATATCACACTGGTTCGTCACGGTCAGGCCAACACGGCAGCGCGGGACGAGGTAAACTATGACAAGCTCAGCGATCTGGGCCACCAGCAGGCGCGCTGGCTGGGCGCGCATCTGCGCGACACGCGGGCACATTATCCGCGCGTCTATTGCGGCACGCTGACCCGGCATGTTGAAACGGCCTCCAGCATGGGGCTGCCTGAGCCGGTTCGCGATGCACGCCTGAATGAGATCGAGTATTTCACCCTGGCGCAGCTGTTTCATGAACAGCACGGTGTGGCGATCCCGACAGATCGCGAAGGTTTTGTTGATCACCTGCCCCGCACATTCGCTGCCTGGGCCGATGGCGATATCCAGGATGCGCCCGAAAGTTTCGAACAGTTTGAAACCCGCGTCAGTGACGCCCTGTATGAGATCGGAACCGAGGGTGGGCCGGCGATTGTTGTAACTTCGGGTGGGTTGATCTCTATGGTGGTGCGGCAGGCAATGGGTCTGGATATCCCGTCGATGGCGCGGGTGGCACTTGCCATCATGAACACCTCGCTGCACCGGCTGCATCCGATTGGAGCGCAGCTTAGCCCGGTTCTGTTCAACGCTACCCCGCATCTGGAAGCGCCAGACCGGCAATTCGCCCAGACCCATCTGTAAGGAGGTCCCGATGCAGCTCTACTACGCTCCCCGCACCATCTCGGTCGCTGTCGCCATCGCGCTGGAGGAGGCCGGTCTGGATTATGAGGCGGTCCGACTGGACTTTGCCGATGGCGAACAGACCAAACCCGCCTACAAGCAGATCAACCCCAAGGGCCGGGTTCCGGCGCTTGCAGTGGATGGCGGCATCCTGACCGAAACCGGCGCGTTGCTGGAATATGTGGCAACAATCGCCCCGCAGGCCGGGCTGGTCCCCGAAGACCCGGTCATGGCCGCGCGGATGCGCGAGGTGATGTACTACCTCGCCTCGACCATGCATGTGAACCATGCCCACAAGATGCGCGGGCACCGCTGGGCCGACAAGAAATCCAGCTGGCAGGATATGAAGGACAAGGTCGCGCAGACCATGACCGCGTCCTGTAAATACATCTCATCGAACGGGCTGCGCGGGCCGTTCGTTCTGGGTGAGTCCTTCTCGCTCGCCGATGCCTACCTCTATGTGGTGTGCAGCTGGCTGGAGGGCGACGGCGTAGACGTCTCGGCCTTCCCCAAAATTCTCGCCTTCCGCGAGGCGATGGAGGCTCGCCCTTCCGTTCAGGCGGCCCATGCCGCCGGAATGCTCTGACAAAAGGAATGACAATGACACATCTCTGGGTCCGGGCAGAACAGCGCCCGAACGAGGATCGGGTCGGGCTGACCCCCGAAGGTGCTGCCGCGCTGATCGCGGCAGGCATCCGCGTGACGGTCGAGGAAAGCTCTGTCCGTGCCATCCCGCTGGACGGCTACAAGGACGCAGGCTGCGAGATCGCGGCTGAAAACAGCTGGCCCGAGGCCCCGCAGGACGCGATCATCTTCGGCCTGAAAGAGCTGCCCGAGGACGGCACCCTCCTGCCTCATCGCCACATCATGTTCGGCCATGCCTACAAAGGCCAACATTCTGGCCGGGCGTTGTTGGAGCGGTTCAAGGCGGGCGGCGGCACCCTTTATGATCTGGAATATCTGGTCGACGAAGACGGCCGCCGCGTCGCCGCTTTTGGTTATTGGGCTGGGTATGCCGGGGCCGCTGTCACGCTGAAAACATGGGCCGCGCAGCAACGCGGACAGGAATGCCCGCCCGTTGGCGTCTATGCCAACAAAGACGCCCTGAATGCCGAATTGCTGGCCGAGTTGGACGCCACAGGCGCTAACCGCCCCCGCGCCATCGTCATTGGCGCGTTGGGCCGTGTTGGCACCGGTGCCGCAGATATGTGCGAAGCGATGGGTGTCAGCGTCACCAAATGGGACATGGCTGAAACCGCCAGCGGAGGACCATTCCCGGAAATCCTGGATCATGACCTGTTCCTGAACTGCATCTTCGCGCGCCCCGGCACGCCGGTCTTTGTCCCGCGCGAGGCGCTGACCGCGCCGCGTAAGTTGACCGCCATCGGCGACGTGGCCTGTGACCCGGACAGCGACTATAACCCGGTCCCGGTCTATGACCGTGCCACCACGTGGGAGGCCCCCGCCCTGCGCGTTGCGACCGACCCGGTGATGGACGTGATGGCCATCGACAACCTGCCCTCGATGCTGCCGGTCGAAAGCTCGCAAGACTACGCGGCGCAACTGCTGCCGTCTCTGCTGACGCTAACTGATCTGGACAGCGGCGTCTGGGGTCGGGCAGAAGCAACCTACAAAACTCATATCGAAGGACTCTGAGCGATGACGATTCACTGGTGTGGCACCGGCCTGTCGGCCATCCCCGGCCTGCGCCGCCTGATCGAGGGCGGGCACAAGGTCACCGTCTGGAACCGAACCATCGAAAAGGCCGAAGCCGAGGTCGGAGACCTGACCGACGACATCCGTGCCTTCGACATCGACGCTCTGGGCGCGGTGCTGGAGAAGCGCGACGTGATCGTCTCGATGTTGCCGGGCGATTGGCACGTGCCGCTGGCGGAGCTGGCAATCTCCAAAGCAGCGAACTTCGTCTCGTCGTCCTATATCGCGCCCGAAATGCGCGCGCTGGACGACAAGGCGCGTGAAGCTGGTGTGGCTTTGGTCAATGAGGTCGGGTTGGACCCGGGCATCGACCACCTGATGGCGCATGCTTTGGTGGCCGACTACCGCGCCTCGGATGCTTTTGACGCGCAGAACCACCTGAGCTTCATCTCGTATTGCGGTGGCATCCCCAAGAACCCGAATCAGTTCCGCTACAAGTTCAGCTGGTCGCCACTGGGCGTCCTCAAGGCGCTTCGCTCACCGTCAAAATCGATCCGCGACTACGCACCGCTGGACGTCGCCCGCCCATGGGACGCAATCAGCAGCTATATCGCACCATTGCCCACCCCAGAAAGCTTTGAGGTCTACCCCAATCGTGACTCGCTGCCGTTCATGGCCGAATACCAGTTTGAGGATCACTGGCCGGTCAAAGAATTCGTCCGCGGCACCCTGCGCCTGAACGGCTGGACCGATGCCTGGGCCGACGTGTTCTCCGAAATCGAGACCCTCTCAGGCCCCGAAGGCGACGCGCGCCTGAAAGAGATGTCGGATCAGTTCTGGGCCGAAAACGCCTATGACGAAGGCGAGCCCGACCGCGTGGTGCTGTGCGTTGGCCTGAAAGCCGAGAAAGACGGCGTTGAGGTTTGGCACAAAACCTACGTCATGGATGCCTGGGGCGATGAACGCGGCACCGCGATGGCGCGTCTGGTGTCGATCCCGGTCTCACTGGCGGTTGAAGCCGTCCTGAACCGCGCCATCCCTGCTGGCGTTCACGCAGCACCCAGCGACCCGAAACTGGTGCAAGGCTGGATGGGTGAAATCGACACGCTCGCGCAGCATCTGCAAATCGTGGATCACTTGGGTTAACCAGCCGGGAAAAGAAAAAGGCCATCCCAGCATGTCTGGAATGGCCTTCAATCTCGTATTATTTCCATTTCTAAGCCTGACTTTCCTTACGACGCCCGAGCGTCAGATGTATCGATTGATCGTGTCCTCGATATCGCTGCGGTTTATGCCCAACTCGGCCAACTGATTGTCGCTCAAGCCATCCAGATACTGCGCGGCACGCACAATTTCCGGACTTATGGCCTTGATACGCATGGCGCGATCAAACAACAGCAGAGCCGTAGCAGACGGCGTTGGCTGATATACGGGCGGGATGACATCAAACATATTCGTTACCTCACTCATTAAGAAAACAGCGTTTGCGAACGGTCGCGGACCCTGTTTCAATGTCGAAGCGGGGCACCGTTGAAAACGCTCTCGTAGGCGCGCTGTTTGATCTCGCTCCGATCAATCCCGATATCCGCGAGTTGGTGATCCGAAAGTCTTTCCAGATTGCGCACCGTGTTCGAGAAAATGCGTCTCCGAAAAAACTCGACCTTTGCGTCCGCGTAGTTCGAGAACAAACCGTCAAAGAGGCCAGTCCGGGCTTCTGCAGTATGTGTATGTGCCATTTATTTTCCTCCTAAATTTGATTTTCAGTGCAGTACTGACATCAAATAAAGGGACGCTGCGTTAACCAAAAAGCAGCGTTCCATTAAAGTTTCTTTAGGAAGATGGAGCGCGATGCCACGCGCTATCTGGAACCTTCGGCTACATCAGATCGTTCTCGATATCCTCAGCCGATATGCCCAAGGCATCCAACCCGTTCTCAAGATGATCCGACAGATGGGGTGTACCGATCAGATAGTCGGCGCAGGGGGTCGAAGCCTCGGACTTGGCGGTGGCAATGGCCTCGGCCAGATCCTCGGCGAAAAAGCTTTCGCGCCCGATCCACATGATGGCGACCAGCTCGGCCTGTTCATCCTCGCTCATCCGGTCGACAAAGGCGCGCAATTCACCTTCGGCCCGTCCCAGCTCACGTCCCATCATGGCAACCTGAGCCACTTTCCTTGCCGAAATTTCCAACATGCCTTCAGCTCCTTTTGTTCGCGGTTTCGACACATCAGACCCCGACACGCGCCCTGAGTCTTTGATCTTACGCAAACAGAGGGGCAACTATCGGCGAACCCGCGACACCGGCTGATCCGGTACTGGGGCCGTGCGGAACGGACGAAACCGGGCTTTTTTGATCCAAAGCTTGATTGCCTGCCACACGATCAGCACGAAGGTGCGCCGTGCACCAAACGGACGGCGCAGCAAAGACCACAGAATAGAGCGGTTGGTCAGCGGCTGGCGCGGACCCGTCAGCGTGGCGATCAGCCCGCCTCCTTCACGCCCGTAGTCGATCCAAACCCCAACACGGTCGGGGCGATAATCGAAGCGGAACGTGTAATTACCCTCAATCTTTTGGAAGGGTGACACATGCATCAGCTTGTCCGCCACCACCCGGTCCGAAGGGTCGATGACCGCGAAACCCGGCTTGTGGCAGACATAGCTATGGCGCGTCCCGTAAGTGTTCGTGACCTCAGCGACCACGGCGTAAAGCTGCCCTTCCTGATCGAAACAGAACCAGAAACTGACCGGGTTGAAAACATGGCCCAGAACCCTCGGCTGCGTCAGTAACATGATCTGCGCAGGCTGGGGCACCTCCAGTTCCTCAAACCGGGCGCGCAGCCATGGGGCTCCGATCCCCTGCCCCGGTTCACCCCCGTGATCTGACTTGCGCCAATTGGTGATATTCACTCGGTCAACCGAAAAAAGAAGCGGCGTGAACAGATCGGCTTCGGGGTCCAGCAGGATGTAATCGACCGAATAGCGAAAGGCGTTTTCAATCGCCCCTTTGCGACCGTGATAGGTGTAACCTGCTATGTGGTCGATATTTTTCATTCCGCCGCGCGTCCTGCTTTGCCCGTAATTTGTTCGACTTGCGCCCTTTTCAGAAAAGAGACGTCATTTGAAATACGGAATCCACCCCGGTTTGGACTTTTTTTGCCGCATGAAAGTGATCCGCCTTGGTGCCCCCCGCGTAATCCGGTTATGTTTACCGAGATCAATACCGTGACCTTGGACGAACCTGCGGCTGAACAGGCCGCCCCTCAGCCTTGGCGCGCAAAGAAACGCATCAAGGGTAGACAGGTGAACGGAACGAACGGCAGTTGCGACACCAGGACCGAGTGGGTGGACCATGTCAGGCGCATCCGAGACGCGCAGGACCAGGCGGCTTTTGCCGAGCTGTTCCAGCATTTCGCGCCGCGTATCAAGGCGTTCCTGATGAAGTCAGGATCAGACGCTGCGCTGGCCGAAGAGTGCGCGCAAGAGGTGATGGCGACCTTGTGGCACAAGGCCCATCTGTTCGATCCGTCGCGGGCCACGGTGGCCACTTGGGTGTTCACCATCGCTCGGAACAAGCGCATTGACGTCCTGCGCAAGCAACGTCGCCCTGAACCCGAGGAACTGGGATGGGGCCCCGAGGCTGAGCCGGACCAAGACGATGTCCTTGCGCTGCAACAGGAAACCGCGCAGCTGCGCACCGCCATGCTGGCGTTGCCCGAAGCGCAGAGAGAACTGATCGAGAAGGCGTATTTCGGTGATTTGAGTCACCGAGAGATTGCGTCTCAGACCGGGTTGCCCCTGGGAACGATCAAATCACGTATTAGGTTGGCGCTGGACCGCTTGCGCCACGCGATGAACTGAGATGAGCAAGATGAGCCAGTCGATTAAACATCACCTGACAGATGAGCTGCTGATGGCCTATGCCGCCGGCTCGCTGCCCGAGGCGTTCGACCTGATGGTCGCAACCCATCTGTCGCTTTGCGACCACTGCCGTGCGCGCGCCGAAAGCTATGAGGTCGTGGGCGGACATGTTCTGGATGAACAACCTGATGCAGTCAGCATGAGTGACGCATCCCTTGCCGCGACGATGGCCCTGATCTCTCAAGGCGCACCGACCCCCAAGCCCGCTCGTCCGGGCTGCGCCATCCTGCCGACCCCCCTGCAAGACTACGTCGGTGGGACAGTTGATGACATTCAGTGGAAACCGATTGGCATGGGCGTGAAACAGGCGATCCTGCCGACCAGCAAGGAGGCCACTGCCCGCTTGCTGTTCATCCCTGCAGGTGTCGCCGTCCCGGATCACAGCCACAACGGTACTGAATTGACGATGGTTCTTCAGGGTGCCTTTTCGGATGAGGTTGATCGCTTTGCCCGTGGCGATGTCGAGATTGCAGATGAAGATCTGCATCACACGCCGACGGCCGACATCACCGAGGATTGCATCTGTCTGGCCGTTACGGACGCACCGCTGAAGTTTAGCAAACTGATGCCGCGCCTTTTCCAGCCCTTCCTGCGGATCTGATCGTGTATGGTTCGGATCAGAACTGCCTCTGACAGGAGATATTTCATGAACCGAACAAGCTTGATTGCGCTTGGCTTTGCGTGCTTTGCCACGATTGCGTCTGCCCAGATGAAGGCTGATGTGAAGTTCGAGCCAGGCAACTTTGGCACAATGGTCAACGGTACCGTGACCGGAGATGAGTATTTTGACTACTCGCTCGGCGCGAAAGCCGGGCAAGAGATGTTTGCCGACCTCAAAGTCAGCGATACCAACGGCAATGGTGTGGTCTATTTCAACATCCTGCCCCCCGGTAGCGATGGCGTCGCGATCTATAACGGCTCGATTGACGGCAACACCGCCCGGATCGATCTGCCCGAGGACGGGGACTATACGATCCGCGTGTACTTGATGGGCAATGACCGAGATACAGGCAAAACCGTGGGCTACAATCTGGACCTGTCGATCCAGTAAGGTGCTACATGGCCTCGCTGTCGACTTCGGCGTTTTCAGACCGAATGGGAACCCCCAACAGCTCTAACGCGCCGCTGCGGCCTTTGACCTCGATAGGGGGGATACTGACCAGCCCGTCCAATAGGCCCGGCCCTCCAGCCGCTGTCACAAGGTCGTTCGAGACGATCAGGTCCATTTGCAGATCGCGGGTCAGGCTTTCTAGCCTTGCGGCTGTGTTCACCGCGTCTCCGAACACTGAAAACTCCAGCCTGTCCTGATCGCCTATAACGCCGAGAAAAACCTCACCCCAATGCAAGCCGATTCCGGTGCCAAGTGAAGGAAGGTCCGCCGATTTGCGCTCGGCGGTCCAGCGGGCCATTTCGTCCAACAGTCCTGCGCCGCAGTTCAGGCAGCGTTTTGCGGCCTGCTCTCCGTCAAACACGATCATGACCGCGTCTCCGATGAACTTGTCGATGATACCGTTTTCCCGACGCACAACAGCCGAGACCCGGCGTCTGTAATCTGACACCAGCTCAGAGACCTCATCCGGTTCAAGCTGTTGCGACAGTGTCGTGAATCCGCGCAGATCGATGAAAATCAAACCGGCCTTCTGGCGGCGTCCGTTCTTCAAAGCCGCCAATCCGCTGTCACCAAGGTCCTGCACGACCTGTGAGGGCAGGTAGCGCGTCAGGTTCGCGCGACGCTGCGCCTCAGTTATGGATTGAAACAGCAACTTGTGAACCCGCCTTGCGGCGACGATCAGAACCACCCCGGCCAGGGCGATCATGAAGACTCGGATCAGGTTGGGCGGCGGTGCCAGAAATAGCCAAATAGGACTGTCTGTATGGCCCCGCGCGGATCCTGCATTTATCCCGATCAGGAACAAAAACCCTAGCGACAGCAAGACAACCTGCATCAACATGACCTTGTGGTTGCCGCGCAATACTCCGAAAGCCAGAACCACAGGAACCAGCCAGACGGCAGGCAAAACGAAGACCTCATCACCAACGAGGCCTGTATTGAGCAAACCCAACCAAACCGAGACAATCAGGAACACGGAATCCGCACCCGACACAGGCCACGCCATCCAACCCGAAAAGCGCCCCCTGCGTGCCGCGATCCATGTCACGAAGCCAAGCAAGAAATAGGCAAAGAGGGTTCCGAACGCGAACGCCCATTGGCGCTCCAGAACTGCGTGCCCGCTGTTCGAAACCGGTTGGATCGTGACGAGGAAAAAGACGCCAAGGCCCGCCGCAACACCCATTCGCAACAGGCCAACGATCTGTTCCGCGTCCTGCTCGGCCGTTCTCAGCAGTTGGTCAATTTCTGGCGGGTGCGCCGCATTTTTCATTCTGCAACCTGTCTGTCAGGATGCGCACTCAGCCCTCGTGCCGCGTTAAAGGGACGACCTCCGAGGGGGCCTCTGGCGCAAGTTCCTCAAAATCAAAGTTATCAAGCCGTTGCGCCCTGCGGCCAGCTTTTTCCGCGCTGATCTTGATGTCCGAAATGTCCTTGGCCGCCTGCCCGAAATGGCGATCCAAATTGGCGACGCGGTCGCCCAAACGCTCGACATCCTTGTGCAGCATCCCCAGTTCTTTGCGGATGGCACCCGCCTGTTCCCGCATCCGCGCGTCCTTTAGGATCGCGCGCATCGTGTTCAGCGTCGCCATGCAGGTGGTCGGTGACACGATCCAAACACGTTTGGTGAAACTCTCCTGCACCAATTCGGGGAACTTGGCGTGCAACTCGGCATAGACCGCCTCAGACGGCAGGAACATTAGCGCGCCATCGGCGGTTTCGCCATCCAGAATGTATTTCTCAGCGATATCGTTGATATGTTTGCGCACCGTGCCGCGGAACATCTGAACCGCCGCCTTTAGTTCGGCGTCATTGGTCGAGCCAATCAGCGCCTCATAGGCCTCCAACGGGAATTTGCTGTCGATCACAATGGGTCCCGGAGGGTTCGGCAGATGGATCAGACAATCCGCCCTGCGTCCGTTCGAGAGGGTCGCCTGCAACTGGAAACTGTCATGCGGCAGCGCTTTGGAGACTATGTCATTCAGCTGAATCTCACCAAACGCGCCCCGAGTCTGTTTGTTCGACAGGATATCCTGCAGCGACAACACATCGCCGGACAGCTTGGTGATGTTGTCCTGCGCCTTGTCGATGGCGGCCAACCGCTCCTGCAGCTGAGTCAGCGAGGTCGCGGTCTGCTTAGAGGACCCGTGCAGAGATTCCTTCATCCGCTCCTGCATCTCAGCCAGCGCGCGGGCTGATTTCATGGCATTGTCGGCCAGCCGGTCATTCATCTGCTGCTGTACCGAGGACAAGCGGGATTCGACCGTTTGGATCACCTGCACCTGCGCATTGGCCTGAGTGTCCGAGACGTGCTGCAGCCCGCCGCGCAATTGCTCCTGCCCCTGCCCCAATGCCTGCACATGTTGCCCCAGATGTGCCATCTGTCGCGCGAGGGGCTCTGCCATCCGCGCGGAACGTTGCGACGCCCGCAGCGACAGAAACAGCAACAAAAGAACCAGCGCCAGAACGCCACCCGCAACGAGGATTACGGGGTCATTCAGTGCATATTGGGTGCCTGCAATCTCAATCATATGAACCTGTACGTTCTCGTTTTGTTTCTATCTTCTTAAACGCTTCGCGATACCGGATCAACTGCGCCCGAACAGGCGCTCGATATCGCTGAGTTTCAGTTCAACATAAGTGGGTCGCCCGTGGTTGCATTGGCCGGAATGCGGGGTGGCCTCCATCTCGCGCAGCAGGGCGTTCATTTCCTCGGCCCGCATCCGGCGGCCAGAGCGGATCGAACCATGGCAGGCAACGCGGCTGAGGATCGCCTCAATCCGCGCCTGCACCATCTGACTGTCGCCCTGATCGGCAAGCTCATCGAGGACATCCAGGATCATCGCGCGGGCATCAACCTCGCCCAGAATGGCAGGGGTTTCGCGCACGGCAATGGCACCGCCGCCAAAAGGCTCCAGCGTCAGGCCAAGGCGTGAGAGGTCATCGGCCACTGCCATCAGCCGCGCGCAATCGCCTTCGGACAGTTCGACGATCTCGGGGATCAGCAAAGCCTGCGCGGCGACACCGTTCTCGGCCATTTGCGTTTTGAGCTTTTCATAAACCAACCGCTCATGCGCCGCGTGCTGGTCGACGATGACCATCCCGTCGGCGGTTTGTGCGATGATGTAGTTTTCATGCACCTGACCGCGTGCTGCCCCCAAGGGCAGGTCCTGAGGCGCGGGTTCTTCAGCGGTCACCGGGGTCACAACCGGGGTCGGCTCAACGATGCTGCCGCTATAGTCCCTTGCCAATTCAGCAAAGCCGGGGGATTGCACTCGATACGCGGCTTGCCGGGCCGCCTGCGACGGCCGGTCCATCTGGTAGACCCGCGCAGGGGTAGGCTGCGGCGCCTCGGGCCGCATCGCGCCCAAAGTCGCGTTGGCAACGGTCGAGGACGCCCGATGTCCGGCTTCGGCCAGCGCGTGGCGCAGGGCGGATACGATCAAACCACGCGCGACGCCGGGATCGCGGAACCGAACCTCTGACTTGGCGGGATGCACGTTCACGTCCACCAGCGTCGGATCGCAGTCGATGAAAAGCGCCGCAGCAGGGTGGCGGTCACGGCTGAGAAAGTCGAAGTATGCGGCCCGAAGCGCGCCCGTGAGCATCTTGTCACGGACCGGACGGCCATTGACGAACAGGTATTGCGCGACAGCAGCCCCGCGCGAATAGGTCGGAAGGGCAGCATAACCGTACAACCGGATGCCTTCGCGGGTCGCATCGATCTGCAGGGCGTTTTCGGCGAACTCGCGCCCGATCACGTGGGCCAGACGGGCGTGAAGGGCATCAAAAAGATCGCCATTCTCGCGGTCGGCGCGGAAGGTCACGCGGCCCTCACCTCCGCCCGAGCTGTCGCGCAAGGTGAACGTGACGGAAGGCTCAGCCATGGCGAGGCGTTTGACCGTATCGCCAATAGCCTGCGCCTCGGCCCGATCGGTGCGCATGAACTTGAGCCGTGCCGGCGTGGCGAAAAACAGATCGCGCAGCTCGACCACTGTGCCTGCACGAAGGGCGGCGGGCTTCACCGCCTCCATCTTGCCGCCCGAAACCGCAATCGACGCCGCATTCGCCCCCGGAACGCGGCTGGTGATCGACAAACGACCTACCGCGCCGAGCGAGGGCAAAGCTTCACCCCGAAAGCCGAAGGTGTGAATGTTCAAAAGGTCGGACCCGTCGATTTTCGAGGTCGCATGACGCGACAAGGCCAGCGGCAGATCCTCGGGCGCGATACCACAGCCATCATCGGTGACACGAATCAAGGTCTTGCCCCCGTCCGCGATATCTATGGCAATACGGGTGGCTCCGGCGTCGATGGCATTCTCGATCAGTTCCTTGACGGCCGAGGCCGGACGTTCGACCACTTCACCGGCGGCGATGCGGTTGATCGCAGCATCGTCGAGCTGCCGGATAACGGGTCGTGTTTCGCTGATATTGGGGGTCGTCTGCGCCATACCACCAGACCTAGCACATCACGGCCCGATTCTGCCACCGGATTGAACCGTAATATCGGCCGATCTTTCAGATCAAGAAGGGAGGGGGGCCGGACAGCGTTCGGGGGCTGGCTGTGCCGCCCTCACCGAACCCTGCCCGGACTTACCGAAGTGAGTGGTAGGTTTTAGCCGGTAATGCAAATGACCTAACACGCAATTAGTTAAATTGCTTATTAAGAGTCATCTTTATTTACTCTGGGCAAAGTTCAGCCGATGACCTGCGGGAACCAGTGGCAGGAAAGTGCCGCTTCACGCAGGTGTGTGCGCACCCACTCGGGTGCGGCACGGGCCGAAAATGGCGGTCAGGACGAGAATCACGCCGGACATGGTGGCGATCATCCCTGCCGCGCTGACGGCGTCCGCCGCGCCCAGCCAAAGCGGGCCATACCCGGCCAGCACATATCCCGAAACAGCTGAGAGGATGGCGAAACCCACGCTCCAGGCGATTTGCGTCTCCAGCCGGTTGGTCATCATGCGCGCCGCAGCAGGGGGGCAGATGAACATGGCAATCACGATGATCGAGCCGACGGCATCAAAGGCGGCAACAGCAGCGATCGCGGCGACGATGACCAACGCCAGCCCTAGCGCGCCCGTGCGGATGCCTATGGTACGCGCGAACCCCTCATCGAAGGTCGAGATTTTCAGCGGCCGCCAGAAGAGCCATGTGAACAGCAGAACACCCAGCATCGTCACTGCAATCCGAAGCAGTTCCGGCGGCAGCCCGGCCAAGGCCTGCAAGTCCCAAAGCGAGGACCAGCCCGTCGCATCCAGCCAGATCAGGCTTTCCAGATTTCCATAAAGCGCATGTTCCACATCCAGATGTACGGTTGAGGTATCCGTCTGCTCCAACAGCAGCACACCTGCCGCAAACATCGTGGTAAAGACCACACCCATCGCCGCACCCGGCTCGATTTGACCCAGCCTCCGGATCGCCTCGATCAGAACAACGGCAACGATCGCCGCTCCCGCCGCGCCCAGCATCATGGGCCAGGTGGAGATCGCTCCGGTCAGCAGAAAGGCCACAACGATGCCGGGCAGGACCACATGGCTGATCGCATCCCCGATCAGCGCCTGTTTGCGCAGCACGAGGAAATTGCCGGGCAAGGCGCAGGCTATCGCCGCGAAGGTGCCGATCAGCAGTGGCGTCAGCGACAGGGGAACGAATTCTTCACCGCTCATGTCGGAACCCCCTGTGGTCCGCCGATGCGATTGTCTATTTCCGCGATCTGATCCTTGGTCAGTACGGTTTCGATGTCACGCAGGCCATCGTATAGCGCGGCAGTCGCCTCATGCGCCTGATCCGCGCGCACGACCTCCCACCGCTTTTCATCGCGCAACGCTTTTGCAGCGCGAGCTTTGCCAGCCTCGGTCGCCACGCCATCGGCGCGCACAAGATCAGCGTGGCGCAACAGGCGCAGGGTTAGAGGTTCGTAGATCTTCTGGCCTTGTGCCAAAGCCAACAGCCCTTGCCGGATATGCACCCGACGTTGGAACCTCAGATGGCGCAGAACGGCGGCCAGAATCCCGCGGACCGGGGCGAGGAACAGGGACAGGACGAAGAAGGCGAAGCTGACCAGAACGATGATAGGCCCAGTCGGCAGATTCGGCGCAGTGGCCGACAAGGCGGCGCCGATATAGCCCGCCAAACCACCCGCGAGACCGGCCAGCAAGACGACGCGATCCGACCGCTCGGACCAGAACCGCGCGGTGACTGGAGGGATGATCAGCAAAGCCACGATCAGGATCAGACCAACGATCTTCAGGCCCACCACAGTGACCGCCATCACCAGACCCATCATGGCAAGGTCAATGCGATGCACGGGCAAGCCCCGGGCGGCGGCATATTCGGGGTCAAACGCCACCAAAGTCATAGGGCGGCGCAGGATCATCACAAGCACCAGAGTCGCCGCACCTCCGATCGCGATGATCAAGGCATCCGCCCACAGCATCCCGGCGGTTGATCCGAGAAGGAAGCCCTCCAACCCCGCTTGCCGACCAACGCCCATAGTCTGAATGACGGTCAACAGGACGATGCCGAAGCCGAAGAACACCGACAGAACCGCGCCGATGGCTGCATCCTCGGCCAGTCGGGTGTGGCGGGTTAGCCAGTTCAGGCAGAGCAGGCCAACCCAAGCCGACACCGCCGATCCGGCCAGCAGACCCAGCAGGTTGCGCCCGTCCCCACCCAAAGCCACAAGCAGCATGAAGGCCAGACAGACCCCCGGCAGGGTCGCATGGCTGATCGCGTCACTGACCAGCGCGCGTTTGCGCAAAAACAGAAAGGTGCCGGTCACTCCAGCCGAGACTCCCAGCAAACTCGCACCAATAGCAACCAGCGTGGCGTTGTAACCAAGCTGCAGGCTGAGCGCATCCCAGAGCATTCCCTACCCCAGCGCGCGCGAAATCTGGTCGATTTGCGCGGTGGCCAAGCGGCCTCCGTATGCGGATTGCAGGGTTTCAGCGGTAAAGGCCTGCGCCACCGAGCCTTCGGCGATCTTGCGCGTGTTGATCAGGAAGACATGATCAAAGTAGTCCGTGACCGTGGCCAGATCGTGATGGACGACTACAACGGTCTTGCCCGCCTCTTTCAGCGATTTCAGCACTGCGATGATGGCTTTTTCGGTGGCCGCATCGACACCAGCGAAGGGCTCGTCCAGCAGATACAGATCGGCGTCTTGCGCCAAAGCACGGGCTAGGAACACGCGCTGTTGTTGGCCGCCGGACAGCTGGCCGATCTGACGATCTGCAAAATCGCGCATGCCAACGCGGTTCAGGCAATCCATTGCTGCCGCTTTGTGCCGCGCGCGAACACGGCCCAACAGGCCCAACTGCCTCGACAGGCCCATGAGAACCACATCAATCACGCGGGTCGGAAAATCCCAATCGACACTGGCCCGCTGCGGGACATAGGCAATCCGGGCACGCTGTGCCTCGAGCGGTTTTCCGAATACCGTCACCTGACCGGACAAGGGCGTCACGATCCCAAGCGCCGCCTTTAGGAGTGTCGATTTCCCTGCCCCGTTCGGGCCGATAATCGCGGTCATCGCTCCCGGCTGAACCGTCATATCTACAGAGAATACAGCAGGCTTCTGACCGTATGAGACAGTTAGACCACGCACAGCCAGCGGGCTGGCCTCAATCCCTTGGTCTTCGACGGAAACACCCTGAACCGCTGCAAGCTCTAGCATCACTCAAAACCCCGCAGACAGTTTGCCGTTCAGACCCTGATCTGGAACATCCGCCCCCAAGGCCCCTGCGATCACGGTGATATTGTGATCCAGCATGCCGACATAGGTGCCCTCATAGGTACCTGGCTCGCCCATGGCATCGGAATACAGCTCCCCACCGACCGAGACTTTGTGCCCCTTGGCCGCAGCCCCTTCGATCAGCGAGCGCATCGAGCGATCCGAGACCGAACTTTCTACGAACACGGCGGTCAACTGGCGGTCGACCAGAGTGTTGACCAATTCTCCGATCCGATTCAGACCGGCCTCTGACTGGGTCGAGATGCCCTGCACGCCCATCACCTCATAGCCATAGGCCGCACCGAAATAGCCAAAGGCGTCATGGGCGGTCAGCAGTACGCGGCTGTCTTCGGGCACTGCTGTCAGGGCCTGTTCTGCATAGGCTGTCAGGGCGTCAAGTTCGGCCAGATGCACCTGTGCGTTTGCGGCAAAAATCTCGGCAGCTTCGGGGCGGGCCTCGGTTAATGTCTCTTGGACCTTGGTGACCACATCGGCCCACAGGGTTGGGCTCATCCAGATATGCGGGTCATATTTGTCGGCATAGTCATCATGCGCGCGCAGCTTCGATTTATCGAGGCTTTCGGCCACGGCTACCACGGTCTGCTTACGGCTGAGATCTACAAAGAAATCTTCCATCTGCGCTTCGAGATAGAGACCGTGCCACAACACCAGATCTGCGCGGGTCATGGCGACGATATCGCTGCGGGTCTGACGGTAAGCATGCGGATCAACGCCGGGACCCATGAGGCCCTTTACCTCAACCTGATCGCCGCCGACCTGTCGCACGGCGTCGGCAATCATGCCGGTCGTAGCCACGACCTTCAGCGGAGCCTGCGCCCATGCAGCAAGCGGCATGGCAGCGGTGATAGCGAGAGCAGCAAGGAAACTGCGACGAATCATGGTTGATCTCCGGAATTCGGACCCTGTTGCGATTAAATATGAGAACGACTCGCAACTAAGTCAATGCTATTGCGAATTAGTCGCAACAAAATCCCAGTTTATTTGTCCAAATGGTCAAAAAAATACCGCAAGGCCGCTCTGCTGCCTTCCATTTACTGCCAAGCCGTGCGATTTTGGCGCAAACCTCCCAAAGGATGTGAGTATGGAAACGCAGAGCTCAGACAGCCCCGTGCGCACCGCGCATCTGCCGCAAGTGACCGAACCCAGAAACCCCGGCATGGAATTGGATCTGGATTGGGTCCGCGCCGTGCAGGCCAACACCTCAGCGATTGAGCGCCGCGCCGCGACCCTGCCCGGTCGGCGGTCCGTCAAGAAAGACTATCAGGCCGCGTGGTTGCTGAAAGCAGTCACCATGATCGACCTGACCACCTTGTCGGGGGATGACACGGTAGGCCGCGTGCGCCGCCTGTGCTCCAAAGCGCGCCAGCCGGTTTCCTCCGCATTGTTGCAGGCGCTGGACATGCCGCCTATCACAACCGGGGCGGTTTGCGTCTATCATGACATGATCGAGACCGCCGTGGACGCGTTGAACGGCACCGGCATTCCGGTGGCGGCGGTGTCGACCGGGTTCCCGGCGGGCCTGTCGCCCTTCCACCTGCGCGTGGCCGAGATTGAGGAAAGCGTCAAAGCAGGCGCCGAAGAAATCGACATCGTGATCTCACGCCGTCACGTGCTGTCGGGCGATTGGCAGGCTTTGTATGATGAGATGAAGGCCTTCCGCGCTGCCTGCGGCGATGCCCATGTCAAAGCCATTCTGGCGACCGGAGAGCTGGGCAGCCTGCGCAACGTCGCCCGCGCCTCGTTGGTCTGCATGATGGCGGGGGCGGATTTCATCAAAACCTCGACCGGGAAGGAAAGCGTCAACGCTACTCTGCCCGTATCGCTGGTGATGATCCGCGCGATTCGCGACTACTATGACCGCACCGGGTATCGTGTGGGGTACAAGCCTGCGGGTGGTATCTCGAAGGCCAAGGATGCCTTGGTTTATTTGTCGCTGATCAAGGATGAACTGGGCGACCGCTGGCTGGAGCCGGACCTGTTCCGCTTTGGCGCCTCGTCACTTCTGGGCGATATCGAACGGCAGTTGGAACATTATGTGACGGGCGCGTATTCCGCCGGTTATCGTCACTCCATGGGCTGAGGAAAAGAACAATGACAGTCAAAGAAATCTTCGAGACCATGGACTATGGCCCTGCCCCCGAAAGCGCAGCTGAGGCGTTGGCCTGGCTGGTCGATCAGGGCGATGCGTTCGGTCACTATATCGACGGGAGTTTCACCAAACCGGGCAAAGGGTTCGAAAGCAGCAATCCCGCGACCGGAGAGGTTCTGGCCAAGCTGACCCAGGCCAAGCAGGCGGATGTGGACGCGGCAGTCGTAGCTGCCCGCAAGGCGCAACCCAAGTGGGAGAAACTGGGCGGCGCAGGCCGGGCGCGGTATCTCTATGCCATTGCGCGGCTGTTGCAGAAACATGCGCGCCTGTTCGCCGTGCTTGAGAGCATGGACAACGGCAAGCCGATCCGTGAATCGCGTGACATCGACATCCCTCTGGCGCAACGCCACTTCTACTACCACGCCGGTATGGCGCAATTGATGGAGAGCGAGCTGCCCGATGCTGAGGCCTTGGGCGTGTGTGGGCAGATCATCCCGTGGAACTTCCCGCTGCTGATGCTGGCCTGGAAAATCGCGCCCGCGCTGGCGATGGGGAATACGGTGGTTCTGAAACCGGCCGAATATACCTCGCTGACTGCGCTGCTGTTTGCTGATATCTGCTTACAGGCCGGGCTACCCAAGGGCGTCGTCAATATCGTGACCGGTGACGGTGCGGTGGGCGAGATGATCGTAAACGCGGACGTTGACAAGATCGCGTTTACCGGCTCGACCGTCGTGGGGCGGCGTATCCGCGAGGCGACTGCGGGTTCGGGCAAGGAACTGACCTTGGAGCTGGGAGGCAAGTCCGCCTATATCGTCTTCGACGACGCCGATATTGATTCCGCAATCGAAGGTCTGGTCGATGCGATCTGGTTCAATCAGGGTCAGGTCTGTTGCGCAGGATCCCGCCTGCTGGTGCAGGAGGGCATTGCCGACCGCTTTCACGACAAGCTGCGCGCCCGGATGGACGGTTTGCGCATCGGTGATCCGCTGGACAAATGCATCGACGTCGGCGCGGTTGTGGACCCGGTTCAGCTGCAGACCATCAAATCCTTGGTCGACACCAACACCGCTGGCCATGTCTACCACGCAGCCTGTGAGCTGCCGGAAAACGGCTGCTACTACCCTCCAACGCTGATCTCGGGGCTCGAGACCTCGGACCCGCTGATGCAGGAGGAGATTTTTGGCCCGGTTCTGGTCTCCTCGACCTTCCGCACCCCGGCTGAGGCGGTCGAGCTGGCGAACAACACCCGCTACGGCCTGGCCGCAACGGTCTGGACCGAGAATGTGAACCTCGCGCTGGATATCGCGCCCAAGCTGGTTGCGGGCGTGGTCTGGGTCAACGCCACCAACCTGTTCGACGCCGCAGCCGGGTTTGGCGGAGTGCGCGAAAGCGGTTTTGGCCGTGAAGGCGGTTGGGAGGGGCTGACGGCCTACACCAAGCCCAAGGGCAAGGCCAAACCGCTGACCAAGGTCGAGGCAGCCGCAGGCGAAGGCGCTTCGGTCGACCCCATCGACCGCACTGCCAAAATGTATGTGGGCGGCAAGCAGGCCCGGCCGGATGGCGGGTATTCCAAGCCTGTTTGGGGCAAGTCAGGTCTTTTGGGTCACGTTGGCCTTGCCAACCGCAAGGACGTCCGCAACGCGGTTGAGGCCGCAGCAGGCGCGAAAGGCTGGTCCAAGACAACCGGTCATCTGCGGGCGCAAATCCTTTACTATATCGGCGAGAATGTCTCGGCCCGTGCGGGTGAATTTGCCGCCCGTATCGACGCCATGACCGGCAAGAAGGACGGTGCAAAAGAGGTTGAAGCTTCGATCCAGCGCCTGTTCACCGCCGCTGCCTGGGCCGACAAATATGACGGTCAGGTGCATGGCGTTCCGATCCGGGGCGTAGCAATCGCCATGAAGGAACCCGTCGGCGTGATCGGCGCGCTCTGCGCGGATGAGGCGCCGCTGCTGGGTCTGGTCTCGGCGATGGCCCCTGCGATTGCCATGGGGAACCGAGTGGTTCTGGCGGCATCCGAGCCGTATCCGCTGGCGGCGACGGATTTCTATCAGATCCTCGAAACTTCGGACGTGCCCGCTGGTGTGGTCAATATCCTGACTGGCAGCCATGTGGAATTGGCGAAGCCGCTGGCCTCGCATCTGAACGTGGATGCGGTCTGGTCATTCTCTTCGACGGATCTGTCGAAAGAGATCGAGGTCATCTCAGCCGGGAACCTGAAACGGACCTGGGTCAATAACGCGACGGCATTTGATTGGAGCATGGACCATTCCCGCCGCTTCCTTCAGGCTGCGACCGAAGTGAAAAACATCTGGGTGCC
Organism: Ruegeria sp. AL11; assembly: GCF_056540865.1. Taxonomy (NCBI): domain Bacteria; kingdom Pseudomonadati; phylum Pseudomonadota; class Alphaproteobacteria; order Rhodobacterales; family Roseobacteraceae; genus Ruegeria; species Ruegeria sp. AL11. The sequence continues at coordinate 21,261 of NZ_JBQFXO010000010.1, forward strand.
CTACGGCGAGTAGGGCTCCCGCATCACGGGAGGCCCACATGGACTTTGCAAACAAAACCGTCATCGTCATTGGCGGCACCAGCGGTATTAACCGGGGCATTGCCGAGGCCTTTGCGGCCTCAGGCGCGAGGTTGGCGGTTGCCAGCCGCTCACAAGAAAAAGTGGATGATACCGTCGCTGCGCTGAAAGCGGCAGGCGCGGCGGAGGCCATCGGTGCGGCGTTTGACGTGCGCGATCCGGACGCGGTGACGGCGGCGTTGAAACAGTTCCATGATGCGTTTGGCGATTTCGACGTGCTGGTGTCAGGTGCGGCAGGGAACTTCCCGGCGCTGATGTCCGAGATGTCGGTCAATGCGTTCAAGACCGTTGTCGACATTGACCTGATGGGCACCGTTCATGTTCTGAAAGGGGCCTACCCTTACCTCAAACGGCCCGGTGGCAGCATCATCAACATCTCGGCCCCGCAATCCTATCTGCCGTATGAAGGGCAGGCTCATGTCTGCGCGGCAAAGGCGGGCGTTGATCAGATCACCCGAACCCTGTCCATGGAATGGGGCGTCGAAGGCATCCGTGTGAACTCGGTCGTGCCTGGTTTCATTGAGGGCACCGAAGGGGCCAAACGCCTTGCGCCAACCCCCGATGCGGGCGAAGCGCTGCGCAAGGACGTTCCATTGGGTCGTTGGGGCCAACCGCAGGACGTGGCCAACGCTTGCCTCTTCCTCAGCTCAGATATGGCCAGCTATATCAGCGGCACAGTCATGGCGGTTGATGGAGCCTTGTATCAGCGCGGCTCGGGCAAGTTTGGCCAGATGATGGGTCAGATGCTGCGGGCGGCGAAAAAGGGCTAAAGCTTTAAGGCTGAATGTTCAGCCGCGGGGCTTTGTTTCGGCTACAGCTTCCTCAAGAGCTTCTGAAATAGATTCCTGCGGCGACCAGCAGCGAGGTCAGGACGCCGGCCACCACGTAAAGTGCAAAGGCGCTGAGCAGGGATTGGCCAAGAATCAAAGCTGCCGCAAAGGTCAGCAACCCTGCAACTGTGCCCAATCCCATAATCGCAACTACCATAGCGTCACTATCCATCCCAAGCTGTGACAAGAGATGAGGACCAAAGGAATCCCATCTCATATTCCGATTATCACAGAATTCTCGACATTTCTGGCTAAAGTATGGCCAAGACGCGTTAACGGTTGGTTAAGGCGGAGAGTTGCCGATCCGGTAAGCGGCGCATTGCTCGCTAGTGATAGGTATCCCGCCCTGCAAGCGCAGGGGGACGGCGTCAGCCGTCCACCCCTTCGGGTTTTCCAACGATGGTGAAGTGCAGGCCCTCCGGGTCCAGCAGTTCGGACGCCACGCGATTGATCTCATCCAGCGTCACCGCATTCACCTTGTCGTTGCGAGTCGCGATATAGTCGATCGGCAAACCTTGCATCTGCATCCCGACCATGATCCCGGCAATACGGCCGTTGCCATCAAACCGCAGCGGATAGGCCCCGGTCAGATAGGTCTTGGCGTCGTCCAACTCCTTCTGGGTTACACCCTCGGACGCTGCTCGGGCCCATTCGTCGCGGATCACCTCGACGGCTTCAGCGATGCGATCGTTGGAGGACGACACCGAACCCAGATAAACCGAGGCAAGGTCCTTGGGCGCCAGATAAGAATAGACGCCGTAGGTCAGGCCGCGCTTTTCGCGCACCTCTTGCATCAAGCGACTTTCGAAACCGCCGCCTCCAAGAATGTGATTCAGAACAAAGGCCGCGAAGAAATCGGGATCATCCCGGTCGATCCCTTTCTGCGAGAACAGCGCCACGGATTGCGGCGTGTCGAATTCGACCACGCTTACGCCACCCTCGATCTGAACCTCAGCTCTGTCAGGGATCGGTTTTCCGGTCTCGGGCAAGTCCAGCAGCAGGGTATCCAGCAACACGCCCAGTTCTTCTGCGGTGATATCGCCGACAGCGCCCACATAGAGGCGATCCTTGGCAAATACACTTTCATAGGCCGTAACCACATCATCGCGTGTCAACGCTGCCACGGTTTCAAGCGTGCCTTTGCCTTCGGACCCGTAGGGATGATCTCCATAAGCCATGGCGGCAAAGCTGCGACCGGCTATATCGTTCGGGTCGGTCTGGTCCGAGCGCAGGCCGGACAGGATTTGCGCCTTCACACGTTCCACCGCGTCTTCGTCAAAGCGCGGTTCAAGCAGGGTTGTGCGCAGCAGGTCAATCACCTCATCCCGGTTTTCGGTCAGGAAACGGGCCGATACCGAAACCGTATCGTCTCCGGCATTATAGGTGAATGAGGCCGCCAGCGACTCCAACTCGCGCGCATATGTGCGGGCATCCATATCACCCGCGCCCTCTTCGATCAGGCCACTCATCAGGTAAACCGCGCCGCGCTTGTCCGGATCATCCAGCGAAGTGCCGCCGCGAAAGCGCAGCTCGAGCGCTGCGAAGGGGATCGAATGATCCTCGACCAGCCACGCGGTGATACCACCGGGCGAGGTGACCTCCTCAATCTCGATCTCGGCCCATGCGGGCAGCGCGAGGACAAAGGCGATCAGGGTTGCGAAGATGCGTTTCATTGGGTCACCTCATCATCCTGCATCAGCCAGCCGGTGACCGAGCTTTCCAGTTGCAGAACCTCACGGGCGGCGGCGATGATCTCATCCCCGGTCACGGCCTGCAGGACGTCGGGCCAGGCCTGCACATCCTCAACCGTCAAGCCGCTGGTCAGGGCACGGCCATAGCGGTTGCCGATGCCGTCCACATTGTCACGGGCATAAGTCTGCGACGCGCGCAGCTGCATCTTGATCCGGTCAAGATCGTCTTCGTTCACACCCTCGGCGATGAACTCCGCCACGACCCGATCCATGGCATCCTCGGCCTCTTGCAGCGAGACACCTTCGGCCGGAACAACCAAAAGGTCAAAGGTGGTGTCATCCAGTGAGACCCCCCGGTAGAACGCGCCTGCATAGGTAACGACCTGATCTTCGAATTGCAGTTTCTCGTTCAGATATGAGGTCGTTCCGCCCCCGAGCAGTTCAGCCAATAGAAACAGGGCGGCCGCTTTCTCCTGCGCACCCGGATCGCGTTCCGGGGCGAGGTAGCTGCGCTGCACATAGGGCTGCGACACACGTGGGTCTTTGTAGGTCAGGCGACGTTCCGCCGTTTGCGGAGGCTCCTGCGAGCGGATGCGTTCCGGCAGGTCCGGGTTAGCCGGGATCACGCCGTAATACTGATCCGCAAGGCTGCGCACGTCGTCCGGGTCGACATCTCCGGTCACGACAAGGATGGCGTTATTGGGGGCGTAGTGCGTCTGGTAGAAGGAGAGCGCGTCCTCCATGTCCAGCGTCTCCATCTCATGCCGCCAGCCGATGATCGGGACGCCGTAGCGGTGGTTGAGGTACTGCGCTGCGTTCATCTGCTCGCCAAACAGCGCGCGCGGGTTGTTGTCAGTGCGCTGGTTCCGCTCTTCCAGAATCACGTCGCGTTCGGTGGCAATATCGTCTTCAGACAGGCGAATATTGCGCATCCGATCCGATTCCATCTGCATCATCAGCTCCAGCCGGTCGGCCGCGACGCGCTGGAAATAGGCTGTGTAGTCATAGGAGGTAAAGGCGTTGTCATTACCCCCATTGGCCGCAACCGTGGCCGAGAATTCGCCCGGTGCCAGAGTATCGGTGCCCTTGAACAGCAAGTGTTCGAGGAAATGCGCCACGCCGGACGACCCGATCGGCTCATCTGCCGATCCGGCGCGATACCAGACCATGTGCTGCACAACTGGCGCGCGGTGATCCTCGACCACGACGACATCCATGCCGTTGTCCAAAGTGAAGGTTGTGACCGCCTCTTTCCCGTCCTCGGCCAGGACCGGGGTGGCTGCCATCAGGGCGGCAGATAGTGCCAAAGCCCGAACCATGGGGCATCCTCCGTTTCGTTTCTAGACTTCAAACTACGGTGGAGCCCGTCGGGATCAAGGGAGATGACAGAAAGTTAAAGAATTATTCATTCGGAGGTGAAGACGGTGTCTCTACCCCAATGCGACGGGCTGCATCGGTTTCGACAAAGGGATCGATCGACTGACGTTCGTAAACCTGCTGGTAGCGGTCGACCGGGAACAGGCGCAGACCGGTCCAACGGCCACGGCGCTTGCGGAAGGCTTCATCATCAGCCTCGACCACGGCGCGCGCGTTCGCCGGAACGCCATAACGGCTTGAGGCTGTTACAAGCGCGGCATCCGAGGATGGGATCGCCGCATTCGGGTTCAGCGCCGATGCGTTGCCCCCAAGGGCCACCACGGCGTCTGCGTTCGGGTTCGGATCCGTCAGGTTGCCGCCGCCCGGTGTGGGGGCCGGCAGAAACGCATAGTCCTTCGGCTGGGTCAGGGGTTTAACCGGCAGCACGGAGAACTCATCCGGCCCTTCCCCCGGAGGGTCAAGATCGCGCAGGCCGGGGTTGTTGCAGCCCGCAACGGCTGCACCAAGGATCATGGCAATTAGGGCGCGCGAAAACCGCATAAGAGTCTCCAACCTGTTTCAGGTGCTTTTAACGCATCTCTTCGGGCGCGTCACGAGGGCTTTTTACTGTCGAACAACACAAGCCCGATGGCACCGGCAAAGATGAACACATCGGCCAGATTGAACACGAAGGGATTGTTGATGCCACAACAGGACATGTTCAGGAAATCCAGAACATAGCCATACAGCACCCGATCAACCACATTCCCCAGCGCCCCGCCGATCAGCAGCCCGCCACTCAACAGCATCACCTTGGTTGGGGCCGACCGCCACAGCCAGATCGCAACCGCGATGCAGACGGCAACCGAGATACCAATCAGAACCCACCGCGCAGCGTCCGAGTTCCCTTGAAACAGGCCAAAATTGATCCCGCGATTCTCGCCATACTTGAAAACCAGTAGCGGCGGCAGAACGTCGATATTGCCCTCAGCAACGCGCATCACGTGAACGACCAGATATTTGCTGATCTGGTCGATCAGAAATGCCGTGATTGCGGCCCAGAGCAGTAGACGGCTGCGCATCAGTGGCGGAAGTGGCGCATGCCGGTGAAGACCATGGCCAGACCAGCCTCGTCTGCCGCAGCGATCACTTCGTCGTCGCGCATTGAACCGCCGGGCTGAATCACGCAGGTCGCACCTGCCTCAGCCGCTTCCATCAGACCGTCTGGGAAGGGGAAGAACGCATCCGAGGCCACGGCTGAGCCGATGGTCAGCGGCTGCGGCAGTCCAAGCACATCAGCCATACGCTCGGCTTTCTTGGCCGCAATCAGCGCCGAGTCGACGCGGCTCATCTGGCCTGCGCCAACCCCGACGGTCGCCCCGTCCTTGACGTAGACGATAGCGTTGGATTTGACGTGCTTGGCGACTTTCCACGCAAACAGAAGGTCTCGCATCTGTTCGTCGGTCGGAGCTTTCTTGGTGACCACTCTCAGGTCATCCATGCCGACAAACCCGTTATCCTTGTCTTGGACCAGAAGGCCACCGGCCACCTGACGCACGGTTTTCCCACCGGCGGTCACGTCCGGCAGACCCTCAGTCGTCAACAGGCGCAGGTTCTTCTTGGCGGCAAAGATCTCCTTGGCCTCATCCGAGGCACCGGGGGCAATGACGACCTCGGTGAAGATGCCAGTAATCTCCTGCGCGGTTTCCGCGTCCAGAGGTTGGTTCAGCGCGACAATCCCACCAAAGGCCGAGGTCCGGTCGCAATCGAACGCAGATTTATACGCGTTCAGCAAGGTCGCTCCGGTCGCGACACCGCAGGGGTTGGCGTGTTTGATAATCGCGCAGGCGGCAGTGTCGGCAGGGTTGAACTCGGCAACCAGCTCAAAAGCTGCGTCGGTGTCGTTGATGTTGTTGTAGCTCAGTTCCTTGCCCTGATGCTGCAGGGCGGTCGCCACGCCGGGGCGGTTGGTGCCATCGGTATAAAACGCCGCCTGCTGGTGGCTGTTCTCGCCATAGCGCAGGGTCTGTTTCAGCTCACCGGCAAAGGCACGGCGCTTGGGGGCCTCCAGCTGCAGGGCATCAGCCATCCAGTTCGAAACAGCTGTGTCATAGGCCGCTGTGCGGGCATAGGCCTTTTGCGCCAGCCATTGGCGGAACCCATAGGACGTCTTGCCATAGTTCTCGTCCAACTGGTCAAGCAGCGATGAATAGTCTTCGACATCCACAACCACGTTCACAAAAGTGTGGTTCTTGGACGCCGCGCGGATCATCGCCGGACCGCCGATATCAATATTCTCGATGCAGGTGTCATAGTCGGCCCCTTTGGCCACTGTCGCCTCGAACGGGTAGAGGTTCACGACCAGCAGGTCGATCGCACCAATGCCATGTTCTTCCATGGCCGCCACGTGGCTGTCATTGTCGCGCAGCGCCAAAAGGCCACCATGAACCATCGGGTGCAGGGTTTTGACCCGACCATCCATCATCTCGGGGAAGCCGGTGATCTCGCTGACGTCCCGAACCTCAAGCCCCGCATCGCGCAGGGCCTTGGCGGTCCCCCCGGTGGACAGCAGCTCAACCCCGCGCTCGGCCAGCGCCTTTCCCAGCTCGATCAGCCCGGTCTTGTCGGAAACGGAAAGCAACGCGCGGCGCACGGGGTGAAGGTCGGTCATGGGTCCAAAGGTCCTTTTGGCGTCAGTCGAATTCGGGTTCGTCCCGGTGCATGTCGCGCACGGCATAGGCTGTATCCTGCGCCTTGCTCAACGTCCACTGGATGCGCGTCGCATACTCCATTGCGCGGCCAGATAGAACGATCTGTTTTGTCGCGCGCGGCTTTAAACGCCCTTTTTCAAGGTAAACGCTTGGCTCGACGGACAATTTTCCCACGCCATCATGGCGGAAAACCCAGATCTCACCGCTTTTGAGGGCCATCGACACCGCCGAACCACCCAAATCAACGGCCGCATCCACATCCGGGTGCAGATGAAACCGGATATCAAACCCGACACCTGAAAGACCCGAGGCATCCATCGCCTTGTCAAACTGCCGCTTGGATTTGTCGCTTGTTGTCAGCAGGATATCCTCGCCCGTCAGCTCACGCCCGTCAAAGCGCAGCTCGAACGTGCGCGCGTGGGTCAGGCCGAAAACCTTGGTATAGCCATCATTGCCGACCATGAAGCGGATGCCCTCGAACGCGTCCTCGAAATCCACGGGGACGTCTTGTGGCGCATCCACCAGCGCCTGCCGCTCACTGCCCGTTACAGGTTTAGCGAGACGCGCGCTGGAATATCCATCCAGACAGAGCGTGGAATGAGACGGCGTGGCTCGTCCCGCCCGACGCCAATCCAGTCCAAAACTGGCCCCGGAGCCGCAATTCACGATCAGCGGACGCCGGCCCGAGGTCAGCTCGAACGCCGTGGTTGAGGCATGCGCGTTCAGCGAGGCCGCGCCGACGGGCGGAGGGCTGGCATCAACGATCACGGTCGTGCGGGCGGCAGACAGCCGGGCAAAGCCCATTGGCAATTCGGTTGCCGCCTTGTGCTTGACCCCGCTTTGGGCCAGCGCCTGTTCCAACCGGCCTTCGATCCCGCGTCCGCCGCCATGGAACCGGGCCAGAGCTCCATCCGCATGGCGCAAACTGCGCAGGGTAGGCGCGATCCGCTTGATCGCTGCGGCCTGCGCCACCGGCGTGCCGCGCCCAAGATCGCTGAGGGCGGCGGAGGTCCAGCCGAGTAGCGTAAACACCTCAAGCAACTCTTCGGGGTTGCGCGTCGGGATCCCGCCCTGTTTGTCGACTTGCCGTTCGCATTCGCGCGCCAACGCACGCAGGGCGGGATCGGCCATCCCCTCCAGCCCCTGCAGAGCCAGCCCGGCCTGGACCAGACCAGCCAGTGCCTCGAACCTTGGCAAACCCGGCGTTGCGGCATGGGCGCGTTTAGACAGAAACCATGTTTGTTGCGCGAGAGACCGGAAAAACAGTTTGCTCTGCGCCTCATCTGCGCCCCGCAGCAAAAAGGACGCGTGGTTGATCCAGCGCATGACACGCCGTCCGGTCAGATCGGGAACCCATCCGGGGCCCTGCCCGCGCCCATGCACCTCGATCCAGCCCCAGACCCAGCGCTGCGCCTTGTCTCGCGCCCGCATGTCACCGACAGCCGCCAGATCATCCAGCCAAGCAAAGCCGTGCCTCTCATCATCAAAGCCCAGACTGGGGGCTGTGACCTCCCACAGACCCGTATCCTGTGCCTCGACAAGATATCCCGAGAACAGCAGATTGCCCGCCACCAGCTGACGGCCGCGGGCAAAAGACCCGACGGTGCGCGGTTCGGGCTGCGTGACAAACCCCGTGACCGCCTTTTGCCGCTGGCTCAGGCGCGCATAGAGACGGTTCTGGAACCGCATCCACCGGCTGGTCATGGTGTCCGTATCTGACATGACGCTCGTTACTCTGCCTCTTGCGCTCTGCTGGCGCTTGAGACCCAACGATAGACCGCGCCGATCGTCAAGTCATCGAAAAGCATGCGCTCAGGCGGATTTGTTCAGACAGGCGATGTAGAATCCATCCATCCCGCCGCGATCCGGCCAATAATCGGGCCGCAGACGCAGGCCGCCTTCCTCGGTGATCCACTCCGGCTCGACCCCATCGAGGGTCAGCGCGTCGCGATCCACGGTCATGTCCGGGTACATGTCCAGCGCCTCTTCGACCTGCACCTCGCCCTCGTCAGGCAGCAACGAGCAGGTGCAATAGACCAACCGCCCGCCCGGTTTGAGCAGGCTCCAGGCATGGGCCAGCATCTGGGTCTGCAACTCGATCAGACCGCCGAATTCCGAGCCGTCCTTAGCAAAGGGCAGATCCGGGTGGCGGCGGATCGTACCGGTTGCAGAACAGGGCGCGTCCAACAGGATCGCATCATACTGACCCTGATGGTCCAACGCGTCGCCCGCGATAACGCTTGCCTTCAACCCGGTGCGCGTGAGGTTTTCGCGCACCCGGTCCAACCGCTGCTCCGAGATATCCAGCGCCGTCACCTCGGCCCCAGCAGCGGCCATTTGCAACGTCTTGCCCCCCGGCGCGGCGCAGAGGTCGAGGATTTTCTCGCCGGCCTTTGGGGCCAGCACGCGCACCGGTATCGCCGCCGCCGCATCCTGCACCCACCAATCGCCCGAGTTATAGCCCGGCAAGGCCGAAACCTGCCCCGCATCCTGCACCCGCATTGATCCGGTCGGCAGGGCCTGACCCGGCGCATCCGCCCCCGGCTTGACCGTCAAATCCAGTGGCGCGGCTGCGAAATGGGCTTGCTCCATGCCAGCGACAGCCTCTGCCCCCCAGGCCATGACCAGCGGATCACGAAGCCAGTCCGGCAGACGTGGCACGCGCATCTTGGGCCAAGCGTCTGGCCCTTCGGCGGCCACCTTGCGCAGCACCGCATTCACCAATCCTTTGAGACGCCCATGCTTGCGCGAACGGCCAACAATTTCGACCATGGAATTCACCACACCATGCGCGGCCTCGCCGTGGCAAAGTTCGACTGCGCCCAGACGCAACGCATTGTGAACGGTCAGCGCGGGGGTGCGATTGAGGTGATTGTCGAGCAGCCGGTCCGCGCGCTCGAGCCCGCGCAGGGTTTCCAGCGTCAGGCGTTGCGCCCGCGCCCGGTCTTCCGGGGCCAACCGGTCCAGCGCGCCTGCGGCCAGACATTCGGACAAAAGCCGCCCTTCGCCCAAAATCTGATCCAGCAGATAGATCGCGCTGCGTCGCGCCGCTGTTGCATTGTCGGACATGGAACCGCCTTTTGATGTGCTTGTGGTCCGCATTGCCTTTGGCGGACGGTGGCGTATATCAAGACCGTGACCGGAAAGGAACCCGATGTCATGAGTGACGACACCAAAGATCTGCCGCCCGCAGCCCAGCGCGCATTGGCCGAGGCCGCCGAGCGTCGCCGCAAGGCCGAAGCCGAGGCAATGGAGATGCCGAAAGAGCTGGGCGGACGTGATGGCCCGGACCCGGCGCGCTATGGCGATTGGGAGAAAAAGGGCATCGCCATCGACTTCTGATGGTTTACCTCCGCAGCGCTTGCAGGAAATCATCCAACAACGCGCGTTGCTTTTTCGATTTGGCCCGATCCTCAGGCCATGTCAGCCAATAGCCATCCTTGGTCTTCAGCTCTGGCAGGTCGAGCCTGCGCAAACGCCCCGACTGCAGGCTTTCTGCAGCGAGGGGCACTGATCCCAGAACAACCCCCAATCCCTGCCGCGCCGCCTTCATCGCATGCCCGACGGAATCAAAGCTGATCCGGCCCGGCGGCAGATCCTTGATCCCTGAACCCTGCGCCCAGTCCTGCCAGCCGGGCCGCTCGCCTCGCAGATCAATCACCGGCGCGCCCCAGGACACATCGGTCGTAGCCATCGGGGCCAGCACCTCGGGCGCGATCAGCTTGGCCTTGCGCCCCGGCCAGACACCGCGACCGTAGCGGATTTGCAGCCATGTCCGCTCTTCCTCCAACGACGTTCTACGCGTCACCGAATCTGTCATCACCCGCACCTTGGGGCGCATGTTCAGAAAGGAAGGCAAGGCTGGCAGAACCAGTGCGTGGATATGTGAGGAAAGCCCCGCGACCCGTAGCTCTCGTGGGGATTTACCGAACAGGTCTTCGGTGTTGCGTTCCAGCGCCTGCAGGCTGTCTTGCACCAGCGGCAGATAGCTTTCGCCTTCGATGGTCAGCGACACGCCCCGCGCCTCACGCACAAAAAGAGTGCGCCCGAGCCAGGCCTCAAGGTTGCCAATCCGCTGGCTCACCGCGGCCTGAGTCAAACCGAACTCACGCGCAGCGGCCGAGAAACCGCCCAGTCGACCAGCCGCTTCGAACACCCGCAGCCAGTCCAATGGTGGCAAACCGATCTTTTCCTTAGCCATTAGAAAAACCAACCCTCAGACGAAATAAGCATTAATTGTGATAATGACACGAGGGGCGTATCCCCTTCAAGCAAAGCCCGCGCTGAACAGGAGAGACCCCATGCTGCGCACCGCCACCTTTGACCCTTCGGTTGTGACTGTTGAATTCACCGACGGAACCTCGGCCCGATTTCATGCCATCTGGTTGCGTGACAACGCGCTTGACCCCGACACCCGCGCACCAGGCAACGGGCAGCGTCTGATCACCATTGGCGACATCCCCGAAAACACCTCAGTCAGCGCGGCCGAAGTGATCGACGGCGATCTGAGTGTCACCTTCCAACCAGAGGGCAAAACCGTCACCTTCCCTGCCGCATGGCTGGCCGATCACGTCTACGATCATGATCAAAGCGCCCAGTTCGGTCGCATAGCCCCCGATATCACGACTTGGGAACGCGGCATCGCAGCCCCCAGCGGCGAGTGGAACGCGGTTCACGTCGACCCCAGTGCCAAACGCAACTGGCTGGCGGCTGTGGCCGAATACGGTCTTGCCAAACTGACCGGTGGCCCGACCGAGCCCGAATCGCTTCTGAAAGTGGCCGACCTGTTTGGCTATGTGCGTGAGACTAACTACGGCCCCTATTTCGAGGTCCGGACCGAGGTGAACCCGACCAACCTCGCCTATACCGGGTTGGGACTGCAGGCCCACACCGACAATCCCTATCGCGATCCGGTGCCGACGCTGCAAATCCTCTACTGTCTTGAAAACAGCGCCGAGGGCGGCGACTCGATCGTGGTTGACGGGTTCCGCGCCGCCGAAAAACTGCGGGACCAAAACCCCGAGGGTTTTGCCCTACTGGCCGGCTATCCTGCGCGGTTCGAATACAAAGGCTCGGACGGCGTCTGCCTGCGCTCACGCCGCCCGATGATCGAACTGTCCCCCGATGGTGAAATCATCGGCATCCGGTTCAACAACCGCTCCTCCGCGCCGTTTGTGGACGTGCCTTTTGACAAGATGGAGGCCTACTACGCCGCCTACCGCCAATTGGGGGACATTATCGACGACCCTGCGATGGGCGTGTCGTTCAAGCTTGAACCGGGCGAGAGCTTCATCGTCGACAACACCCGCGTGCTGCATGCGCGGCTTGGCTATTCGGGCGCAGGGTCGCGGTGGCTGCAGGGCTGCTACGCCGACAAGGACGGGCTGCTGTCCACTCTGGCCGCTATGGACATGGCGCAGCCGGAGGCGGCGGAATGAAGCCCGATTTCACGACCCTGAACCGCGACAACATCGTGGCCTTCATCGGCGATATCTTCGACCGCCGCGGCGGCGAGGAATATCTGGGCGAGCCCGTGACCATGGCCGAACACATGCTGCAAGGGGCCACCATCGCCGAACAGAACTGCATGCCCGAAGAGATCATCGTGGGTGCCCTTTTGCATGACATCGGCCACTTCACTTCGGAATTCGGGACATATCACCCGGATGACACCGAGGACCGCCATCACGAAGACGCAGGCGCCGAAGTGCTGGAGCAGTTCTTCCCCTCGGTCATCACCGATTGCTGCCGCTACCATGTGGCGGCCAAACGGTATCTTTGCGCCACAAAGCCCGAGTATTTCAACCGGCTGTCCGCCGCCTCGGTCCACACGCTGGAACTGCAAGGCGGTCCGATGAGTTCCGAAGAAGTGACCGAGTTTGAGGCCAACCCGAACCTGAAAGAGATCATTCAGGTGCGATATCTCGATGAGGCCGGAAAGCGCGCGGGTATGGAAACCCCTGACTTTGCACATTTCGCCCCGATGGTGCAGCGTATGGTCGACAAGCATTTGGGTACGCCATGAACGCCCCGGAATATATCTTTGAAGCCAGCACCAAACCCTCGCTGCCGTGGCACGAGGTTCCCCTAATCCGCGCCACGGACGCATCGGTCAAAGGTTATGGCTGTCTGGTCGATGACCCCGACGGGTTCGAGATCGAGATCACCCGCTGGCCGCAGCAAGGCTGGCGGCCCATCGACGAAGGCACCGGGGATGAAGGCGGCTGGGTCGAAGGCACGTTCCATGGGCAGTGGAAAGGCGATGTCCTCTACGGCCGGAATGAGGCGGTGGGCGGCCACTATGTGCTGGGTTGGTCAACTGATCCTCAGCAGGCACAGGTCGAGCGGCAGAGCGCACCGCGCGATCAAGTCCTTTTGTGGCACATGAACTATCACCCAGACGGTGGACAGATGTTCTGGCCGCTGGACAACAAGCCCTTCATCGTTCCCGTTGCCCTGCCCGGAGACAACCTAACACCGAACAAAGTGGTGGCCTTCTGGTGCGATGGCTCACGCGGCCTCTATATCCATCCCGGCATTTGGCATGAGGGGATTTTCCCGGTCGAAGACAACCAGCGCTTTCTCGACCGGCAAGGCGCGGTTCACGCCCGCGTCAGCGCAGATATCGGCAAAGAATTCGGCGTCTATCTCGCCTGCCCGCTGCGCGCGGACAAGGTTAAGGATCTTTGACGATCACTCGAAGACGAGCTCGGTAATCGCCGTGTCCTGATAATGCGTGCCGGGGTAGACATCGGCGATCTCGAACACGACCCAGGATACGGCACCATAGTTGGCCAAAGCACTGGTCTCTTGCCAGTCAGATGTGTCGTCGATGGTGAAAGATGTCGTGGAACCATTCGAAAAGCTCAATTTCAGCTCGCGCACACGACTGTTGCGGATGAAGGTCCGTTCAGATTTGGCATAGCCGTTCCGAATTGCCCAGCGGTTGATCCGAGTGGGTGAATCAAAAGCCAGAACGAATGCTTCACCGTAGCCATGCCCCAGCGCGCCTTCCACCCAAGCGGTGCGGTTGTCTTGGTCCGTCACATTTCGAGGGCCGTAGTTGTTGCTGCCCTGTGCCTTCAAAACTGAACTGAAACACAAATCCGCCCACTGCCCGGCAACCGAAATACCGGTACAGCTGTTCATAAGCCAACCCGGAGGCGGTGGCACTTCGGGTGCAGGCGGCTCAGCCGTTGGTGTCGCAGTGGATGGCGCCTGCCCGTTGCGTCGCAGCCATCCGCGCTCAACCGCTGCAAGGCGCTGATGGCGGGGCGGATGGGTCGCTGACCCTTGTGCCGGTAAGGTCTCCCACAGAGACCGAGCCTGCGTCAGGTTGGCCCCAAGTGCGGCAAGAACGAACCCGGCGTATTCATCTGCCTCTAACTCGGTGGGCGGGCGCGATCCTCCTTCGATGATCGTATGGCCTTGAAGATGATGACCGACCTCATGGGCGATCACCCCATAAAGCTGCCAATGGGCATTCGGGTCCGCCTCGTATTGCGACAGCCAGTCCGGGTTGAACGCGAGGTAGCGCTGTTCTTCAAAGATCACAGCCGCTGCATTGTCGACCTCGTTGGTTTCAAGCACCTCGAAATTTGGCAATAGGCCAGAAACGGCCAGGATACTGTCCACCACACCCCAAACCTGCTGCACTGAAAACGCACTAGACTCACTGAAGCGGGGCTTTTGCAGCGTGATTTCCTTGCAGCCCTCGACCGTGCAAACCACCTGCTGGTCCTCTGCCAATACGCTGCCAGCGGCCAGCGAAAATAGAAACGCCCCTGCGACAGGCTTGACCAAAACACTCTTCCCCTTTGCTTTACGAGGCAAGCATGGATCGAGTCCAAGCGTCAGGTAAAGCCCATGTTCAAAAAATCTCATTGGTTGTGTTGGTTTAAAGCCCCAGCACATCCACCATGTCGTACTGACCCGGTGATTTCCCCTGCCCCCAGAGCGCGGCCTTCAGCGCGCCGCGGGCAAAGATCGCCCGGTCGGTGGCCAGATGGCGCAGGACGATACGCTCTCCTGGTGCGGCGAACAGGACGTCGTGTTCGCCCACGATGTCTCCGCCGCGAATGGCGTGGAAGCCGATGTCTCCGCGCTTTCGCGCGCCGGTGATGCCATCGCGGCCCCGGTCGGCCACATCCGACAGCTTGACACCACGCCCTTCAGCGGCAGCCTCACCCAGCATCAGGGCTGTGCCCGAGGGCGCGTCGACCTTGTGGTGGTGATGGCCTTCGATCACCTCGATGTCGAAATCTTCGTCCAGCGCAGCGGCGACTTTTTTGGTCAGTTGCACCAGAAGATTGACCCCAAGGCTCATGTTCCCGGCCCGCACGATCACCGCATGGCGCGCGGCGGGTTCCAGCGCCGCGATCTGTTCATCCGTCATGCCGGTTGTGCCGATCACATGGACACAGCGCGCCTGCGCGGCCAGCGCGGCAAACTCCAGCGTCGCCTCAGGCGCGGTGAAGTCGATCACCGCCTGCGCCTGTGCGAAGGCTTCCAGCGGATCGTCTGTCACTGTCACGCCCAGCGCCTGGCCGCCCATCGCGGTGCCCACGTCCTGACCGATCCAGTCATGTCCCGCACGTTCGACCACACCGACCAAGCGCGCCTGATCGCTGTCAGTCACGGTCTTGATCAGCATCTGCCCCATACGGCCCGAAGCTCCTGTGATGACGATCCCCGGAATATGGGTCATTGCGCTGGTCCTTTTCGCTAAGTCGGCTCAAAGCCTCCTACCCGGTTCGCGCCCGCTTGGCAAAGGCTCGGTTAGGGCTTAGATCGTCAGGTATGGCAAAGAACAAATTCCACGATGGCCCCGGCCCGTCCCAACGACAACTGCGTGTCGGCGAACTGATCCGCCGCACCCTGTCCGAAGTTCTGGCGCGCGGAGATGTCCACGACCCCGACCTGAACCGTATGTCGATCACCGTGGGTGAGGTCCGCACCTCGCCCGATCTCAAGATCGCAACCGCCTATGTGCTGCCGCTGGGCGGCAAAGGCCAAGAGGATGTGATCGACCTGCTCGCTCGCAACAAAGGCGAACTACGGCGCATGATCGGCAAAAAGCTGAACCTCAAATTCTCGCCCGATCTGCGGTTCCGTCTGGATGACACGTTCGACCGGTTGGACGACACCCGCCGTATGTTCGAACAGGACGCGGTGCGCCGCGATTTGGACGAGTGATCCGGGCATTCGTAACAATGGGCGCGGTTCTCTGGGCCGCGCAGGCCCATGCGGTCACTTGTGAAAAGCTGACCCATGAGGACAAGCGGTACACGGTCTGCGAGGTCGATGCCTCAGAAGACCTACGCCTGTTTCTGAACGATGACCAGGGCGATCTGCTTGGACATTTTTCATCGGTAAACGACACGCTCAAGCCCGAAGGCAAACGGCTGGTCTTTGCTATGAATGCGGGCATGTATCACGACGACCGCTCGCCCGTCGGCCACTATGTGGAAAACGGGCAAGAGAAGATGCGTGTGATCCCGAATTCCGGGCCGGGCAATTTCGGATTGTTGCCCAACGGGGTGTTCTGCATTCGCGAGGGCCGCGCTGACGTGTTCGAAACGCTCACTTTCGTGGATCAGGCCCCACAGTGCCGTTTTGCAACCCAATCCGGCCCAATGCTGGTGATCGACGGCGAACTGCACCCCCGATTCCTGCCCGATTCGACCTCGCGCTACATTCGCAACGGTGTGGGCACAAGTGCTGATGGCACGCGCACGGTCTTTGCGATCTCTGATGATTACGTGACCTTCCATGAGTTCGGCAGGCTGTTCCGCGACGTGCTGGAAACGCCGAATGCGCTGTTCCTCGATGGAAATATCTCGCGCATGTATGAACGCGCCAGCAACCGGTCGGATATCGGGTTCTCACTGGGGCCAATCGTAGGCGTCGTCGAAGACGCGCCCTGAGTTTGACAGCGGCAAAACGATCCGCTAACCCGCGCGCCTTAGCAAAAGGCAAGGTGCAATATGGGACGCAAACGCAAGGGCCGCGACATTTCCGGTTGGCTGGTGGTGGACAAGCCTGCGGGCATGACCTCGACCGCAGTGGTCAACAAGGTGCGTTGGGCAATGGACGCCAAGAAAGCGGGCCATGCGGGTACTCTGGACCCCGAAGCAACCGGTGTTCTGGCCGTGGCTTTGGGTGAGGCGACCAAGACCGTTCCCTACATTACCGATGCGCTGAAAGCCTACACTTTCACCGTGCGTTTGGGTCATGCGACCAACACGGACGATGCCGAGGGCGAAGTGATTGCGCAAAGCGATGCGCGTCCTTCGGATGACGATATCAAACAGGCACTCGCCCTGTTTTTGGGAGATATCATGCAGGTGCCGCCCAAGTTTTCGGCCGTGAAGATCGACGGGCAACGCGCCTATAAGCTGGCCCGCGATGGCGAAGAGATAGAACTGTCCGCCCGCCCCCTCTGGGTCGAAGAACTGATCCTTGTTGACCGCCCTGACGAAGACCATGTGGTGCTGGAGATGACCTGTGGCAAAGGCGGATATGTCCGCTCGATCGCGCGTGATCTGGGTGAGGCTTTGGGATGCCACGGCCACGTCAAGGAACTCCGCCGCATCTGGTCCGGTCCGTTTGAGGCCGAGGATGGGTTGTCCGTCGAACAGATCGATGAGATGGCCAAGACCACCGCGCTGGACGACTACCTGCATCCGCTGGAAACCGGATTGTCGGACCTGCCCGAACTGAAGTGTACACCCGAAGGCGCCACTCGTCTGCGCAACGGCAATCCGGGCATGGTACTGGCCTCGGACGTGGAATATGGCGATGAGGCATGGGCCTCGCTCGACGGTAAGGCCGTGGCGGTGGGCATCTACAAATCCGGCGAGCTGCACCCAAGCCGGGTGTTCGTCACCTGAACTCCGTGTTAGGCGAAGGGCATGATTACCCGAACGCATACCAAGGGCGATGCGCCCTCGACTGCCGTCTACTCGGATTGCGAGAAGTACCGCTATAGCCTGACCCGTGTTTGGGATCCGGCAGGGCATAAAGCGCTGTTTGTGATGCTGAACCCGTCAACCGCGACCGAGGTGCAGAACGACCCGACGGTCGAGCGTTGCGAACGCCGCGCACGGGCGCTGGGGTTCGGGGCGTTTCAGGTCACCAACATCTTTGCCTGGCGCGACACCGATCCGCGCAAGATGCGCGCCGCCGCTGATCCGGTCGGTCCGGCAAACGACACGGCGATTCTGGATGGCGCTCAATGGGCCGATCAGATCATTGCCGCCTGGGGCACCCACGGCGCGCATCTGGACCGCGGCCCAGCGGTTGAGGCGCTGCTGCGCGGCACCGGGCAGCCTCTGTTTCATCTGGGCCTGTCCAAAGAGGGGCACCCCAAACATCCGCTTTACATCGCCTATACCCAGCAGCCTGAACCCTGGTGACAAAGGGTTAACCACTCGGTCAGCTATGCTTTGACCGATGAACCGTTCGGATGGGACAGTGCCTCTAAGGCGTCTCATTTCTTTCGGAGGGTTCGATATTTTTCTGGCCGGTTTGATCGGATTGGCTGCCGTCGGCGGCGCGGCATACGCCATTGGCGATGCGTTCATCGAAGACGAAGATGAGCAGGACGAGGGTGCGGAGGACGAAAGCCAGACCGAAATCAGCGAAGGTGAGTTCCTTGACGTGGGCGAAAGCGTCGACGCTCTGCAGCTCAGCGACGACACCAACACCGGCGGCACGGTGATCTCGGAACATGAAGGCGATCTGGTGATCGCCGGAAGCGACAACGCCGATGTCATAACCGGGCAGGACGGCACGGACCAGATCAACGGCTATGGCGGTGATGACCACATCATGGGTGGCGATGGCGACGACGTGATGCACGGAGCCGAAGGTGAGGACACACTGTACGGCGGTCAAGGCGATGACCTACTGCGTGGCGAGGCAGACGATGACACCCTGTTCGGGGACGAGGGCGATGACAGGCTATATGGTCATTTCGGCGAGGACCATTTGCAGGGTGGAGAAGGCAACGACGCGCTGTATGGCGGTCAGGGTGACGATGATCTGAACGGCGGAGAAGGCAATGATGCCCTGCATGGCGGCTATGGTGATGACACACTGACCGGCGGCGCGGGCGAGGATACACTCTTCGGCGGCGATGGCGACGACCTGTTGCTGGGTGATGAGGATAAGGGCGAGACGGATTATCTGAACGGCGGCGCGGGAGAGGACACGATCCTGGCCAAAGACGGCGATGTCGCGACCGGAGGCGCAGGCGCGGATGAAATCATCGCCGACACGGAGAAATCCGAAGTCACCGTGATGGGCTTTCAACCCGGTGAGGACCGCCTGCTGATCACCTGGGAAGATCAGGACCCACCCGAGATCGAAATCGAACAGGACCCCGAGAATGAGAACCTGACCCGCGTCAGCCTCAACGGCCACGAGGTCGCGCATCTGTTCGGGGCCGACGGGTTGACGGTGGACGATATCCAGTTACTGACCGAGGCCGAGTTGGCGGAATACCTACCCGCTGGCTGAGCCGTCAGAATCCCTTTGCCATTCGCGCCAAAAGCGCCTATACGCGCCCATCCGCATCGGAATCAGTGCGGTTTTCTCCATGGGCCTGTGCTGGACGACATCCCGGCCTGCGCCATTAACTCTAACCTTTGAAGGAGACCCCGATGTCGATTACTGCCGCTGAAAAAGCACGCGTCATGAAAGAATTCGGCACCAAAGAGGGCGACACCGGTTCGCCTGAAGTCCAGGTTGCCATCCTGACCTCGCGCATCACCACCCTGACCGAGCACTTCAAGACCCACAAGAAAGACAACCACGGTCGTCGCGGTCTGCTGAAAATGGTCGCCCAGCGCCGTAAGCTGCTGGACTACCTGAAGGGTAAGGAAGAAGCACGCTATCAGGACCTGATCAAAAAGCTGGGCATCCGCCGCTAAGATCAGAACTGATCAAACTGATATCAAACGCCCGCCGAAACAGCGGGCGTTTTTTTTGGCATTGCCATGTAGCTAGGGCTGGAAGGCCCTGCATGTCTGATACTTGGCTACATCTTGGCTTTTTCCGATTTAAGCGCCAGCCACAGGCAGTAGCACATCATCAGAACCACCAATGTGAACGGGATGCCCGTTGACACCGCTGCGCCTTGTAGAGCCGCAAGACCGCCGCCCAAGAGCAAAGCGATCGCGACCAAACCCTCAAGCGTGCACCAGAACACCCGTTGGATCACCGGTGCATCCATCTTGCCTCCGGCGGTAATCGTATCAATCACCAACGAGCCTGAATCCGACGAGGTCACAAAGAACACGACGATCAATATCAGGGCGATCGGCGCGATGATGCCGTAGAGCGGCAGTTCCTTTAGGAAGCCGAACAGGGCGCCCTCGGGGGCATAGCTGTCGATCACGGTGGCGCGCACGCCTTCGGCTCCGCCTGCGTTCAGCATGTCGATAGCGGCGCCGCCGAAGGTCGACATCCACAGGGCGCAAACCGCCGTGGGGGCCAGTAGCGCGCAGAGGATGAACTCACGCACTGTGCGGCCCTTGGAAATGCGGGCGATGAACATGCCCACAAAGGGCGACCATGCGATCCACCAGGCCCAGTAGAAGGTCGTCCAGCCATGGAAATAGCTGGTGTCTTCTCGCCCGAATGGATTGGAGAGTGCCGGTAGATGGGTCACGTAATCCACCATCACGTTGAAATACCGCGAAATGGCTGTACCCACACCGGTGACAATGATGACGAAAAGGAACAGACCAACAGCCATGATCATGTTGATCTCACTCAACCGTTTTACGCCCGCATCCATACCCAGCAGGACCGAGCCCAGCGCAATCAGCGTGATGCCAATGATCAGCAGGACGGTGACGGTCGGGCTGGGTTCGATGCCGAACACCTCGTTCAACCCAGCAGCAACTTGCTGCGCCCCAAGACCCAGCGAGGTCGTCAGACCGAACAGCGTGGCAAACACCGCCAGCGTGTCGATCAGGTGACCCCACCAGCCCCAGACACGCTCACCCAGAAGCGGATAGAAAGCCGAGCGCAAAGTCAGAGGCAAATCAAGGTTATAGGCAAAGATCGCAAGACTTAGACCAACGGCGGCATATACCGCCCAGCCTTCAAGGCCCCAATGGTGGATCGTGCCGACAATACCAATATACTCATTGCCGGGCACTGCGATGTCGATACCCAGAGGCCGGGCGTTCCCACCTTCGGCAAAGTTGTAGTAAACCGGCTCCATCACGCCGAAAAACAGCAGGCCGATACCAATACCGGCGGCGAACATCATCGCGATCCATCCGGCATAGGAATAGTCAGGTTTGGCGTCTTTGCCACCGATCCTGACTTTGCCGACCGGCAGAACGATCAGAACCAGACAGAACAGGGTGATGGCGTTCACTGACAGGACGAGGAACCAGTCAAACGTGCTGGTGAGCCATGGTCTGAGCCAGCCAAAAAAGGCGGCCGCGGCCTCTTGATTGGCCAATGCGATCAAAACGAACGCAAAGATCAAAATACTCGAGATCAGGAAGACCGGGTTGTGGATATCCAAACCGAATGGCCGGACATTGTCCTGACCCAATTCATACTCGGTTTCGAAATCGTAGATCCGCGGATCCGGATCCAGCATTTTCTTGGTTTGAGCCATACTTTGCCCCTTTGCTCGCAAGCTGCAAACGCCAAGGTAGTCGGCCGGCTGACGGATATGAGTATGTTACCCCCTTGGCGTATTCCCGTCTCTTCGACCGTGGGTTCAGTGTTAACAGTCTACACTGCATACAGTTTTTTCAAAACTCATTCATTTTTTTGAATCTTACGCCCCTTGGGAACTGACGTCTCACAGCCTCAAAAATGGTGCTGCGGAGGGTGCTCAAATACCAGTCTGCACGTTTCTGCCAATCGCAGCGGTTCCCCTTTCCTTTCAAAGCATTCTCATGTATGCGCGCGGGTATCTGAGACGTTGTGCCCTGACCCCGGCACTCGAATGGAAGATAAAGTGGGGTCGGCGGCAATGGGGCCGCCATGCAAACCGGAGACCCGCAGGGGCGGGAGTGCTCCGTTCTAGGATACGCATATGTTTGATGTAACTAAGAAATCTATGCAGTGGGGCGAAGAGACGCTCACACTGGAAACCGGCAAGGTTGCCCGTCAGGCGGACGGCACCGTGATTGCCACGCTGGGCGAAACAAGCGTCATGGCCAACGTGACCTTTGCCAAGCAACAAAAGCCCGGTCAGGATTTTTTCCCGCTGACCGTCCACTACCAAGAGAAATACTATGCCGCCGGTAAAGTTCCGGGTGGCTTCTTCAAGCGCGAGGCGCGCCCGACCGAGAAAGAGACGCTGACCGCGCGTCTGATTGACCGTCCGATCCGCCCGCTGTTCGTTGACGGCTTCAAAAACGAAGTTCTGGTGATGTGCACCGTGCTGAGCCACGATCTGGTCAACGACCCCGACATCGTTGCAATGATCGCTGCCTCGGCTGCTCTGACCATTTCCGGCGCGCCGTTCATGGGCCCGATCGCCGGTGCCCGCGTTGGTTTCGTGGATGGCGAATACGTCCTGAACCCGACCGTGGACGACATGCAGGACCTGCGCCTGAACCCCGAACAGCGTCTGGACCTGGTTGTGGCCGGTACCAAGAACGCCGTGATGATGGTGGAATCGGAAGCCTACGAACTATCCGAGGCAGAAATGCTGGGTGCCGTGAACTTCGCGCATGAGCAAATCCAGCCGGTTCTGGACCTGATCATTGATCTGGCCGAAGAAACCGCGAAAGAGCCGTTTGAGTTCGTCGCCCCCGATTACTCGGAGCTGTACGCCGCTGTTTCGGCCGCCGGTGAAGAGCAGATGCGCGCCGCGTTCGCAATAACCGACAAGCAAGAGCGCACCGCAGCTGTTGCCGCGGCCCGTGAAGCGATCAAAGAAGCGCTGACCGAGGAACAGCTGGAAGACGCGAACCTGGGTTCCGCGATGAAAAAGCTGGAAGCTGGCATCCTGCGCGGTGACGTCGTCAAGGGCGGCAAGCGTATCGACGGTCGTTCGACCACCGACGTGCGTGCCATCGAAGCCGAAACCTCGCTGCTGCCGCGTACGCACGGTTCCGCCCTGTTCACCCGTGGTGAAACTCAGGCGCTGGCCGTGACCACGCTGGGCACCGGTGACGATGAGCAGTTCATCGACGCGCTGCATGGCAACTTCAAATCGAACTTCCTGCTGCACTACAACTTCCCTCCGTATTCGGTGGGTGAAGTGGGCCGCGTTGGCTCGCCCGGCCGTCGTGAGATCGGCCACGGCAAGCTGGCATGGCGCGCGCTGCAGGCGGTTCTGCCTGCGCCGACCGACTTCCCCTACACCGTTCGCGTGGTGTCCGAGATCACCGAATCCAACGGCTCGTCCTCGATGGCTTCTGTCTGCGGCGGTTCGCTGTCGATGATGGATGCGGGCGTTCCGCTGAAAGCACCGGTTGCCGGTGTGGCCATGGGTCTGATCTTGGAAGATGACGGCGAATACGCTGTTCTGACCGACATTCTAGGTGACGAAGACCACCTGGGCGACATGGACTTCAAAGTGGCGGGTACCGAAAACGGCATCACCTCGCTGCAGATGGACATCAAGGTCGCAGGCATCACGCCGCAGATCATGGAAACCGCTCTGGCACAGGCCAAAGACGGCCGTATGCACATCCTGAGCGAGATGGGCAAAGCCCTGTCCGAGACCAACGAATTCTCGGTCCACGCTCCGCGCATCGAGACCATGAACATCCCAACCGACAAGATCCGCGAAGTGATCGGCTCGGGCGGTAAGGTCATCCGCGAAATCGTTGAGGTTTCGGGTGCCAAGGTCGACATCAACGACGACGGCGTCATCAAGATCGCCTCGCCGGATGGTGAATCGATCCAGAAGGCCTATGACATGATCTATTCGATCGTGGCCGAGCCGGAAGAAGGTCAGATCTACACCGGTAAAGTGGTCAAGATCGTCGACTTCGGTGCCTTCGTGAACTTCTTTGGCAAGCGCGATGGCCTGGTCCACGTGTCCCAGATCGAAAACCGCCGCCTGAACCATCCGTCGGATGTCCTGAAAGAAGGTCAGGAAGTTAAGGTCAAGCTGCTGGGCTTTGACGATCGCGGCAAAGTCCGCTTGTCGATGAAAGTCGTCGATCAGGAAACCGGCGAAGAGATCGTTCCCGAGAAGAAAGAAAAGAAAGAAGACGCAGAGTAATCTGTTCTACTTTCAAATGATGAAGGCCCCGGTGAAACCACCGGGGCCTTTTTTGTGCTACAGTGCCGCCCAGCAGGAGGGTTAGCGATGTCTAACAAGGAGCAGATGGATGAACTGGCGCGGCTGTACCTACAAGCCATCGAAAGCGGTGACCTAACCGCGATGCTAAACCTGTTTGCCGAGGACGCGACGGCAACCTCTCCGATATCGGGCAAGCAACCGGCGCGTGACTTCTATACCAACGTTATGAATATCACGAGCCACCGGTCCACCCTTCACAAGAACACCTTTGCCGACACATCCGGCGCGCCGCAGATGGCGGTGCATTTCAACTACACCCGCACCATCCGAAACGGGCACCCTGAAACGATTGAATGCGTAGACCTGTTTGAACTGACCGAGGATCAAACCCGATTCCAATCGGTGCGGATCATCTACGATACCGCACCGGTTCTTGTGGATTTTGGAGAAGCCTGATCCTTAGTGCGCCACCCCCGACGGCCCGTGCTTCATAAGATGCCACTGCCCGTAACTGTCGTTCAGGTCCAGCTTGATCGCCGCGTCGGCCTTGGTCGAGGCACTGCCGATCTCGGCTAAAGTGAACTCAATCCCGCCGGGAATGTCGATCCGCACGCGATGTGGGCCACCACCATGCGGCGCTTCAATAGGACGGCCAGTCGAATTCAGCACATCACCGATAGACACCTTGGCCGTACGCTCCTCCATATCCATCTCGAAATCTATCGGCAGAAACAGAGTCTCATGCACGGTATTGCACATCGCGCGGAAGACGAACCAATGGGTCGCCATCTCTTCGGTCTCTTCCCCGTGAAAGACCTTTTCTAGTGCGGCCCTCTGAGCATCTGAGGCGCTTGGATCGATGATCACCTGCATTTCGCCTCCGCCCTCAAAGATCGGACCCGGCCAGGCATAGATCAATGCAGCCTTGGCACCCGCTAAGTCGGTATCTCCAAAATGGCCTTTCGAGACTTCAAGCACTTCGAACCCACGGCAATTGCCCTGTGTTGGAAGTTCCTCGAACTGGCAAGGGCACGCGTAACCGCAATTACAGTTCCCAAAAGCATCACCTTCAACATACCAATCTGTAAAAGCCATCGTCTTCTCCTGTGTTTCACAGTGTGATCGCCCGATGGTGCGGATGCCTGGTTCGTCTGCCTATCGCACCCTAGCATATTTCTGTCCTTTCAAGAACCGGTCGCCGACACCGCTCGCACTAGTTCAGCTTGCAAAAAATGAACGCCCATTTCTCTCGCGTTGCTCTTCCCCCTCACGCGCCCGTGTTCTATTCACGCATCATGCGATCCTTTGTCATCCATATGTCTTCCAGCACGGCCCGCCGCGCCAATGCAGACCAGCTGTGCAACGACCTGCCGAATGCCGAACTGTTCGAGGCGACCAATGGGCGCGACCCGGACCAGATCGCAGATGTCCGCCTGCACCCCGGCACCCTGCACAAACCACACTACCCGTTCGACCTCCGCCCGGCAGAAATCGGCGTGTTCCAAAGCCACAGGCGCCTCTGGCAAAAACTGGTGGATGAAGAGATCGACCTGGCCATCATCACCGAGGATGACCTGAGCGTCGATCCTGACAAAATGGCCCAAGCAATCAAAATGCTGCACGCCATCGCTAGCCCGGACCACTATATCCGCATCCCCGTCAAACAACGCGAAGTCGCGGCCCACACACTTACCGAGCAAGATGGCCTAAGCCTGATCTTGCCCAAAGTGATCGGCCTGCAATGCGTCTGCCAGATGGTCGGCCGCAACGCCGCCAAACGGCTCCTGAAGGCAACCGATCAAATCGACCGCCCAGTGGATACATTCCTGCAAATGCACTGGATCACCGGTCAGCCAATCCATGCCCTTCTGGGGAGCGGCAACCGCGAAGTGGCCCGCGATATCGGCGGCTCGACCATCCAGACGAAACCACCCTTCTCAGACAAACTGACCCGAGAAGTCAAACGCGCCGCTTACCGAGCACAGCTCCACCTGCACCCGCAGCGCCCGCCTGCTTCATCTGGCTGAAAATATCCTCGGGGGGAATTGCTCCTCAGGCGCGATAGGGGGGCAGACAGCCCCCCTGACCCGGCCTAAATCAGGACGGAGCCTTGGTCTTCCGCAGATAAGGAAAGATCGTCTCGAACTCACCAAACTTCGCCTTGGCGTCTTCGTTCGAAACGGTCGGCGGGATGATCACATCCTCACCCGGCACCCAGTTCGCAGGTGTCGCAACACCCTTGGACGACATCTGCAGCCCGTCCAACGCCCGCAGAATCTCAGCAAAGTTCCGGCCCACGGTCATCGGATAAGTCATCGACAACTTCAACTGCTTGTCGGGTCCGATGATGAAAACCGAACGCACAGTGGCGCTATCTGCAGGCGTTCGGCCATCGGGCAGGTAGGCCTCGGCGGGAAGCATGTCAAAGGCCTTGGACACCGCCAACCCGTCATCTGCAATGATCGGGAAACCGGGGTTTGCCTTACCATAGGCTTCGATGTCTTTCTTCCACTTCTTGTGGTCCTCGACCCCGTCGACCGAAACACCGATCACCTTGGTATTGCGCGCCGCCCATTCGTCGTTCAGCTGAGCAACAGCCGAAAACTCGGTGGTGCAGACCGGGGTGAAGTCCTTGGGATGCGAGAACAGGATCGCCCAGCTGTCACCAATCCAATCGTGAAACTGAATGGTGCCCTGATCCGTCTCTGCGGTGAAATTCGGGACCGTGTCGTTGATACGCAAACCCATGGTGCAACTCCTTCTTTGGCTACTGACCGAGTCGAATGCAGTGAACCTAACCACTTTGCGCCAGAGTTAAACCTTCCGCAAAAGTCTTTTTCCGAGGCATCGCCAAACAAATTTGATCAAATTACCCCCTTGCCGCGCCTCAGAGCGAATGACAGACTGCGCGACAAAACCAGTCTTTGACATCACGGCCCGGAGGATACGCCATGATCGAAAAACGCGATTTCTACATTAACGGTCAATGGGTTGCCCCGTCTCAGACGAATGATTTCGAGGTTATCAACCCCTCGACCGAGGAACCCTGCGCGGTGATCTCCCTCGGCGCGCATGCCGACACTGACGCTGCTGTTGCCGCGGCCAAGGCGGCTTTGCCCGGCTGGATGGCCACGCCGGTCCAAGAGCGTATCGCCATGGTTGAAAAGCTGGCCGACCTCTACATGACCCGGTCCGAGGACCTGGCGCAGGCCATGTCGCTTGAGATGGGCGCGCCGATCGACATGTCGCGCACGGCTCAATCGGGTGCCGGGATCTATCACCTGAAGAACTTCATCCGCGCCGCCAAGGCGTTTGAATTCGAGCGTCCCTTGGGCGATCACGCCCCCAATGATCGCATCATCTATGAGGCCGTGGGGGTAGCCGGTCTGATCACGCCGTGGAACTGGCCGATGAACCAGATCACCCTCAAAGTCGGCGCGGCGGCCATCGCGGGTTGTACCATGGTTCTGAAACCGTCCGAGCAGAGCCCGCTGAATGCGATGATCTTTGCCGAACTGATGGACGAGGCTGGTTTCCCACCCGGAGTATTCAACCTGGTGAACGGTGATGGCGTGGGTGTCGGTTCGCAACTCTCTGCGCATCCGGATTTGGACATGATCAGCTTCACCGGCTCGACCCGCGCGGGCACTGCGATTTCGAAAAGCGCTGCAGATACGCTGAAGAAGGTGCATCTGGAACTGGGCGGCAAAGGCGCCAACGTGATCTTTGAGGATGCGGATGAGAAAGCCGTGAAACGCGGTGTGCTGCACATGATGAACAACACCGGCCAAAGCTGTAACGCCCCCAGCCGGATGCTGGTGCAGCGCCCGATTTATGACAAGGCGGTGGAGACCGCAGCCGAAGTGGCCAACGCTGTCACGGTCGGCCCGGCCACGGAGGAAGGCCGCCATATCGGGCCCGTTGTGAATGAGCTTCAGTGGACCAAGATTCAGGACCTGATCCAAGTTGGTATCGATGAAGGCGCGCGGCTGGTCGCAGGTGGCACCGGGCGGCCCGAGGGGCTGAACAAGGGCTACTATGTGCGCCCCACGGTGTTTGCCGATGCCAATAACCAGATGACCATTGCGCGGCAAGAGATCTTTGGCCCGGTCCTGACCATGATCCCCTTCGACACCGAAGAAGAAGCCGTCGAGATCGCCAATGACACGCCCTATGGCCTGACCAACTATGTCCAGACACAGGACGGCGCGCGCGCCAACCGTATGGCGCGGGTATTGCGGTCCGGGATGGTTGAGATGAACGGTCAGTCGCGCAGCGCGGGTTCTCCGTTCGGCGGCATGAAGCAGTCCGGCAATGGTCGCGAGGGCGGCGTATTCGGTCTGGAAGACTTCCTTGAGATCAAAGCCGTCGGCGGCTGGGCCGCAGAATAGCCATATGGCCTGATCCAGAAAGATTGGTGAGGCTAGGGCAGAGCCTCACCCTTTTTTAGGCTGGACGCACAACCAGCTGGGGTTGCCCGTCCGATGTCTTTTGCGCTGAGCGTCCATCCCAACCGATCACCCCGGTTACACGTTGGCGGTACGAGGAAAAGCTCTCGAACTGCACCACATCAACTGGCGTTTCAAAATGCAGGGTAACCCTGCGGTTGGATCCGTCACCCAACAGGGTCATGCCGCGTATTTCGGCTGAGAACGGCTGCCCCAGATATCGCCCTTCAACCCGATCTCCGACACGCAAGTGCATGCGGTTTTCAGCTTTGGCGTGCAGTGTATTCCAATCCCGAACGCCATATTGATGGGCCAGCATCTCCAACGCGTCGCTATGTGACAGGGTCATCTCTCTGGCGCGTAAATCTTCACGCAAGCGCTTGGCCTGCGCTTTCAACTCGTCCACAGGTGGGATCGTCTTTTGTATCGTCATCATGTGCCTCGTTTCCTTAAACGGGCGCGAAATCAGGACGGGGTTCGCATTGCCATCCGCGCGCCGTTAAAGTGGCAACAGATGTTCATATTCAGGGTTTCACCAAAGCCAAAGCCCGCGAACGGCAGGGGACCCAAACCTTGCGCGTCCTTTTGCACTAGTTGGTTGCAGAGTCAATCAGGCATCCGCTTGCGCGGCCTCATAGGCCAGCATCGCGCGCTTCACCGGCAGACCCCAATGGTATCCGCCCAGACCGCCCGACTTGCGCAAGGCCCGGTGACAGGGGATCAGCCAGCTAACCGGATTGCGCCCAACCGCTGTCCCCACCGCGCGCACCGCCTGAGGCGACCCCACCCGCTGCGCGATCTCTGAATAGGTTGTGACCTGACCCGAGGGGATGTGCATCAGCGCCTCCCAAACCTTGATCTGCAGGGGCGAGCCGATCAGATGCAGTGGTGTCTCGGACCGGTCCGCGCCAAAGGAGGCCTCGACCCAAGGACGCAGCTTTTCGGTATCCTCGACGAAATTGGCCTTGGGCCAACGCGCGGTCATATCCTTCATCGCGGCGGCCTCGCCGGTTTCGGCACCGAAGGCAATTCCGCAAATGCCCTTGTCAGTCCCCATGACCAAGGCTGGTCCAAAGGGACAATCGAACCACCCCCAGTAGACCGCCAGCCCCGCGCCTTTTCGGGCGTATTCACCGGGGCTCATGGATTCCCATTTCAGGAACAAATCATGCAGCCGGCCACTGCCGGACAGGCCGACATTATGGGCAGTCTCCAACGTGGTGAATCGTTCCCGCAGCAGCGCCTTGGCATGGCCCAGCGTCAGGTATTGCTGGTAGCGCTTCGGCGATACCCCAGTCCAGCGCGAGAACAGGCGCTGGAAATGGGCGGGGCTCATGCCCATCTGACCAGCCAGCTCTTCAAGGCTGAGGGTTTCGCCGCCCTGATCAATCAGCTCGATCGCGCGGCGCATGACGTTGTAGTGGTATCCGCTTTCGGGGGTCTGGACGTTCATGGCTTTCACCTCATCTGTTGATCTGAACCATAACGCGCAGGTCACGCCCCCGCGACCCGGAACTTGCGCATTGGCTTTGGGCTTGTGTCATTGGCCCTTGGGCGGCATTAAGGCTCGGATGGCAAAGCAAATCGATTACCACACGATCCGCGAGATCTTTACGCGCTTTCAAGAGGCCGACCCGGAACCCAAGGGCGAGCTGGAGCATGTGAACGTCTACACTCTGGTCGTCGCCGTGGCGCTTTCAGCGCAGGCAACCGATGCGGGCGTCAACAAAGCCACGCGCGCGCTGTTCAAGATCGCGGACACCCCGCAAAAGATGCTGGATCTGGGCGAAGAGGGCCTGATCGAGCATATCAAAACCATCGGACTGTTCCGCCAGAAGGCGAAGAACGTCATCAAGCTCAGCCGTATTCTGGTCGAGGACTACGATGGCGAGGTTCCCAATTCCCGCGCGGCGCTGCAATCTCTGCCCGGTGTGGGTCGTAAGACGGCCAATGTGGTTCTGAACATGTGGTGGCGGCAACCGGCGCAAGCGGTAGACACGCATATCTTCCGTGTCGGCAACCGCACTGGTATCTGCCCCGGCAAGGACGTAGATGCCGTCGAACGCGCCATCGAGGACAATATTCCAGCCGACTTTCAACTCCATGCACATCACTGGCTGATCCTGCACGGGCGCTATCACTGCAAAGCGCGCAAGCCGCAATGCCCGACCTGCATCATCCGTGATCTCTGTCAATTCGAGGACAAGACCCTATGAAAACCTACCAACTGACCGGCATCGGAAATGCCGTTGTGGATGTCATTTCCCAAGCCGATGACAGTTTCCTGGAACTGATGGGCATTGAAAAAGGCATCATGCAACTGATCGAGCAAGAGCGCGGCGAAGTGCTCTATGCCTCGATGGAGGGTCGGGTGCAGACACCGGGCGGCTCGGTCGCAAACACCATTGCGGGCGCGGGTGCGCTGGGTCTGGATGCTGCCTTTATTGGCCGTGTACATGACGACGCGCTGGGTCGCTTCTATGCCGATGCGATGAACGAAGACGGCGTGGATTTCGTGAACCCACCTGTGCCGGGCGGCGAGCTGCCGACCTCACGCTCGATGATCTTTGTCTCGCCCGATGGCGAGCGGTCGATGAATACATATCTGGGGATTTCCTCGGAACTATCGTCTCAGGATGTCTCGGACGAGGTTGCCGGAAACAGCCAGATCATGTTCCTCGAGGGGTATTTGTTCGACAAGGAAAAGGGCAAAGCTGCGTTTCTTGAGGCCGCGCGTGCCTGTCACAGAGGCGGCGGCAAGGCCGGTATCGCCATTTCCGATCCTTTCTGCGTGGAGCGTCACCGGGTCGATTTCCTGCTGCTGATCGAGAACGAACTGGACTTCTTGATCGGCAATGAGGCTGAGATCAAATCGCTGTTCGAAACCGATGATCTTGAGGACGCACTGGCCAAAACCGCCGCAATCTGCCCTCTGGTCGTCTGCACCCGTTCGGGCGACGGCGTGACGGTTCTGAACGGCGATACCCGTCACGATGTTGCCGTCGAAAAAGTAGTGCCCGTGGATGCGACCGGCGCAGGCGATCAGTTCGCCGCCGGGTTCCTGTTCGGCATGGCCACCGGCCGCGACTATGAGACCTGCGCCAGGATCGGCAACGTCTGCGCGCGCGAAGTGATCAGCCATATCGGTCCGCGCCCCGAAGCCAACTTGCAAGAATTGCTGCGGGAAGAAGGCCTGCTGTAAAGCGCTGAGCCGAGACAGCGCCGACCCGCGGGAAGGCGCACCCGGCCTCGGATGTAAAGAGCTTTATGGCAACCAGATACTGATAGGTTCGGTAAACACCCAACGCTGCAAAAGCGCCGCCCCGAGGGGGGGTCGGCGCTGGCGCGGCGGCCTACGGCCTTTGCTCCGCGCCGTTAGAAACCGACCCCTGCATCGTTCAACGCCCAATCATACTCATAGGCATTCACACGTCGCGCCTGTTTGAGGCGCTGTTGCAACTCCGGGTCAGCTGCTGTTTCAAGATAGGCGATCACAGCCTGTTCATTCGGCCCGAAATCCTCGCGGAACCAGATGTAGATTTTCGACACGATCAGTCGCCCCTGATCATCGAACTGCACTCCGCGCGGATCGTTGACATAGGCGCGCTCGGCTGCGGCGAGATCGCGTTCCAGCGTCGTGGCCTCCCAGGCGCGGGCCATCAGGTTCGGGCACCCGACCGCGGCACAATTCAGCGCGTAGTGAATGCGCGGCTCATTGAAAGTCGGTCGGATGATGCGGTGTTCGATGTCGTTGAGGGTCAGGCTCTGACCCGACACCACGGCCAAGGGGCGACCCCACGGGCCGATCGACAACAGCCCATCCTTGATGTCCCGGATCGAGGCGACCGGATAGGCCTCGAGCACCACATCCACCGTCAGCGCGTTATAGAGGTTGATCCAATAGGCCAGCTGCTGATCACGGGTCAGATTGGCCGGATCCACGGCCTGCAACTCGGTCAGATAGGCATCCAACACCGCGTTGTCTGCCGCGCTCACCTGTCCATAAGCCACCCGGTTCACGCCGCGCGCATCGGGGGCCACGTAGCGGGTCAGAAAGCGGGTCCAATCGCCATGATCTACCTTCTCACCCGGAGGGGGCGCGGCGCGGGTCAGGGCCGTGTCGGGCAACGGCGTCGCGGCAGGCAAGGCCAGCCTCTCCACACTGGCGCAGGCGGCCAGAAGCAGCAGCAGCAAGATCAGAACCTGTCTCATGAAGCGTTCTTTCGGCTTTGGCGGGCAGCGCGCAACTGCCCTTTGAGGCGTTTCAGTGGGGCCACCCTAGGGTCTTTCAACGCGGGCAGATCCGGGCGCGCAGACAGACCGCGCGTCGCCGCGTTCCACCAATAGGTGCCCATCGGACTGTCCACCCGATCCGGCGCGGCCAGATGATGATCCCGCTGCGCGTTGTGGACGCACATGGAGAGCGGCCCGTTGGCCGTCGCAACCATGAACACGCAAGAGGCGCAGCGGTCTTCCTCTAACGCATCCGCAGCCATGAAATTGTGGATGAACACGGCCTGCCGCCGTACCGGTCCGCGCAATACGCCGGTCCCCAGCCGCAGAAGGCACCCGGCCAGATGGCTGAGCGCCCAAAGGGCCAGCAGCGGATGGCGGCGGATCAGGCGTCCCACGCAGGGGCGGATGCGGATATGAGCGTCTTGGCCTGTATCCACCTCCTCAAGCGCCGCAATCACCCGCTGAACCAGGCGCCGGTTCGACAGTAACGACACGGCCTTGCCCCCCGCAGAAACAACGCTGCCATACCGGTTGCAACTGGAATGCCCGACGGCCGCCGAGTCGAAATGCAAAGACGTGCCATAACCCTGCTCGACAGCGCGGATGACGCTGTCTTGCGTGATTGCATCGGGTCGCGCCCGCAACACACCACGCCCGGTATCTGCCTGCATCTGGAACGAGACAAAACCGACCTCGGGCTGGTCCCGCAGAAACCGGGCCAAATCGGGGATTTCGGCAAAGTTGCCGCCAAAAACGGTCGTGTTGAAGAGAATACGCAGCCCCAAACCGCGCGCCCGGTCGATATAGGTTTTGCGCACGCGGTTGAGCTCCATTTCGGAGGTGAACCCGTTGCGCTCTTGCGTCATGTCCACGTGAAAGGCCACGTCATCCAGCCCCGCCGCGGCCAATCGCGTCAGCATCGCCCGGCTGGCGCGGATACCGTTGGTCATCAGGCACGAGCGCATGCCAAGCCGCCTGATCTCGCGGCAGAGCGCCTCAAGGTCGTCAACTTTGCGCAGGGTCGGGTCGCCGCCGGTCAATTGCACAGAAACGCCACCGCCATAGTGGCTGCGGATCGTGGCAATCCGCGCAAACAGGACTGAAAGCGGAGGATCATAGGTCATCTCGGCCCGGTCCGAGAGGTAGCACAGAGTGCAGTCCAGATTGCAGCGCTGCGTCACCTCAAGCGCGACACAGGCCATCGGGTAGAACCGCCCTGCCGTCTGAGAGGGACCGAACTCTCCGCACCCGCGCAATCCCTCACGCAGAGGCGCGCACTGGTCCGAGCCCTGAAATCGCCGTCCGGCGGGTTTGATGGAGATGGGGTCTGGCAGGGTGTCTTTCATGCCTCCAAGCTAGAGGCGCGCCCTGACCCGAACCACGCCCCCTCACGGCAACGTGCAGGCTGGTGATCAGCTCAGATGATCCGCAAAACCCGCAATCACCTGCTCATAGACCGCGCGCTTGAACGGCACGATTTCTTCGACCAGTTGATCCGGGGCCTGCCATTTCCAGCTGGTGAATTCCGGAT
The DNA here is from genome assembly GCF_056540865.1 of Ruegeria sp. AL11. Taxonomy (NCBI): domain Bacteria; kingdom Pseudomonadati; phylum Pseudomonadota; class Alphaproteobacteria; order Rhodobacterales; family Roseobacteraceae; genus Ruegeria; species Ruegeria sp. AL11. Next base: position 55,381 of record NZ_JBQFXO010000010.1, read on the forward strand.
GGTCCGTTGCAATATTGATCTGGTCGTCATGGCCGGTGAAGCGCAGCAGAAACCATTTCTGCTCTTGCCCGCGATAGCGGCCTTTCCAGATTTTAGGAACGATGTCGTGCGGCAGATCATAGGGCAGCCAGCCGTCAGTCTCAGCCACAACCTCGACCAGATCAGCGGTCACCCCGGTTTCTTCCCACAGCTCGCGTAGAGCCGCGTCGCGGGGGTCCTCGCCCTTGTCCACCCCGCCCTGAGGCATCTGCCACGCGTCCTTGTTGCGGTCATTGCGCTGGCCGACAAAGATCTTGCCCTCAGCATTAATCAGCATCAGACCGACACAGGGGCGATAGGGCAGTTTGGCGATCTCTTCCGGGGTCATGCGCGGCCTCTTGGATAGGGTTCGCGACCTCTCTATCAAGCCGCGCGACAGGCGCAAAGGGGATGACGTTAGGTTTCGCGTGACAATGTTTACGCGAACGTCAATCTATTCCTCAACTTCGGAAGGGAGAGTTCGCCATGACTGCGTACCCAAACATGCTGGCCCCGCTGGACCTGGGCTTTACCACGTTGAAGAACCGCGTGCTGATGGGCTCGATGCATACCGGGTTGGAAGAGACCGGCGACTGGAACCGCGTGGCCGAGTTCTATGCGGATCGCGCACGCGGGGGCGTGGCGCTGATGGTGACGGGTGGGATTGGCCCGAACCTCGAAGGCTCGGTCCTGCCGGGCGCTGCGATGATGACCACCGAAAAGGACGTGGCGAACCACTCGGTCGTGACCGACCGCGTGCATGAGGCGGGCGGCAAGATCGCGATGCAAATTCTGCACGCAGGACGCTATGCCTATGGCCCCAAATGCGTGGCGCCCAGCCCGGTGAAATCTCCGATTTCTCCGTTCCCGCCCAGTGAGCTGGACGAAGACGGAATCGAGAAGCAGATCAGCGACATCGTGAATGCGGCGGTCCTCGCCCAGAAGGCGGGATATGACGGGGTCGAGATCATGGGTTCCGAGGGGTATTTCCTGAACCAGTTCCTCGTGACCCACACCAACAAACGTGAGGATCGCTGGGGCGGCTCCTATGAAAACCGGATGCGCCTACCGATCGAGGTTGTGCGGCGCACGCGTGAGGCTGTGGGTACTGATTTCATCATCATCTACCGCTTGTCGATGATCGATCTGATCCCAAATGGCTCGACCCATGAAGAGGTAGTCGAGCTTGCTCAGCGGATCGAGCAAGCAGGAGCGACGATCATCAACACCGGCATCGGCTGGCACGAGGCACGGATTCCCACCATCGCAACCAGCGTTCCGCGCGCGGCTTTTGCCTGGGTGACCAAGAAGCTGATGGGCAAAGTTGGTATCCCGGTGATCACCTCGAACCGGATTAACACGCCCGAGGTCGCAGAAGAGGTGTTGTCGACCGGCTGTGCCGACATGGTCTCGCTGGCGCGTCCCATGCTGGCGGACGCGGATTTCGTCAACAAGGCGGTCGCTGGTCAGTCCGCGCAGATCGCGCCGTGTATCGCTTGCAACCAGGCCTGCCTGGACCACACGTTCGGCGGAAAGCTGACCTCTTGCCTGGTCAATCCCCGTGCCTGCCATGAGACCGAACTTGTCATTGGCAAGGCCGAGACGCGTAAGACCGTTGCCATTGTGGGCGCTGGCCCGGCCGGCCTGTCTACCGCTATGACCGCCGCCCAGCGCGGCCATGACGTCACGCTGTTTGATCGCGCCTCGGAGATCGGTGGACAGTTGAACATGGCCAAACAGGTGCCGGGGAAAGAGGAATTTTGGGGGCTGGTCGATTGGTACCGCACCATGATGGATGATCTGGGCGTGAAGGTGGAACTGAACCGCGAAGTCAGCGCCGACGACCTGACCAGCTTTGACGAAGTCGTCATTGCCACCGGCGTTATCCCGCGTGATCCGGAAATCCCAGGTCAGGACCGCGACAACGTCATCAGCTATATCGACGTGCTGCGCGAGAAAGCAGAGGTCGGCAAATCCGTCGCCGTCATCGGCGCTGGCGGTATCGGCTTTGACGTATCCGAGTTCCTGCTGGAGGACGGCCACAGCATCACCACCGACCTGCCGGCCTGGATGAAGGAATGGGGCGTAACCGACCCGGAACAGCACCGTTCGGGTCTGGCACCGGAAGGCCCTCAGCCTGCAGCCCCGGCGCGTCAGGTGACTCTGTTGCAACGCAAGAATCAGGCGCATGGCAAAGGCTTGGGCAAGACCACCGGCTGGATTCACCGCGCGACACTCAAGATGAAAAACGTCAACTTCGTGGGCGGCGTGAATTACGAGCATATCGACGATGACGGCCTGCATATCAGCTTTGGTGAAGAGCGCGCCGACCCGACGGTGATTGCTGCGGACACCATCGTTGTGTGTTCCGGTCAACTGTCCGAGCGCAGCCTTGCGGACGCCCTGATCGAACGCGGGATCACGCCGCATGTGATCGGTGGCGCAGATGTTGCGGCGGAATTGGATGCGAAACGGGCGATCAATCAGGGCACCCGTCTGGCCGCCGCAATGTAGGGGCGCTGAGGTCTACATGGTATAAGTCAGGCCTGTCTCTTTCTCGAATTGGGCCATGTAGGTTTCGTAGTCACGGTAGGCGCGATGGAACAGCAGGCGCGCCATTCGCGTCGCGCGCCAAGGTTTTTTGCCACCGACATAGTGCCAGATTTTTGGAGTTCTGTTTGCATCACTCAGATGCTGGCGGAACGTCTTGGACATTTTGCGGTATTTCGGACTGTGTGCGTCAAACCAGATCTGAGGGCGCGTGTTCCACTGAATAGGCAAGCGAAACCAGCGACCGTGAAACAATTGGTTCATTCTGTCCTGTTCGGGCAGGTAGGGAATGTGCGGAACCAGCTTCTCGAAATCGCTAATTTCACGTAATTCACGATCGCCATGAATGGCCGAACAGTCCATCACCATGATGCCGGCATTGAAATACCCTTCGCCGGGTATGAACCCCAGCCGAATGCTCTTGCTCACACGGCTGAGCGACTTTTTATGCTCGCGCCCCGGTCTGAAAATCTGCTGCAGGGAAGGGCGCAGAAAATCCCCTCCGCCAAGCGTCACCAACCCCATATCCACACATGCGGCAAAGGGCTGCCCTTCAAGGTCCATGTCCAGCAATTCCCAAACATCCGAAACAACCAGAGTGTCAGCATCCACAAAAACGCAGCGCTTTTCGCAAAGCTGGGGCAGAAACAAAGGCAGCATCGTGATCGCAGGGAACTTCGACTTATACTCGGAAAAGCCTGGCAGATTTTCCAGATCGAATTTCCGGTACGAAATCGTTCCCTCCGCAAGGGAATGATTGACCTGCTCAACAATCGCAATGTCTTCGTCTGTGAAATCCTGCCCGAAGATCGTCACATCCAAGGGCTTGCTGGCGTTTTTGACAGCGGAATATGCGGAAAGCAGAGCCGGGAACAGAAAAGACCTGTTCACGCCATAGACCACCTGCATCGCGCCCCCCCTTGATCACGTCAATGTGATGAGAAGGAATAGCAGCGAAGAGCAGGCACTTCAAACCCTTAGCGGCCCTCAAAACTCTTGGTTTGCGGCGTTACCCGGCGCCCCCTTATTCGACCAAAATCGTAATCACTTCGGATACAATGGGCGGGTTGTGCGGCACGTGTCCAGCATCGCCCAGAACCAGTTGTAGCGTGTGCTGACCAGCGGGCAGATCCAGAGTGACCTCGGTCTGGCCACCGCCGAAATGCATGTGGTTTTCGTCTGATGGCAGCCCATACAGCAGCTCATCCGCGCCGTCTTCGCCCTGACCAAGTGGTAGGCGATTGATCAGCAGGTGGTGGTGGCCGGTATTGTCCGCTTCGGTCCCTGCAGGCGCAACGCCCATGCCGCTGAGGCCAAAGACCACCGTGACCGGTGATTGCACTGTGTCACCATCCGCAAGGTTCGCGAAATAGACCTGCGCACCCGGCGCGGATGGCGTTTGTTCCTGCGCTCCGGCGGCTGTGGCAAACAGAACAACTGAAATGGCTGTAAAAATGGCTTTCATGATCTCCTCCCTCGTCACAAAAATGCCATTCTAAACCTAGCACATCTTGAATATTTTCCAGAAAACGCCCGTTTGCAGGGCGATCACCGTCGCGGGAAACAACTGTTTCCGCGTTTCTGATACGCAAACGATCCGATTCAAAACCCTGATATTATCCCATGTCCGCCCCGATTCCGCCCAGATTGAGGTGCAAGGTCGTTGCAAGTAGCAAGACCTGGGGAACGAGAATGGATCGACTGACGGAAATGGAAGCCTTTGCCAACGTGGTGGACCAAGGTGGCTTCACCGATGCGGCCAAGAAGATGGGTATCTCCAAATCAGCCGTTTCCAAGCACGTGTCCAGCCTCGAGTCGCGGCTGGGGGCACGATTGCTCAACAGGACCACGCGCCGCGTTTCTCCGACCGAGATTGGTTTGGCCTATTATGACCGCGCCCGCCGGGTGCTGAACGACGCGGGTGAAGCGGATTCGCTGGTCACCGCGATGCAATCGGCCCCTTCTGGCCTGCTGCGGATCAGCGTAGCGACGGATTTCGGCGTCAATCACCTGTCGCCTGTCCTGTCGGATTTTCTGGCCACCTATCCCGATATCACCGTGAACATGGTGCTGAACAACCGCTACGTGGAACTGATTTCCGAGGGCTTTGACGTCGCCGTTCGCATCGGAGAACTGGAAGACAGCACTCTGCGCGCCCGCAAACTGACCGAAACCGTCAAACGCATGGTCGCGGCCCCCAGCTATATCGAGAAATACGGACGGCCGCAGAAGATCGACGATCTAAATGAACACAAGCTGCTGCACTATTCCAGCCAATCCTCGGGCAATGTCTGGCGCTTAACCGCCCCGTCGGGCGAGAAACGTCAGGTGCGCACGGCCGGTTGGCTCAGCGTGAATGATGGCCAATCGCTGTTAAACGCGGCGGTCTCGGGCCTCGGGATCGCCTATCTGCCCAGCTATCTTTACGCCGATGCGTTGAAGACCGGTGAGGTTGTAGATGCAATGCCATCCCTGCCGGATGAGGTGCAAGGCATCTACGCGGTCTATCCTCCAGGCCGCTTCACTCAGCCCAAAGTACGGGCCTTCATAGACTTCCTCGTTGACGCTTATTCCGAAAAAGGCGCGATGGACTGGTAATTCTCCCGGTGAACTGGATCGGCCCGTTCGTTCTGCGTGCGGGTCTTTTTTTTTGAAGACGCGTCAGTTGACCAGCAAGACAGCCTCGACCCTACGGTTCAGATCGCGCCCTTCCGGCGTCGCGTTCGAGGTCAGCGGCGCAAGATATCCCACGCCCTGTGCCTCGATCCGATCCGCCGCGACGCCATGTGTGTCAATCAGGCGGGCGCGCACGGCCTGCGCCCGTTCGGTGCTAACCTTGATATTGGCCTGCAGCGCGCCCGTATCGTCGGTATGACCGACCAACGCCAATCGGGTCGACGGGTTGTCTGCCAAGAACTGCGCCAGCAACGACAAGGAGGCGAACGGGCCGTCGCCCAGTGCCACCTCACCGGTGCGGAAATGCAAATCGTCCAGAATCACATGGCCCGACTGCCGCAACGCGTCCAAAAGGCCTTCGGTTCCGCTTGCGGATTGCTCAACGACCACAGGCTTTGGGTCCGGCGCATCAACGGGTGCGACGCGGATCAGTTGCACGTAGCCATCCGGCGGGTTGCGGCTGACCAGCAGGCTGAGCGCCTCGTCGCCTTTGGTGGCGGACAGAAAACGATAGTCACGAATGGCGACGTACATATCCGGCGTTGGCACCACTTCGGTTCCGAAGCGGAAATCGAACCCGCCACAGGTCCGAGCCTCACATTCAAACAGGATATTAAAGCCCTGCGCCACGAGCTGATCCCGCAGCGGAGCCAGCAATTGCAGCGTCGTGCTAGAGCCCGCCTGCAAGCGCCATGTCAGCCGCTCGACCCGCCCCTCGACCGTGCGAGACGGGACTATGCCATCCGCAACGGACCCTGTGGGCAGCTCATAGCTGTCCAATGGCGAAGTCCTCTCGCTGATCTGACGGGCGCTGGCAGGCAGGGTTAGATCTTGCGCCAGAACGGGCCCGGCCATCAGACAAAAGGCAAGGGCGAGGCATCGGATCATCGGGCTTGCGCGTGGTATTCGGGGTTGGGCGCCATTGCGGTGGCACTGGCCACCCGGTTGGACATGTTGAAGAATCCGGTGACGTTGGCGATGTCCCAGATATCCCGGTCGCTGAAGCCATGATCGCGCAAGTGCTGGCGGTCGGCCTCTTCAATCTCGGCGCTGGCGGTGGTCATCTTCGCTGCAAAATCTAACATCGCACGCTGGCGCGCACCCAGAGGGGCGGTGCGGTAGTTCATCACAAGCATCTCGCCCAATTGCGGATCACCGGACATCTGCCGCACTGCTGCACCATGAGCAACAAGGCAGTAAAAGCACTTGTTGATCGAGGACACGACCACCGCGATCATCTCACGTTCAAGCTTGGACAGCCTGCTCTCTGCCAGCATCAGGTCGTTATACATGGCCGTGAACGCATTCAGCTTGTCGATGTCGAACGCGTAAGCCTTCAGCACATTCGGCACCATGCCCAGCTTTTCGAGGCAGACATCAAAATATTTCTGCGTCTCGGGCGGCAAAGGGTCGGCCATGGGCAGGTTCAGCGCGGTGGGTAGATCAGTCTGCTTCACGGGCTTTCTTAACTCCTTAGACACGTTGACGATAATGGTATTCCCCGACAATCTCCATCCCGAGCGCACGGTAGAGGCCATTCGCCCCGTCGTTGGCCTTTGTACAGATCACGCTGAGCGTTTTCGCCCCATTGTCCCGCGCCCACAAGGCTGCCGCCCGCATGGCCCATTGGCCCAGACCCTGGCGGCGGTGATCGGGCAAGATTTCAAGCGCATGTACCATGGTCACATCACCTTGCATGGCTAAGAACACAGTTCCCGCTGGGCGATCGGAATGCCGCAACAGGAACGCAGTCTTGGGGCCCGCAGCACGTTCCATCACGGCCAGACGTTCAGGGCCAATACCGCCCTTGGCCCAGATCTCCGCCATGACTGCAAGCGGGGGCCAAATGTCGAACGCGGTCACGCGGGGCAGAGGCTGATCAGTCAGCAGTTCTGGCGGGCAGGCGTAGATGTTGACTGGGTCCAGGACTTCATAGTCGCGTGCTTCCAGTTGAGCGTCGAGCTTGTGGTCATCGGGCCAAAGACAAAAGATGCGTTTCTGGCCCATGGTCTGCATGGCACCCTCGGCCGCGATGATATCGGCCTCGGTCGCGTCACCCAGCGCATTGGCGGCAGACACGCGCGATCCACCGCCCTGCCCTTCGCGCAGGCGGAAGGGGCCAAGGGCCTCATAGCGCGCAGCGGGCCATGTTCCGTCAACGATGTCGGGCCAGTTGATGCTCACAACTCAAGCTCTTTTGCCAATTGGGTCATGGCCGCGTCGATGCGAGCGCCTTCAATGCCCCGGATCACCACATTGGCGCCGAAGACCCCGTTGATCTGAAACGGATAGCAACCGATGGACAGGTCCGAGAACGCCTCAGCCAGTGCAGACAACGTGGCAGCAATGTCGCCTTCGCCCCGATCCACCCGCAATGTCTGAGACAACAGCGGGCTACCGCCCGTCAGACCCGGCAAAACACTAGCCACCATGGCTTGGAAGACCGAGGGCACCCCGGCCATCACATGCACATTTTCGATGGTAAATCCGGGCGCGGTTGAGACCGGATTGTCGATCAGCGCGGCCCCATCAGGAATGCGGGCCATACGCAGGCGGGCCTCATTCAACTCCAGCCCTGACTTGTCGTAATGCGCCTGCAAAAGCGCGCGCGCGTCGTCGCGCACGTCGATAGGGGTGCCAAAAGCGCGGGCGATGCAATCGGCGGTGATATCGTCATGTGTCGGCCCGATGCCGCCGCTGGTGAAGACATTGTCGTAGGACTCCGACAGAGCCTTGACCGCCGCCTCGATGGCCGGGGCGTCATCGCTGACAATACGCACTTCTTTCAGGTCGATGCCGTGCTTGGTCAGCTCCCCCGCAAGGTAATGCATATTCGCATCGCGCGTCCGGCCCGAGAGAATCTCATCCCCGATGACAAGCATTGCAGCGGTTGGATTGGCCATGGCGCGCGCCCCCTCTTGATCGGCTGTTGGGGCAGGTATAGGCCGTGGGGCATGAGATTTGAAACCCCCCTTGTCCCCGCCCGCCTGATCCGCCGCTACAAACGCTTTCTAGCCGATTGCACGCTGAAGGACGGGCGCGAGGTGACAGCCCATTGCGCCAATCCGGGCTCGATGATGGGGCTGGCCGAACCGGGCGAGAAAATCTGGTTGGAACCCAACGACGATCCGAAGAAAAAGCTGAAATTTGGTTGGCGGCTGGTTGATCACGAGAATGGTCATTTCACCGGTGTTGATACCTCGGTGCCGAACCGGGCACTGCGCGCGGCACTAGAGGGCGGCGAGATCCCCGAACTGGCCGCATACGAAACCCTCCGGGCCGAGGTGAAATACGGCGAGAACAGCCGCATTGATTTCCTGCTGACCCAACCCGGCCTGCCGGATGCCTATGTCGAGGTCAAAAGCGTCACGCTTTCCCGCCAGCCCGGTCTGGCCGAGTTTCCCGACAGCGTCACCGCTCGCGGCACCAAACATCTGCATGAACTGGCCGCCATGGCCGAACAGGGCCACCGCGCGATCATGCTGTATCTGGTGCAACGCACCGATTGCGACCGCTTCGCGCTGGCGGCCGATATCGACCCCGCCTATGCGGCGGCCTTTGACGCGGCGCAAGCGCATGGGGTTGAGCGGTTGGTTTACGGGACGCGGATGTCGCCAGAGGGAATCGAGGTCGATGCGGCGAAGGCCTGGGCTATCGGCTAAGGCAGGAGAGTGAACTCTCCCAGATAAGAGCCTCGCCCCGGTGTGTAACCGCGATATGTGCCATCCGCGACCTGCCCCACCACAGCGCAGAGGTCCTGATCTTTGCGGAACGTCTCCCAGCGGCTGCAGATCCTGTCGCCCTCGTACCACCAGACGCCAGTGTCACGGCCAAGCCGAGGAATCTCAACGACAAAGCTTTGGTCGGCGTTCACACGTGCCGTGCCGGTGACGCCCGCGCGGTTCAGTGCAATCTTGCGATCCAGTACCAAAAGCGCCGCAAGCTGATCCTGCGTCAGCATCGTCACCTCTTCGCGGCAACCGCAGGTCAGAACGACCAGAAGAGCAGCAATCGCTCTGACCATCTCAGCCCCTGTTCCCGCTGATGCATCCTCCGTGGCACCGTGGCGCAAAGCGGCGCGGATGGCCACGCGCAGACGGGATGATCAACGAAACTTGAACCTCTATTTGTGAATTTCAGGCCAAAGATCGGCGTCCAACCCCATCACAAACGGTGCGAAGTAATCGGCCACAGCCTGCCACCCCCCGACCGAGGCGGTGTTGACCGGTCTCCGCGCCTGCAGATTGCTGGCCGTTTTGATCGCATCCGAGGATTTGTCGGGCGACAGCATCGCCTGTTCAAAAGGCAGGTCGCAGAGCTGGGCCAGCTCCTTGGCACCGTCCTCCAGATTATTCACCAGATGCTCGTAGCTTATGTCATGGACCCGCCCCGGAAGGACGGCATGCCAGTGCTGAATATAGCGGCGATAGCGGTTGGCTTCGGCTGCCATCCAGCTCAGATCATGCGTATAATACAGGCCACCCGCTCCGAAATGCGTCCGCCACATCGACAGCGCCACATCGCGTGGATCGCGCGTGACATTAAGAATCACGGCATTTGGAAAGGCCTGCGCAATCGCCCCCAGAAAAGCGTAGTTTCCCGGCGCTTTGTCGACAAAGGCGCGCGTTCCTTCCGCCGTCTGGGGCAAGTTATCCGCGTAGTAGTCGGCCAGCTCCTGCACGTCACTTCCAGCGCTCGATTGGCTTTCGGCCTTGCGGGCCCAGTGGTGCACGCCTGCCAACTCTCCCAGCCCTTGCACGGCGGAATGTGAGGCCAGAATCCGCTCGATCAGAGTGGTGCCAGAGCGCGGCAAGCCAACCACGAACACCGGCCGCGGGATATCGGTGCGCGGCGCTGAGGCAGGGTCGGGCAGAGGCGTGCTCAGACGCTGGCGGCAGGCTTTCTCGGCCCGGGTTTCCCAGCTTTTGAACCCATGCTGCAACTGATCATGCGCCTTGCGCAGCTGAAGCATCTCGGTCGCGGTATCGCCCTCCTGTTTCGCAAGGCTCGCGGCGGCGAAATGCACGGTGGCTGCGGCTTCCCGATTGGCGTTGCCGGCCTCAAGCAGTTTAGAGGTCAGAGCCTGCAATTCCGCCCTATCCTCAGCCGACAGGTTCGGCAGAGTTGCAGCGAACTCCAGCGTTTCGGGATCCTCGGGCGCCAGCGCAAAGGCGGCGCGACCATGGGTTAGAGCCTCAGACATACGCCCCAAACCGACCAGGCCCTTGGCCAGTCGCAGCTGACCATAGTGGAATTTCGGGTGCTTCTCGGCCACGGCCAATAGGACGTCGATGGCCTGGTTCCACTGGTGCATCTCATCGAGAATATCGGCCTTCAGGCAATGGGCCTGCAGATTGCCGTTTTGATGGCGCAGAACCTCATCTACGTCCTCTAACGCCTCGCTCAGCTGACGCTCCTGCAACAGCGCCATGGCGCGCACATAGCGTTGCGGTGGGGTCAGAGGGGCCTTGGCAGCGACTTTATTCATCAGGGTCAGAGCCTTGCCAGCATCGCCGCCCTGAACAAGGCTCAGCCCGAAATTCTGGATCAGGTCGGGGTTCTCCGTCTCCATCTTCCAGGCGCGCTCCAGATGGGTCTGTGCCTGTTTGAAATCTCCCTGGTGAATGCATGCAAGACCTGCCATCTGCGGAAACGCTGGCATTTTGGGCCATTTCTTCCCGGCCTTGACTGCACGCTTCAGCGCCCTGTCCGCGCGCCCGGTCTTGAGCATTTCACTGATGGTGGCAATCTCGGTCCTCAGCTGGTCGGCTTTCTGCATCTGACTGCCCTTCTTCTAATTTAACGCCCGAGAACTATCTTATCCGTGCTAGTTTATATCGCTGTACGCGTCCACCTGTGATCGGATCATCATCCATCCGAGATACAGGCCTGCGACGCTGCACCCTCTGGAACTTTCTGCACAAGCAGCGTAAATAGAACACTGCGCGAAACATTTGGAGCCTCGCATCCATGAAAGAACACCGTGGCCGTCTGACCAAAGACGGTATCCGCATCTATGAACAGGGTGACTTTGCCGGCATGCATGCGGCAGGGGCTTTGGCTGCGCGGATACTGGATGACATCGCGCAACATGTCTTCCCCGGCCAAACCACCGGCGCGATCGACGGGATCATCACCCAGATGGTCGAGGACGCCGGCGCGACTTCGGCGACGATTGGCTACAAGGGCTACCAGCACGCCAGCTGTATCAGTGTGAACCACGTGGTGTGCCACGGCATTCCCGGTGAGAAAAAGCTCAAGGACGGGGATATCCTGAACATTGACGTCACTGTCATCGTGGACGGCTGGTTCGGTGACACCTCGCGGATGTATGTCGCAGGTAAACTGCCTCGCAAGGCCGAGCGTCTGATTCAAGTCACCCATGACGCGCTTTTCAAGGGCATCGAGATGGTCAAGCCGGGCAACACGTTCGGCGATATCGGCCATGCGATCCAGTCCTATGTCGAAGCGCACCGTATGAGCGTCGTCCGCGATTTCTGTGGCCACGGGCTTGGTCGAGTGTTCCACGCGCCGCCAAACGTGCTGCATTATGGCCGCCCCGGCACCGGTTCCGTTCTGGAAGAGGGAATGTTCTTCACCATCGAACCGATGGTTAATCTGGGCCGCCCTGAGACCAAGACTCTGGCCGACGACTGGACTGCTGTGACCCGCGACAAGTCGCTCTCGGCACAGTTCGAACATTCGGTCGGTGTAACCGCAAATGGGGTCGAGATCTTTACCCTGTCACCCGTCGGCAAGTTCCATCCGACCTATTCTTCGTGATCGGCAGCCTGATCCCGTAGAACTTTCAGCAGCATCGTCTCAGCCCCCCACGGCGTGATCGCGTCGTGGATGAACACCGGCGCGCATGCAGGTTTGCGCGGCGGGCCGGTTTCTGTGTCAGTGTCCTGAGCCAAACCCCAGAACAAGGGCGGTAGGGCGCGGTACATGCCAGAAGCCTAGCACAAACCGGCTCGCGCCTCAAAACCGGATCACGATGGCGTACAGCTGCCTCTGTCAAAACGCTGCGAAGTGCCTTTGATCATCATGTCATATTCGAGACTTACAAGATCAACGGCAAAGTTGACGACCTGACCATCCTGAATCAGCAAAAACGTCAGGTTGTCCAAACCCGGCAGGATGTCCGCCTCGCCCTGCAGATCTCCGACAGTGATGTGCCCTTTGTTGGACCCGCCCGAACGGGCCAACGTCACGTTGGATTGATCCACAGACGAGGTGCAATTGGCCATAAATTCATTCGCATCTAGTTTTGTTTGCCCTGCAACAACAGGGGAGGAGCCCAGCACGATGGCTGAGGTCAGGGCAGCTCTGAGAAGCATAGAGAGTCCTTTGAGGGTTGTTCCGCGTTTCTACGGCGCCTAGAGGCGAATTTGGCCGCAATTTTGGCGGAGATGCGTCAAATTGCTGGCCACCCTAATTCAATTTTAAAACGAATTAAGACTGTCAGGATCAACCCACATGATCAAGTGGTTTAAGCATCAGCGAGATATACGTGTCGCCGTATTTTCGACTGTCCACCAGCTGGAAACCATCCGGTGCCTGCATTGGGGCGTTTTCTTCCCACACGATAAACGCTCCCTCAGCGATCCATCCAGCCTCGGTCGCCTTAGCCAGCGCTTTTTGGCCCAGAGACTTGCCGTAAGGCGGGTCCAGAAAGATCAGGTCATAGTGCGCGTTCGGGTTTTCACTCAAACGCGTCGCGTCCCTGCGGATCAGATCGGCCCGATCTGTGCTGCGGGTCAGGTCGATATTCTTGCGGATCAGGCCCTGCGCGACACGCCCGTCATCCACAAAGGTGACGTAGTCAGCCCCGCGCGACAGCGCCTCAAGCCCCAGCGCGCCAGTGCCTGCGAACAGGTCCAATACACGCAGACCGTCAAAATCGATCTGATGGCTCAGGACGTTGAACAGGCTTTCACGCACTCGGTCGGTGGTGGGACGCAAATGGGCACCCGTATCCCCTTTGCCGACCGAGGCCAAGGCACGACCCCGGAACTCTCCGGCGATGATCCTCACGCTTTGAGCAGCGGTTTCAGATCCGCAGCCGGATCGGCCACCACGGCAGGATCAGCGGTTTTGCCCGCGTCGATCAGGCGCTTGCCAACCATATAGGCGCGCGGGTCGTTCATCGCGTCGACTGCAATCAGCTGGTCACCCTTGTAGTACCAGAACGACACGGTCTGACCTTCGCCCTGACGGGTGACAACCCGATCATAACCCGTATTCAGACCTGCGATCTGCAGTTTCACGTCATACTGATCCGACCAGAACCACGGCGTTGCTGTATAGTCCTTGGCAGCCCCCAGCATGTTCTGAGCCACGATCTCAGCCTGATCGATTGCATTAGGCACGCTTTCCAAACGAATACGCCCCGCGCCATGCGGGAAGGAGGCGCAATCCCCTGCCGCCCAAATCGACGGATCAGATGTGCGGCCATGCGCGTCGGTTTTGATGCCGTTGTCCAGTTCAAGCCCAGCCAACTCGGCCAGTTGGGTGGACGGCGCGATGCCCACGCCGACGACCACAAAATCAACCTCGATTTCGGTTCCATCTGTCAGAACCGCGCCGACCACCTTGCCGTTTTCACCGATCAGACGATCAAGGCCCACGCCCTCGCGGATGTCCGCTCCATGACCCGAATGCAGCGCGCGGAAATAGTCGCTGGTTTCCTTGGCGGCGACGCGTTGCAGGATACGCTCGGCCATTTCTACCAGCGTCACCTTGACCCCGCGCTTGGCGCATACGGCTGCGGCCTCAAGCCCGATATAGCCGCCCCCGACGATCAGAGCGCGCGCGCCTTCAGTGACCCGAGGCTCCATCTCGTCGATATGAGCCAGATCGCGCACCACATGAACGCCCTGAAGATCACCGCAGATAGAGGCAGGCAGATAGCGCGGATCCGACCCGGTGGTCAGCGCCAGTTCATCGTATGAGATGACTTCATCTCCCAGGGTCACGGTCTTGGCCTTGGGGTCAATTACGCTAACGCGTTGGCCAAGACGCAGGGTGATGTTGTTGTCGGCATAGAAGCTTTCGGGGCGCAGGAACAGACGCTCCAGCTCCATCTCGCCCAGCAAATAGGCCTTGGACAAGGGCGGGCGCTGGTACGGCAGATGCGGCTCGGCCCCGATCAGGGTGATATCCCCTTCAAACCCATCCTTGCGCAGTTTCGCAACAAGCGACGATCCGGCCTGCCCGGCGCCGATCACGACAATATGGCTCATGTTCATCACACCCTGTCGAATTCTCATGGTTACTTTTGTCCGACCACCTATATTGCGGCATAGCCCGACTCTGCAAATCCAAACGACAGGAGCTGAAAAATGATTACAACAGGTGAGATGCTGCCCGACGCCACGCTGACCCAAATGGGTGCGGAAGGCCCAGAAGAGGTTCGGATTTCAGACAAAACCGCGGGCCGCAAAGTGGTGATCTTTGCAGTGCCCGGCGCGTTTACACCGACCTGTCATTCGGCACATGTGCCCAGCTTCATGCGCACCAAGGATCAGTTCGAAGCCAAGGGCGTGGATGAGATCATCTGCATCTCCGTCAACGACCCGTTCGTGATGAAAGCCTGGGGCGAAGCGACCGGCGCGACCGAGGCCGGCCTGACCCTGTTGGGCGATGCCGCGTCCGAGTTCACAAAGGCGATCGGCATGGATTTCGACGCCCCTCCAGCCGGGCTGCTGGCGCGTTCGCAGCGCTATGCGATGCTGGTCGAAGACGGCAAGGTCACTGCGCTGAACCTGGAAGAAAGCCCCGGCGCTTGCGAGATTTCAGCCGGTGAAGGCTTGCTCGAAGTAATCTGACGCTGTTCGGCCCCGGCTAAACCGGGGCCGTCCTAACCCTATTTAACTTGATACAAAGCCCCAGTGTGCGATTATCAAAGGCACATAGCTGGGGAGTATGTTTATGTATCTCAAAGCCATTTCACTCATTCTGGGCGGCGCAGGCCTTCTTGCAGCTTGCGGCCCGGCCCCAACACCACAGCAACAAGCGGCACGGCAACATGAAATCGCCTGCCTGAGCGGCACCTTGGGTGGCGCGCTGATCGGAGGCGCAATCGGCAATCAGTTCGGAGGCGGTTCAGGCAAGTCCATTCTGACGGGTGCAGGTGCCGCTACCGGCAGCATCAGTGGTGCAAGATTCGCATGTTGAGGGGGACAGTGATGAAACGAATAATCTGTATCGCCGCGCTTGTGATGGCCAGTGCCGCAGCTGCGGACGACGTGGCTGAGCTGAATGAAAAAGAGCTGACAGCCATCGACTCGAACAATGATGGCTTTCTGTCCAAGGACGAGTTCAATGCCTTTTCAGACTACGCCTTTCAGGCGATGGACGAAGACAAGAACGGCACACTCGGCCTGTCCGAGGCCAAACCCTTCCTGGACATAAAGCAATTTCAGGACGTTGACCAGAACGGCGACAGCCTTATCTCACGGACGGAATACGACGCGCAGATGAGCAACGATTTCGACTCTGCGGACAAGGATGGAAACGGCCGGTTGGACTAACCCCGGAGGGTGAGATGAACAGATGGATCTGGATCGGCGCGCTGGCCGTGTTGGCTGCTTGTGACGTACCGCAGGCCCCGGTTGTGACCGGCCCAGACGGGCAGGCCCGCATCCAGATCAACACCAGCGGGCTGACCTGCTATGAGAGGCGGTGTCTGGACATCAACCCAGCGGCGCGCAGTGTTCGGTCTATCGGCAACAAAACGACCCGCATTCCTGGCAATATCGACGTCAGTAGTGGCACAGTCACGCCGGATGAGTTCCGCCAGATGGCGATCACGGCATCCTTGGCTGGCGGAATTGGGTCCGGACAGGATCGCGACTAGACCAGACCGTCCATCTTGCGCGCCAGTTTCGCATCCAGCGAAGACAACCCGCCGACGTCATGGGTGGAGAGCACGACCTCGACCGTGCGGTAGACGTTGGACCATTCGGGATGGTGGTTCCATTTTTCGGCCCAGATCGCCACTTGCGTCATCCATCCAAAGGCCGCGACGAAATTATCAAAGATGAAAGTCTTGGTGATCGCATCCCGGCCCTCAACCATCGTCCAGCCATTGTTGAACAGCGGATCAAGAAGGGGGCCACGGGTCTCGGTCGACAAAAGCTCGGTCATTGCTGTTCCTCCGGGTTCGATTTTCTGAACGGACCGTAATCCGTCAGAATCTCAATCTCTTCTCCCACCGCGCGGCCTTCAGCGTCCAGATATTTTTTGACGGCATCGGCGAATCCCGGATCGGCAATCCAATGAAGGCTGTGCGTGCGTGTTGGCAGGTAGCCACGTGCAAGCTTGTGTTCACCTTGCGCTCCGGCTTCGACCCTTTGCATGCCATGCGCGATGGCAAAGTCGATGGCCCTATAATAGCACAGCTCGAAATGCAGGCAGGCATGATGTTCGACACAGCCCCAATAACGACCATAGAGCGTCTCACGCCCGATGAAATTCAGCGCCCCCGCGATGGGATACCCATCGCGTTCTGCCAGCACCAAAGCCATATCAGCGGTCATCGTCTCCTGCGCCATATCAAAGAACTGGCGCGTCAGGTAAGGTGATCCCCACTTGCGCGCGCCGGTGTCCTGATAGAACCGCCAGAAGGCATCCCAATGCTCGGGCCGCAGGTCATCACCGGACAAGGTACGGATCTCACCACCGAATGCGTTGGCCTGAGCACGCTCCTTGCGGATGTTCTTACGCTTGCGCGAGGACAGCGCCGCCAGAAAGCCGTCGAAATCCGCGTAATCGTCATTCAGCCAATGAAACTGTTGTGAGCTGCGCAGCATCAGGCCCATCTGCTCACCCGCCAACGCCTCGTCCTCGGTGCAGAAGGTCGCGTGAAGTGACGAGACCTGATTGTCTGCCGCCAGTTGAACGGCGCCCTGCACCAGCGCGGACATCCCAATCCCTTCATATCCCGGACGCACCAAAAAGCGCCGCCCTGTGGCGGGCGTGAAAGGGGCCGCGATTTGCAGTTTGGGATAGTACCGCCCGCCCGCGTTTTCATATGCATGGGCCCAGCTGTGGTCGAAGATATACTCTCCCTGACTGTGCGATTTGGCATACATCGGCGCCGCCGCGATCAGCATCCCATCCAGATACGCCGTCAGATATTGAGGCTGCCACCCGGTGCCCCGCCCAACCGAGCCGCTGCTTTCCAGGGCCAGCAAAAACCGGTGCGTAGTAAAGGGATCCAGCGGACGCCCGCCATCTGCTGTTTCGGGGCAAGCGCAGGCATCCCACTCGGCCGCAGAGATTTGCGAGAGTGATCCAAGTATTTGAATTTCGATCTGCGCCTGATCCATGTGCCCTCCGCGTCTGGTCTTTATCTGTGACGAGGTGCGACAGGTTCAACCCGGATGCTTGGCCAGATACCCCTCAAAGGTCACATTGTCGGCAACGGCGCGGGCCTCTGCCTCTTGTTCAGGCGACTTTACCGTCCAACACAGGATCGGCACACCGCGCGCTTTCAGCTCGGCCACGCGCGAACGGTCCAGATCATGAACCTCATGGCTGATGAAACTGGCCCCAACCCGGTCGAAATCGGGAATATTGCGCAGGTGATCGCACACCGATTGCGGCAGCAGCTCGACACTCGGCTTATAGGAACAAGTCACGATCCCACGTGGCAGATGCGGGGCCAGGCGGGCAAGCTCGGCCACGCTGTTGGGGTTGAATGACATCAACGCCACTGGACCGTCGTAGCCTTCTAGCGCCCGCACAGCGTCCGCCTCAAGCGGGCCGACATTGGTGCCCATGGCTCCGTCCTGATCCTTGAGCTCAATCAGCAGCGGGACTTTGCCCGCGACCATCTCAAGCACAGCGTCGAGGGTGGGAATGCCATCCTCGGCATGCAGCAGCTGCGTGGCCTGCGCCCGCGCGGCCGAGACCTGCTGGATCGGTCCAGACTGCCCGGTCAGACGCGCCATGTCGTAGTCATGAAACACCATCGCACGGTTGTCCGAGGTCCGCTGCAGGTCAATCTCGATCCCGTAACCGGCATCGATCGCGGCACGAATGGCCGCCCGGCTGTTTTCCGGGCGGTTATTTGTTTTGTCATGCAGCGCCCGGTGCGAGATCGGGGCCTCAAGGAACACAGGCGGCAGAGCAGGTGTCATTGGACTTCGAAAATACCTTCGATTTCGACAGCAACACCCAGCGGCAGTGATGCAGCGCTAACCGCCGAGCGGGAATGACGACCCGCCTCGCCCAGCGCCTCAACCAGGAAATCGGACGCACCGTTGATCACCTGCGGCTGCGCGGTGAAATCAGCAGTCGAGTTCACAAAACCGGTCAGCTTGATCACCCGTACCAGCTTCTCGATATCCCCATCGCAGGCCGCTTTGACCTGAGCCAGCAGGTTGATCGCACAGACCTTTGCCGCCGCTGCACCCGCGTCGACATCCATGTCATCGCCCAGTTTGCCGGTGATCAGGTCGTCCGCTTTGGAAATCTGACCCGAGACATAGACGATATTGCCCACGCGCACGAAAGGCACATAGTTTGCGGCCGGGGCCGGTGCGT
This sequence comes from Ruegeria sp. AL11, assembly GCF_056540865.1. Classification (NCBI taxonomy): domain Bacteria; kingdom Pseudomonadati; phylum Pseudomonadota; class Alphaproteobacteria; order Rhodobacterales; family Roseobacteraceae; genus Ruegeria; species Ruegeria sp. AL11. The sequence goes on from NZ_JBQFXO010000010.1 coordinate 74,179, forward strand.
CTGGCAGCGATACGCCCAGGCTTTGCAGTTTTTCCGAGATGCTCATGTGATTGTCCTCACCCAAAATCGACTCGGGCGGACGCTAACCGGGATGATGCCGCTGGGAAAGCCGGAAACCGATTTTTCTGACCGTCGCGTTCAGTGGGCATATCCTGTCCTATTTCGAACTGTTGAAGTCGTGTCACTTTACCTTCGTTGATTTACCGGGTTTAACGCTATGTGTTTCATTCAAGCTCTGAAACCTCTATGTGACAACAACTTGTGTCGGTTGGACACGCAGGTATTGATTGATCGCCCACGCGTCGTGCCGGGCCGTATTGGAGTAGCTAAGACCGTGTTGAGCAAATTTGGCTTCAAACATCTTGTTGTTCTGTCACTTATGGCTGTGTTGTCGGCCTGTGCGACGCAACCCCCGGAACAGGCTGCTCGGGGAGAGATTTTCGACCCCTATGAAAACGCCAACAGGGGCATTCACAAGTTCAACCTTGGCGTCGACCGGTTTCTGTTTCGCCCGGCCTCGAAAGGCTATGTGAAGATCGTCCCTGATCCGATGGTGACCAGCTTCAGTACCTTTGCGGAAAACATCTCTCTGCCCGGTCAAGCGGTGGATTACCTGCTGCAGGGAAACCCCAAGCAAATGGGCAACGCCTTGTTGCGGTTCGTGATTAACATGACCGTCGGTGGCTTTGGCCTGTCGGCACCCGCAGATGAGCTGAACCTGCCCCCTGTCGATACGGATTTCGGCGAAACCTTGCACGTCTGGGGTGTTGGGGAAGGCGCCTATGTCGAGCTGCCTTTCTATGGCCCATCGACCACCCGCGACGCTGTAGGCGTTATAATCAATCTGTTCTCGAACCCTATCAACTTCACGCCGGTACGCCCTGCGGACAACCTGGGGGTTTATGCCGAAGTCGTACGTCGGATGGGGGATCGGGGTCGTTTTTCTGATACAGTGGACTCGATTCTCTACGAAAGTGCCGACAGCTATGCGCAGGCCCGACTGATCTACCTGCAAAACCGCCGCTTCGAATTGGCACGCGACGACGAGGACGCCTTCTTGGATCTCTACAACGATCCATATGCCGACGCCGGAACCGACCCTGTTAGTGACCCCCTTCTCGACCCCTACGAGGACCCTTATGCTGAGTAACGCTTTAAACCGAAGACATTTCCTGAAAACCTCTGTGGCCGGAGCAGCTATTGTTGCCCTGCCCTTGCCCGCTCTGGCCCTGACCGAGGCGGGCGCCAAACAGCTGGTCAACAGTGTTGTCGCGGATATCAACCGCGTGATCGCCTCGGGCAAGTCGGAAAAAGCCATGCTGCGCGATTTCGAAAAGATTTTCGTGCAATACGCTGATGTTCCGATCATGGCGCGCTATGCGCTTGGGGCGGACGCCCGTTCTGCCTCTCCGGCGCAGTTGAGACAATTCACCAAGGCGTTCCAAGGCTATATCTCGCGCAAATACGGACGCCGGTTCCGCGAATTCATTGGCGGCCAGGTGGATGTACGAAACGCGCGCCGAATCAAAGCCGGCTATGAAGTGCGCACCTCGGTCAAGCTGCGGGGATCGTCGCCCTTTGACGTGACCTTCCTGGTTTCTGACAAATCCGGTCGCGATAAGTTCTACAACATGTTCATTGAGGGAGTGAACTTGCTGCTGACCGAACGCACCGAAATCGGGGCGATGCTGGATGCGCGTAAAGGCAACTTGAACCAGCTGATCAAAGACCTCAACAGAACCGGGTAGCACCGCCTTTTTGTGTGCTTAAACGCCTCCGCGCTCTGTACGTCGGAGGCGTCTTCGTTTCTATACCCACAAGAAAGTTATTTTACCTTGTGACCTAACACGCGCAGAAGTTGATGCGCCGCTTTCCAAAGCTCTCACTAAAACTAAGCTTGTACCCCGCTCCACGCCCAGCCCGCGGACCCTCTAGGGCATGTAACTTCGGACCAAAGCGCTGGCTATCAAAGCCCATCCATCTGCGATCACGAAAAACGCCAGCTTGAACGGCAGCGAGACGATTGCAGGCGGCACCATCATCATGCCCATCGACATCAAAACGGCAGCCACAACTAGGTCAATGATCAGAAAAGGCAGGAAAATCAGGAACCCGATCTGAAACGCCCGAGCGATTTCAGACAACATGAAGGATGGCATCAGAACTGAAAGTGGAGCATCCGGAGACAGGACCATCCCCTCGCCTCCGGGGCGCAGAGCGGCCATGGATTGAAACGTCTCTATATCCAGTCGCGCGGCCATGAACTCTCGGAACGGGTTCAGGGCGCGTTCCAGAGCCGTTTCAACCTCAAGCGTTTCATGGATCAAAGGCTCAATACCAATAGTCCAGGCTTCGGTGAAAACCGGCTCCATAATGAAATAGGTCAGGAACAGCGCAAGGCTGACGATCAGCATATTCGGCGGAGATTGCTGTAACCCGATACCCTGCCGCAGGATCGCGAGAACCGTGATCAGAAATGGAAAACAGGTGATCATGATCGCCAGCCCCGGAGCGACGCTGAGAACGGTGATCAGCAAAATCAACTGGATCGTCCGGGCCGAGATGGACCCACCTTCCCCAAGCGACAGGGTCACGTCTTGAGCCGCAGCCAGCGAGGGCAGCGTAGCCACCACCGCCACAATCAGCCAGAGCCACAGGCGCATCAGCCGATCCCGTTCTGCAAATCCGCGATTTCGGTCAGACGTACGGCCAGTTGACCGGCCTGATCGCCATCCATCTCTTCCAGAAGACCGCGAGCAACCAGTTGATCCCCGACATATAGGTCCACGGGGTCTTCGATCCGTTTGTCCAGCGTCAACACCGCATTTTCACCCATATTCAGCAGGTCCCGGATCAGCGGGCGGGCGCGGCCGACAGAAACGGTGACTTCGATCGGGACAGCATCAAAAGGGTTGGTTTTCTGGGATTGGGTATCAGTCATGGGTCAAAGCCTCTTTCGCCTCAAACATGTAGGAGTCAAATGCCTGCTGCACCGAGGTCAGCAGATCCACGCAATCCACCTCGCGTCGCGAGATACCGACCTGCAGCCGCGCTTGTCCGGGTTGCAGCGAGGAATCCTCAATCACGCGCGGGGGCTGTGGCATATCCGATGACAGCAAATCTTCGACCTCGGCTGCGCGCCCTCCTGGCACAAGTATCTGGATGGGTTGGTCGATCTGGGTTCGTGCCATGTCTTGCAGCTGTTCCGACAGGCGGTGAGCAAAGCTGCGGTCGATACAATCTGGCAGCACCAAGTTCACCAGGCTTTGGAACATCGGCTCCAGCGACAGGGTCATACGTGTCAGCGCTTCGTGATAGGTAAAGGACATGTCTTCCAACGCCTTGGCCAGTTCTGCCGAGACCTGGCCCCGGTTCTGCTCCTGCGCTTGAACAGCGTCTTCCCATCCGGCCCCGTAGCCTTGTTCGAAGGCGGCCAGGCGCTGTTCCTCCAGCGCGTCTTCATCCAGAAGATGCAGCTTGCCGCCTTCGACCTGCGCGGTGAAATCCTCAAGAAGGTGAGCAATCGACATCAGACCCGCTCCTCACCTTCTTCAAGCCAACTGCGCAGGATTTCGACCGTTTCTTCCTGTTTGCCACCGATCATCGCCCGCAACCGATCCACAGGATCTGCGTTGCTGTCCGACCCAAGCGCCGGCACGCCGGCCGACTGCGCTTGTCCCGGCAGAGCCGTGAACTCAGCCGACTCATCTGGCGCGATCTCACCAACCAGAACCTGAGCATCCTGTGCATCACCACCACCTGCAGGCAACAATGTCGGGGCTGCCGCCGGTTTCATCAGGATGGGGCGAATGACAAACAAGGCCAGAACCAACGAAACAACTGCAAGCACCGCCATCTGGATCAGAGACATCGCGTCCAGATGAATATTCTGCCACATTGAAGACGAAACCAGCGTTCCCTGCGGCTCTACCACCGGCAGATCAAGCGATTTCAACGTGATCACATCGCCCCGAGCTGCATCGAAACCAACGGCTGAGGCCACAAGTTCCTCAAGCGCGTCAAGCTCAGTCTGAGGCAGGGGCTCAAAGCTTTCCGCCCCGTTTTCATCTACCGACCGGAGGCCATTGACCAACACCGCGACTGTCAGGCGCTTGATGGCTCCGGGTGCGTTGTGAACCTCAAGCTCCGTTTCTGAGACCTCATAGTTCACGCGCTCGCGGGTCTGCGTCGCGTTTGAGTTCGATTCGTCCCCGCCCGCGCCGTCACCATCCGGCAGGTTGGAGGCAACCGTCACATCGCCGGACTGATTGCGCGCACTGTCCGAGCGTTCCTCGACATCCGTGCTGATCGCGACTCGCCCTTTGGGGTCAAAGCGGCGTTCGCGGATGGATTCGGTTTTGGTTACCGTGTCCACACTGACCTCAACCACTGCGTTACCGGTGCCGACACGCGCCTCGACAAGGCGCAGCACGCGTTCGCGCAACTGACGGGATTTGTCATCTGCCGTGTCAGCCGCAACCGCCGTGTCCTGCCCGCCAATCACGGCGCCGTTTGAATCCACAACCGTCACGTTCTCTGGCGCAAGCCCGCTAACCGCCGAGGCAACCAGAAAGCGAATCGCCTTGGCTTGATCTCCGGTTATTTGCGCGCCCGATGGAACCAGATAGACCGAGGCCGTGGGCGCAACACTACGCTGAAACGGGTTGGCCGAGCCATTTGCGATATGCACCCGGGCCTGACTAACATGAGGACCTCCGACGATGGTGCGCGCCAGTTCACCTTCTTTTGCGCGCCAATAGGCGGCGTCGAACATCTGCGAGGTGGTGCCAAACCCGCTGAGCGAATCGAGCAGTTCGTAGCCACGATTGCCATTCGCAGGCAGACCTTCGCTGGCCAGGGTCATGCGCAGCTCATCCCGCTGCGAGCCAGGCACGTAAATCGAGCCGCCCCTGATCTCATACGTGACGCCGCGCTGATCGAGCGCACGCACGATATCGCCCGCGGCCCCGCTTTCCAGCCCTGCAAAAAGAAGGGTCATAGAGGGTGCCGTCACAAGACGGGACATCCCGAGAACCCCCAGAAACACCAGCGCAACCGCGCCGACGACTATGATTTGCTTTCGTTTGTCCAAACTTGCCCAGACAGTTCCGATCTGCTGCACGCTCACCTCCGACTCGCCGACATTCTGCCCGGCGCATCCCTTGTTTGAACGATTGCCCTTAACAATCGGTTAGTCCCTGCCGGGTTATGACAGCTTCAGATCGAATGAATGAGGACGTCATGACTGACGCTGTAGCGGAAGAGGCAGAAGCCCCCAAGAAATCAGGGAAAATGGGTCTGATCGTCGGGCTGATTCTGGCGCTCGTCGGGGCGGGCGGCGGCTATTACGCGACCACGTCCGGGCTGTTGCCCTTTGGGGCAAAATCCGAAAAGGCAGAATCGCTGGACGCAGAAAAAGACAAACCGGCCAAGGCCCTGCCAGACGTGGAATTCGTCGATCTTCCGCCCGTCATCCTGTCGGTGAATGCTGGTGAGTCGCGGCATCTGAAATTCCACGCGCAGCTCGAAGTTAACTCGGCCTACATCAGTGATGTGGAAAAAATGCAGCCGCGAATCATGGATGTGCTGAACGGGTACCTTCGCGCGCTGGAGGTTTCGGATCTCGAGGACTCCTTAGCGCTGGTGCGTATCCGGGGACATCTGCTGCGGCGCATTGAAATCGTCGTCGGAGAAGGTCGTGTGCGCGACGTTCTGGTGATGGAATTTGTTCTGAATTAGGAGGCGAAATTGGAGCTTATTGCAGATATTTTGCTGGTCGCGGGCGCGCTGGGCGCCGGTCTGTATTGCTTTGTTCTGTCACGCCGCCTGAAACGGTTCACAGATCTGGAACAAGGCGTGGGTGGTGCCGTCGCGGTGCTGTCCACCCAGGCGGAAGAGTTGAAAAAGTCGCTGGACAGCGCTCGGGCTGCCTCGGACCAATCCGGGAATGAGCTGAAAGAACTGACGGAACGCGCGCAATCGGTTGCGCAGCGGCTCGAACTGATGATGGCCTCAATGCATGACGTCGTCCCAGAAGAACAGGCCGCGCCTGAACCGCCCGCGCCGGAAGAATCGTCAGAGCCGGATGAAGAGGCTGAGGGCAAGGCCGAGCCTGAGGAGGCACCTGACACTCAGGAATCAGATATGGTCGACACGCCCGCCGACGAGAGCAAGTCCGACCAACCAAACAAGGCACCTGAAGGTTTGATGTTCTTCCGGCACAAACGGCAGGGCGTGGAGGCCGCGGAATGAAACGCTCTGGTACGCAGATAGGCAGGGCGCGACCCCGCGGCGGCGTGTTGGCGGTGATTGCCCTGCTGATGATCGGTTCCGCTGCGATTCGCCTTGGGCTGGAAGCGGGGCCGGCATTGGCTAAGACTGTTGAGCCGACAAAGACCGAAGAGCCGTCGAAGTCAAAACCCTCTCCGGATCTGCAGGTGCTTTTGAACGAACTTCTGCGCCGTGAAAAACGCCTGAAGCAGCGGGAAGAAGCCTTGGAAGAAAAGGAAAAGGCACTGGAGATTGCCCATGGGGCCATCGAAACGCGCTTGGCCGTATTACAGCAGGCCGAAGAAGACCTGCGGGAAACACTAGCATTGGCAAACAAGGCCGCTGAAACGGACCTGACCCGGCTGACGGACGTCTACCAAAACATGAAACCCAAAGATGCCGCCGCCCTGTTCGAGACGATGCATCCCAGCTTTGCGGCCGGTTTCCTGTCGCGAATGCCCGCCGATGCCGCAGCGGGCGTGCTGGCCGGTCTCAGCCCCGAAGCTGCCTATACGATCAGTGTCGTCATGGCGGGTCGAAATGCCAATGCGCCACAGGAATAATCGCATGCTTATCAAGGCTATTTGGATACTTGTCGGAGATCGCAAATGATTGGAATTGTTGGAATTGTTGTCATCTTTGTGATGGTGTTCGGCGGTTATCTGGCTGCGGGCGGCAAGATGACGATTATCATGAAATCCCTGCCGTTTGAGATGATGATGATCGGCGGCGCCGCTGTTGGTGCCTTTTTGATCAGCAACGATATGGGTGGGATCAAACATACGATCAAAGACATGGGCAAGGTCTTCAAGGGAGCAGAATGGAAACCCGAAGACTACCGTGACCTTCTGTGCCTTCTATTCTCTTTGATCCGCATCGCACGCGCAAACCCGGTCGAGGTTGAACAGCACATTGAAGACCCCGAGAACTCGAGTCTGTTTTCCGTCTACCCGAAAATCCAGTCCGACAAGGAAGCCGTGGACCTGATCTGCGACACGATGCGCTCGGCTGCGCTGAACTATGATGACCCCCATCAGGTCGAAGAAGTTCTGGATAAACGGATGGAGGCCAATTTTCATCACGCCATGCATTCCAGCCATGCGCTGCAAACCGTCGCCGACGGCTTGCCCGCCCTCGGGATTGTCGCCGCCGTTCTGGGCGTGATCAAAACGATGGGGTCAATCGACCAGCCGCCTGAGGTTCTGGGCAAGCTGATCGGGGGAGCTCTGGTCGGGACATTTCTAGGGGTGTTTCTAGCCTATGGTCTGGTGGGGCCCTTTGCTGGCAAGCTGAAATCCGTCGTGGAAGAAGACAATCACTTCTACCAGCTGATCAAAGAAGTTTTGGTCGCCAACCTGCACAACCACAATGCCGCCATGTGCATCGAAGTCGGCCGCCAGAACACACCAACCCACAACCGGCCTGGTTTCTCGGAACTTGAGGATGCTCTCAAGGAACTCAAACAGGCGGCGGCATGAAAGGCCTGGCTCTCTTCACGTCGATCCTCATCACAGTAGCAACCTCGGCCACTGCTGAAACGTTGGTTGTCCGATCGGGAGAACATGAAAGCCACACCCGCCTCGTCGTAAAGGTTCCGCCGGGCACCGAGTGGGTACTTGCACGCCGGAAAAACGGGGCGCGGCTGACCGTTTCAATCGACGACGTCCTGTTTCAAACAGAAGGCGTGTTCGGGCGACTGACATCAAATCGCTTGTCAGCCCTGTCTCAATCGGAACCAGGTGCCGCACTTGATTTGGAGTTTGGATGCGACTGCGTGGCCATGGCCTTTCTGTTTCAACAATCAATGATTGTCGTGGATATTTCGCAAGGCACTTTGCCTCCGCCTTTGACTGCCAACATCCCTTTGCCACCGTCTCTGCCGCCGTTGGGAGTAGAAGATTCGCCTGAACCCTTAGCTTTGCCGCTTTTGACGCTGAACCAACAGGGCTTCAAAGATCAACTCTCAGCCAGCCTACTGCAAGGTGCCGACCGAGAGGTCCTTGACCTGGACCTGGCCGCCATCGGCCCCCGCACGTCAACACCTCCGAACGACACGGACATGCTGCCGAATTTTGCAGCGAATATGAGTGTCTCAACGGTTGTGGACGAACTGGAAGGTCTTCTTGGCCCCGATATCCCCCAAATAGAAAAACGTCCTGCCTGTATCAGCAGCGCTCGATTGGGGTTCGACACATGGACCGACGCTCGCCCATTTGACGAACAGATCGCTGACCTGCGTTCTGGCCTGTTTCAGGAATTCGATCGCGTGGACACCGACCAGGCCTTCAAGCTGGCAAAACTCTACGCTTATTTCGGTTTCGGTGCCGAAGCTGTCTCCACGCTTGCTCTGGTTAAAGACCACTCCGAAGAGAAAAGCTGGGTTCAAGCCATAGCCGGGTTTGTGGATCACCGTGAGTCTTCAGAAGAAAGCCCTTTTCGGGGTCTTCAGCGTTGCAGTAGCGATGCAGCTTTCTGGTCACTGCTCAGCGAGCAGACGTTGAGTCCAGATGCCGATCTGGACGCGATAGAGCAGTCTTTCTCCAGCCTTCCCCGACATTTGCGCCGCAGTTTGGGCCCAAGACTGTCATCGATTTTGGTTGAAGCTGATAAGCTGGAAGCGGCGCGGCGGGTGATGCGTTCCGTTGATCGCGTGGAAACGGAGGAACAGCCCAACGTTGCCAAGGCTCAGATCGCTCAGGCCGAAGGCGACTCTGAGGTGGCCGATGCCATCTTGGAAGAGGTGATTTCTACGCCGGAAACCGCAACAGATGCCCCTCTGGCCTTGGCGCGCTTGATCGAGAAACGCTGGGCAGAGCGGGGGGCGGTATCCCCGCAGGACGTTGCCCTTGCCGCAGCCTACGCGTTGGAGTTTCGTGGATCTGAAACCGGACCAATGATGCAGCACGCACATATCGTTGCGCTGAGTTTGAACAATGAGTTCGATACGGCCTACGACCTGATCCAAGCTCTTCCCGAGGGTGATGATCGCGCGGATGTTCTAAACCGCCACACACATCTGCTGGAAGAAAGGTCAAACGATGTAACCTTTCTGAAACAGGTGCTGTCCATGTCTGATAGCGACTCGATGGCTTTGACCACGCAAGCCGCTATTGCAGTGTCAGATCGGTTGGGCGCTTTAGGATTTGCGGCTCAAAGTTCTGCCTTTGCAAATCGGACACATGACACGACGGACCGATCCCAACGGGCCCGATTGCGCGCGCGCGCGGCACTGTTGGACCAAAAACCGCACAAAGCGATGCTGGAACTTTCCGATGATGCTTCAGTGGCCGCCGATACCCTGCGCGCTCAGGCCCTGGCGGCAACCGGTGATCTGGATGCGACGGCAGACTTGTACCGAGACCTCGGCGAAACCGAGGTTGCGAACCGGTATTTCTGGTTGGCTGGATTGCCCGAAAATATTGAGCCTGAAGGTCGATTTGCGAACCTGTCCGAGATTTCGGACAAGCTTGCCTTACCGCCTCGTCGTCTTATTGAGATGCCTCTGGCCGACGCCAACAGCCTACTGGCCGACAGTGAAGAGACCCGAGCGCATATTGCCGACCTTTTCGGTTTACTCTCCGACCCAGAACGCGCGCCTGACGAGGGAGCAGATCCCAACCAATGACACCAAAGGTCTAGCGCAGATTCCGATAATTCATTTTCAATCTAATAGCGTATTTCCCCTTAGTGCGACGCTGGATAAATACCTTGATGAAAATTCTGGCGGGACTTCGCGCGGTCCTTCGACCGTTAGCCACAAAGAAACATGACCAACTGTACGCCGCCGACTAAAGAGGTTGGCGACTTTCTGAGAGGTTCCGATAACAAGACTTTCCCCATAACGCCTCGGCTCAAGACATTTTGCTTTCCAAGCCTTTGCATGGTTCACGGCTTGGAAAACGATGTAAAGGTCCATGTCCAAGCGTGTTTATCTCTAAGCCGTCACTCTCGCCGTGACCGGCATCTACTGGGTTTGAACCCTGAGCCTACATCCTGTGCGATTTGGCAAATGGGTCTCAGGCGCTTAGTCGTTCTGAAAAAGAATGAACATCGGTGGTCTGCGAAACTCATGAAAAGCGCGATTGCACCCCATGGCGATACTCAGAGAAAACAAGAATCCAGATCGCGATAGAACGACGCTCTGCCACTCGTGTATTTAGGAGAGCAGAGCGTCAACAAGGCGGTTGATCAGTATGGCGCCTCGACGTCGTTCATCGAGACGTAGACGGTTTTCATCTCGCTGAAATGGTTGATGGCGAGTTTCGAGTTCTCGCGTCCGACGCCCGACATCTTGGAGCCACCGAAGGGCGCCTCCACCGGGGCGAGGTTGTAGGTGTTGATATAGCATGTCCCGGCCTCGAACCCGGCGACGATGCGATGGGCGCGGGTCAGGTCGTTGGTGAAGATCCCAGCCGCGAGGCCGAATTCAGTGTCATTGGCGCGGGCCAAGACTTCTTCTTCGGTGTCGAAATCCAGAACGGACATGACCGGGCCAAAGATCTCTTCGCGGGCGATGGTCATGTCGTCGGTGACGTCGGCGAACACGGTGGGTTGCATATAGAACCCCTCGCCCTCGATCCGTTCTCCTCCATAAACCAGACGCGCGCCTTCGGCTTTGCCCTTTTCCACATAGCCCAGCGCGATGTTCATCTGATTTTCGCTGACCATGGGGCCAAAGTTGACCTCTTCATCCAGCGGATCGCCGATCTTGGCGGTTGCCAGACGTTCGGCCAAGCGGGTCAGAAACGCCTCTTTGATACCTTTTTGAACGAACACGCGTGTGCCGTTCGAACAGACCTGACCCGAAGAATAGAAATTGCCCAGAATTGCGCCTGAGACCGCGTTTTCGATATCGGCGTCGTCGAACACGATCATGGGGGATTTGCCGCCCAGTTCCATGGTCACATGCTTCATGCCATCGGCGGCCGCGGCATAGACCTTGCGGCCGGTCGGCACCGAGCCGGTCAAAGACACTTTGGCAACGCGCGCATCAGTCACCAGCGATGCACCCACATCGCCATAGCCCTGAAGCACGTTGTAAATGCCCTTGGGTGCACCTGCCTCGATCAGGATCTCGGCCACTTTTAACGCAGAGAGCGGGGTCGTTTCAGACGGTTTGAACACCATCGTATTTCCGCAGGCCAACGCCGGCGCGCCCTTCCAACAGGCGATCTGGGTTGGGTAGTTCCACGCGCCGATCCCGACGCAAACGCCCAGCGCCTCGCGGATGGTGTAGACGAAGTCTCCACCGCCCAGAGGGATGTGTTCACCGGTCAGGGATGCGGCCAGCCCTCCGAAATACTCCAGCGCATCCGCGCCCGAGGTCGCATCGGCCACCAGCGTCTCTTGCAGGGGTTTACCGGTGTCATGTGTTTCCAGAACCGACAGGTCGTAATTGCGGTTGCGCATGATGTCTGCGGCGCGGCGCAGAACACGGCCACGCTCGGTCCCGGACATGGCTGCCCATTCCGCTTGCGCCGCTTTTGCACTGTTCAAAGCCTGATCAACGATCTCGGGCGTGGCTGAATGCAGCCGGGCAATGACCTCACCCGTTGCAGGATAGATCACATCAATCGGCGCGCCGTTGGTGTCTTCGACATATGCGCCATTGATGAAATGGCTCGCCTTGGGCTGAAATTTCATGCCGGGTTCCTTTTCCGAAGCAATTTCCCAAGCGTGTATCTTTTGTTGATTGGCCAGTCAATAAAACTGAATCACGGCAAACTCCCGCTGATGTGAATCGCCGTGCCCTTGAAAAAAAGAGTTAATGTTCTATTTATGTTCCACATAGTCAGAGGAACATTCCGATGTCTTACCGCGCCCGAAATCAGGCCCTAAACGGCCCTTCGAACGACTACCACCTGCTGCCGGTCACAGATCGGCAGATGCGCTATGCCCGCGCCATCGCCGAGCAGACCGCACTAGAAATCCCGGTGGAGGCGCAACGTGACCGCAAGTCCATGTCTGCTTGGATCTCGGCTCACAAGCCCGAGGATTCATCGCCCTTTGCCAACTACCCGACCGGCAAACAGGTCGCCTTTGCTGAACGGATATCGCGCAGCAAACGTCGCCCGATCCCGTCCGAGTGCTTTCGCGACAAACAGTTGATGTCGCGTTGGATCGACCAGAATAAATAGAGCCTAATGCGCGTGGTTTCGCGAATAAAGCGACACAGCAGCCGCAACAAACATGCCCAAAAGGATATACCCCGTGACGGCCTCGGACACGGCCAATCCGCGGCACAGGCCTGTGGGGCTCATGTCGCCATACCCGACCGTGGTGAAGGTGACATATGAGAAATACAGGATATCGGCAGGGCCTTCCGCCCCGAGAACGCAATTGTCGTTGTAGCCAAAGGCCCCGTAGACGGCTGCAAACAGGAACGGCACGACCTGAATGAAGGATACACCCATCAGGAACAACAACCTGCGCGGCGATTTCACCTGGGTCATGTAGTACCACGACTGCGACACCAGCCAGATCAGCAACGCGACCGAGGCAATGGTGCCGATCGTGTCCCCAGCGGTGGTCTCACTCAACCGCGACAGGCCGAACCATGCCAGGAAACTGGCCAGCACCAACCCGGCAGCGGCCAGAAAGGTCGATTTCCATTCCGCCAGAGTTGTCGGTTTGCGGGTCATTGAAGCTCCATCACAGCAGTTCTGGGGTGATCATCGGGATTCCCCACCGACCTGCAAGCGGCATTCAGACGCTGCCCAGATGCTCATCGCCGCGCGCGCGGGCCAGAAGGATCTGTTTCTGCCGCTCGCGGAAGCGCATCTTGTCGGCCTCCGAGGTCTCATCCACACAGAGATGGCAGGACACGCCATGTTCATATTCCGGGCGCTTCACATCTTCAGGCAGGATCGGGCGGCGACATCCGTGGCACAGGTTATGCGGCCCCTCGACCAGACCGTGGCCAACCGACACACGATTGTCGAAGACGAAACACTCGCCCTGCCAGGTGCTGTCCTCGGCGGGCACTTCTTCGAGATAGCGCAGGATGCCACCTTTGAGGTGATAGACATCCTCGACCCCCTGCCCCAGCAGAAAATTGGTGGATTTCTCGCAGCGGATCCCACCGGTGCAGAACATCGCGACGCGCTTATTGTGGAACCGGTCCTTGTTCTGTGCCCACCAGTCGGGAAATTCGCGGAAGCTCGCGGTTTCAGGGTCTATTGCGCCCTCAAACGTGCCAATCGCCACCTCATAGTCATTGCGTGTGTCGATCACGACCACATCGTCCGAGCGGATCAGATCGTTCCATTCCTCGGGTTCAACATAATTGCCAACGCGGGCACGCGGATCGACATCCGGCTGGCCCATGGTCACGATCTCTTTCTTCAGACGCACCTTCATCTTGCCAAAAGGCGGATGGTCGGCAGTGGCCTCTTTCCACTCCAGATCGGAACAGCCCGGTAGGGCCTTGATATGCGCCAGAACGGCGTCGATCCCGGAACGCGGACCAGCAATCGTACCGTTGATCCCCTCTTGCGCCAGCAACAGGGTGCCTTTGACCGAATGCGCGCGGCACAGGTCCAGGAGCGGCGCGCGCAGGGCGGCGTGATCAGCGAAACGGGTGAAGTGGTAGAGGGCAGCGATCGTGTACATGCGCGCGGTCTAAACCTGACAGCGCAGAGTCGCAAGGGATCGGATTGACGCGTCCTGCACTGCGCCGTACCGATAGACCAAAGGAGAGATTGCCATGACTCATGCCCTGCTTGTCATCGACGTCCAGAACGATTTCTGCCCCGGCGGCGCGCTGGCCGTGGCCGGAGGGGACGAGATCGTTGCCCCGATCAACGCCATGATGGACAGGTTCGACGCCGTCATCCTGACGCAGGACTGGCACCCGGCGGGGCATTCTTCATTCGCCAGTTCGCATCCGGGCAGGGCCCCCTTTGAAATGACTGAGATGCCCTATGGCCCGCAGGTTCTGTGGCCCGACCATTGCGTGCAGGGCACCGATGGCGCAGGTTTTCACCCAGATTTGCGCACGGATGGCGACCTGATCATCCGCAAAGGGTTCCGAAGCGCCATAGACAGCTATTCGGCGTTTTTCGAGAATGATCAGGCGACGCCGACCGGGTTGAAAGGGTATCTGGACACGCGCGGCTTTTCGAAACTGACCCTCGTGGGGCTCGCGACCGATTTCTGTGTTCACTATTCTGCAGTTGATGCCGCGAAGCTGGGCTTCGACGTCACGGTAGTTCAAAGCGCCTGCCGTGCAATTGACATGGAGGGTTCACTTGCTGCGGCGCAACAGGCTATGCAGGCCGCTGGGGTTACTCTGGCCGACTAAGGCGCTGCACCCGTTTCTGCGAGATACTTAAACACGGCGAAGAGAATCACCGCTACTCCAAGACCAACACCAATCCGCCCCTTTGCCGTCCGGCGTTTGGGTATGTCAGGCTGTGGGATCGGAGGGTGTTGAACGGGAATAACCCGGACAAGCCCATCAACCGCCTCGGCGCGGCGAATGTGGCCGAGGAACTGCCGTAGATCGAACTCACCACAATACTCGCCCCGCACACCGCGGGTTTTGATGTTGTCGAACAAGGTGCGCAGTATCCGGGTTCGGTCGGGCAGGTCTTCGGTTGGAAACTTGTCCGGTACGATACCACTGACATGGGAATCGAGTTCAAACCCCGCGTCCTGGAACATCATACGAATCCCTGGGGAAGCCCCTCGCAACGCGTCAGAGGTCTTCACATCTCTGAACCGCGCACAGACCTGAGCCGGAACATCCCCTTCCGCCGGTCTTACAACCATATCAAAATCGTACAGCAAACTCATTAACAACCATCAGTTTTGTCTTTCCATCCCACCCCATCACTAATTGGTGAAAACACCGGACATTAAGCCCGCATTGTGACGTCAAACGGGCATTGTCACCGAATCAGCGACTCTTGCCATTCGCCGTGCTGATTGATCTAACAACGGAAATTGCAGGAGTTCCCCATGGTCGACATCGCGACCCGTGTCTACAATCACAAATGGAAGATCGACCCGATTGTGCGGTCTTTGATCGACACGGATTTCTACAAACTGCTGATGTGCCAGTCAGTGTTTCGTAACAAGCCCCAAACAGATGTCGCGTTTTCCCTGATCAACCGCTCGAATCATGTGCCGCTGGCCCGTCTGATCGACGAAGGAGAGCTGCGGGAACAGCTGGATCACATCCGTTCGCTCAGCCTCAGCCGGGGGGAAAGCACGTGGCTGCGGGGCAATATGTTCTATGGCAAAAGGCAGATGTTCCGCTCGGATTTCATGGAATGGTTCGAGAATATGCGCCTGCCACCCTACCATCTGGAACGTAAAGGCGACCAATACGAACTGACCTTCGAGGGCAAATGGCATGAGGTCATGCTGTGGGAAATCCCGGCTTTGGCGGTGTTGATGGAGCTACGCTCGCGCGCGGTGTTGAACCACATGCGCCGGTTCGAACTTCAGGTGCTCTATGCCCGTGCGATGACGCGTGTGTGGGAAAAGATCGAACAGCTGGGTTCTATCGACGGGCTTGGGATTGCAGATTTTGGCACCCGGAGGCGGCATTCCTTCCTGTGGCAGGATTGGTGCGTTCAGGCCATGATCGAGGGGCTGGGCAAGTCGTTCACCGGCACCTCGAACTGCCTGATCGCCATGCGGCGCGAGGTTGAGGCCATCGGCACCAATGCGCATGAACTGCCCATGGTCTATTCTGCCCTTGCAGACTCAGATGAGGCGCTAGCGCAGGCCCCCTATGATGTTCTCAGCGACTGGCATGACGAACATGAGGGAAATCTGCGCATCATCCTGCCCGACACCTATGGCACCAAAGGGTTTCTGGATCACGCCCCGGACTGGCTGGCCGGATGGACGGGCATCCGCATCGACAGCGGCGATCCCGCCGCCGGTGCCGAGATTGCGATCGACTGGTGGACGTCGCGAGGCGAGGACCCTAAGCAGAAGCGGATCATCTTCTCGGACGGTTTGGACGTCGAAAAGATCAAAGAGCTGCACAGTCAATTCGCAGGGCGCACCAATATCTCCTTTGGCTGGGGCACTCTGCTGACCAACGACTTCCGCGGCCTTGTTCCAGATGACGCGCTGGCGCCGTTCTCGCTCGTGTGCAAGGCGGTTTCGGCGAATGGGCGTCCGACGGTCAAACTGTCGGACAACCCGGAAAAGGCCATGGGACCCGCCGACGAAATTGAGCGCTACAAGCGGGTGTTCGGCGTTGGCGCGCAGAAACCGATCGAGGTGATCGTCTAGCCGTGTAAGGCAGCCACCGTCTTGAGTTGCGAAAAGCCATAGAGCGCCTCGAACCCTTTTTCGCGACCGTGTCCGGATTTTCCGACCCCTCCGAATGGTAGCTCTACGCCTCCGCCGGCGCCGTAATTGTTAATGAACACCTGCCCCGAACGGAGGCGCTTGGCCAATCGCATCTGCCGCGCCCCGTCGCGCGTCCAGATGCTGGCGACCAATCCATAGTCGGTGCTATTGGCTATGGTTAGAGCCTGTTCTTCGGTCTCAAACGGGATCAAGACCTGCACTGGACCAAAGATCTCTTCCCGGGCCAGAGCGTGATCGGCAGGCACGTCAGAGAAGAGGGTCGGGCATACATAGGCCCCCGCCTTGGGCGCGTCGGGTGCGATTTGCCCCTGTCCTGCAATCGCCAAATCCGCGCCTTTGGACAAGAACCCGGAAACAATTGCCTTCTGGCGGTCCGAGATCAGCGGCCCTACGCGCAGGTCATCCAACGCAGGCCCAACGGTCAGTTGCGCGTAGGCCTCGGCCATCTGCTCCTTGACCTGCTCATACAAACCGCGTTGCACCAGAATGCGCGACGAGGCCGAGCAGGTTTGTCCCGCGTTCTGAATGCCCGCATTGACCAGAAACGGTAGGGCAGCTTCTAAGTCAGCGTCATCGAAAACCAATTGCGGAGACTTCCCGCCCAGCTCAAGCGTCACTGGAACCACATTTTTCCCGGCCGCTTGCTGCACCAAAGCCCCCGTCGCAACCGATCCGGTGAACGAGATATGGTCGACACCCGTATGCCCGGACAGCGCCGCGCCAGCCTCAGCCCCCAGACCTGGGACGACATTCAGCGCCCCGGCGGGCAAACCGGCCTCAACCGCCAGATGGGCGAAGGCGAGGGCGGTCAGGCAGGCCTCTTCGGCGGGCTTCAGAACGCAGGCGTTGCCCATGGCCAGCGCCGCCCCGACCGAGCGTCCAATGATCTGCATCGAGTAATTCCACGGCACGATATGCCCCGTGACACCATGCGGCTCGCGCAGGGTGTAGACGGTATAACCGTCGAGATAGGGGATGGTCTCACCCATCACCTTATCCGCCGCACCCCCGTAGAATTCGCAATACCGCGCTAAAGCGATGGCATCGGCGCGGGCCTGGGTCAGCGGTTTGCCGACATCCATGGCCTCAAGCCGTGCAAGGTCGTCCACCCGGTCCAGAACCAATTGCCCAAGTCTGCTCAGGATGCGCCCCCTCTCAAACGCAGGCATCCGGCCCCAGTCCCCGTTCAACGCAGATCGCGCGGCAACAACAGCCGCATCGATATCTGCCTGCTGACCACGTGCAATCTGGCAGAGTTCCGACCCGTCCGAAGGGTTCACAAGCGGCAAGTATTCCCCTGCTTCCGGTCTTTGCCATTCCCCGCCGATCAGGCATTGGCTGGGGTCGAACCAAATCGGGTTGGTCATTGGGAACTCCTGTGTTTAGGCTCTAATACGGAGCATATCATGCGATTTTACGCCCAATTTCAGGCAGCTGCGGCGCGGCAGAGATCAGCTTCTGGGTATAAGGGTGGCGGGGATTGGCAAAGACATCCTCAGTCTCGCCCTGTTCGACGATTTTCCCGGCCTGCATCACCATCACCCGATCCGTGATCGTACGCACGACGCTCAGATCGTGGCTGATGAACAGGTAGGTCAGATCGTAGGCCGCGCACAGTTCCGCCAAAAGATCGAGGATCTGCGCCCGGACCGACACGTCGAGGGCCGAGACCGCCTCATCAAACAGGATCAGCTCTGGGCGGATGATCAACGCTCGGGCAATGGCGATACGTTGCCGCTGCCCACCCGAAAATTCATGGATGTATTTCCCTGCATCATCCGGGCTGAGGCCGACAGCACGTAACATCTCGGCGATCCTGTCCTGACGCTCGGACCCTGTCGGAGGTGTTTCCAGCAGGTGAAACGGTTCCGTGATCAACCGCGCGACGCGGTGGCGCGGGTTGAAGCTGCCATAAGGGTCCTGAAACACGACCTGCATCTTGCGGCGCACGTCGAGATTTGACTTGTGGCCCGAGAAAACAGGCGCGCCATCCAGCCGGATATCGCCGGATTGGACCTCCTCAAGCCCCAAAATAGCCCGTGTTAGGGTCGATTTTCCACACCCTGACTCTCCGACCAATCCCAGACGCTCCCCGCGGTTGAGGGTAAAGCTGACCTTGTCCACCGCCCGCATATGGGCGGGCTTTGTGAACAGTCCCGTGCGCGGCAGGCGATAGTCACGGACCACGTCGGTGACCTCAAGCAAGGGCTTTTGCGCCTGAGTTTCGGGTAGAGCAACTTGATGGTTCGAGGCGTCAAATAGCATCCGCGTATAGGGGTGCTGCATGTTTTTAAGCAGATGATCGGTTACTCCGCTCTCGACCACTTCGCCCCGACGCATGACCACAATCTGATCCGCCATATCGGCCACCACGGCTAGATCATGGGTGATCATCAGAAGCCCCATGTCGTATTCGCGCACCAGCCCCTTCAGCAGGTCCAGTATTTGGGCCTGAGTGGTCACGTCCAGGGCTGTCGTGGGCTCATCCGCGATCAGCAACCTGGGCCTGAGCGCAATCGCCATCGCGATGACCACGCGCTGACGCTGACCGCCCGACAGCTCATGCGGGTAGCGGGACAGAGGGAAACGGTCAGGAGGCAGGCCAACACGACTGAGAACCTCTTGCGCGCGGGCCTCAGCTTGCGCGCGGGGCATCGCTTTGTGGATCAGGATGGTCTCCATAACCTGATCACCGATGGTTTTAACCGGGTTCAGAGCGGTCATCGGTTCCTGAAACACCATTCCGATCGACGCGCCGCGAAGGGCGCACATTTCTGTCTCGGGCAGGTTTAGGATCTCTTGCTCGTCCAGATTTATCGATCCGTCGGTGCGCGCTCCGTTTGGCGTCAGTTGCATAACAGCCAGCGCAGTCATGGACTTGCCGGAGCCGCTCTCTCCTGTGACCGCAACGATCTGACCGGGCGCTATAGACAGGCTGACTCGCTTCAGAATCTCAGCCTCGTGAATGGCCAGAGACAGGTTTTCTATCCGCAACAAACTCATGCCCGGGCCACCCGAATGCGGGGGTCCAGCCAGTCGCGCAGACCGTCACCCAGCAAGTTCAGACCCAGCACCGTCACAATGATTGCCAGACCCGGAATTAGAGCCAAATGCGGGGCAAAACTGACCATTGTCTGCGCATCGGCCAGCATCCGGCCCCAGCTTGGCGTGGGTGGTTGCGCGCCGAGACCGACATAGGACAAGCCCGCCTCGGCTAGGATTCCAAGGCTGAACTGGATGGTCCCCTGAACGATCAGCAGGTTGGCGACATTGGGCAGGATATGTTCCGCCGAAATCCATGCAGCTCGCTTGCCCGAGACACGGGCGGCGAGGATGAACTCACGCTCCCACAGGGACAGGGCCGCGCCGCGGGTGATACGGGCGAAGACGGGGATGTTGAAAATGCCGATAGCGATGATCGCATTGATCGCTCCGGCACCAAAAACGGCTGTGATCAGGATGGCAATGACCAGAGAGGGGAAGGCAAAGACCAGATCATTACCGCGCATGATGACTTCATCCAGCCAAGATCCCTTGCGTGCGGCCGCTGTCAGGCCCAAGGGCACGCCCAACGCCATACCGATCCCCACCGCCACCAACGCAACGGCGATGGACGTGCGCGCGCCGACCATGATCATCGAGAACATGTCGCGCCCGAAGTGATCGGTGCCGAACCAATGCTGCGCATTGGGTGGCTGCAGTTTCGCGGGAATGTCCAGTGCAGCATGGTCATAGGGCGTCCAGACAAACGAGATCAGCGCCGCCAGCAAAACCAGAGACGACAGCACTGCGCCAAGGATCAGGTTTCGGCTCATGTCCGGCTCCTCAGCCTTGGGTCAACGGCGGCATAGGCCAGATCGACCAGAAAGTTCACTGTGATGACGGCGAAAACCAGCAGCATCACCACGGATTCCACAACGATCAAATCGCGGGCTGAGATTGCCTGAAACACCAACCGCCCGAGGCCGGGCAAGTAGAAGACCTGCTCGATAATGATCGACCCGGCCAGCAGGAACGAAAATTGCAGCCCGATGATCGTCAGCACCGGAATCAGCGCGTTGCGCACTCCGTGTCTCCACAGCGCCTGACGGCGGGAAAGCCCCTTAGCACGGGCGGTGCGCATGAAATCCTCGCCAAGTATGTCGAGCAGCGACGACCGCATCACCCGCGCCAGAATGGCCGCTTGCGGCAGCGCCAAAGCGATGGCGGGCAGGGTCAGGGAATGCAGCCCGGGCCAGAACCCTTTGTCCCAACCGGCGAACCCTCCGGCGTTGAACCAGCGGAGGTTGATGGCGAAGATCAGCACCAACATCATCGCGAACCAGAAATTCGGCACCGCAATGCCCAGTTGCGTAGCCCCCATGACCGTCAGATCGCCCGGTTTACCGCGACGGGCGGCGGCGTAGATGCCCGCTGGAAAGGCGATCAGGGTGGACAGGGTCAGCGCATATAGCGCCAGCGGCAATGACACCCATAGCCGATCCGCGATCATCTGCGATACCGGCGTGCGATAGGTGTAGGAGGTACCAAAATCGCCGACCAGCATGCCACCAATCCAATTAAAGTACCGATCAAGTTTGGACATATCCAACCCCAACTCGGCCCTCAGAGCGGCCAGCGTATCGGGCTGCGCGTTGACGCCCAGCATGAATGAGGCTGGATCGCCCGGTGCGATCTCGATCACGGCGAAGATCACCACCGAGGCAACCGCCAGGCTGATCACCAGCGAAATCAGACGTTTGAGGGCATAGCGAAGCATCAGCGCCACGTTAGGCCGCGCCGCGCTTTGGGTCCAGCACCAGTTCCATTGTCGAGAATCAGTGCGGGCCCTATTCTGAGACCATTGTTTGAAAGGAAATTGATGATGAGAATACCTGTACTTGCGGCTTTGTTTTTAGCCGCAGCGGGCACGGCGCCCGCTCAGCAACTGGATGTGGATTTCGTGATCACCGAAGACGGGCAAGCCGCAGGATGCGCGGCCAGTATCGTCTCGGGTCTGGATCAGAACGGTGATGGCTTTCTGGCTGTGCGCACCGGGCCTGGGTCGAACTATTTCCAGGTCGACCAACTGCGGAACGGCGACACAGTCCGCACCTGCGCGCAGCAGGGGGAGTGGATCGGCGTCTACTATGGCCAGCCCCGTCGCAAGGGCTGGGTTCATAGCAATTGGCTGATTGACGGGGCGGGTTAGCCCCGACAGTTACTCAGCCCAGCTGATCGCGGTCAGATCAATAGCGGCTGTTGGCGCATTCTGCCACAGCCCCTGCACGCCTGCCTTGGCCACGCCGAGCTTGGCCAATTGGAACAAGTATCCGTTGACGTAGTCGCTGGAAATCAGCCGCTGTGCCTCACCCATCAGGCGGGTGCGCTCATCCGGGTCGGTTGTGGTGTTCAGCAACTCCATCAGCGCCTGAAAATCCGAGCTTTCATACTGGAAATAGTATTCGGGCCGGGCGTAGATGCCGATATCCATGGGCTCGGTATGGCTGACGATGGTCAGGCCGAAATCCTTGCCCTTGAAGACCGATTCCAACCACTGCGCCCATTCGACATTAATGATCTCAGCCGTGATCCCGACTTCGGCCAATTGAGCGGCGATGATCTCTCCACCTCGGCGCGCATAGGACGGGGGCGGCAGATGCAGCGTGGTTTCGAACCCGTCTGCCAATCCGGCTTCGGCCAGAAGGGACTTGGCTTTCTCCGGGTCATAGGCGGATTGCCCGGTCAGATCGACATAGGCCGGGTGATGCGGTGCGAAATGGGTGCCGATGGGGGTGCCATAGCCGAACATGGCTCCGTCAATGATCGCCTGACGGTCGATCGCGTGGGCCAGCGCCTGCCGAACGAGGATATCGTCAAACGGCGCCTGCTTGTTGTTCGTGGACAGGATCGTCTCCCCCTCGGTGGAGCCGACAAGCACCTGAAAGCGTGGATCGGCCTCGAACTGAGGCAGGTTCTCGGGCGCGGGGAAATTGTCGAACACATCCACATCCTCGGCCATCATGGCGGCAAAAGCGGCTGTCGGGTCTGAAATGAATTTAAACGTAGCCGTCTCTAACGCTGGCTGATCGCCCCAATAATCGGGATTGCGGTTCAGCGTAATGCTGTCGCCCTGCACCCACTCGCCAAAGGTGAAAGCCCCGGTTCCGACCGGGTTTGTCTTGATGTCGTCGATGCTGTCTGAGGCCACGATCACGGCGTCGCCCCAGGCCAAGTTGAACAGGAAGTTCCCGTTTGGCTCGGACAGGGTGACCTTAACGGTCGTCGGGTCCACCGCTTCAACGCTTTCGATGCCGGCGAACAGCGCCTTCTGCGCATTCGCACTGTCCTCGGCCATAGCGCGATCCAGGCTGAACTTGACGTCCTCGGCATCCATCGTAGTGCCATCGTGGAAGGTCACTCCATCGCGCAGCTTAAAGGTATAGATGGTGCCGTCGTCTGAGATCTCCCAGCTTTCCGCCAGCCCCGGCACGACCGAGCCGTCGCCCATGAAACGGGTCAGACCTTCGAAAATATTGGTGTAAACAACCGAATCAATGGCCTGTGCGGCGGCACTGGTCGGGTCCAGATGCGGTGGCTCCAGCTGCATGGCGATGGTGATGTCGGATTTCGCCAATGCCTGCGTCGCCAGCACACTGGCGCTTAGCGCCAATATGGATCCGAAGGTTCGAAACATCTGCTTTGTCATGAAAATCTCTCCCCGTTGATGTCAACGTAGCCGCGTGTTTTTGGGCCTATCGGAGGCCAGTGTTCCCTTAAACCTAGGGTCATTCAAGGAAATGTTCGCGCAACCGGGGTTTCGCGGGCCCGGTCAGATCTGTTATGCCGCGCTGCAACATGAACCGTGCCGGAGCCGAGCATGAGCGCCACAGCCCGCAAAAAAGCCCCGAACGCCGAGGATATCCGCGCCCGTAAAGGCGGCGATCCTTTGGTCAGTCTGACGGCCTACACCACGCCGACGGCCCGACTGATGGACGCCCATTGCGACTTTGTCCTTGTTGGCGACAGCGTCGGAATGGTGCTGCACGGGCTGGAATCGACCCTTGGCGTGACGATCGAAATGATGATCCTGCACGGTCAGGCCGTCGCTCGCGGCCTGGACCGCGCGATGATGGTGATCGACATGCCCTTCGGCAGTTACGAGGAAAACCCAGCGCAAGCCTTCCGCAATGCCGCCCGCCTGATGGCGGAAACCGGGGCGGGTGCGGTGAAACTGGAAGGTGGGGTCGAGATGGCCGAGACCATCCGCTTTCTGGTCAAGCGCGGCATTCCCGTCATGGCCCATATCGGCCTGACGCCGCAATCCATCAACACGCTGGGCGGCTACAAGGTGCAAGGCCGCGACGAACAGGCCGACGCGGTGCTGGCTGATGCCGCCGCCGTGGCACAAGCAGGTGCGTTTTCCGTTGTGTTAGAGAAGGTTCCGCAAGGATTGGCCGACCGGATCACGGCTGAGGTGGCAATTCCGACCATCGGCATCGGGGCCTCGGCAGGCTGCGATGGGCAGATCCTTGTGGTCGACGACATGGTTGGCTTTTTCACCGCGTTCAAACCGAAATTCGTCAAACGCTACGCCGAACTTGGCCCATTGGCCGAAGCCGCCATTGCTGAATACGCCGCCGAAGTACGCGCCCGCACCTTCCCGGCGGATGAGCATGTGTTTGCGGATCAGGCCCCCAAAGGCGCCAGCACATGACCGCTCCTATTCTGCGCCGATTGGCGGACCTGCGGGCTTTGACCACGCAATGGCACCGTGACGGAGAGGTCATCGGCGTCGTCCCCACAATGGGCGCGCTGCATCAGGGGCATTTGTCACTGGTCGAGGCGGCCAAGGCCGGGTGCGACCGCGTGATTGTCACGATCTTTGTGAACCCCAAACAATTCAACAACCCCGAGGATCTGGCCAACTACCCGCGGACCGAGCGTGAGGACGCCGAAATACTGGCTCCCTATGGCGTTGACGCGATTTATGTGCCGGATCCGGATCAGATCTACCCCGAGGGGTTCTCGACAACGGTTTCGGTCGCGGGCCTGACCGATGTGATGGAGGGGCCCTTCCGCCCCGGTCACTTCGAAGGCGTCGCCACGGTGGTCGCCAAACTGTTCCTGCAAACGCAGGCGGATCGAGCCTATCTCGGGGAAAAAGACTATCAACAGCTGTTGGTCGTGCGGCGCATGGCCCGTGATCTGGATATCCCGATCGAAGTCATCGGTTGCCCCACCGTGCGTGAGCCGTCGGGCTTGGCGATGTCCTCGCGCAATCTACGCCTCTCAGCCGAAGGGCTGCAGATCGCGGCGCAGAAGAACCAGATCATGCGCAGGATGGCAGAGGCGCTGTCAGAGGGCGCGGATTTCGCGCCGCTTGCGCAAACTGCACGGAATAGCCTGATTAAGGCGGGCTTCGCCGAGGTCGAATATATCGACCTGCGCTGTGCCGAAACGCTGCAGGCCCTGCCTCGCGCCGACCGCCCGGCCCGCCTGTTTGTCACCGCCTGGGCGGATGGCGTTCGGCTGATCGACAATATCCCGGTCGCTGCAGCCTGATTTCTGCTCTGGCCCCTGCGCGAGTGTTTGCGCTAAAGTCCCGCAAAACACCACCGGGGGAGGAACGCGGGCATGACATATATTCTGGCTATTGATCAGGGCACGACATCATCGCGCGCCATTTTGTTTGACGCTCAGATGCAGCGTGTGGGAACGGCCCAGCAGGAATTTCCCCAGCATTTCCCGCAGGAAGGCTGGGTCGAACATGATGTTGAGGATATCTGGAACAGCGTTCTGAGCGTTTGTCAGGAGGTGATGGAATCCACGGGCACAACGCCTGCGCAGATTGCCGGGATTGGTATCACCAACCAGCGTGAAACCACCGTGGTCTGGGACAAATCCACCGGCAAAGCGATCCACAATGCCATCGTCTGGCAGGACCGCCGCACAGCCGATATCTGCGCCCGCTATAAACAGGCCGGGTGCGAGGATGACGTGACCCTGCAAACCGGGCTGCTTTTGGACCCCTATTTCTCGGGTACAAAAGTGAAATGGCTGTTGGATACCGTTCCCGGCGCGCGCGAAAAGGCCGAAGCCGGAGAGCTTCTGTTCGGCACCATCGACAGTTTTCTGATCTGGCGGCTGACCGAAGGGCGCAAGCACGTCACCGATGCCACCAACGCCGCCCGGACCCTGTTGTTCGACATCCACAAAGGCGCGTGGAGCGCTGAGATCTGCGATCTGCTGGACGTCCCGATGGCGATGCTGCCAGAGGTGCTGGATTGCGCAGCTGATTTCGGCGCGACAACGCTGCTTGGCGGCAATGTCCCTATTCTGGGCGTGGCCGGGGACCAACAGGCCGCCACCATCGGACAAGCCTGCTTCCAGCCGGGCATGATGAAATCGACCTATGGCACCGGCTGCTTTGCCCTGTTGAACACCGGCACGCAGCCGGTTGCCTCGAAGAACCGTCTACTCACCACGATCGGGTATCAGCTGGATGGGCAACGGACCTATGCGCTAGAAGGCTCGATCTTTATTGCCGGGGCCGCCGTGCAGTGGCTGCGCGACGCGCTACAGATCATCGACTCGGCCCCGCAGAGCGGCGATCTGGCCGCGCAGGCCGATCCGAACCAGCATGTGGTGCTGGTGCCCGCCTTCACCGGGCTGGGCGCGCCCTACTGGAAACCGGATTGCCGTGGCGCTATGTTCGGACTGACCCGCAACTCGGGCCGGGCCGAAATCACCCGCGCCACACTGGAAAGCATCGCCTTCCAGACTCGAGACCTGTGGCACGCCATGCAAGGTGACTGGGGCGCCGAGGCCGAAGTGATCTTGCGCGTCGATGGCGGGATGAGCGCTTCTGACTGGGCCATGCAAGGCCTCTCCAACATTCTGGGCGCACCGGTCGATCGGCCCGTGATGCAGGAAACAACCGCCTTGGGGGCGGCTTGGTTGGCGGGCATGAAGGCCGGGATCTATCCCGATCAGGACGGTTTCGCCGAGACATGGCAGCTGGATCAGAGATTCGAGCCTGACATGCCGCAAGAGGACCGCGACGCGGCCTATTCCCGTTGGCAACGCGCCGTTCAGGCGGCCATGGCGTTCTGATAAGCCGATCTGCAATCACCGGGTAGGCCGGGCTTCAGCCCGGCACCGCCCTCAACAGCGTTTCGAGTTAGCTGTGATCTTTCATCAGCCGCTGCTTCTGCCGCGACCAATCCCGCTTGGCCTGCGTTTCGCGCTTGTCATGCAGCTTTTTACCCTTGGCGATCCCGATCTTCAGCTTCGCCCGGCCCTTGTGGTTGAAATACAGCACCAGCGGCACCAGCGTCATGCCCTTGCGCTGGGTTGCATTCCACAGGTTCGACAGCTCTTTGCGCGACACCAGCAGCTTGCGGCGGCGGCGCTCTTCATGCTTGAACACCTTGGCTTGCTCATAGGGTGCAATGTAGCTGTTGATTAGCCATAGCTCACCGTCATCGACCGAGGCATAGCTTTCGGCGATGTTCGACCCACCAGCCCGCAGGGATTTGACCTCAGAGCCCTCCAGCACGATGCCGCACTCGATATCCTCTTCGATTGCGTAATCGAAGCGGGCGCGCCGGTTTTCGGCGATGACTTTGTAATTCGGGTCTGTCTTCTGCTTGGCCATGACGCGATGATGTAGGCGGCTTGGGCCGTCCTTGCAAGGCGCAGCGCCTACCTGTTGGCCGAGATGATCAGATCTGGGCCAAAAATCGTGTCGGCATGGTTGGCGAGGTAGATCTTGAGCCACGGCGTGAAACGGGTGGGATGGCGGCGTACTTCGGCCAGCAGATCGTGATAGTCGATCCAGCGGATATCCATCACTTCGTCTGGATTAGGCTCGATTTTCAAAGGTCCGCGGACATGGGCGAGGAAAACATCAACGACCTCATGTTCCACCATGCTGTTGCCGACATCAGCGTGATATTCAAGCCGGTGGCGGTATTCCGGGTAGAGGCCGGTGATCCCCAATTCCTCACGCAGGCGACGCACGGCACAGGCCGAGGCGCTTTCGTTCCAGTCGGGATGCGTGCAACAGGTATTCGCCCAAAGACCCGGCGTGTGATACTTGCCCATGGCGCGGCGCTGCAGCAGAATCTCTGTGCCCCGCACGACAAAGACAGACACGGCCTTGTGCTTGAGGCCCTTTTCATGTGCCTCCAGCTTGTCGACGGGGGTCAATTGGCCATCAACCCAGGCCGGAATCATCAATCCCATCTGTCATCTCCTGATGCCGATCCACCGGAACGGCGGGAATTTGGGGTTTTGCAATGGCCAGATCGGCGTGGCGGTTCGGTGTGATAAGGCTGAGCAGGGGCACCGCATGGAACGAAGGTGGCAATGATTGGTCAGGTAATCAATCGCACGAAAGGCCGCAGGTGTGCGGCCTTTCGTCATGTCCAAAGGGATTTTCGGCCGATTTTACTCGCCGGAGACGCTCACGATGTAGGCATAGACATCCTCGCCGCCGTTTTTCAGACGGAAAGACATCTTGGATTTGGCCGAGGTTTCACCAAGGTAATCCTTCAGGAACGCTTTGGGGTCCTGCGAATAGGCGACGAAGGTCTCTTCGTCCCAGACCAGCCCGTTTTCACCGGCAGCAACGATGCTGTCGCCGTATTTGAACCCTTCATAGGTGCCTGCAGTCCGACCTGCGATGCCATAGAGGTTCGGCCCGGTCTTGCCGCCCTTGACGATCACTTCACCCTCGGGATCCGCGATCATGTGGCAGGATTTGCACTTGTTAAAGGCTTTCTTGCCAGCTTCGGCGTCGCCTTCTGCATAGGCTGGCAGGGCCAGCAGGCCGATGATTGCTGTAGCTAGGATGCGATTCATTTTTTGGCTCCGATACTTGGTGGCTTGCGCAGATGGTGCTTTGGAACGGCCCAGAGTCAACGCGCAGATTGCCGCGCATACGCGCCTCTGGGCGTTTGTACGGGCGTTTCTAATCTGTTGCGTTCAGCGTCGACCAGCAAGGTAGCAAATCGTCGTAGACGGGTGTCGCAAGATAAATCGCCCGTGCGATGGCCCGCGCGAGGCAGAGAGAGGCCGCATGGCCGATCTGCCCAAGCTCGGCCTCGGAGGTCATGGGCTTTGCTCCGTTGCTGACACCAAACACCAGATCGCCATCGCCCGGCGTATGCGCGGGAAGGATTGCGCGCGCGATCCCATCATGGGCGGCGACCGCAAGTCTCTGACATTGAGGTTTGGAGAGGGCCGCGTCGGTGGCGACGATGGCGATCGTCGTGTTGGCTTTTTGCGGATCGGCACGCATGGCCTGCGACTTGCGGCTGACTTGCGGCTGGCCCAGTCCGCCGCGTGAATCAGGCCCTAAACCGCCGAATTCATCGCCAATCTCGAACGGCGCGGCCCAGAAATGGCGATCACCCGGCGTTGTCACACTTCCCAGCGGGTTCGCCGCCACCAAAGCGCCAACGATCACACCGCTGTCCAAAACAAATGAGGCCGAACCCAGCCCGCCCTTGTGCATCGCCGCCAAGGCCCCGGTCCCGGCCCCAGTTGTGCCTAGGGTGAAATCCTTGCTGGCGGTTTCGAAAGCCTTGCGTCCCAAAACGCGGTAAGGGTTTTCGTCCCACGACTTGTCACCGCCGTTCAACAGATCGAACAGGATTGCGCCGGGAACGATTGGGACCTTGATATCGCCGACAGGAAATCCCCGGTCTTGTGCCCGTAGCGCGTCCGAGACGCCCGAGCAGGCATCCAGACCAAGGGCCGATCCACCGGACAAAGTGATGGCGTCGACATGGGTGACGGATTTGTCGGGGGCCAGCAGGTCGGTTTCGCGCGTGCCGGGGGCCCCTCCCATCACGTGGACCGAGGCGGTGAATGGCGTGTCGGCGGTCAGGACTGTTGTGCCAGACTTCAGCGCAGTGTCCTGCGCATTGCCGACCTTCAGGCCGGGGACATCGGTGATCAGGTTTCGGGGTCCGGGGGTCATTTTCGCCTTTTTTGTTGGGCCGAAAGCGCGCAGGCGCGCGCTGCCTCCGGCGGAGGTATTTTTGGCCAGATGAAGAGCGGTTCAGATGCAGCGGCCACCGTCGACCTCTAGCGCTGTGCCGGTGATCATGCTGGCCTCGTCCGAGCAGAGAAACAGGGCCGCGTTGGCCATGTCCTGTGGAGTTGAAAAGCGACCAAGCGGGATGGTTGAAAGGAACTTGGCGCGAATCTCGGGCGTATCTTCGCCCATGAAGGATTTCAGCAGTGGCGTTTCCCCGGCAACCGGGCAGATAGCGTTGACGCGCACGCCAGAGTGGGCCAGTTCTACCGCCATCGTTTTCGTCGCGGTGATCATCCAGCCCTTGGAGGCGTTGTACCAGTTCAGATTGGGGCGCGGCGACAGCCCTGCGGTTGAGGCAACGTTGAGGATCGCCCCGGCACCTCGCGCCTTCATCGCCGGGACAAAGGCGCGGGCAGTCAGGTATACTGACTTCATGTTCACGTTGAATACGCGGTCAAAATCCTCTTCGCTCACGTCTTCCAGCGGGGTGGGCAGATGGGTGACGCCCGCGTTGTTGACCAGAATATCGAGCTGTCCAAAGGCGGCCTCGACCGCGTCGGCCATGGCCTTAACCGACGCGCCGTCGCTGACATCCACCTGTTGCGCCATGGCGGCGGAGCCCAGTTGCGCCGCCAGGTCCTGCGCCGCGTCGCCGTTGATGTCAGCGATCATCACGCGCGCGCCTTCGATCAGGAATTTCTGTACAATTCCCGCCCCGAATCCGGATGCACCGCCGGTGACGATTGCGGTTTTGCCGTTCAGCCTCACGTCGTTACCCCTCCTGCCAGTCAGGGGCAGAGTAGCAACGCATCCCAAAGATACCAGATCATTCTTCCGAGACTTTGCCGCGCAGGGCCTTGACGTCGCCACGGGCTTTTTTCGCCGCCAGCCGCCGTTTGACCGACCCATAGGTCGGCTTCGTCGCGACCCGCCGTTTGGGTTTGACCAGCGCTCGGGCGATCAGTTCCGCCAATCGGGTGCGCGCAAGTTCGCGGTTGCGGGC
This sequence comes from Ruegeria sp. AL11, assembly GCF_056540865.1. Lineage (NCBI taxonomy): Bacteria > Pseudomonadati > Pseudomonadota > Alphaproteobacteria > Rhodobacterales > Roseobacteraceae > Ruegeria > Ruegeria sp. AL11. Next base: position 104,817 of record NZ_JBQFXO010000010.1, read on the forward strand.
CTGAGAACGGGTTTCTTCGCATTGAATGATGATCGCACCATCCTTGGTCCAGCGCCGCCCGGCCAGACGTTTCAGGCGGTTCTTCACCGGCTCCGGCAGGGATGGCGAGCGCGCGGCCTCAAACCGAAGCTCGACAGCGGTTGAGACCTTGTTGACGTTCTGCCCGCCGGGACCGGAGGAGCGGACAAAGCTCTCGGTCAATTCCCAATCCTGCAGGGTGATATCGTCAGTGATGCGCAACATGGTTCAGACCTTACAAGGCGCGGGTGGAAACAGAAAGGGCCGCCCCGGTGGGACGGCCCTTCGAAAGTACAAGGAGGTCGGGTCGGTTAGATCAATCGACCAGCCGGAGCGAGCGCTCCGCCAAGGGCTGCCCTAGCAGGCTTTCCCCCCGGTTGTTCCGACACCTCTCTCCAATCTCTTTCTTGACACTGGATCACCTCCTTTTCTATCTGTTGCGGTTAACTTTGAGCCTGACACAAGATGCGCCATTCTCAAAGCACTTTTTTACGCAGGCTGTGCGGCAGTCAGACGGGCGACGATCACCTTGAACGGGATCAGGGCGATCAGGGCCAGTAACAGCTTCACCAACCAGTCCGCAAAGGCCAGCGTGACCCACAGCGGAGCCATCGGGCCGGACAGCATGAACGGCACAGGCTCCCACGCCCAGTTGATCGCGACATCCGCGTTGGCACCGAAGAAGGTGACCGAGGCCGAGAAGGCGAGAGTGAAAAAGATCGCCGTATCCAGCGCCGAGCCAACCAGCGTCGAGACCAGCGGCGCGCGCCACCAGCGGCCACCGCGCAGCGAGTTGAACACGGTGACGTCTGTCAGCTGCGCGATCAGGAAAGCGGTGCCCGACGCAACAGCGATCCGCAGCGGAACGGCGGCATATTCGAACCCGTCGCCCTGAAGCATGATTTGGCTGCCGATCAGCGAGCAGATGATACCGGTGACAAACCCGGCGAATACGACCTTGCGGGCCGGACCCACGCCATAGACGCGGTTCATGATGTCAGTGACCAAAAAGGCCAGCGGATAGGTGAAAGCACCCCAGGTCAGCAGTCCGTCGAGGATCAGGAACTGAACCAGAATGTTCGAGGCCACAACAATGGCGGCCATGGCAAGGATGCCGGGAATATAAGAGCGTTGCATTTTCAGATGCCCGTTTTGACAAGGTAGCGGCGACTTGGCCAAGGGCTCATCCCAAGGCAAGCCGTGCGTTTAGACCCTTGGTCTGGTCCTGTCAATCGGGCAGGAGGTATTCCACCAGCTCAGTCCGCTGCAGCGCCAGAAAGTTATCGTCCGAGATCATCGTTGCGCGCAGGCGGTTCTGATCGTCGCGCCAGACCGACAGACCTTCGAGGTTGTCATGTGTACCGGTTTCGGTTTCCAGCAGAACCTCCTCGGCGCGTGGTGAATCGTTTGAGACGTCCCATCGGCGCAGGCGGGTCCGAAATCCGATGAATGCGACCGAACGCTCAAGCACATAGAAGCGCCCATCTGGGCCGAAATCAGCCGCAACGGGCAGGAAGCGATCCCGCGGTGGAAGGGTAAAAGGGGTCGACCAGGTGGTCCCGTTCCAGCGAAAAACCGGAATATCGCCGCTCGCCGTGCGGGTTTTCTCCGGCAGGGTATAGAGGTGCCCTTGCCCGTCAATCGCCAGCCCTTCGAAAGAACCGTTGCGATTCAGCGTGCTGAAGGCGTGAGGGCGCGGCATAACCAACGCGTTAGCCTCCGAAGAGCTATAATAGGCCACGCGATGAACACCTTCGAAGGACACGAAAAAGCCGCCACCTGGCGCAAGGGCGATTCCTTCGGAGTCCCCCGCCCGGCCGCTCAGCTTACGCCCCATGCTGGACAGAAGCGGCCTGCGGTTTTGCACTTCGACACCCGATATCGCATCTCCATCGCGCGTGATCCGTGCCGTGACCAGGGTTGCTCGGTCGCTCAGGAGGGTGACGTAGGATCCGTCGTCGCTCAGGTGTATAGCCGAGAAGCCACCGAACCAATCGGTGGCCTCGACCCATGTGTAGCTGCCCAGAAATGTGGCGCTCTTGATCTCAACCGCTGCGACCTGACCGGCCCATAAAGCGGCTGAAATCAGTTGGACGACAAAACGGCAGCGCATTGCTGGGGCAGATCGGCCAAAACATATTCGCGACGTTTCTTTGGCGCAGGCGCGTTCGGATCGGGTGGCGGAGGGTTGAGGATATTGTTGACCCATTCCTGCGCTTGTGCGCAGCCATCACCCTTTGGCGGCGGGTCCTGATTGACGCAGCCTTTCGACCCGCGCGGGCATTTCAGGCGCACATGGAAGTGGTAGTGATGGCCCCACCAAGGCCTGATCTTACGCAGATAAGCCCGGTTGCCCTTTTCTTCCTTGCACATCTGAACCTTGGCACCGGGGAACACAAAAATCCGCGCGACGCGCTTGTCCTTTGCGGCTGCTCGCAGAACGGCGTGGTGCTGTTTGGTCCAGTTGCCGTTCACGAACGCTCCGTTCGCGCGACGCAGGGAAATCGACGAGATATTCTCACGCGCGTTGCGCGACAGCCGCATGTTGTCTCCGGGCAGCATCCAGATATCGATATCCAGCCCCAACTGGTGCGAGCGATGGCCTGAGGTCATCGGCCCGCCCCGCGGCTGGCTGATATCCCCGACATAGAGACCATTCCAGCCCGGCTGCTTGGCCGCAAACCGGCTGAGGTCTTGTACGTAGTCAATCGCCTCGGGGTGGCCCCAGTTGCGATTGCGCGACAGGCGCATGGCCTGCCATGTGGGCCCGGTTTCAGGCAGCTGCACCGATCCGGCGGCGCATCCGCGCGAATAACTGCCGAAGGCGGCAGGTTTTTGTTGTGAGCTTTGCTTTTGCGCCCCGAACAACTGCTTGGCCAGAGGCTGCGCCCCCGCCGTGCCTGCCCATGTGATCGTGGCTAATAGTGCCAAAAAACGTAGTAAAATCATCTGCTCTGATCCCCTTCCGGCTTTACCCAGCGCATCAGGAATAGCCCCAGAATAAACAACAGAATGATCGGTGACACCCCTAGTCTTGCACTACCAGTCACAGTTGTTGCTACCCCGATCAAGAGCGGCGCGGCAAAGGCAGTCGCACGGCCGGACAACCCATAAAGGCCGAAGCTCTCGACCGGAGCTTCGGGATCGGTATGGCGCACCATCATTGAGCGGCTGGCGGATTGCAAAACCCCGCCCATCCCGCCGATGAGGATTCCACAGCCGAAAAACACCATGTCGGGCAGTCCGGACCCTTCGGGCAGTGCAATGCCGTAAATCTGCGTCCGGTCCATCGAAACGACGGTGATACAAACAAAGATCAGCACCCAGATTGCAACCAGAATGACCGGTTTAGGGCCGTATTTCCGGTCCAACTTGCCCCCAATCCACGCAAAGATGGCCGAGGCCAGTACGCTGACAATCCCAAAGACACCGATCTTGATCAGGTCCCACTCCAGAACCAGCCGCGCGTAGACCCCGCCAAAGCTATAAAGCCCGTTCAACGCGTCGCGGTAAAACATCGACGACCCGAGATAGGTCGCCAGACTGACCCGGTGCCGCAGGTTCGAGATTGAGTGCCCCAGCAGGCGTAGCGCCTCGGCGAAACTGCCGGTTTTCTCGGCTTTCGGGTTATCACGTACCCACAGGAAATAGGGCACCATGAACAAAACGAACCACGCGGCGGTGAAAGGTCCAACAAAGCGCGTACCCTCACGAGTGGCGGCATCAAGTCCCAGCGCAGGCTCCATCCCGATCAATGTCTTACCGCTGGGTTGTTCGACAAACAGCGCCAGCATGATCGCCAGAGAAATCAGCCCACCAAAATACCCGAAGGCAAAACCCGAGCCCGAGATCTCACCCACCTGACTATCATCGCCCAGATCAGGCAGCTGCGAGTTGATAAAGATCAGCGCATACTCTGCCCCGACAAAGCCCAGCCCGAAGGCCGACAGCATCAGCCACATGTTTGAACCGTCGGGCATCGTGTACCAAAGTGCGGCGGACCCCACCACATACATCACCGAAAACGCAAAAATCCACGGTATGCGGCGACCCGAAACATCTGCCATTGCCCCAAGCAGAGGCGCGCCGAAAGCGATGATCAGCCCGGTGATGGTCAGGCAATTGGCCCAGACCGTCTGCGCCCGCGCAGCAGCGGCTTGCGGGTCCAGCCCGGCTTCGGTGAAATACCCTGCGGCGACTCCGGCGAAATAGGGGCCGAAAACAAAAGTGACCAGCAGCGTATGATAAGGCTGCGACGCCCAATCAAAAAACCACCAGCCCCAGATGCGCTTGCGATTGGAAATCTCTGCCATGACTGCCCCAGTTATTCTTTTGTCCAATAAGACGGGTGTTTGGCCCATTTCGCAAGCTTTCAGTTGGCGCAGGCTTGCTCTTTGCGGCGTGTGTGCTTAGGTCTTTTTCGGTGAAAGAACGGAGTACCCATGCTGTCGCTGATCCAAATACTGCTGCTGATCCTGGACATTGTCTGGTTCATCATCCTCGCCCACGTGATCATGAGCTGGCTGATCAATTTCCAGGTGCTGAATCTGCACCAACAGCTGGTCGCGCAAATCTGGTACGGCCTGAACCGCATACTCGAACCGATCTACGGCCCGATCCGCCGTATACTGCCGAATATGGGCGGGCTGGATCTGACCCCTCTGGTCGTGCTGATCGGGGTCTATGCGGCACGGATTATCTTGATCAACAATGCGGGCTATTTCGTCTGACCTCTTGTTCACCGAATCTTAGTGTGTGATTGTCCTGTCTTAAGAGCAGATAAACCTTAAAACAGGGCAACCCCACACATGTTCGACGCCGCACCCCTGCTGCGAGATGTCTTTGGATTCGACGACTTCCGCCCTGGTCAGGAAGAGATCGTCGATGCCGTGACCGCAGGTGAAAACGTGCTGGCCATAATGCCAACAGGCGGCGGTAAATCCCTGTGTTATCAATTGCCTGCGCTGCTGCGCGACGGTGTGACGGTGGTGATATCTCCGCTGATCGCCTTGATGCGCGATCAGGTCCGAGGCTTGCAGGAGGCCGGGGTTGAAGCCGGTGCGCTGACCTCGGGAAACACCCCCGAAGAAACCGATGCGGTATGGGAGGCGTTGGAGGCCGGGCGGCTGAAACTCCTCTACATGGCCCCGGAACGTTTGGCCGCTGGATCCGCGCTGGGAATGCTTCGTCGGATCAATGTCAGCCTGATCGCCGTCGATGAGGCGCATTGCGTCAGCCAATGGGGTCATGATTTTCGCCCCGACTATCTGCGGATCGGAGAGCTGCGGCGCGCCCTGAACATACCTCTGGCCGCGTTCACTGCCACGGCGGATGCCGAAACGCAGGACGAGATCGTTGAGAAACTGTTCGACGGCGGCACCCCACGCAAATTCCTGCGCGGCTTTGACCGGCCCAACATCCATCTTGCCTTTGCCGCCAAAGACGGACCACGCAAGCAGATCCTCGATTTCGCCGCCGCGCGCAAAACCCAATCCGGCATCGTCTATTGCGGCACCCGCAATAAGACCGAAGTGCTGGCCAAGGCTCTGCGCGACGAAGGGCATTCAGCCTGTCACTATCATGGCGGTATGGACCCCGAGGACCGGCGTACCGTCGAAACCCGTTTCGCGCGAGAGGACGGGCTGATCGTCGTCGCCACTGTGGCTTTCGGGATGGGCATCGACAAACCCGATATCCGCTGGGTCGCCCATGCGGACTTGCCCAAATCCATCGAGGCCTATTATCAAGAGATAGGCCGCGCCGGGCGCGACGGAGGCCCGGCTGAAACCCTGACTCTATTCGGGCCCGACGACATTCGCTTGCGGCGGTCTCAGGTGGATGAAGGCCTCGCCCCGCCCGAACGGCGCATGGCGGATCATGCGCGTTTGAACGCTCTGCTGGGTTTGGCCGAGGCGCTGGTGTGCCGTCGTCAGACTCTTCTGGGCTATTTCGGAGAAACGGCCGAGCCTTGCGGGAAATGTGATCTCTGCGACACCCCACCCGAGATTTTTGATGGCACAACCCCTGTCCGCATGGCGCTGTCGGCGATTCTGCGGACCGAGGAATGGTTTGGCAGTGGCCATCTGATCGACATCCTTCTGGCCAATGAAACCGACAAGATCCGCGCGCGCCGCCATGATACGCTGTCGACCTGGGGTATCGGCAAAGACTGGTCGCGCCCGCAATGGCAGGCGATCTTTCGGCAGATGATGGGCCATGATCTGGTCCGCCCCGACCCCGAACGCCACGGCGCCCTGCGCATGACCGAGGCCGCCAAACCGATCCTGAAGGGTGAGGCGCAGATCAACCTACGCAAGGATACGATCCGCAAAGCCGCGCGCCGCCCGGCAGTCAAGGCGATGGTGGCCGAGGAAGACGCTCCGCTGCTCTCTGCCCTCAAGGCCAAGCGCCGCGCTTTGGCCGAGGCCGCGCGTGTACCTGCCTATGTCATCTTCCCCGACCGCACCTTGATCGAAATAGCCGAGAAACGCCCGCAATCACTGGACGACATGGCCCGCATCGGAGGGGTCGGGGCCAAAAAGCTTGAACGCTATGGTGACACCTTCCTCGAGGTCATCGCCGGGACCGTAGAAGCTGTCCACCCCGCCCGCCGCAAGCTGGCCGGTCGCGAGCAGGGCGAGATTTACGACCGCCTGCTTGAGGTGCAGTCGCAATTGTCCCGCGGGCCAGATGGGATCGACAAGCCGCTCAGTTGCACGGCCTCGCAACTGGCGAAGGTGGCGCAGTTGCGACCGGATGACTCACGCGGGGTCGAACAGGTTTTGGGCGATCGTCGTCACGAAAGGTTCGGTGCAGCCTTTCTGGACGTGCTGCGGCAAGAGGGCTAAGTACGCCCTATCAGGCAAGGAACGAGGGCGGATATGCTGGTAGTGATTTCCCCGGCCAAGCGGCTGGACTGGGCAGAACGGGATGTTGAGGCCACGCAGCCCGACTTTCAGGACGATGCGATCCGTTTGTCCAAGACTGCGCGCAATCTGACACTGGGCGACCTCAAGAAACTGATGGACCTCAGCGATGATCTGGCCCGGCTGAACCGGGACCGCTATCGCGCCTTCGCCGATGCGCCCGGGCTTGAGGCTACCCGCCCCGCCGCACTGGCCTTTGCCGGTGACACTTATCAGGGGTTAGAGGCAACCTCACTGGACGCGGATGAGATGGCATGGGCGCAGGACCATCTGCGCATTCTGTCCGGTCTTTACGGTGTGCTGCGCCCTCTGGACGCGATTCAGCCCTATCGGTTGGAAATGGGCAGCAAGCTGAAAACGCGGCGCGGCAAGAACCTTTATGATTATTGGCGCGACCAGCTCAGCAAAGCACTGAACGCGCAAGGGGCTGAGGTTGGCAGCGAGGTCCTGGTGAACTGCGCCAGTCAGGAGTATTTCGGGGCGGTCGATCTGAAAGCGCTGAACCTGAAGGTCATCACTCCGGTCTTCATGGAGGACAAAGCCGGTACGCCCAAAATCGTCAGCTTTTTCGCCAAGAAAGCGAGGGGTGCAATGGCGCGGTACATCATTCAACATCGTCTAACCGATCCGGCCGGGTTGCTGGATTTTGACAGCGGCGGCTATGAATACCGCCCCGATCTATCGGAGGATGACAAGCCTGTTTTCGTGCGTCCCTACACGGCTTAGAGGGCAGGAAGCGAGAGGCCAGCCCCTCGCGCTCCCTGAGGTATTTTTAGCCAGATGAATTTGGGATACCTTTTTAGGGTCTCTGCCGCTGCTTATTCGGGCTTGGACGTGACAAGTTCAGCGTCCTCGGGGCAATGGTCCAGGATCATTTGTTGGATAAGGTTCTTGTGCAGCGGTTTGGTAAGGTAGTGATCCAGACCGGCCTCCAGAATGCCTTGATCATCCCCCGCCATGGCGTGCGCTGTCAGGGCGACGATCGGCACGTGACGACCGGTTTCAACCTCGCGGCGGCGGATTTCGGCGGTGGCTTGTTTGCCATCCATTCGGGGCATCGAAATGTCCATGAAGATCAAATCGGGTGAAAACTCCTGATAGAGATCAACAGCCTCTTGCCCGTTACCCGTGAAACGCAAGTCGATGTTCAGATCCTTGACCATCTTCTTCAGGATCAGCTGGTTGGTCCTGTTATCCTCGGCCGCCAGAACGCGCATCACGCGGTTCCCGATTGGGTGGGTCTCAGGCGTAGGTTGAGGCGAGGTATCTGGCTGAGATGCAGGGTCCCCCAAAGCGATAAGTCGGCTGTATAGCTCAGACCGAGGAATGGGTTTTTGCAGAACACCTTCGATCAGGTGCCGTGCAGGGCTGGCGTGAATGACGCCCGGATTGGTGGACATGATGACCACTGGCAATTCAGTCCAGCCGCGTTCGTGCAGCATGGTCGCAAGCTCCATCCCGTCCATGTCGGGCAGGTCATGATCGCATAGGAACAGATCAATCGAGGGATCCAGATTCGACAGCGCTTCCCCCCCGGAAGCGCAAACTGTGACCTTTGCCCCAAGGCGCCCCAGTTGCTTGGCGAGGATGGCCCGGTTGGCGGCCATATCCTCGACCAGCATCACGTGTTTCAGGCACCCTTGCAGGTCAGGCGGAGAGGGTTGCGGCCCCTCGGCGGTGGGCAGAGACACCCGGAAACCAAAACACGACCCTTGCCCAACTTCGCTTTCGACCCAGACATTGCCCCCCATCATCGTGATCAGGCGTTTGGTGATCGCGAGGCCCAGCCCTGTGCCTTCGAATTGGCGGTTGCGCTCATCTTCGACCTGATTGAACTCACCAAAAATGTGGTTGATCTTGTCGTCCTCAATCCCGATGCCGGTATCTTCGATAGCGATGTGAACGTCGCAATCTTGCCGATCTGGATGGGGTACACCGGTCACTCGGATCAGCACATGCCCCTCGCTGGTGAACTTGACGGCATTGCCAACAAGGTTAGTGAGAACCTGCCGCACACGGCCCGGATCCCCCACGAACAACGTCGGCAAGAAGAGATCATAATCCACCAGCAGGGTCAGGCCCTTGTCGCGCACGCTGGGCTGTAGCAGCATCGCAACCTCAAGGATACAGCGTTCGAGGTCAAACTGCTCGGGGTGCAGGATCAGCTTGTCCGCTTCGATTTTGGAATAGTCCAGCACGTCGTTGATGATGACCAGAAGCGCCTCGCCCGAGTTGCGGATCGTGTTGACATAAAGGAGCTGTTCTTCATCCATCGGCGTTTCGGACAGTAACTCTGTCATGCCGACGATACCGTTCATGGGCGTCCGGATTTCATGGCTCATATTCGCCAGAAAGGCCGATTTGGCGCGGTTTGCAGCCTCGGCGCGGTCGCGTGCGGCCTGCAATTCCGCCTCATGCCGGACGGAAGCGGTGATGTTCAGGGCAAGACTAACCACATCACCGCCGCTGCCACGCTGGTCGATCAGGCGGATATACTGACCATTCCACAATTGGATCACCTCGGGTGGCGGATTAGCCCGTGCCCAGCGTCTTTGCATGCGTGCCTGCCAGTCCCCGGCCTTTTCCGAGTCGGTGTCGACGATGCCTTCGTTGGTCAGCAATTCAAGAATGCGCGTATACGAGATACCCGGCGCGACCTCATCAAGACCTTCGAACACGCTCAGATAGGCGGTATTGGCCCCGATCAGGCGACTGTCACCGTCGAAAAAGGCAAACCCGTCTTGAATGGTCTGGATCGAATGCCACAGGCGACGCTCGGCCACTTCGACCTTGGCATGGGCCTCGGTCAGATCTGATTTGACCTTTTCATTCTCGCCCCGGACGGTTTCAACTTCGGCCTGAGTCTCGCCAATTCGTTTGGTCAACGCCATCGCATGACGGCCCAGTTTGCGGTTGGCCGAAGACAGCTCAGCCTGTTTCAGCGCCAACATCCGTTCCGCCGCGAGGCGCGCGCGCCGTTCCTGTGCCAGTTTTTGTGCGAGGCTCATGATGCGTAATTCCGGTCTGCTCTGCCGTCAGCATCCGGGCAATCGGTGAAAAAGTGTTTAAGCCGTTGCCTGAGGGGCACCGCACGTGTCAAATTGACCCCAAACAGGAGGTCAAAATGCACCGCTTTGTATTTTTTTCAATAACTTACATCATTTCCACTTTCGCCCTGACCTTGGGCGCTCTGGCCCAGACTGCCGTGCCCGAGTTCCGCTATATCACGACCCGAGATGCGGATTTTTATGGCTCGGATCTGGATGCGCTGTTCGATACGGATCTAAAGTCCTGCATCCGCGCGTGTTCGGCCAATCAAAGCTGCACGGCCTTTACCTATAACACTCGGTCGGATGCCTGTTTTCCTAAAAGCGGTGTGAACCGGCAGGAGCCATATCAAGGCGCGGTGTCGGCACAGAAAGTATTCATCCCAGAACAGACCCTATTATTGGGGAAAACGCGCGCTGAGTCCCTCACATTCCTTCGCCAGAAAGACCTGAACGAAGCGTTTCAACAGGCCCGCGACCTTGGGTTTCGCCACTCTGCCGGAGGGCGTGACCTGCAGACTTTGCTGGAGTCAGCGCTGAACGCAGATACGGATCGGCTTGCGATGTTGTGGACTGGGGAGGCCGTGACCCTCAGCGATGCGTCCGACCTATGGGTTGAATACGCCCGGCTGCTGCTGCGCCTGAACCCGAACGGATATCAGGAGCAGCAGGACTTCCGCACCCGCGCGTTGAACGCCGCCATCAACGGATATCTGCGCGCGGACGCACCGGGGGCCCAAATCGCGGCGCTGATGGTGATGTCAGACGCGCTGGAAGCGGTCGAACGCGGTCGCGATATGGTGTCGGCACTGCGGCTGGCCGAACAGGTCCAACCGCGTGAGGATGTCCTGGCGGCTTTGGATGATGCCATCGGAAAATACGGCTTCCGCATCATCGACAGCACGGTGGAAAGCAACGCCGCTGCGCCGCGTATCTGCGTTGAGTTCTCGGAACCCTTGGTCAAGGCGGGCGTCGACTATGACCCGTTTGTGCAGCGCAGTGACGATGGGCTGGTGGTGCAGGTCGATGGCAAAAGCCTCTGCCTGGACGGCGTTGCGCATGGTCAGCGCTATCGCTTTTCCCTGCGCGAAGGGCTTCCGGCAGCCTCGGGTGAGGCCTTGAACCGTACTGTCGAGCTGACGCACTACGTCCGTGACCGTGCTCCGTCGGTCCGGTTTCCGGGCCGCAGCTATGTGCTGCCAAAGTCGGCGGATGCAGCCTTGCCGGTCGAGACGGTCAATACCGGTTCTCTGGACCTGACCCTGCGACGCGTCAGCGACCGCAACCTGATCAGGGCCGTCCAGCAGGATTTCTTTGGCCGCCCCCTCAGCGAATGGCAGGAACGTGAATTCTCGGACGAGATTGCCGAGGATGTCTGGACCGGAACAGCCGAGATCGCAAACGAACTGAACCAAAGCATGACCGCCCGTCTGCCCATGGCCGAGGCGATTGCCGATCAACCCGCTGGGATCTATGCCCTGACTGCGCGCGTCCCCGGGGCAGATCCTTATGATGATCCAGGCGCAACACAGTGGTTTGTGCTGACCGACCTGGGGATCAGCACAGCCCTTGGTACAGACGGGCTGCATGTCACCGTACGCGGTCTGCACGACGCAACCCCGCGCGAGGGGATCGAGGTCTCGCTGGTTTCAAACGCCAACGCGGTGATTGCCAAGGCGCAGACAGATGACAGTGGCTATGCGCAGTTCGAAGCGGGCCTGACCCGCGGCAAAGGCGCCAGCGCACCGGTTTTGGTGATGGTGGCTGATGGGGAATCCGATTTCAGCTTCCTCTCTCTGACCGACCCTGCTTTTGACCTGTCGGATCGCGGGGTCGAAGGGCGTGCCCCTGCGGGTCCTGTGGATGTGTTCCTGACCACGGACCGGGGCGCCTATCGCGCCGGAGAGGTCATTCACATCACAGCTCTATCCCGCGACAACAAAGCTCAGGCCATCGAAGGCCTGCCCCTGACTGCCATTCTCTATCGCCCCGATGGGGTGGAGTATCGCCGCGCGGTCTCGGATGGCGGTGTTGCGGGCGGCCATGTCTTCAGCCTGCCCGTCGCCCCGGATGTGCCGCGAGGAACGTGGAAGATCGAGATCAAGTCCGACCCCAAAGCCGACGCTCTGGCCCGTCAAACCGTGTTGGTCGAGGATTTCCTGCCCGAGCGCATCGACTTTGACCTCAGCCTGCCGGACGCCCCTCTGCGCCCCGGCGATACGCCGCCCTTGCAGATCGACGCACGCTACTTGTTCGGCGCGCCGGGATCGGGTTTGAGCATTGACGGTCAGGTCATCGCCCGCCCAACCGACGCCGTTCCGGGCTTTGAAACCTATCGTTTCGGCCGCTACGACGCCGAGACCTCAACCAAAAGCACCTATTTCGGCGATGCGCAGACGGATGCCTCTGGGCAGGCCTCGATTGCCATTGAAATCCCCGTGTTAGAGACAAATGGCAAACCTCTTGAGGCCGAAATCATCGCCCGGTTGACGGACGGATCAGGCCACCCCGTCGAACGCCGCCTGACGGCTCCGGTCCGATCCGCACAGGCAATGATCGGTGTCCGCCCCCTGTTCGAGGATGTGATCCCCGAGGGCACCGAGGCCGCGTTCCAAATCATCGGCCTGTCTCCGGACCTGACCGTTGAACCCATGCGCCTGCGCTGGACGTTGAACAGGCTGGAAACCCGCTATCAATGGTATCAGCTCTATGGCGATTGGAATTGGGAGCCGACAACGCGTCGCTCCCGTATTGCCACCGGTGAGGTTGAGACAGGTGCAGAGCCACTGAACCTGTCGCAGCCGGTTGACTGGGGACAGTATGAACTGGTGGTTGAACGCCTCGATGGCGCCTACGCGGAAACCGCCGTGGAGTTCAGCGCGGGCTGGTATCAGGCGGCGGATGCCTCCACCTCGCCCGACCGGCTGGAAATGTCGCTGGACCGCGACAGTTATCGCCCGGGTGACACGGCGCAACTGCGGATCGTGCCGCGCATGGCAGGCGAGGCGCAGATCGAGGTCCTCTCGAACCGTTTGATCGACCGTCAGATGGTCGACGTGCCAGAGGGCGAAACCGTGATCCCGATCGACGTGACCGAGGATTGGGGTGCCGGAGCCTATGTCACCGCCACCGTGATCCGCCCCATGGATGTTGCCGCCGGCCAGAACCCGGCACGGGCGATGGGCGTGGCCCATGCAAAAGTTGAGCCTGTCGGGCGAAATCTGGATGTGAGCATTGATGTGCCTCAGGTGACCTCTCCGAGAACGACACAGAAAGCCCTTATTAGGGTCGAAAATGCACAGGAAGGTGAGCCTGTTTGGCTGACCCTGGCCGCCGTGGATGTGGGGATTCTGAATCTGACCGGTTTCGAAAGCCCCGATCCGCAGGGTTACTATTTCGGCCAGCGCCGTCTGGGTGTGGACCTGCGTGATGTCTATGGCCGCCTGATCGACGGCATGAACGGCGCGATGGGCACGATCCGCTCGGGCGGTGACAATTCGGGGATGCAGAGGCAATCCCCTCCGCCCACACAAGACCTGATGGCCGTTTTCAGCGGCCCGGTTAAGGTAGACGCAAACGGAGAGGTCGAGGTCGACATCCCTCTGCCCGCCTTCAACGGAACCGTACGGCTGATGGCGGTTGCCTGGTCGGCGGCAGCCGTAGGACAGGCCGAGGCCGAGATAATCGTGCGCGACCCCGTGGTCGTCACAGGCAGCCTGCCCCGTTTTCTGGCCCCCGGCGACCAAAGCCGGATGTTGCTTGAGATCGTCCATGCCGATGGCCCATCAGGTGAGATGGCACTGGGACTGACCACCTCAACCGGGTTGGAGTTGGGAACAGCGCCCGCCAGCTTTGTTCTGGAGGATGGCGGCAAGGCGGTGTTCGAAATCCCGCTTCGCGCGCTTGCCGTCGGAGACCCGGAAATCAGCGTGGCGATCACGACGCCGGATGGCCGTGACTTGTCGCAAACCCTCCGGATGCCGGTACGCGCAAACGACCCTATTGTGGCTCAAACACGGCGGTTTTCTCTGGGTACGGGCGACAATTTCCTGTTCACCCAGGACGTGTTCGATGGCTTCCAGCCCGGCACCGCAAAGGCGATCCTGTCTGCAGGCGCTTTGGCAAAGTTCGACACGCCCGCCCTGCTGGATCAGCTGAATCGCTACCCATATGGCTGCACCGAACAGATCACCAGCAAGGCTCTGCCGCTGTTGTACCTGTCCTCCGTGGCGCAAGCGTCGGGGCTGGGTGACGGGCCGATTGTGGATCAACGTATCAGAGACTCGATCCGCAGCATCCTGACCCGGCAGGCCCCGAACGGAGCGTTTGGCCTCTGGCGTGCAGAGAGCGGAGATTTCTGGTTGGACGCCTATGTCACCGACTTCCTCTCGCGCGCCCGAGCGCAAGGCCACCCGGTGTCGGACCGCGCCTTCGCGCAGGCCATGCATAACCTGCGCAACCGCGTGAACTATGCCCCGGATTTCGACGAAGGCGGTGAGGATATTGCCTATGCTCTGATGGTGCTGGCGCGCGAGGGCGCAGCCTCGATGGGCGATCTGCGCTATTACGCGGATACCAAGGGGGACGCTTTCGACACCCCTCTGGCCGCCGCGCAACTTGGGGCGGCGCTGGCGTCCTACGGAGATCAGACCCGTGCCGACGCCATGTTCGCCCGTGCGGCCCAGCTGCTGCAGCGCCGACCCGCGCAGGAGCGCTACCTGTGGCGAGTCGACTACGGCACAGACCTGCGGGATGCCGCCGGGCTGCTGACCCTTGCGGTCGATGCGGGCAGTCAGGCGGTGGATCGGGACGCACTTATCCAACGTGTCACCTCCAGTCGCGCGCATTTGTCGACGCAGGAGGCTTCATGGTCCCTGCTGGCCGCTCATGCGCTTGTATCCGACCCATCCGACTCGGGGTTGATGGTGAACGGCGCGCCGGTCTCTGGCCCTTTCGTTCAGGTGCGTGAGGCAGGGTTTATCGATGACCTGAACATCTCGGCCACCGCAGCCAACCCAACCGATATCACACTTACAGTGACGGGCATCCCAACCACTCCGCCCGAGGCCGGAGGCACCGGATACGCCATAAACAGAGCCTATTACTCGATGGAAGGCGACCCTCTGGATCCGTCAACCTTCACTGCCGGTGACCGCTTTGTAACCGTCCTGACCGTCACTCCGTTCGAGAGCGGCGGCGCGCGGTTGATGATCGATGACCCTCTGGCAGCGGGGATCGAGATCGACAACCCCAACCTGTTGCGATCAGGCGATGTGCGCGCGTTGGACTGGCTGGACCTGTCCGACGCGACTCATACCGAGTTCCGCTCGGACCGTTTCCTAGCGGCGGTCAATCTGTCTGGGGGCGAAACGGTGACGCTGGCCTATGTGGCCCGCGCCGTTACGCCCGGTGCGTTCCACCACCCGGCCGCCTCGGTCGAGGATATGTATCGCCCGCAAAACCGCGCGCGGACGGAAACCGGGCGGGTTGAGGTGCGGTGATTCCGCGCCATCCATTTCGGCGCAAGGGGTTCGCCCCGGTGCTGCTGGCGCTGGCCTCTGCGCTCTACCTGACCGCCTTTGCGCGGGACCGGTTGGATACGTGGGTAGACGCGACCGTCCTGCCACCTGTTCTGGCCGAAACCTCGGTCGAAATGAGGGGCCGAGACGGAGCGCTTCTGCGGGCCTTCCCGGTCGAGGACGGCATCTGGCGGATGCGCCCCGGCCCGGTGGATCCCGCCTTTACCGAGATGCTGATCCGGTATGAGGATAAACGGTTCTGGTCACATTCCGGCGTCGACCCCCTCGCGTTCCTCCGCGCGGCTGGCCAAGCCCTATGGAACGGACGTACCGTTTCCGGTGGATCGACGCTCACCATGCAGGTCGCGCGGCTGATCGAGGATGGCTCAACCGGGCGTTGGAGTGGCAAAATTCGCCAAGTTAGGGTCTCTTTGGCGCTGGAACGGCGTCAGAGCAAGCAGCAAATCCTAAATCTCTACCTAACCCACGCCCCCTACGGTGGCAATCTGGAAGGCCTCCGCGCAGGCAGCCGTGCATGGTTTGGAAAAGACCCGGCGCGGCTGACCCCCGCGCAGGCAGCCCTGCTGATTGCCCTTCCCCAATCGCCCGAAGTCCGACGCCCGGACCGTGCCCCCTTGGCCGCCCGAAACGCGCGTGACCGGGTTCTGAAGCGGATGCAGTCTTATGGGGTTTTGACCGAATCTGAGATGCACAGCGCGCTGACGGAAGATATCCCGGATCAGATGCGCGCATTTCCCCGTTTGGCCCCTCACCTCACAGACCGAGCGCGGCGCGAAAACCCGGGATCAGAGGCTTTGGATCTGACACTGGATGCCGGGCTGCAGGAACGGCTGGAGCCTCTTGTGGCGCAGGCAGCGGCGCGAGCGGGACCGCGTATTTCGGGGGCTTTAATCGTGGCTGATCACCGCAGCGGAGAGATTCTGGCCTCGGTCGGTTCTTCGGGCTACCAGGACGCGCGGCAAGGGTTCGTGGATATGACCCAAGCGCTACGGTCTCCGGGGTCGACGCTGAAGCCTCTGGTCTATGGGTTGGCCTTCGATCAGGGGTTTGCCCATCCCGAAACGCTGATCAGCGACAGCCCGGTGATGTTTGGTCGCTACGCGCCACGCAACTTCGATGGCATATTTCGCGGCGATGTGCGGGTTCGGGACGCGCTGCAAATGTCGCTTAATATTCCAGTTGTACGCCTGACGGATGAGCTTGGGCCTGCGCGCGTGATGGCCGCCCTTAAGCAGGCCGGAGCCCACCCGAAACTGAAAGGAGGCACCCCAGGCCTTGCCATCTCACTGGGGGGTGTCGGGCTGAGCCTGCGCGATCTGGTGCAACTCTACGCCACGTTGGCCGCAGGTGGGCAGGGGCCATGGTTGCGCCATGAGGCCTTGGCGGATCGCGCTAAGACGCCTCGGGTTCTGTCAGATGACGCGGCATGGCAGGTGAGCGATATTCTGGTCGGTCTTGCCCCTCCACCAGGGGCCGCTGCATTTGGCTTGGCGTATAAGACCGGCACGTCCTACGGGCACCGGGACGCCTGGGCGATCGGCTTTGACGGCCAGCATGTCATCGGTGTGTGGCTCGGGCGCGCGGATGGAACTCCGGTCCCCGGCGCCTTTGGTGGAGAGTTGGCGGCCCCCCTGTTGTTTGAAGCCTTCGGTCATCTGAAACCGACTGCCACGCCATTGCGCCCACCACCGCCATCGACTTTGATCGTGGGGGCCGCCGAACTGCCGCAACCTTTGCAACGCTTTCGGCCCCGAGGGGCAGCGTTCGACGATGACCCAAGCGCCCCGGACCTGATCTTTCCGCCCAATAACTCTGTGTTAGAGACGGATGGAGGCCCGGTGACCGTGAAAGTGCGCGGCGGCGTTGAACCATTCTCGCTTTTGGCGGATGGCGTTCCGGTATTGACTGGGCAACGACATCGCGAGTTCGACATCCCGAACCCGGGTCGCGGGTATTCCGCACTGGTGGTGGTAGACGCCCATGGCGCGTCAGATCGGGTGTCAGTTCGGATCGACTAAAGCGGTTCCATCAAGTGACTCGAATGTCCGAGAACGCTGATAGCGTGGCAGGGTATTTGTGTCGCAAGTCAAACCCTAGGCGATCTAGCGACGGCCTTCGCGAAGCCAGCCGCCCAGCAGGAAGCCACCAGCCAGCAGCAGTACCAGCCACGGCGGCAGCAACCCGGCTTGGGTAACGTCCCGCGTCTCATAGGCCTCGCGCGGGGTAAGACCGATCCAGCCACGCCCCGCCGCCGGACGCCCAGCGCGGACGTTGCGGATTGAAGGTAAACCCTCTTCCAGCCGGATCACACCACCGCGCATGGCGGCGATCACAGGCTCCAGCACTTCACCTGTTGCGATGGTACGCTCAAACTCTTTCGGAGCCGCAGGACCGAGGCCGATCACGGCCATCAAATCGCCCTCCTGCAGGCGATAGAGGCCAATCTCGGGTCCGAAATATTGCGCCTCGAACCGTCCGGGCGAGACCTCTTCAAGGATGATCTCAAGCGTTTCGCCATTGGGCCGAGTGATCGTGACCGGACCGACCTCTTCCTCGAGAGTCTGGCGAATAATGCGCATCGACTGGCCGTTCGCCTCGGCCCAGAGCGCTTCTTCTTCAAGCTCGGGCTCTTTCATCATCCAATGGGCCAGACGGCGCAGCAGTTCCAACTGAGGCCCGCCGCCTTCAAAACCCCGGCTCCATAGCCAGGCGTGGTCTGACGCCAACAGGGCCACCCGTCCCTCACCGACCCGGTCCAATACCAACAGCGGCCGGTCCTCAAGGCCGGTCATAAGCACCTGGCCCGAGCGCTCATTCACATCGATCTGGCGCAGCCACGCGCCCCAATCCTCGGAATCAACAAGATTGGTGGTCACAGGGTGCCGATGCCCCAGATCGCTGACCATGGGAACATAGCGCTCTTCGATCACCCGTGCCGTCGGTTGCGCCGGAAGACTGCCCGCGAGGGGCGAGCGGAAGATGCTGTCCGCGGTGGCGAAATCAGGGCCTGCGGCGATCAGCACAGCGCCCCCGTTGTCGATATAATCGGCCACGTTATCCAGATAGATCGCAGGCAAGATGCCCCGGCGTTTGTAGCGATCAAAGATGATCAGGTCGAAATCATTGATCTTCTCCAGAAACAACTCACGTGTCGGGAAGGCGATCAGAGACAATTCATCCACCGGGACGCCGTCCTGTTTCTCGGGCGGGCGCAGAATGGTGAAATGCACCAGATCGACCGAGCTGTCGGATTTAAGCAGGTTGCGCCAGGTGCGTCCGCCGGGATGCGGCTCGCCCGACACCAGCAGGACGCGCAGGCGGTCGCGCACGCCGTTCATCTGGATCAATGCGGTATTGTTGCGATCGGTCAGCTCACCATCGGCCTCCGGGACCGTGAATTGGATGACGTTCCGCCCACCATGCGGCAGAGAAATCGGCAGTTCGACATCCACGCCAATGGGTATACGGAATTCCTCCGGCTCGCCCCCGTCAACCGAGATCTCAAGCGGCGCGCTGGTGGCCCCGCCCGGAGCCGCGCCGCTGTCTTCAACGCGCAGAGTCAGGGTTACGGGTTCACCGATTATGGCAAAGGCAGGCGCATTGCGGACGATGAGCCTGCGGTCCCAGTCGCTCTCGCGCCCGGTTTGCAAAAGATGCAGAGGCGCGGGCAGGTCAGGTGCTCGATCAACGTCATGAACGATCCCGTCCGAGACCACCAGTATACCAGCCACCCGCGCACGCGGCTCCTCGGCCAGGGCCGCATTCACCGCGGCCATGACCTGCGTGCCTTCGTCGCCATCGCCGTCGCCCACGCGGATGCGGCGCAGTTCGGTATTGTCGCGCGACTCGATCTCGGCCGCCAAGGCCTCAGCCGCTTGGGCAGTTTGGTCGGCTCGGTCCGAGAGTGTCTGGCTGGCGCTTTCATCCTCGATCATTAGGACGATATCTGTCAGCGGCGCGCGGTCTTCGACCTGGTAGACCGGACCGGCAAGCGCCGCGATCACCACCAAAACGGCCAACCCGCGCAAAGCCCATCCGGACAACCCACGCCAGACCGCCAAGACCACACCTGCAACGGCGATCGAGGCGACCGCAAGTAGTATTGGCCAAGGGATCAGCGGATCAAATATAACGGTTCCGGTCATTGTCCCAACCTGTCCAGCAGAGCAGGCACATGGACCTGATCGGATTTGTAGTTCCCGGTCAGCACATGCATCACCAGATTGACCCCAAAGCGATTGGCCAGCTCGCGCTGACGCTCCCCCGCATAGCCACGCCCGACCGGCAGCAGAGCCTGCCCGTTGCGATCTACCGCCCAGGCCCCGGCCCAGTCATTGCCGCCGATCACCACGGGCGTTACGTTGTCGTTGAGGTTGCGGAAAGGCATCCCTTCGATCTGTTCGGCATCCAGCGGAGCGGCCTCGACCCAGACATCGGTTCCGGCGTAGCGTCCGGGGAAATCCTGCAGAAGATAGAAAGTTCGCGTTAGCACGTGATCGTTCGGAATCGGCTCTAACGCGGGGATATTTAGCGGCGCAGCCAGTTGCTGCAGCTTTCGCCCATTGGGGCTGGAGGCACCGAAACCCGCGATATCCGCATCGCGCGTGTCAAACAGGATCATACCGCCCGAGCGCAGATAAGCATTCAGCTTGGCATAGGCCTCATCCGAGGGGCGCGGCTGATCTTGCGTGATGGGCCAGTAGAGCAGCGGGAAAAAGGCCAGCTCATCCCGTTCCAGATCAACGCCAATCGGCGCAGCGGGTTCGACCGAGGTTCGGTAGTTCAACGTCTGGGCCAATCCCTGCAACCCGGCTTGCGCGATGTCGTCCACCTGGCTGTCGCCAGTCAGCACATGCGCCAAAACCAGTTCATGCGTGGCGGCGAGGGCAAAGTCGGTCTCATCGGGCGACTGCGCCTGCGCCTCGGGCACGAGCAACACGGCCCCCATAGCAACCGCTGCCGCCTTGGCCAGACCCAATCGGCCCGACAAGGCCAGAGACGCGATTACGTCCACGGTCAAAAGGATCAATGCGAGGCTCAGAAGTATTCCTCCCAAGGGCGTCTCGGTTGAGGCCTCCTGCCCACGGATCGGCACATCTGCGGGCCATGCAACAGGGCTGAGCGTTGTATCCTCGGACAGCACATTCCGCGCCAGCTTTTGCTTCCCACTTTCATAGAGGCCAGGACGAAGGTCGGGCCCAATCTGTCCTGACACCAGCTCAACCCCATCCACACCCGCCAGCGTACCGGCATCGGACAACGCGCCGAACCCATCCATGATCTGAACCGGCTCCCACGTGGTGCCCTCCAATTGCGCGACCTGACGCGATTTCGCGGCCGAGGCGACGGCCAGACGGTCCAGCATTTCCACGAACAGGCCAGACAGCGGCAGGCTGGACCATTCCGCATCGGCGGTCACATGGAACAGGACAACCTGCCCCAAGCCAAGCGCCTTGCGCGTGACCAGAGGTGTACCGTCCGACAGTGACGCAATCACGCGATCCGCCAAGTTAGGGTCTGGTTGCGCCATGACCTGAGTGGACACGGTCACGTCGTTTGGTATCTGCAACCCGTAAAAGGGCGAGTCTTCGGGGAACGGTGCCAGTGTCTTGGATTCCCCCCAGCTCATTGCGCCGCCAACGGTGCGACCGCCGCTGCGCAAGCGAACTGGCAGCAGCGTATCCTCTTCATCGCGACCCAGATCGCTCGCCGCCATGCGGGGCCCTGCAAATCGCAGCAACAGGCCGCCCTGTTCGACCCATTCGATCAGGGCAACCTCTTCCGGACCCGAGATCTGGGCGACGTCCGACAGCACAATTACATCGGGATTTGCAGGTAGAACCTCGGGCAGGCCGCCCTCAACAAAATCGGCGGTGGGGATCAGAACCTGCGTGAGGTAATGGAGCGGCGACAACAGCTCCAACCCCTCGCGGTTGAGGGTTCCGGCGATCAGCGCAACCTCGCGCCGCCGCAAACTGTCATCGGTTAGCGTCACCGCCCCGGCCGAGCGCTGGCCCTGCAGCTCAAACCGTGTGATCCGGGCGCGCAGCTCAGACGGTAGAGCGAGGTCGATCTGGGCCTGTGTTTCTCCGGTTGCGAAAGTCATCTCGGCCGATTGCAGTACCCGTGCCGTGCCTGCCGGGTCACGGCCTTGCGCCAGAACGGTCACGCTCTCCTCCGGGCCCGGTTCGGCCCGCAATGCGGTCAATTGAATGACTCCGTCCTGATAAACGGCAGGCAAAAGTGCCAACGCTGCCGCGTTTGAGCGGTAGACGGTGACCTGCCCGCGGGACTGTAGTTCAGACACTAACTCAGGGTGTTTTTCATAGCTCAAGCGGTCGCTGAACCAATGCGTATCAAACCCGCCCTCGACCTGATCCAGCGCGGCGATGACCTGATCAACCTGATCTTCGGTCGGCTGCCACGGGTTCGGAACAAGCCCCGGCAAACGGTTGCGCCACGCCTCGGCCGCCTGAAACACGGGCGATTCCGGCTCGGTCAGGCGCAGGATCGAGACGGGGCGGCCTGCGCGCCCGGCTTCGGTCAATTGCGCGTCGATCTGGTCCAGCGTCGACGACCAGCGCGTGGCCCCGGCCCAGCTTGCATCCAACACCAACATCAGGGGACCTGTGCCCGTCTGATCGCGCGACGGGTTCAACACGGGACCGGCCAAACCGATAATGATCGCCGCCGCCGCCAGCATCCGCAGCAAAAGCAACCACCAAGGCGTTCGGTCCGATACGCTTTCGTCGTCTTTGAGGCCGAGCAAAAGTGTAACCGCCGGGAACATTCGACGGATCGGCGCGGGCGGCACCGCGCGCAGGATCAGCCACAGAATCGGCAGGGTCAGCAGACCCAACAACACCCACGGCGCAGTGAAACCGATGCCCGCCAAAACGGTCATTGAACACCCCCGTCCAGCGCACGATAGAGCCACAATAGAGCCGATTGCGCGCTTTCTCCGGTGTGGTGCAAACCCAATTGCCAACCAGTCGCGCGGCACAGATGCGTTAGCGCATCCTTGCGCTCGGCAAGGCGATCCAGATACCGGTCGCGCAGCTCTCCGGCCTTCAGGGTTTCATGCCGAATGGTGCCGCCGACGCTTTCAAAAATGGTGCGGCCCGCGAAGGGAAACGTCTCTTCCCCCGGATCGAGGACTTGCAACAAAACGCCCCGAACGCCGCGATCTGCTGCTTTGGTCAGGGCCAGTTCGACCTCATCCATTGGGCCAAGAAAGTCCGAGATGAACACAGCACGGGCGTGCGGGATCATGGCCCGGTGTTCGGGTGGCGCGTAGTCGACCTCCGAGTCCTCTGACCAGGCCTCGGCCAAACGAATGATCTGCGCGTTCCCGCGTCGGGGCGGCAGGGTTGTACCCGTCAAGCCAACGCGCTCGCCCCCGCGCACCAGAAGGATCGCAGTCGCCAGACCCAACAGCCTGGCGCGATCCGCCTTGGAGGGCAGCGCCTTGTCCGACGCAAAACGCATCGAGGCCCCCTGATCGACCCACAGCATGACCGATTGCGCGATCTGCCACTCGCGTTCGCGCACGAATTGCTGATCCCCGCGTGCCGAGCGGCGGTGGTCGATCATCCGGCGGCTGTCTCCTATCTGGGCGGGACGATATTGCCAGAAGTCGTCCCCCATGCCGGATCGCCGCCGACCATGGTCACCTAGTAGAACAGTGCCGGCCAGATGCTCGGCACGCGCCAAAAGCGGCGGCAGCCGGGACGCCTCGGCCTCGGATCGTTGACGAAGGGTCAGCGCAGCATTCACGCCGCAGCCTCAGTGCGGATCAGGCCAGCAGCTGTGCTGTCGATCAGGTCGGCAAGGCTGTCGCCCCGCGCACGTGCCGCAAAGTTCAGAGCCATCCGGTGGCTGAGAACCGGGCGGGCCATATCCAGAACGTCCTCGGCATTGGGGGCTAGACGCCCCTGCAGCATCGCCCGCGCCCGAACAGTCATCATCAGCGCCTGCGCCGCACGCGGACCGGGACCCCAGGCAACGGTTTCAGCGACGCGATCCGAGACACCCGCCTCGTCGGGACGGAACGCGCGGACCAGATCGAGGATCAATTCCACAACCGAGTCCCCCACAGGCATCCGGCGCAACAAGACCTGAGCGGCCAACAGCTCTTCTTTACTGAAGATCTGATGCGCCTCTTCTTCGGCTACACCGGTGGTGGCCAGAAGGATATCCCGCTCGGTCTGGCGATCAGGGTACTCCACGTCGATCTGCACCAGAAAACGGTCCAGCTGAGCTTCGGGCAGCGGATAGGTGCCCTCTTGCTCAATCGGGTTTTGCGTTGCCAACACGTGGAACGGCGTGCCTAGCACGCGGTCTTCGCCCGCCACGGTCACCGTGCGCTCCTGCATCGCTTGCAACAACGCCGACTGCGTCCGAGGGCTGGCGCGGTTGATCTCATCCGCCATCAGCAGCTCGCAAAAGATCGGCCCCGAAATAAACCGGAAATGGCGCGTGCCGTCATCGGCTGTATCCAGAACCTCGGATCCCAGAATATCGGCCGGCATCAGGTCGGGCGTGAACTGAATACGGTTGCCATGCAGGCCCATCACGGTCGACAGCGTCTCGACCAGTCGGGTTTTGCCCAGACCTGGCAAGCCGATCAGCAGGGCATGCCCCCCGCACAGCAGCGCCGTCAGGGTCAGGTCCACGACCCTCTCCTGCCCGATGAAGCGGCGGGTGATCGAGGATTTCGCCTCTTGCAGCTTGTTTTCCAACGCTTCGATCTCGGACACGAGGTCGGCAGGTTCGGACATGACTTTCCCTTCCGTGGACTATTATAGATGAAGTCTATCGCGCTGAGAGGAAATGGCAAAAGCAATGAGCGGACAAAAACCTGTGAAACCTTCCCCTGACGGTCTTGCGGCCTCGATCAAAGCGACCAAAACCAAGGGTTTACCCCCCGTTCACCTCTGGAATCCCCCTTTTTGCGGTGATCTGGACATCCGGATCGCCAAAGATGGCACTTGGAGTTATTTAGGCTCGCCCATCACCCGTTTCGAGCTTGTGAAGCTTTTTTCCTCAATTCTTAAGCTGGAGGACGGGAAATACTATCTGGTGACCCCGGTCGAGAAGGTGGGAATCACCGTCGAGGATGCGCCGTTCATCGCGGTCGATGTCGATGCCTCGGGCGAGGGTGAGGCGCAGGCTCTGACTTTCACCACCAAGGTTGGCGATATCGCGGTGGCCGGGCCGGATCATCCGATCCGCGTTGTCATGGACCCGCAGACCCAGGAACCCTCTCCATACATTCTGATCCGCGACGGGCTTGAGGCCCGGATTGACCGCAAGAGCTTTTACCGGCTGGTCGAGATGGGTACCCATCATGAGGACTGGTTCGGAGTTTGGTCCGAACAGCGCTTCTTTCCGTTGATCAAGTCAGAAGACCTGCCGGACTAAGCCGCCTTTGCAAATTTCCGATCCTGCGCCAGCACTACGGCCACCGCAACGACCCCTGCGCCCAAAGCGCGGGTCCAGTTCCACTCTTCCCCCAGCACCAGCATGATCAGCATCACGTAGAACGGTGCGATGTTGATGTGGAACGAGGCCAAAGCAACGCCCAGTTTCCCAACGGATCCGACAAACAGAACTTGGCTGAGGCCCATAGACACCAGAGCATAGATCCCAAGCATTCCGATCTGTTGAACATCAATCTGCGCCGTTGGCATGACATCCATACCCACTTGGCATGCCCCGAAAAACAGCAGCAAAGCGACGACTAAGCCGCCGAAGAACGTAATTGTGCTGCGCCCGGTCTGGCTCAGCTCGGGAAAATCCCTCGCCGTTGCCATAGTCGCCCAGCAGAACAACCCGGTGGACACGATGGCGCAGATCGCGCCCAAACCCAATTGCGCGGGCGCCACTGCACTGGTCGCGATCAGACCGCCAATGATGGACACCACAACGCCAAGCGCGAAATTCCAGCGCAACCGTCGTGCCCCGGTTGCCAGTTCGATCAGAGTGGCAAACAATGGCGCGCAGGAGGCAATGATGGCGACGGTCACAGGATCTGTCAGTTTTTGCGCCACGATGATCAGGA
The DNA here is from genome assembly GCF_056540865.1 of Ruegeria sp. AL11. Taxonomy (NCBI): domain Bacteria; kingdom Pseudomonadati; phylum Pseudomonadota; class Alphaproteobacteria; order Rhodobacterales; family Roseobacteraceae; genus Ruegeria; species Ruegeria sp. AL11. The sequence continues at coordinate 130,411 of NZ_JBQFXO010000010.1, forward strand.
ACATACCGGCCCCGAGTGTCCCGCCAACAAGCATCGCATGACCCCAACGGGCGCGTAAAACCCGGCTTGGCCCGTCGATCAGAAACCACAAAGGCACCATGACCGCCACTGCTAGCGCCAGGCGCGCCACGAACAGCGCGACCGGGGGCCAGGTCTGCAGCAACACTTCGGCCGCAGGAAACCCCGCTGCCCAGGTCAGCATGGACGCCACAGCCAAACCGTTTCCAGACAAGGCCGAGCTGCGGCCAGTGGACATAGGAAGAGTGTTCCCGCGCACAGGATCAGGGCTCATCGCCATGGGATCGGACCTTCTGTTGGAACGGCGCAGAAAAATGATTCGCCGTGTTAGCCCAAACATCTCTGGACTTGGGCCTGCCTTCTTGTCGATTTTCGACAATCTGTCGTTTTCAATCCCTTTCCTCGAAAATCGGTGGAGACTAAGCTTGGGCGGATCACCGACCCAAAGGCCTCTCATGCCCAAATTCGCTGCCAATATCTCTCTGCTCTTTGCCGAACTCCCGTATCTGGAGCGGTTCCAGGCCGCGGCTGAGGCGGGCTTCAAGGCCGTTGAAATTCTGTTCCCTTATGAGCTGGCCGCGAAAGAGACCCGCCGTGCCCTTCTGGCCAACGGTCTGGAGCTTGTGCTGATCAACGCGCCTCCCCCGAACTACACCGGGGGTGAGCCGGGCTATGCCGCCGTTCCCGGCGGTGAGGCGCGGTTCCAATCCGATATCCGCCGCGTCTTGCGCTATGCCGATGTGCTCAAACCCGGCCTGATCCACATCATGTCCGGCTATGCATCGGGGCCTGAGGCGCTGGATTGCTTTGTTCGCAACCTGCAATGGGCCGCCGATACAGCCCCCGGCCAGACCTTCACCATCGAGCCGCTGAACCCCGCGTCCCAGCCCGGCTATTTCCTCAACGACTACGATTTGGCCGCCGAGATTCTGGATCGCGTGGATCGCCCCAATTTAGGTCTGCAATATGACAGCTTTCACGCACAAATGATTCACTCGGACCCGTTGGAGATTTGGGACCGCTTTCACAATCGCGTCATCCACGCCCAGATCGGCGCAGCACCCCACAGGTCCGAACCGGGTAGCAGCGAACTGGATTTTCAGACCCTGTTCAAGGCGATGGAGGTCTCTGGCTATGAAGGATGGGTCAGTGCGGAATATACTCCCTCAACAGCTTTGACGACCTCGTCCCTAGATTGGATGCATAAGGCAGTTCTTGCCAATGCAGATCTCTGAACCGCAGATGGGGTCATCTGTTGTACCGTAGATACCAAGGAAGCACTTTATGATCCCTGCCCGCTACGCCCGCGCCGTGTTCAGCCTGATCATGTCGGGGCTAATGTCCTGCATCGTCACCGGGATCGCAACGGTCAAAGCCATCGGCTTTGGCCCGTCCACTCTTAGCGATTGGATGGCCTCATGGGCCTTTTGTTGGCCAATCGCCTTCTCCGTAATCCTGCTGTTTGGCCCCAGTGTGCAACGGTTCGTCAACCGCATGGTCAGGCCGCAGGACTGACCCGCTGCGAAGCGGGCCCGCCGGGCCTGATGAGCAGCGCCCTTTAGTGCGCTTCGGCCCAGTTCGCCCCCTGACCGGCGTCCACAACCAATTTCACGTCCAGCTTCACGGCAGGGTCTGAGGCACCCTCCATCACGTCCCGCGCAACGCCGATCACCTCATCCACCGCATCTTCGGCGACTTCGAACAGCAATTCGTCGTGGACCTGCAGCAGCATTTTGGCCGGCAACCCATTGATCGCCTCAGGCATCCGAACCATCGCGCGCCGGATCACATCTGCCGCCGTCCCCTGAATCGGAGCGTTAATCGCCGCCCGACGCGAGAATCCAGCATGTGGTCCCTTCGCGTTGATCTCAGGCGTATGGATCTTTCGTCCAAACAGCGTCTGCACGTAGCCATTCTCTTTGGCGAAGGCGACCGTGTCGTCCATATAGGCTCTAATACCCGGGAAACGCTCGAAATAGCGATCGATAAACCCCTGAGCCTCGGCCCGCGGGATACGTAGATTGCGCGCCAAGCCAAAGCCCGAGATACCATAGATCACACCAAAGTTGATCGCCTTGGCCTGACGGCGGATATCCGGCGTCATCTCATCCAGTGGCACATCGAACATCTCGGACGCGGTCATCGCATGAATGTCCAACCCGTCGGCAAAGGCCTGTTTTAACGCCGGTATCTCAGCGATATGCGCCAGAATACGCAACTCGATCTGGCTGTAGTCGAGACTGACCATCACATTGCCCGGCTCGGCGATGAACGCTTCGCGAATACGACGGCCTTCCTCGGTCCGGACGGGAATGTTCTGCAGGTTCGGATCGGTCGAGGCCAAACGGCCCGTGTTCGCGCCGGTGATCGAATAAGACGTATGCACACGGCCCGTGTCCGGATTGATATGGGTCTGTAGCGCATCCGTGTAGGTCGACTTCAACTTCGACAGCTGCCGCCAGTCCAGTACCCGGCGCGGCAACTCATGCTCGGTCGCCAGATCCCCAAGAATATCCGCCCCGGTCGAGTACTTCCCGGTTTTCCCCTTCTTGCCGCCTTCCAGGCCCATCTTGTCGAATAGGATCTCGCCCAACTGCGCGGGCGAACCGACATTGAAGTTCTCACCAGCCAATTCGTGAATTTCAGCCTCTAACCCGGCCATTTTCTGCGCGAAGGCGTTCGACATCCGGCTGAGAACATCGCGATCCACCTTGATGCCGTGCATCTCCATTTCCTTGAGAACCGGCACCAGCGGTCGTTCGAGCGTTTCATAAACCGTCGTCACCTGAACCTGATGCAGTTGCGGCTTGAACAACTGCCACAGGCGCAGCGTGATATCCGCATCCTCAGCCGCATAGGCCGTAGCCTCATCAATTGCGACCTTGTCGAAGGTGATCGCCGATTTGCCAGATCCCAGCAACGGTTTGATCGGGATCGGAGTATGGCTCAGATAGCGCTCGGACAGAGTGTCCATCCCATGCCCATGCTCACCGCCATGCATGGCATAGGACATCAGCATCGTGTCATCGATCGGAGCCACCTCGATGCCATAGCGCGCAAAGATCTTGGCGTCGTATTTCATGTTCTGCCCGATTTTGAGGATCGAGGGGTCTTCGAACAGCGGTTTTAACAGTGTTAGAGCCTCATCCAGCGGCATCTGCCCCTCGGCCAGCGCATCCGAGCCGAACAGATCATCCGCCGATCCGTCGCGGTGGGTCAGCGGGATATAACAGGCCTCACCGGCTTCGATACAAAGCGAAATGCCGACTAGATCGGCGATCATTTCGTTCAGCCCGGTTGTCTCGGTGTCTACGGCAACCCAGCCGCGTTCATAGGCCTGATCAATCCACTTCTGCAAAGCGCCCGCGTCCCGCACGCACTCGTATTTCGACGCGCCAAACGGGATCGCCTCGGCAATAATCTCTTCCGCGACTGGCGCGGGCGCATCGGCGATAACCGGAGCCTCGGCCCCCAGCTTGTCGGCAATCCGTTTGGTGAGGGTGCGGAACTCCATTTCTGCCAGAAAGCCCAGCAGGGTTTCGGGGTCAGGGTCCTGAACCTCAAGGTCGTCGAGGGTGAAATCCAGCGGCGTGTTCTCATCCAACTGCACCAACTTCTTCGACAGTTCGATCTGATCCCGCTTTTCGATCAGGGTCTGGCGGCGTTTGGGCTGTTTGATCTCTTCCGCACGGTCCAGCAGAGTTTCCAGATCGCCATATTCGTTGATCAACAGAGCCGCCGTCTTGACGCCGATTCCCGGAGCCCCCGGCACGTTATCAACGCTATCCCCGGCCAGCGCCTGCACATCAACCACGCGATCTGGCCCGACGCCAAATTTCTCGAACACGCCATCCGTGTCGATGCGTTTGTTCTTCATGGCGTCCAGCATCTCAACGCCGCCGCCGACCAACTGCATCAGGTCCTTGTCCGAGCTGACGATGGTCACGCGCCCACCCGCATCGCGCGCCTGAACGGCCAGCGTGGCGATGATGTCGTCAGCCTCATAGCCTTCCAATTCCTTGCAGGCGATGTTGAACGCGCGGGTGGCCTCGCGAGTCAGCGGCATCTGCGGGCGCAAATCCTCGGGCATCGCCTCGCGGTTGGCTTTGTAGAGATCATAAAGATCGTTGCGGAACGTATGCGAGCCCTTGTCAAAGATCACCGCCACATGGGTCGGCGCATCGGGGCCGGCGTTCCCCTCAACATATTTCTGCAGCATGTTGCAGAAGCCCGATACAGCCCCGATCGGCAAACCATCCGACTTGCGTGTCAGCGGAGGCAGCGCGTGATAGGCCCGAAAAATAAAGGCCGATCCGTCGATCAGATGCAGGTGACATCCTTTTCCGAAATTGCTCATGCGCGTGCTCCCTGTCGGTCAGGGACGGTTCTGCCACAGGGCCACGCGACTGACCAGTGAGGAACGTCAGTTAACCGCCAAAGAGGCCGCCAAACACATCCGAGAAACTGTGAAGCAGCCCCATGATAATCAGCGCGCCGAGGAAGGCAAAGAAGGCCATCGCGAAGAACTGAAACAGGATTGCGCCGACGCCAATGGTCACCCCGGCGATGGCAGGCCGCATCCGTTCATGGCGCAAAATGCCAATAGCAGAAACGACAATGGCCAGACCGCCCAGCATGGCGACACCGATCTGCAGGAAATCGTCCAGATCACGAGTTTGGGCGACAGGTTCGGGCTGCTCTAGCCCAGCAGCAGCACGCAGGGTGGATTTCCCAAACTCGGCCGCCAGCTCCCCCAGTGACACGCCGGTGGACTGCTGCGGCGCAAACGGCCCGGCCCAAAATACGAACAACGCCGCGAACAAGGCCATCGCCGCAAGGCAAAATCCGATCCAACCGAACACAGGGTTGGCAGTCTCAGTTGCAGAAATGTCCGTCATCACACTCACCTATGCTGACTGCACCACCTTAGTACCATCACAATCGCGGCAAGATTTGGGCAGAGGGCGGGTAAGGAGCTCTTCGGGATCGTTTTGTGCCTTGTTGACCATAGAAAAGACCGCACCCGCTGCAGCGCCCTATTTATCGGGGCTGTCATGTAGTGCGGAAGACCCGCTGCGACTTGTCCCAGAGCAGCCCCGTGCGATCAGCGATATACTGCATTTGCTTGCTAAGCGAACGGTTGTTCAAACGACGGCTCAGCGTGCGCAAAGGAACCAGATTGCGCTCTCCGTACCCGTCAATCAGAACGAATAGTCTGGTTTGATTGCGCAGCCCGTAGACAATGTTTTCGGGGTGGATGTCGCGCCCTACGATCTGAAGCTGAAACAACCGATGCACAAAACTGTTGAGTTCGCTCAGAACGTCGTCCGTCAACTGGCCCTGTTTGCACACCGATGACAGCTGCGGAGCAAGTTGCCCATCCTCAGACTGAATCCGCTCTACAATAATGCCCGGGCCGACATCAGTCTGAACAATTCCGAATGCGCGCGCGACAGGTAGTTTCGCTATGTCAGAGCCGCTTTTCAAGGCCGCCTTCAACTCGCATTCCATCTCTTTGAGGGCGTTACGATATTTTGCATCGGGAAACACCTGCTGGATCAGCCGCTTGGTGTACGACCGAATAGGGCGTTTACGCGGCCTAGTGATTTTGATCAGCAGCTCTGGCCGACCTGGGCACGCATATACGTTTCTTTGACCACCACGTGCCAAAAGATCCTGTTCTGACAGCTGTAAAGGCTGCGCTGGAAAGAGCATTTGGGTTCCGTTTTATACCGTAGACAAACGGCTGTACCGGCCATGAAAAGCCAAATCAACCACGGCCGCCGTTGATGTAACAGTTATGCGTCAGTTTTGTGAATGTCCATCCGCCAGCACATATTTGCAATCGCAATAGGGGCATTCGACCCAACCGGTGTCTTCCGGAATCTGCAGCCACACCCGCGGGTGTCCCAACGCGCCTTCGCCGCCATCACAGGCAACACGAGAAGTTTCCACGATCTTCGTTTCCGGCGCTTCGATTGTCACGGCTGGCGATCCTTCACTGGTTGTCGGCCTCGCGGGCATGCATTAGGTGCGTTTATGAGCGATGAGCAAACCGGGGGCAAGAGCCACATGAGCGATGCGGCAATCAGGATCGAAGGGCTGCGCAAGACCTATCGCGGCGGCAAAGGCCAGCCCGAAAAACACGCGCTGAAGGGCGTTGACCTGACCGTTCCGCGCGGGTCGGTCTTTGGTTTGCTCGGTCCGAACGGGGCGGGGAAATCGACCCTGATCAACATCCTTGCGGGGTTGGTGGTGAAGTCTTCCGGCCATGTTTCGATCTGGGGATATGATCAGGACAAGAACCCACGCTCGTCCCGCGCTGCCATCGGTGTCATGCCGCAAGAACTGAACCTCGATCCCTTTTTCACCCCACGTGGTGCGTTGGAGGTTCAGGCTGGTCTCTATGGTGTGCCCAAGGCCGAACGCCGCAGTGATGAGATTCTGGAACTGGTGGGCCTGAGCGACAAGGCCGAGGCCTATGCCCGCACGCTGTCCGGCGGGATGCGGCGTCGGCTGTTGCTGGCCAAGGCGCTGGTGCATCACCCCAAGATCCTGGTGTTGGACGAGCCAACGGCAGGCGTGGATATCGAGCTTCGCCAGATGCTCTGGGCCAATGTGCGCAAGCTGAACGAGCAGGGTATGACCATTATCCTGACCACGCATTACCTGGAAGAAGCGCAAGAGATGTGCGACGAGATCGCCATCATCAATCACGGTGAAAAGATCACCCAGGACAGCACGGCCAACCTGCTGGGCCGAATGGACAGCCGAACGATGGTGATCGCCCCTGACAGCCCCGTTACCGATTTGCCCATGACGGATGGTGTCGAGGCCAACCTGCGCGACGATGGCAGCCTTGTGCTGCAGTACCGCAGCGCCCAGACCAGCGCCGAGCAGGTTCTGGAATCGGTGCGCGCCGCCAATATCCGCATCCGCGACGTCCGAACCGAAGAAGCAGACCTCGAGGATGTGTTCCTTGCGCTGACCTCATCGCGCGCGGATGACACCCCGGCCGAGGATCAGGATCAGCCGCGCCGGGGTATGCACCGGGTCAAGCTCTAGGCCCGGTCGATCCGCGCCTGATAGCAATTGTTCCGCGCTGATCGGACGTGGATGTAAGCGATGTCCGCTCTGGCAAAGATATCAGCAATTTTGGCTCCGATCTGGTCCGTCGGCGTGATGGCACCCGTGCCGTAGACGATCCGATCATCCTTACCATAGCCCTTGATCAGGTAGTCGGGGGAAGACTTCAGTATCTCCGGCAATGCATCTCCTTCGTAACGCTCGCATGGTTTGGCGCACAGGAAAATTGGGCCGGTTTCTGCATAAGGATGTGGCTCTAAAAAGGGTCTATGTGCCAAAGTCAGCATGTCCTGCCCCTCTGGGATGTTCTGCAAGCAATGGCGACAGGGATTACCTGCGCCGGTGGAAACAGCCCGCTCTGGCGTGGCGCCGTAGGCATCTGGCCCGCCCGCCTGCAGGGCGCGGACTTCGTCAGTGGGAAGTGCGGTGATCTTGAACATTTCGGGTCTCCTTTTTTCCCAAACCATGCCCTCCTGATCAGCCGCAAGCGACCCGGTTCCTGCGCAAAGGACTCGAAAAGGAACAAAACGTGAATATAATAGTGACTCGCCATGTATGCCGAGCTGTCGATCACGTCAAACTTCACCTTCCTCACCGGGGCCTCTCACCCCGAGGAGTATATGGAGCGTGCCGTGACCCTGGGCCTGCCCGCCATCGCGATTGCCGACGACAACTCGGTCGCCGGGATCGTTCGCGCCCATACCCAAGCGCGCGAGATCGCCCGTAAGGTGCGCGAACGGCTGGAGTGGGAGGCGCAGAACACGAGCCTAGGCCCGCCCTGCCCCGATCACATCCCCAAACCGCCGTCCTATCCGATCCACGCGGTCCCCCGCCTGATCCCGGCAGCGCGGCTGATCTTCACCGACGCGCCCACCGTCACCGCTCTGCCCCTGAACCGACAGGGCTGGGGAAACCTGTGCCGCATCCTGTCCAAAGGCCGCCTGCGTGCGGAAAAAGGCGATTGCATCCTGCACCTGTCTGACCTGCTGGAGTTTTCCGACGGCCTCCACCTGCTGCTCTGGCCACAAGCAGACCGGTCAAAGGGCGGCGCGAGTGTATGGCGGACACAGGCGCAACAGCTGACGCGCCGCTTTGGTGGGCGGATGCATCTGCTGATGCACCCTCGATATGATGGCGCAGATAGTACATATTTTTCTTTGTTAGAGACTGAATCAAAGCAACTCGATATCCCCACCCTCGCCAGTGCCGCACCGATGATCCACCACGGCGCACGCCGCAAGCTGGCCGACGTGCTGACCGCCATCCGCCTGCGCCGCAAGGTCGATGAGCTGGGCCGCGACGCGCTGGCCAATGGCGAACAGCGGTTGCGCTCCGAGGGGGAAATGCTGCGTATCTTCAAAACTCACGAGGAGGCGGTCACCCGCGCCCATGACCTCAGCGAACAGCTCACCTTCTCGCTTGATGAACTGCGCTATGAATACCCCAGCGAAGGTAGTGAACAGGAAACCCCGACCGAACGCCTGCACCGTCTGGCACATGAAGGACTGCAATGGCGCTATCCAGCAGGCGCGTCCGAGAAGGCGAAAAAGATGCTGGCGCATGAACTCGCCCTGATCGGTAAGCTGAAATACGAACCCTATTTCCTGACCGTCCGGGATATCGTCCATTTCGCCCGCTCGCGCGATATCCTGTGTCAGGGGCGCGGCTCAGCGGCCAATTCGGTGGTCTGCTTCTGCCTCGGCATCACCGAGGTCAGCCCCGAGATGGGCACGATGGTCTTTGAGCGCTTCGTCTCCGAGGCCCGCGACGAGCCGCCCGATATCGACGTCGATTTCGAACACGAGCGCCGCGAGGAGGTGATCCAGCATATCTATGACCGCTATGGCCGCGAACGCGCGGGCCTCTGCGCCACGGTCGTTCACTATCGCGGCAAGCGTGCCATTCGTGAGGTCGGCCGCGCCATGGGTCTGACCGAGGACACGATCTCGGCCCTGTCCTCACAGCTCTGGGGCTTTTTCTCGACCAAAGGGCTTGAGGCGCATCGGATGCGCGAAATCGGTCTCGACCCTGAAGATCGACGGCTAAAACAGACTCTAATGTTGGTCTATGAGATCGACGGCTTCCCCCGCCATCTGTCACAACACGTGGGTGGCTTCATCATCACCGAGGGGCGGCTGGACGAACTTGTCCCAATCGAGAACGCCACGATGGAGGGGCGCACGGTCATCTGCTGGGACAAGGACGATATCGACTCCTTGGGTATCCTGAAAGTCGATGTCCTCAGCCTCGGGATGCTCACCTGTATCCGCAAGGCGTTCGACCTAATCGGGCAGCATCACCAGACCGGCTATACCCTCGCCACCCTGCCGCCCGAGGACCCCGAGGTCTACGATATGCTGTGCAAAGCAGACTCTATTGGGGTGTTTCAGGTGGAAAGCCGGGCGCAGATGAACTTCCTTCCCCGGATGCGGCCGCGCAATTTCTACGATCTGGTGATCGAGGTCGCCATCATCCGCCCCGGCCCGATTCAGGGCGACATGGTGCATCCTTATATTCGGCGGCGAAATGGCGAGGAGGAGGTCAGCTTCCCCTCGGACGCATTGGGGGATGTGCTGGGCAAAACACTGGGCGTGCCGCTGTTTCAGGAGCAGGCGATGCAGATCGCCATTGTCGGCGCGGGGTTCACCCCAGAACAGGCGGACCGGCTGCGACGCTCACTGGCGACCTTCAAGAAACATGGCAATGTCAGCGAGTTCCGCGCGCTGTTCTTACGCGGGATGAAGCGCAACGGGTACGAGCAGGATTTCGCGGAACGCTGTTTTTCACAGATCGAAGGGTTCGGGTCTTATGGCTTTCCCGAAAGCCACGCGGCCAGTTTTGCGTTGCTGGTCTATGCCTCGGCCTGGATCAAATGCTACCATCCGGGGATTTTCGCCTGCGCGCTGCTGAACTCGCAACCGATGGGCTTCTATGCCCCTACCCAGATCGTGCGGGATGCCCGCGAACACGGCGTTCAGGTGCGCCCGGTCTGCATCAATGCCAGTTTCTGGGACAATGTGATGGAACCTGACGGCCATGGTGGGCTGGCCCTGCGGCTGGGGTTCCGCCAGATCAAGGGCCTCAGCGAGGAGGACGCCAGCTGGCTGACCGCCGCACGGGGCAACGGCTACACTCAGGTGGATGACGTCTGGCGTCGCGCAGGGTTGGGACCATCGGTGATCGAACGGTTGGCTGAGGCCGATGCCTTCGCCGCCTGCGACCTCACCCGGCGCGAGGCTCTGTGGCAGGCCAAGGCGATTGCGACCGCGAAGCCTCTGCCGCTGTTTTCACAGGATCTGGAAGGCGAGACGTTGGATGAACCCGAAGCCTACCTGCCGCAGATGACATTGGGCGAACAGGTGGTCGAGGATTACGTCGCCACACGCCTCAGCCTGAAGGCGCATCCGGTGGCCTTGATCCGGCACCTGCTGACGCCCGAGCCGCGCGACAAAACCACACCTGTTGCCTGACCTCCGCCCCGGATATGTCCCGGGCTAGAGTCGAAACCCGAGACCACCATGACCAGACCCACCTTGCCCCCGCGCTTTCCCGCAACACCGGCCCAGATCAACGCGCAGGTCCACGCCTTCTATGCCCGCGTGCGCGAGGATGCCGTTCTGGGACCGGTGTTCAACAAGCACGTCCATGACTGGCCCGCGCATGAGGACAAGATCGCCGCCTTCTGGCGCAACGCCATCCTTTATGAGCGCAGCTACAACGGCAATCCGCAACGGGTACATAGCGAAAGACCCGACGTGCAGCCCGAGATGTTCGCCCATTGGCTGGACCTGTTCGAGGCGGTCGCCACCCAAACCCTACCCTGGGAAACGGCCACCCCATGGGTCGCGCTGGCCCAACGGATCGGTGTGGGGATGAAGGCGGGCGTCCAATCCGCTCGACAGCCCAAGGACGCGCCGCCGATCCTGCGTTGATCTCACAACATGGCGGCTTTGCCGTGTTAGCGGTAAAATAGGGGCTATGCGGTCCGGGAAAATGCGTCTACTCAGGGAAAAGACAGCCCATTTGGCTGCGCCGGCTTAAAGCCACCACACCGACATCGCCTGAGGCCAGATCATGAGCACTCAAAATACCACCCTCCGGGGACTTGGTTTCGCGTTTCTGGGATTCGCGGTCTTTGCCAGCCATGACGCGCTGATCAAAGTGCTGGGCGGGACCTATTCGGTAATGCAGATCATCTTCTTCGCCACGCTGTTTTCCTTTGTGCCCATGGCAGTAACGATCCTGACGGACCGCACGACCGGGAATTTCCTGCCACACCACCCATGGCTTGTCCTGCTCCGGTCGGCACTGATGGTTACATCCATGGTGTGCGCTTTCTATGCCTTTTCGGTCCTGCCTCTGGCCGAGGTCTATTCGCTGCTGTTTGCCTTCCCCCTGTTCGTCACAGTCCTGTCGATTCCGATTCTAGGAGAGGTCGTGCGTTTCCAACGTTGGGCTGCGGTCGGCGTCGGCTTGATCGGTGTTCTGATCGTTCTTCGCCCCGGCGCGACGGATATCACACTCGGCCACATGGCCGCCCTGACAGCCGCGTTTTGCAGCGCGTTAGGCTCTGTTCTGGTGCGCAAGATCGGGAATGAGGAACGCTCAGCCGTGCTGATCCTCTACCCGATGCTGCTGGCCATCGTGGTCATGAGCTTGATGCAACCGGCAGTCTACCAGCCGCCTTCGCTGCTACATCTGGCGATGATGGCGCTGGTCGGCGTGTTCTCGGTCATCGCCCAGCATCTGATCATTCTGGCCTATCGCGCGGCCCCGGCCGGTGTCGTGGCCCCCAGCCAGTACAGCCAGATCATCTGGGCCACCTTGTTCGGCATGATCTTCTTTGGCGAACACCCGGATGGTTGGGTTGCGGTCGGCGCAAGCGTCATCATCGCCTCGGGCATCTTCGTCGTCTGGCGCGAAAGCCGGTCGAACACCACCTCGGCTAACACGCCGGTTCTGCGCGTGCGATCACCAAGGTCAGATACGGGCGCATCGCGACCCGGCGAATGAAAAACGGCGCGCCAGACAGCGCGCCGCTTAAGCGAATTCAACTGGTTTAGAGCCTTAGTAGACGACCACCGAGCGGATGCTCTCGCCTTTATGCATCAGGTCGAAACCGTGGTTGATGTCGTCCAGACCCATGGTGTGGGTGATCATCGGGTCGATCTCGATTTTGCCTTCCATGTACCAGTCGACGATCTTGGGTACATCGGTCCGGCCCCGCGCGCCGCCAAAGGCGGTGCCGCGCCAGGAACGGCCCGTGACTAGCTGGAACGGACGGGTCGAGATCTCGGCCCCCGCAGGTGCCACGCCGATGATGATCGACTCACCCCAGCCCTTGTGGGCCGATTCCAGCGCGTCGCGCATCACGCCGACATTGCCGGTGGCGTCGAACGTATAGTCTGCTCCGCCTTTGGTCAGGTTGACCAAATAGGGAACCAAATCGCCTTCGACCTCTTTCGGGTTAACGAAATCCGTCATGCCGAACTTGGTGGCCATTTCGACCTTTGATGGGTTCAGGTCGACACCGACGATCTGATCGGCCCCGGCCAGACGTAGGCCCTGGATCACGTTCAGGCCGATACCACCCAGACCGAACACGATGGCACGGCTACCGATTTCCACTTTGGCGGTGTTGATCACAGCGCCGATGCCGGTGGTGACGCCGCAGCCGATGTAGCAGATCTTATCGAAGGGTGCGTCCTCACGCACTTTGGCCAGCGCGATCTCAGGCAGGACAGTGTGGTTGGCGAAGGTCGAGCAGCCCATGTAGTGCAGGATCGGGTCGCCATCCAAAGTCGAGAAGCGCGAGGTGCCATCGGGCATCAGGCCCTTGCCCTGAGTCTCGCGGATCGCCTGACACAGGTTAGTCTTTGGATGCAGACAGTATTCACACTCACGACATTCGGGTGTGTAGAGCGGGATTACGTGGTCGCCCGGCTTCAGGCTGGTGACGCCCGGGCCGACCTCGACCACGACGCCTGCGCCTTCATGGCCCAGAATGGCCGGGAACAGGCCTTCGGGATCTGCGCCGGACAGGGTGAATTCATCGGTATGGCAGATGCCGGTGGCCTTTACTTCGACCAAAACCTCGCCCGCCTTGGGGCCTTCGAGGTTCACCTCCATCACTTCCAAAGGTTTGCCAGCCTGAACGGCGACGGCTGCACGGGTGCGCATGGTGCTTGTCTCCCAGTCTTGTTTGACCCGACCCTGCGTCAAATGCAGGGTGTTTTCAACTCCACTTTCATGGCAGATTGGCTAAACATTTGATATTGCAGAAACGACATTGTCATACTGGGGAACGCCAATGCACCGATTTATCCCGATCCTGATCCTTCTGGCCGCCTGTGCCGAAACCTCGACCTTGGACGGAGCAGACCTTGCGCCCGAGGCTGCGCCTGTCGATCTGGCCTTCTGCAAAGGCGATCCGTTTGCGGATTCCATCGGCCAGCCGGTTTCGACCATTCAGGCCAGCCTGCCCGAGCGCGCGCGGGTGTTGGGACCCAATGACATTGCGACACAGGACTACCGTATCGATCGGCTGAATGTCTTCGTGAACGGTGCGGGCATCATTCAGCGCCTGACCTGCGGGTAAGCGTGGACTCCGGCGCTGATTCTCGGATAGGAACAAAATAGGAACATTTTGATGTCTGCCGATGCCAAAACGCCGAATACTTTCACTCTGGTTTCCCCGTCTGGGGGCTGAACGGCTGATCCGCGCCGCGCGGGGGCTGCATGTCGGACCTTTGGCCGTGGTGGCCGAGCAGTCGAACATGCAGGTGATCACCTCTCTGAACGCGGAAGCTCAGGCCGCCGGGCTACAGGTGGGCCAGCCGGTGCGAGATGCCCATGCCATGTGCGCGTCCCTGATCACGCGGCACCGCAATGCCCCGGCCGAGGCCGCGTTCCTGACCGCGTTGCGCCGCTGGGCAGGCAAGTTCAGCCCTTGGGTCGCCGAAGAGGCTCCGGACGGGCTGATCGTTGACCTCTCGGGCTGCGCGCATCTGTTTGGCGGGGAAGAGGCGTTGCTGCGCGTGCTTGAGGTCGACTGTGCCGATATGGGCCTGAGCGTGCAGATGGGCATTGCCGACACGTTGGGCGCGGCCTGGGCGCTGGCGCGCTATGCCGGGCAAGAGGCCATCTCCGACCGCAACGGCGACGCCATCAGCCAAGAGGCCCGCGCCACCCGTGCCCGAGCCAGCAAGCGACGACACTGGACCAAGGGCGGGGCCGCGCCGCAGGTGGTGGCCTTGGGCGGCGGGGCGCGGATCGCCGCACCAGGGCAATCCTATGGCGCGCTCAGCCCCTTGCCCATCGCAGCGCTGCGGCTGGAAGATCGTGTCGTAACGCAGTTGAACAGTCTGGGCCTGCGTCGGATCGGGGACCTTCTGGGCCAACCCCGCGCCGGTTTGGCACGACGGTTCGGACGCGGACTGGTGCTGCGGCTGGATCAGGCAATGGGCAGCGCGCCCGAGCCAGTCTCTCCCGCCCGCCCGCCAAATCACTTTGCGGTGCGCATGACCCTGCCCAACCCGATCGGTCTGGTCGAGGATGTGATGGCAGCAATTGACCGGGTGCTGCCAACGCTTTGTACCAAGCTTGAGGAGAAGGGCCGCGGGGTGCGGACCTTGCGGCTTGAGGCCCATCGCGCCGATCAGGCGGCTGAGGTCATCGAGATCGGTCTGGCCCGCCCGACCTATGACAAACATCGCATTCGTCCTTTGTTAGAGATGAAAATCGACAAGATCGATGCAGGCTATGGCATCGACATGCTGCGGCTTGAGGCGATCCAGACGGAACCCATCCACGCCCGCACCATGGCCGGTCATGCCGAGGCGCGCCGTGTGGCTCGCGACCGGCTGGACGGCAACACCGCCGTCGAAGACCTGATCGGCAAGCTGGGCGCGCGGGTGGGGCTCGACGCGATCACCCGGCGGCATCCGGCGGCCTCGCATATCCCCGAGAAGACCGCGCAGGTGCTGGCTGCTGCATGGTCAGAACCCGCGCCCGACTGGCCTGCACCACCCCGTCCGCGACCCTTGCAGATGTGGCAGCCCGAGCCGGTGATGGCCCCGGAAACCCCGGATGTTCCAACCGCCTTTCGCTGGCGCGGGAGGGACTGGCAACTGGCGCAGGCCACAGGCCCGGAACGCATCGCCCCGGAATGGTGGCTGGACGACCCCAACTGGCGCAGCGGCGTACGCGATTACTGGGTGGTGGTGACCGAACAGGGGGAGAGGCTCTGGCTGTTTTATGGCCACGGAGGCACCATGTCCGCAGGCTGGTTCTGCCAGGGGCAATTTGGCTAGAAATCCTAATTAGGGTCTATTTTCCGCGATAAATCAGGATATCGGGCAAATAGTCCAGCAACCGGATCACCCAGGAAAACGGAGCTGGAAAATCGGTGCGGAACCGGCGGCGCGACATCGCTTTGATCACACGCTCTGCCGCATCCTCGGCCGACATCAGCATGGGCATCTTGAAGTTGTTCTTCTCGGTCAGGCGGGTTTTGATAAAGCCGGGATTGACGATCCGAACCGTCACGCCCGTACCCGCCAGATCAAATCGCATGGTCTCGGCCAGCGAGACCAAGGCCGCCTTGCTGGCCGCATAGCCCACCGCCGCAGGCAAGCCGCGATAGCCGGACAAAGAACCGATCAGCGTGATATCCCCGCGTCCAGCGCTGACGAAGCCCGGCACGGTTTCACCCAACACCCGAAGGGCACCGGTGTAGTTCACGTCGGTCATCGACAAAACCGTCTCGGTATCCCAATCACCGGTCCGCATCGGCTCGTAGGCTCCGGCGTTGTAGACAAGACCATCGACCTCTCCGACTTCAGCCACGGCACGGCGCACGGCCTCAAGATCGGTCACGTCAAAAGGCACTGCACGCGCATTGGGAAGGGTTGCGCAGATCTCGGCTAACCGATCCGCATTGCGCGCCGACAAGACAAGATGCGCGCCGCGCTCGCTTAGCCCTTGGGTCAAAGCGCGCCCGAGCCCTTCGCTCGCGCCCACAATCCAATACGTATTTCCTTCGAAACCGGTCATGCCTGCCCTATCGTGGAACCATGAAACAACGCCCCATGCGCGGTTTCGGTTCTGCTTCAGCTATCATGTATATTTTACGACCAAGCCAACCGGTCGGATCATCCTCAGCTGAGGGAATTTTGCCACGAAGTCACAATATAGTGCGTTGGGAAATATAATCTAACCTGATTGATCCGCGTCAGAACCTGCTACGTATCCCTAGATAAATGTCGCACTTAAGGGGATCACATGTTCGACGAAACGCGAGGCGAGCGCAAGAAAATCGCAGTCATAGGTGCAGGCATTTCAGGACTTTCCGCAGCTTACTACCTTTCAGAACAGCACGATATTACCGTTTACGAGGCCGAGCCGCGCCTTGGCGGGCATGCCCGAACAGTGATGGCGGGTAAGAACGGAGACCAACCGGTCGATACCGGCTTTATCGTCTTCAACTACGCGACCTACCCCCACCTGACCAAGCTGTTTGATGAGCTGAACGTCCCCGTTGAGAAAAGCGAGATGAGCTTTGGCGCGACCATCGACAATGGTCGTATTGAATACGGGTTGAACACGCTGCGCACTCTGACAGCCCAGAAACGCAACCTGCTGCGCCCGTCTTACTACAAGATGATCTCGGACATTCTGCGCTTCAGTAAAGAGGCCCCGGATGCCGCGAAGGATGATGACACAACCATCGGAGAACTGGTGGACCAGATGCGTCTGGGTCATTGGTTCCGCCACAACTACCTCATGCCGATGTGCGGCGCGATCTGGTCTACGCCGGTTGAGTTTGTGGATCAGTTCCCGGCCCGCTCGCTGGTGCAGTTCTTCCGCAACCATGCACTGCTGGCCAGCGGCCGCGCCAACCAGCATCAGTGGTACACAGTCAAAGGCGGAAGTATCGAGTATGTGCGCCGAATCGATGCCGCGCTGCGGTCGCGCGGATGCGACATCCGTCTGGCGGCTCCGGTAGATCACGTACAGCGTCATGAGACCGGCGTCACGGTCACCAGCCAGGGCCATGCCGATCAATTTGACGAGATCATCCTTGCGACCCACTCGGACCAGTCACTGGCCATTCTGGGCGACAACGCCACGACGGATGAGGCCGCGGCCCTTGGCGCGATCCGCTATCAGCCCAATCACGCGATCCTGCATTGTGACGAAAGCCAGATGCCAAAGCGGCGTGCCTGCTGGTCCAGCTGGACCTATCGCTCGCAAGCCGGGGATGTTGGCGTGACCTATTGGATGAACCGGTTGCAGAACATCCCGGACAGCGATCCGCTCTTTGTATCTTTGAACGCGTCTTCGCAAATTGCCGAGGACAAGATTTATGACCAAGTCGAGTTCGCCCACCCGGTTTTCGACAAAGTCGCGTTGAAAGCGCAGGGGCAAATTCGCGACATGCAGGGACAGAATCACACCTGGTACGCCGGAGCTTATAACCGGCACGGGTTTCACGAAGACGGGATCGCCAGCGCGATGCATGTCGTCGACCGCTTGAGCGGCGCCCCGCACATAACCGGAGCTGACAATGGCATTCTTGAAAAAGATCCGGCCATCCATGTGGCCGCCGAATAAATCCACTTTGCGCGTAGCGCTGCTGTCGATCGCCTTACTGTCGAGTGGTGGGGCAGTGGCGTCGCCTCTGTCCAGCGAACTGAGTGATCCCAAGCTTTTGGGCAGCTCGACATTTAGGTTCTTGGGCCTGCCTGTCTATGACGCCAAGCTATTCACGCCTGCTGGAGCGGCATTCAATTGGACCCAGGATTTCGGGTTGCAACTGACTTATCGAAAAAACCTCGCACAAAAGGCTCTTGTAGAGTCGACGCTGGATGAGATGGCGAGGCAAGGCAATCCCGCGCCGACAAAAGCCCAGCTAGAGACCTGTTTTCAGGCAGTCAGCAAAGGTGACAGCTATCTGGCCATATCCGAAGGACCTAACAAAGTTGGGTTTTGGCGCAATGGTGCACAAACCTGCACACTAACCAACACCGGCATCAAGAAATCGTTCATGTCGATTTTTCTTGGCGACAACACTCGGTCCGCCAGTTTTACACGGCAGTTGAAGGGACAGTGATGCTGTATCCCCGGGTCAGCCTTTATGCGCTGATGCTCGCTGCGGCGGGTATCCCGCTCTATATTCACCTGCCGCGCTTTGCGGCGGTGAATTTGGGCATTGGCCTTGGGGTGATCGGAACCGTGCTGTTGGTGATCCGGCTGGTCGATCTGGTGCAAGACCCGCTGATCGGCTGGGCCATCGACCGCTGGCCAGGTGGGCAGCTGCTGTTTGCCGCTCTGGCGTCGCTTGGGCTGGCAGTTGGGTTTCCGCTGCTATTCGGCCTGCCGGACGGGGCCAGCGTCGGCGCGCTGGTCGCCATCCTCGTCCTGCTATTTTCGGCCTACAGCCTTGGCACCATCCTGCTTTATGGCCGCAGCGCAACTTTGGCCAAACAGGCCGACCCGCAAGAGCTGATGCGCCTCGCCGCCTTCCGCGAAGGCGGGCAACTGACCGGAGTCGTTCTGGCCGCCAGCGCTCCGGCCCTCTTCGTTGCCTTCGGCGCGCAGGGACAGGGCTATCCCGCTTTTGGCTTGTTTCTGGGCGCGCTGGCGCTCCTAACCCTGATCGTCACCATCCCGATATGGCGACGCACACCCATCACGGGCGAGGGCATCTCATTCACCGCGCTCGGACAATCCGGCGCCCTCCGCCTGTTGGTTCTGGCGCTGATCAACAGCCTGCCGGTCGCCCTGACAGCCACGCTGTTTCTGTTCTTCGTCGAGGACAAACTGCAACTTTCCGGTATGGCCGGCCCATTACTGATCCTGTTCTTCCTGAGCGCCGGGGCTAGCGTGCCCCTCTGGGCGCGACTCAGCAATCGGATCGGCCCGAAACAGACCCTGATGATAGCCATGCCGCTTGGCATCGCTTCCTTCATCGGCGCGGCCACCCTCTCGGCTGGAGAGCTGACCGCCTTTGCCGTGATCTGCCTGGCCTCGGGCGCAGCCGCAGGAGCGGATATCGTGATCCTGCCCGCCATGTTTTCCGTGGTGCTGACACGCGCGGGGCTGAATGCCTCGGCCGCATTTGGCATCTGGTCTTTCGCTGGCAAGCTGGGCCTCGCGCTCGCTGCCTTTTTCACCCTGCCCCTGCTGGAACGCAGCGGTTTTTCACCCGGTCAAGCCAACTCGGCACAGGCTCTAAACACGCTCACATTCGCCTATGCCCTGCTGCCCTGCATCCTAAAGCTGGGCGCATTCGGGATGGTCTTGACCCTGCCTACGGAGGTCCCAGCCAAATGAATACGCTTGTTGTGATTTTGCTCGCCATCCTCGTTATCGTGGCGGTCAAAAGACGGTTCCTGAGCTTTCGCTCACAATCCCCGGCTGACTACTCGGGAACGGGGCCAGAGTTTTCCCTGACCAAACACCTGAACGGAGATATCCTGTCCGAGGGGCTGATCTATGGCCCCAACGGCAAGATGTCGAACAGCTTTGTTGCCCGAATGGTCGGTGAATGGGATGGAAACACGGGCACTCTGGCAGAGTGGTTCACCTATTCCAACGGTAAACAGATGACCCGAAAGTGGTATCTGACATTGGGCACCGGCAACACGTTCACGGCCACGGCAGACGATATCGTCGGTGAGGGCAAAGGCGTGATCTCGGGCTCGACCGTCAAGCTGTCCTACCGGATCATCCTGCCCGAAGACGCCGGAGGGCACACGCTGGACGTCACCGACTGGATGTACCTGACCGAAAACGGAGCGATTATGAACCGCTCAGAGATGCGCAAATTCGGCCTCAAGGTGGCGGAACTGGTGGCAACCATGCGACCCGCTCCCGAGGTGCAGACCGCACATGTACCCGGCGCAAACGGGTATGATGCGGACGCTGAAAACAGGCCGCTGCAATGACCCGGTTGCGTTTTCTGATCTCTCTCATCGCAATCGCCAGCCTGACACTGCTTGCGGCCTGCTCGGCCAAACCGCGGGTACCCAAAAGCTTTCTGTCCGATCGGCAGCTGAACCTCGAGGAGTTCTTCGAAGGCAAGACCGTGGCCTATGGTCAGTTCCAAGACATTCTGGGCAATGTACCGCGTCGTTTCACGGTTGAGATCGACGGCACCTGGGACGGAGAAACCCTGACCCTGGTCGAGGATTTCGTCTACGATGATGGCGCAACCGAACAGCGCATCTGGACCCTGACTAAAACCGGCGACGACACCTGGACCGGCACCGCGCCGGGCGTGTTGGGTGTTGCTGACGGGATTGAGCGTGGAGATACGTTCAACTGGAAATACAAGATCGACCTGCCGATCAAAGAGGGCACCATGCGTGTGAACTTTGACGACTGGATGTGGCTTCTGGAAGATGACCGTCTGCTGAACCGCGCCTATGTTTCGCGTTTTGGCGTCCGTATAGGCGAGGTTATCCTGTTTTTTGAGAAACTGTGACGGCCCGACGGGGCCTCGGCGCGCTGATCCGGCTGCTCCGCCCTGTCGCGTTCATAGAAGATAAACTCGTCAACCCAACCGAATATCTTGTTCGACTCGGGCTGACGCGCCTCAGAGGGCGGTGGCGCGGCCTTGGCCTCCACCTGAGCACGCTCGACCTCGGCCCACAAGAAAAACAACCCGCGCCGAGTGCCATTGAGATGCTCGGGTATTTTGACCCACACCACCTGTGAAGATTTGCCTGATTTCTGCTCGATTTTTGCCCCCGGGTTTTTTGACGCCCTTTGGTCAAAGGATAGCAAATCTAGCTGAATCTGCCAATTTTTTCGAATTCCGCAGGCGGAAATCCACTGGAAAGTCGCCATTCAACACGTTTAAATATAAGTGTAATTTTCACAAGCAACCAAAGGTGGTGTCACTGACCGACACTTCTACCTCAAGCGCTTTCCGTTTTGGCGGAGATAAAACCGATCCTCAGAAACCTGGCATCAGCTCCTTCAATTGGTCCGTGCCCACTCCACCGTGCTACGTCTTCCATCGGTAGTAAGTCTGTTTAGTCACGCCAAGCTGTTGGATCGCATCCAAATGCGGCATACCTTGCCCAGTCAGAACCTCTACCTGCTGTAACTTAGTGACAGTCTCTTCAGACTTTGGTCGCTTGTTGTCCATGTGTTTCCTCCGTGCTCCTAAATATTGCGGAGGACCATTTCAGAGAGGGAAGATCGCCCATACCCCTAATGGCCGTTACAACACCAACAGCGACTACAACTGGCATCCCGGCAAAAAGTCGGTGTTAGTGTTGTTAGTCGGTTGGGGGTATGGAGGCACTCATTACAACTGAAAAAGGCAGGCCCCCGGCCGCCGCTTTACAATCGTGCTTCAGTTCTCCGACCTGCATATTCAGCGTATGCCCGCCAGCGTTCGCCAAACGGACGGATACAGGCGGGAACGGGTCTATGCCGGTTCTGGTTATCGTGAACGATCCAGCAGCCTCCTAGCTCGCCTCGGTGATCACTCCATAACTCAGACGAGTTGCATTGACGGCGGGGACCGTTGGGTCAACCCTGATTGTTGGAAGGCTGAGATCCGTGAATGCACTTCGACACAACTTGCGGACCTAGGTGCAGTGGCTTCGGTTCTGGACCGAACAGATAGCCCGTCACTTCCGGGCCCATCCAGTCCATAGTCGTTGCGAAGAGAAGTGGCGCGTCATTCGGGATATCCTCGCGTTCGCGCCCGCGATCCTCAACGACGGTGCCGGAAAGACTGAATCCAAGCTGCTGCATGTATTGCGATGCGTCGATCATCGAGAGCGTCGGCACACCGCAGTCATGACGATAGGAGACTAGTGTTTCGTAGACGTAGAAATCCGGCAACCAATATCCCGTGCCACCGGTACGCAGGTAGATGCGCGGCGTGCCCTTGAGACCTGCTTCTCGCCAATGCGCCGTAATTTCTTCGGCATCGTTACGCAGCATGTCCATGAACTGCCCATAGGTCGCAGGTGTTATGTATTCATATTCCACGTATGCCCGGTTTAGTGGAGGTAACATTGTCAGGGGCGCGGGGTTTATCCCTACAAAAGCAACGATCGCAACCATGATGGCCTGATATCCAACAACCAACTCGGCCAACACTGGGCGAGGTTTTGCAAGTGAAAGCGATAATATCAGGCTAACGCCCATGAGGTATGGCACGAACAGACGGTAGCCAAACATCATATGCTGACCAGATGCTCGGCTCGCGTAAATCAGAAATATAACTGCACTGATGGATGCTCCTCTGAGGATTGCTTTTGATAGTGGTGTACGCTCTGCTGACGGCTTGGACCACGTAAGGAGCACTATGAAACCTACGCCCGATAGGACCGCAAAGTTGAGAAGGGCTGAAAGGCTGTCGAGGGGTACACGTCCACCAAAAGCCAATTTGACGTAGAACGAGGTCGGTAAAATATCGCCATAGTAAAGGGCTGAGAATATCAGCCAACTTGATGCCAGGGCAACGCACAGCGCGGCGCTGCCCCAAAGGGTCGGGCGGCGGTACTCGACCATGACAATAGCCAGTAAGACCGATCCGGTAACGAGAACGCTATCGAAGCGTGTCAGGAACATAAGCGCGGCCAAAAATCCGAGCCAAACAAAGTCGCGCCCTTCCGCGGTCCCCATTCGAGACACTACTAAAAGGCGCGATATAAACAGAGTTGCGAGGCAGGACAGTATCGGCGTCTCCAAACCACCAACAGTCCAAAGCACGACGAATGGAGAAAACAGCGACAAAGCGGTGAAAAACACAAGCGCTGGTCCGCGTAGTCCAGTCTCGCGTATTGTAGCAAACCAGCCTGCGAGTACTAGCATCGGTGCAACGACCCGATAGCTCGCGACTGGATCGAAACCGAAATATGCTAGTCCCGTTTCCAGCAGTCCGTGCAACGGTGAGGTAAGTGCAGAAACCCGCTCACCAATATTATAAACCAGCCCGTTTCCTGCTGCAGCGTTTTGCGCATATCGCCCGACGATATATGCATCATCAGCCACAAATGGCCAATAGAGGACGCAGAGAGCGGCGAATGTGATTGCGCCAACTGCGACTATTGCGCAATCCACGTTACGAGACGGATATTCATCAATTGTTTCAATCGTAGTCATGTTGGGGAACTAGCTAATCATTCCGGCATTAATTTGATGGCTACGTGTCACGAGGGCGACTTGATTTCAGCGCAACCAATCCCGCCAAGCCAATTTTTTGCGGCCACTTTAAAAGGTCAACCTGCTTGCACCGCCTTACTATGGCTGAACACAATCGCGTCCGACCCACATATTCGCTACTAGCTGCTAAGAATTTTAGACTTTAGCTCTAATTTTTTTAATGACGTGAACTACTGCAGAACCATAGCGTCCTAACCCATAGGGAGCCGTATCAGTGCTCTGTAATGCCCCATTTATTTGGACTACCGATATGTTTGAGAAACGGAGGACCGAGAATGTAGAACAAGAGACACAAGCCAAATGAAATAGTTCAGAAGCCGCGGCAAGCTGATGCGCTTGTGAACGCGGTTTTTGTCTGAAAACTATCGAGAACGCCCAAATCCACGGCAGGCAAATAGTTCACGATGAACAGATTCTATTGATCAGCGCTAAAAAGCGGCAAACCCCTGTCGAAAGAGACAAACTTCGTGTCATCTGCCACTATGAAAAGTGGTGAGCCGTGCAGGATTCGAACCTGCGACCCACTGATTAAAAGTCAGAAACACCACCTTTCACGCCCGCTGTCCACCAGCGTCCGAAATCGTCTACAGGCATTCGGAATATCCTATATTTTGCATGGATTTCTGGCGCAAGGTATGTTGTCCCCCAGACAGAAAACGTCTATCGTTGTCCGTAGGCATCCATCACAATCCGGCGTATTTTGTCCCCCATGAGTCCCCCAGAGGCCAAAACGTGAAGAAAGAGCTTACCAACGTGTTCCTAATGAAGCTCAAGCCCCCAGCCGAGGGGCGGGTTGAGGTGTCGGACACTAAGCGCACTGGCCTGCGGTTGAGAGTTTACCCTGCCCGCGCGGTATGGATGTACGAAAAGAGGATAAAGGGTGGTGCTAAGCGCAAGCACACATTTGGCACCTACTGCACATGGTCACCTGCTGGAAAGCGTGAGGATGGGGCGCTTGGGCTGGGTGAAGCAAGGGCGCTGGCCCTTGAGATTGAGGCCGAGGCCGCACGAGGGTTCGACCGCGTTCTTGAGGCCCAGAAAATCCGTAGGGATCAGGAGCGCGCCGCCGCTACGGCCCAAACCCTTCAAGACGTTCTGGATGCATACGATGAACTGCACCTTTCCACGCTGAAAAGGCAGGGTGAGCGGAAACGCCAGCTTGAAGACGCATTGCGCAAGCACCTCGCCCAGCCCATTGGTGAACTGACCCGCGCCAGCCTACAAAAGCCGATTGATGACAAGGCGAAGGAAGGCAAGATGTTCATGGCAAACCGGATCAGAGCGGCTTTGAAACACTTCACGCGCTGGGCGTGGCGTCGGGAATATCTGAGTGAGGATGTTGGCGACCGACTTGAACGCGCCACCAAAGAACAAATCAGGGATCGAGTGCTTAGCCTGGATGAGATACGGGCAATCTGGAAACAGACTTACAAACTCGGGGACCTATGGGGGCCGCCTGTGCGCATTCTGCTGCTAACCGTTCAGCGCCGCACTTCGATCAATAACCTGCGTAAAAGCGAGCTGGAACTTTCAAAGTCCCGGTTCAAAAAAGCCATATCGCAAGAAAAGAACGAGCGAGGGCACATCACCCATCTATCAGCACCGGCGCTGGCTGAGATTGAACAGATTTTAGCACGCCGCGAGCAAGCTACCGCAGAGGCTAAGAAAAGCAAAAAATCCGGCAAGGCCCCTGCTACATCTGCTACATCAGATTTCCTATTCACCACCACAGGCCGCACTCCAATATCTGGTTGGAGCAAGATGAAAACCCGGCTTGATAAACTGCTTGGCGATGATTTCGAGCCGTGGCGTCTGCATGACTTCAGGACAGCGTTTGCCACGCATATGGCCGAGCGCGGGATATCGGAATCCGTCGTGGATCGGGTTTTGAACCACGCCGCGACAGCCTCAAAGGCCAGCGCTGTGGCTCGCGTCTATAATCAGGCTGAATTGTTGGCTGAGCGCGCCGTTGCATTGGACAAATGGGCCGAACTGGTGACGCAGGAAAGCGCAGACGTAATTGCGATTGGGGGTGCACCGAATGTTCAGTCCTGATGGTTTCGTTTCGCTCTATGAGGTTGCAGAGAACTATAGGATGGCCGGGGTCGGCATCGAAAAGTTCATTGCCCAATGCTCTCAAGTTCAGGCGGTTGCTGTTTGTACGCCGTCGGCTCAACCCGTAAATATCTCAACCGATTTGCTTCATTCTGTTTCTTGGGGCGGATCAGATGTGTTTGCATTCATCGATAGCAGCAGTTGGACTGTTTCTCTTCATCTTATCCGTGAAGCAGCAGCCGGTATGACGCCAGAGCTTTATGTAGGTTCAAGGCTGTTATTGAACACAGCCCTTGATGGTAGTTTTGCTTACCGCTTCCCGCCTGCGTTTGTTGAAGGGTTGGAACAGTTCGAGGGGCAGCAAGTGGTCGTAAGAAAATCTGAGGCTGACAAACTGAGAGCGGCAATTCCGAACCTAGTGCGCAAGCCCATCAAAAAATTCGCGACTATCGCTGAAAGGGATAATGCCTACACCGAATTTCTTAATACCTTCCCGGGCAGAAAGCCGACAGTCGCACAGCGTGAAGAATGGCGCAAAGCGTACGGCATATCACGAGACAGGGAACGCTACGAATTGTGGGATGTCTACAAGCCAGACGATGGCTCAAAGCCGGGAGTAAAACCCAAAACCGGCTAATTCGTGCGAAAATCTGTCCATATTCGTAGACGGCGCGATTGGCGCGAATTCGGCGGCATTTTCGGCGCGATTAGCCCCTGCCACCCTGTGTTCATCGAAGCAACACAGAGGTAAGCAGGATGGATAACAACTCTTTAGTCAAATCCGCTGAAATCGAACTGTGCACGGATCATCCAGTCAGGCCGCGCGCCACGGATGTGAATGGCGGAGTTCGCTACACTGGCATGTCTCGTGCGACTCTGTACGCCGAGATGAAGGCAGGTCGTCTCAAGTACGTCAAAATCGGTGGTGCCACTCGTTTGGAATACGATGAGTTGGATCGCTGGTTCAATGATGTCGCGCAGCCTGCCGCCTAAGAAAAACCCCAACCCGCAACAGGCACGGGAAGGGGCAATGTTCTTAGGTTCACATTCTGAGAATACGCCACAACCCCGTGCCTTTCAACTATTGAAAGGTAATACAGGATGATTTTCGAAAAAAACAAAACAATCAAAGCAGACCTCCCACCCGAAAACGCACTGCGAGTGTACCGCTGGGCGGACCTTCCTAACCTAACAGCCCCTGCCCTCTATCGGATCACTGATCCGGGTCAGGAACCGCGCGAAATCTACGCATCCAAGCACAAACGCCAAGTTCTTGAAGGGCTGATGCGGTCGCCACTCTACGCGGCCAGCTACTGTCGCCTCTCGGACCAAGTGCTGCCGCTGCGGCGCGATGATGGCGTGAACATCGAATGCAAGATGTATCGGGGCGATGCAGACACCGGACGCCAGAAGTATGGCATCTATGTACTGGTTTCACAGATTGAGCGGATCGAGACGGACGAGGTTGCGGCATGAGAACCGTTGACCTTCAAGTATCTACTCTTCGTCGCAAGCACGGCCTCTCAGAGGCCGCCGCGCGCATCGTCGCAACACTGTATTACGGGGAGGGTCGCTAATGGCGCTCATTACCCAGATCCCTAAAAACAGCCGCGAGGAATTCCGCGTCAGCCGGGATGACTTCCAGGGACATGACCTCATCAACATTCGTGTGTTTTTCGTCTCCAAAGACGGACAGATGCTACCCGGCAAGCAGGGTGTCGCCTTCAAGGCCGAGTTGCTGTCCGACTTCATTGATGCGCTAAGCAAGGCGGAGGTGGCCTAGATGGGGCGCGACAGGAAGAACGAAAAACGCGGCGAGCATTGGACCAAGCTTGTCAGAAACATGATGGAGGAGCCCGCTTGGCGGGCCCTCTCGTCAACGGCGCAGGCACTTTACCCTTGGCTCAGGCTGGAATGGCACGGTGTGGAATACAACAATAACGGCAAGATTTGCCTAAGCGTCAGACAAGCCGCTGAACGTTTGGGAGTGTCATACAACACAGCTGCCAAAGCGTTTAGAGAGCTTCAAGCAAAGGGTTTCATTGCCGTTACGCGTCCACCAAAACTGGGCACCAGCGGCGTCGCATCTTCTCCGCTTTTTGAACTCACCGAGATTTCACTGCCAACCGCACGCGGCGAGTCCGGCAGAAGGTTGTACAAGCAGTGGTCGAAGGGCTCAGATTTCGCAGTCGTCAAAGCCCCGATTCACAACCCAACTGGCAAGGGAGGAAAAACAAAACCCTGTCTCAAAAACTGCGACGAGACCGTCATAAAATTCGCGACGAGAAAATCGGAAGCGACGCAATAAATGCGACGGGCCGTATCAATATTTGCGACGAAAACACCCGATTTCGGCAGGTCTCCCGTCGCAACTTTTAAGACATCCTTAATCTACCAGGGGGTCTGGGGGAAACGGACACCTTCTGCACTAACAATCCAACAAGCGAGGCACGAGCAATGACGCATGAACCAGACCGAAAAAACGGCATGACAACGGACGAGCGAAACCCGGACGGCACTTTCGCAACTGGCAACCCAGGACGACCCAGAGGGGCACGTCACAAGGTCACACGCGCCGTTGAGGAGCTGCTTGAGGGACAGTCTGATGCAATCACGCAGAAGGCGGTGGAAATGGCGCTAGAGGGTGACAGCACGGCCCTGCGCCTTTGCTTGGAGCGGATAGCGCCTACGAGGAAGGACGCGCCGGTTAGTTTCGACCTGCCGCCTATCAAATCCGCCGAGGACGCCTCAGAGGTCGCTCAGGCGGTCTTACAGGCGGTTTCTCAGGGCGAAGTGACACCATTGGAGGGCGCAACGGTCATGGGGCTGGTTGAGCAATACAGACGGGTGCTGGAAACAACCGAACTGGAACGCCGGATCACGGCACTGGAGGCAGCGCAATGAGCATTAGAAAGCGTATCAAAAAACTGGAAACAGCATCAGAAAACGAATTCAAGGTCGTTGTCACTGAAGGCCAGTTCTTTGACAAACACGGTGCCCCCATCTCAACGGAAGGCGAATACCCGCGAAATCTGGTGGAGAACGTTCATCGTGCCATCGTCAGTGTAACCGGTTCGGAAGAAGCAGAGACCTTAGAGCGAAAAGATGGTGAGACAGGCGCGGAGTTCATGCACCGTTTCGAGCAAATGGGTATCCTTATCGGCAAAAAGGTAGGTGCGACTGTAACACTACGATGGGATGTGAAGTGGATTTGATTTTACCGTTTTGGGGTACGACGCGCCGAACTCGTACCCCCTCATTTACAATCGCAAACCCCATTCAAGACGCGCCGCACTTACCCGCTATCGAATCTGAATGTTTGAATTGTGACAGATTAATGAAAGAAA
Organism: Ruegeria sp. AL11; assembly: GCF_056540865.1. Lineage (NCBI taxonomy): Bacteria > Pseudomonadati > Pseudomonadota > Alphaproteobacteria > Rhodobacterales > Roseobacteraceae > Ruegeria > Ruegeria sp. AL11. The sequence continues at coordinate 159,111 of NZ_JBQFXO010000010.1, forward strand.
GGCGGGAAGCTCGCTGACGTAACGGAAAGCACTTCTTTGCTATCGTTGGTTGCTTCAGGGCATCGTTGGGTGACACGCCGAACCAATTAACCCCCTCAAATCCAGTCAGAAAAACCAGAACGTTCTAAAATACAAGCATGTCACCCACGGTCAGAGGATCGCATTGTGGCCAAATTGTGTCCACGATTCATTGTGAAACTTTCCGTTTCGGACCGAGAAACAAATCGTTTCGCCATAAAACTGGACGATACGGGGTTTCCCCAATTTTAACCGACAAGCATTGGTGTCACAGTAGTTCAGACTACACACACCTCCACTCACTCACGGGTGAGAAAAAGGGGCTGGTCTATACCCCCTCAACCAGCCCCTCACATCACCAAAAGCTCAAAGATTTCAAAAGACCTATAGCTTCAGCGGGTATTGGTATTTCGCAGCAATCCTCTGGCCGGATCTGGGGAACGGTCAAGACACACTGCCTTGTCCAATTCGGGTCTTGTGCTTAGCCTTTCTGGCTATGTGCAACCTATACTCCAACACCATCCCTGCCACAGCGATGCGCCAACTGTTTGACGTGACCGTTGAACGTGACAGGCTCGGGAATGCGGAACCATTGCCAGCCATCTATCCGAAGCACTCGGCCCCGGTAGTCAGGAAAGGCGAGGAAGGTCAGCGTGAGTTGGTCCCACTGAGCTGGGGCTTTCGCACAACAAAGAAGTCGAAGAAAACCGGCGCAATTATTCAACCCGGTGCCTGGAACAACGCACGTGATGACAAGGTTCGCTCAAACGGCTTGTGGAAACAGAGCTTTGAGGAGCGGCGTTGTCTCGTTCCGGCGAGTTCGTTCTGTGAGGCCAAAGGACGAAACCCGGCCACCTACTACTGGTTTGCACTGAAGGGCGATGAAGACCGCCCGCCATTCGCATTTGCGGGTATGTGGCAAACTTCGCGGTACCTTGGCAAGGAAGGGCCCGAGGAGGTTGAAACCTACACCGTCATCACCACAACGGCCAATGAACTGGTGAAGCCCATCCACCCACAGAGAATGCCCGTCATCCTCAAGCCGGAGGACTATAAACAATGGATGGATGGCAACGCGGATGACGCATTCGAACTGCTGGAGCCCTTAAACTCGAACGAAATGCAAATTGTTCGGTCTGGCGAAGGTGAGAAGTCGGACCCGGCAGGAAGATTACCGTGAAAATCGTATCGGGTGGGCAAACTGGCGTAGACTTGGCTGCACTTGAGTTCGCTATCCAACGCGGTTTGAGCTACGGCGGCTGGGTTCCCAAAGGTCGCATCAACGAAGCTGGCCGCATTCCAGAACGATACTCAGGTCTAACGGAAGCACCTTCGCCAAAACCAGACGTCAGAACCCGGCTCAACGTCGGTTCAAGCGACGCGACGCTTATTCTGACAAATGGATCAGAAGGCACCGGCACGAACTATACTCATCAAGTCGCAATTGAGGTAGGAAAGCCGGTTTTGCGTATCGCGCTTGCAGATAAAAACCGTCAAGAAACTGAGCGGGTTCGGCAATGGGTAGCATCGATCAAGCCTTCGGTTCTCAACGTTGCCGGACCACGTGAATCTGAGGCACCTGGGGTATATTCAAAGGCGTTTGCTTTCCTGAGCGATGCTCTTTCGACCACATAGGTCAGCACATCACACTTCCGATTGTCTATCTGCATTCAGTGGTTTGATCCATCGCCGGGAAAAACTGACATCCTGCACCAGGACGAATTTTGGAAAGCATGGCATCAGCTTCAAACACACTTCGGGAGGCGAGCTTCTCCTCAAGTTCTTGAACCCGTGTACCAACAAAGCGGGAACGACCGTGCGCATTTTTTTTCTTAGGCGGAATACGCTCGAACATTGCTACGCCATTTCTTGTTTTTTCAATCTTGAAAATCGATATGATCAAACCGTGTTTAACCCCGATAATACAGTCGACTAAACTGGATCGAGGTTCGCCGAGGTTCCAATCTCCCAAAGTCGCGCTCGCCAATTGAGCCTCAGCGCCTGCCTTGACCAAAGCGTCAGTGTCTTGCTGATTCAAACTGACAAAAAGAACATTCCCTCGGAGCAACTCAACATCACTTCGCTCGATAGGTTTGTCATAAAGCTGATCAATTTGGTTCTTCTTCAACCACATGAGTTGATCGCCGTGGCCCCTGACCGCATTGGTTTCACCGATCAAGGGGATGAAAGCCGATTCCAGAGCAAAGGCTTCATCGTCGGTCATGCCATGCGAGACAATGAACACCTCAACCTCTTGACCAGAATTGTGAATAGCTTGGATTGTGCTGAGCTTATGCTCGTGCTCATTTAAAGGCTGTTCCTGCCGTCCTCTCGCGATAGCCGCGTGATTGAAACAGCGATTTCCATTCCCTTTTCCAACATAGAAGACTCGCTCCTTTAGTGAGCCCTTTGCTCTTGGATCAGCTAAGGCGTACACATATGCTTGCAATTTGGCCGAAGTCATCGAGTTGAAATACTGCATTATCTTCTCTCAAACACGCTTGGATAAATGAATCTTTCGAAGAGTTAATTGAAAACTTGGCAACCCAAAGCGGGCATCGCAACATCAATAGTGCGAAAACGGCCGTTGGTAGTACTCGGTATTGCTTACGCAGCGAACGCCAGCTCTGCGGCCACTATTCCTTGAGTTATGCAATAAATCGCAAGCGCAGCGAAAGCCCATTTTGTCTGCGACGCCGACAATCGCTCCAGTTCATCACCTACAATAACCGGCTCGTTTGAGCCGCGATTTCGCTGCTGACGTCTCTAGGTGTCTGTATCGGCCACCTGAGTACCGCCGACAGTCTAACGCATGCCCCGCAGCGATGACAGCCGCTCCGATGTCCTGCCCGTCCGCATAGCAAACCCCTACCCAGCGGTCATGGGTGTGCTCACCATTCAATTGGCAGGAGATAGACTTGCCGCGCAGATAGTTGACCATCCAGCGTTTAGCGTTCTGCCCTGAGCGTGTACCCAGCTCGGGTGCATCAACGCCGTTCAGCCTAACCGGGGTGCCGTCTACAACGATTGTATCAGCATCCCGGACATGTAGGGAATCCGCAAAAGCTGGGACAACCAGAAAGGCAGCAGTAATGAATATCAAGTATTTCATGAGTAGCTAAAGCTTCTGTCCTTAAAACCACTTGAGGAAATCTCTAAAGAAACCCATTGCTTTTGAAAGAGTATTCCTCCTTTTTCCCGACAATAACATGGTCATGTATCAAAATGCCCAATGTGTCACAGGCGTCCTGTATGCGCTCAGTCATTTCGATATCTGCTTTACTGGGGGTCGGGTCTCCAGATGGATGGTTGTGAACGAGGATCAACGAGCTTGCGTTTAGCTCCAATGCACGTTTGACGACCTCACGCGGATAGACTGGCACATGGTCAACAGTACCTCGTGCCTGTTCTTCATCGGCAATCAAGACGTTCTTACGATCCAGATACAGGACGCGGAATTGCTCAACCTCTCGGTGGGCCATGGCAGTACGGCAGTAGGTCACCAATGCTTCCCATGATGACACGACGTCCCTTTTCATCACTTGGGCCTGGGCCATCCTGTGCCCGAAGGCCTCGACCACACGGAGATGGTAGTAGACCCAATCGGTTGCACCTTCGACCTGAAGAATACGATGCTTGGACGCAGCAATGACGCCGTTCAAATCACCGAACTCAGCCAGGAGGCGCTTTGCCAGTGGTTTTACGTCAATCCGTTGAATCGCATTGAACAAGAGTAGTTCCAGCAACTCGTACTCGGGCATTGGCTCGTGACCGCCCTTGAGGAAGCGAGTTCTTAGCCGTTCACGATGCCCCCAATAATGCGGGCGTTTGGCCCCGTCATCCCCCTTAACCAGACCGCCACCAGCGGCGTTCTTTGATGATAGCCGGTCACGGTTGACATAGGCGGGCGCGTAGGCCGGTTCCAAAACTGCGTCAGGTGGTGGAGTTCGCGCCTCCAGATCCTTTAGGCCTTGAAGCGCATCTTCCGAAAAACCGCCTTGCCCATCGTATTTGACCAGCTTGCCGAACCTCTTCTTGTCCCCGGCAATGACCTGTTTGAGATTGTCAAGCATTCGGCTTTTCATCACTGCACCCATTTTTGAAGCCTACCACGTGAACTTGCTAAATGGTTGGTTAATGAGTGGTAAAAAGATGATGTATACGCCGAGCTTTTGTTGCAATGCAGAAAATGCGTTTCAATCCTGAAAAACGGGTTGGAATACGCCAAATTGGGCGTCCCGAGTGGCGATCAGATCAAGAAAATCAATCACGTACACACTTTTTCGAAGGTTGCCAATCAGTTGCAGGCGGTGAAAACTCCAGCAATTGGGATAACTTTTTTAGGAGAAATTGATGACGATAGCACCGAGTGACGCTAGTACCGTGGCAACAAATAAAGCCGACAGGTTAGTTGTTTTCCTTGATATTCATCGAGAGATGCGAGCAACGGCGCTCTGGCAAGAAAGTAGCCGCGAACGGACAGCCAGTATGATAGTTGCGGCCAACACTGTTCTGCTTTGCGTAGTAGTTAGCACCGGCTTTGCGCTCCCATCTGTCATGATTTCAATTTTGGTTTTATTGCTTGCGCTGCGCGGAAAAAAGTTTGCCTTGAAATACTACTATCTTCAGGAGCGCGACTACACTCGTGCTAGAGCCTTGCGCATTGAGATAGATGAACTTCTCGGCGACGGTACTACACTTGGCCAGATATTCAGCAACCAAGCTGAAGCACTTCTTAGGGAAGAATTTCAGGCGTCCCCACTAAAAAAGGAATTGCTCAAAATTAATAGAGTTGGTGTTCACTCTGACTGGTTCAAAATCCACGGTTTCTTTGTATTGATGGCTTGCATTGCCTTGGTTCTTTCAGTGGCCCTCAGCTACTTCGGGGTGACGGCAAATGAGGGACTGGAGGAAGCTCTAGAATTCCTTAAAGGCCATTTCATGGGAGGTAACTTCACTACTCCCGCATCTGACAATGTCGGGCTTTGATGGAAGGCAGATGAAGCTCAACCCGAATTTCGGTTGCGGGCTTCTTCTCGTCGAACAAGAAAAAGAGGCGCGCCTAACCACAAGCGCGCCCCAGTCCAACAGGGAGGAGAAAAACTCGCGTTCTCAAATACACCAACGCTAGTTCATCAATATCGTCAGACTGCCCGATTTCGTTGGATACGTCAGTGAGGCGGATCACATGCGCAAATGGTGGCAGACTCCGGCACGTTTGACAGAAGCTTGCTCATAGCGGACGATAGTTGCTTCGACGCATGTATTTCGCGTGGCATTAATTTCAGCATAATTTATTGGAGCTGCTATGAGCGTACTATATGGAATTTTGTTTTCTATGTTCACCGCTGCAGTGGTCATTGCAGGAGACCTACTCATCAAGGTTGCAGCGGATGGAGCTAGGGCGATTACCTCTCCGCCCATGCTTGTGGGCATCCTTCTCTATGCCTGCTCTGCCATTCTTTGGTATTTCGCCATGCGTCATGTGACGCTTGGACAAGCCGCCGTAGCTTATTCAATGCTATCATTGATAATTTTATGCGGCGCGGGGTGGGCTTTCTTCGACGAGTATGTTGGGCTTCGCGAGCTCGCAGGCATTGGCTGCGCCTGTTTGGCTATGGTTTTGATGATGCGGGTTGCGTGAAGCCAATCGCAATACCGCTGCAAAGGCGAAGACCGTCATTGATACCCCACCATCTGCATACGGTAGGCTATCCGCATAGTCGTCAAGGCCGCGTATGTCGTACAGCCTGTTCGCACCGCTAACCTTTGATGCGTTCGATCCGCGCGGGCATCGGCGTCTTGTCAGTGCCAAAGGGCGTGAACATAGAACAGTTCTATACCGACTAAGCCAAGCAGGTTTTTGTGAAAGCCAGGGCTTGCCGAATAGCAGGAGTCTTGGACATGCCAGAACCGGAGCCGGGATAAGAAGCCTAGCATCGACTGGTAGTGCAAATTCTGTCTGTAGTTTTGGGTTTAACTTGACTGAAATCAGATTGGACGATGTAGTTTCCCAAGTTCATTTTGCAGTTGGGAAAACCTATGCGATACTTATTTCTTTGCTTGTCAGTGGCATTTTTTGTACCTTTGATAGCAAATTCAGCCCTAGCCCAAACACAAGGTTTTACGACCACTTCTGTTCACATGCGAGCCGGTCCAAGCACGAACTATCCAGTCGTCGCCACGTTGCCGCAAGACGCGACAATCGAAATATACGGTTGCCAGACAGGCTATAGCTGGTGCGATACCGGGTGGAATGGCGCTCGCGGCTGGATATCGTCAAACTACATTCTCACTGATAGTGATGGCTCGAAAAAAGTCATGAACCCGGTGCTTGCTGCAGCACTTGGTATAGCGATTGTAGAATTCAGTCAGGCGTATTGGGAAAACCACTACCAAGCCTACCCTTGGTACGCATACTGGAACCGCTATTATCACCCCTACCATCCGGCTCCAGGTCCGTATTGCTACCACGCTCCTCAAGACCCTGAGTGTCAATTCGGGCCATACTACTCCCCTCCGTCTCATCAGGCTGCTCCACATCACCACCACGACGGCGGTCAAGGGCATCACCATCATTACAGCAACGGTCACGGGCACCATCATCATTAACGGTCTAGAGTAGAACGCCAAAAAAGGGCGCGCCCAACTAAAAGCGCGCCCCACCAAACGAATTACAAAAAATCAGCGTTCTCAAATACACCAACGCTTACTCGTTAACTGCACCAACTTTGGCCTATTCCACGGGGATGGTCAGTGATGCGGGTTACACAGGCCCCAACATTTGTGTGCTAAATTGTGCATGACCCCCAAAGTTTCACGTTAGAGATTCCAAATCTGGAGGTTGTTATGCCCAGCGCGATTGAAGCGATTGAAATATTAGAAAAAAGCCACGACTACTACGGCAAAGCCAAATCGCTGTACGACAATGTCAACACGGTGACAAAAGCGGCAGGGATAAGTCCAGACGACATCGAACAATTCAAGAAGCTAGTCGGTATTTCGAGCAAGGAAGCCGAAAAGCTTAAGAAGTCGCTTGATAAGCGGGTCAAGGCGACCGAGGCCGCTGCTGCCGCCACATACGCAGAAATACCCACTAAGAAAGACAAGCTTTGGGAAAATTGGGCCAAAATGGTGAGTAAGCACGGTATCGATAGCAAAGAGGCGCTCAGCGCGCGCACCAAATACGTCAGCGAACTCAAGGCGTACGGTAAAAATCTTCAGGATCGGTGGTTCCTCTGCAAGATCCACAGTCGGGAATCAAAGAAACAGGAAAAGGTGTATCAAGGTCTGGTTAAGGCACACAAGGCGTCAGTACGCATTTATGAGTTCATACTCAAAACACGCGTGAAGTCCCCAGAAACTGCATCACATGAAGCGACAGCATTTGTCTTTTTGAAAGAGTACGGTTCTGTTGGACCTAAAGCGAAGAGAATTCACGAGGCCCATGCGAAAATCGTTAAGAAAGCAGACGCTGAAATTAAGAGTGCCATAAAGGAAAAATCTATCAACGATGGATGGCTGAAGGGTCTTACAAAGGACGCCAAAAAAGATAAAGCAAACCGAAACCTAACTCGTGCATTCAAGGCTCTCGGAGTAAGTGTTTAGAATCGAAGATCACGAAATTAGAATCTACGAGCCAATCTGAAGTTAAGTCCGCTTTTGGAAGAGCGCATCTGATCGCTGCGTGAACCTTCTTTTGATTTCTGCGCCCAACTCATTGGCCATATCTGGCGGAGATTGCCCAAACTCGGAAACGAGTGCGGCGTAACTGATAGCTATTTGGCACGAGGATGTTCCTATCTTGTTCTTGCTTTTTTTGGGGTAATATGATACCATCGAAGCATTGAGATTGGCAGAGAGATAGCGGCATGGAAGGCATGAAAACTCTTACGGTTAAGCGCTGTGGTGCCCGCACGCCTGACGGCCCGTGTCAGGAACTGCCAGTCAACGGCACTGGCCGCTGTCGCTTGCATGGCGGCGCTTCTACTGGCCCGAAAACAGCGGAGGGGCGCAAACGCATTGCGGACGCCCAGGTTCAGCGCTGGGGCATTCTTCACGCTGCACTAACAGCCTACAAAGCGCAGGAGGCTGGCGATGCAAAACAAAGTTGAGTTTCAGCATGGACTGTCTGACAGCCAAAGAACGCAAGCCGCTGCTGGCCACTTGGTGGCTATGGCGATGCAGCGTTTTCCCCCTGACCTGGTGGAGTTGTCGCCTTGGCTGGAGCCATTTCTAGAACCTGATTTTGACCCGCAGATGCGCGTGGCCGCTCAACGGGTCTACGCTCAACTATATTGGCAGCTAGAGGCCCATCTTTCCGTGTTCGGACCGCACTAAAGGGAATTCGATATGTTGTTCAGAGAAGCAAAAGAAGGGCAGAAACGCGGGCTGTTCGGCAACATGTCGCCCCGCACTGCCAATATCATGCAGGGGATCGGCCTCGGGCTTTCACAGCTTGACGCTGGCCGGACGCCAAACCTGTCGCCGGTTTACGAACGAATGCAAGAGCAGGACAGGCAAAAGCGAATGCAGGAGGCTATTGGTCCAGCGTTGGAACGCATGGATCCGGGCATGCGTCAAATACTCGCCGCAATGCCCGCCTCTATTGCTGCACCGTTCATCATGAAGACAATGATGCCGCAGGAGCCAAAGCAACGGCGCATCATCAAAGGCGCTGACGGCTTCAACTACTTCGAGGATGGCACGCGGGTGTTGCCGAACGTCGCGGCCCCACCAAAAGCCCCTGAAGGCTGGGAGCAGCTTACCCCGGAAGATGTCACCGCCTTGGGCCTGGATGCAAGCAAGGCATGGCAACGCGGGCTGAGTGGTGCAAACACAGGTAAAATCACCCAAGTGGGCGGTGGAGGAACTCATGTAAACGTCACAACTGGCGGGAGCGAACCTGACCCATACCTTTACGGTAAGGATGCAGGCCTGCCTCAAGGCTGGCGATATGACCGACAGGCCGGACGTGCGGAGCCTATCCCAGGCGGACCCGCCGCAGTTGAGGCGCAGAACCTAGAGGACAAAGAGACCAACAAGTACAGCAGTGTTAAGTTGAAACTAGGCACAACCCTCAATTCCATTGCTCTCAACTTGGATGAAATCGAGGATGGTGACTTTCTGCCTGTAACCGGGGCTGTTGGTGACTTCCGGCGTACAGGAATCGGTCAGCTTCTTACAGGTTCCGACGCGGTAGACTTTGGCAACCGAACCAACCAAATCACTGACTCAGCAGCGCTTGCCGAGATTCAAAACATGCGGGACAACAGCCCAACGGGGGGCGCAGTTGGTCAGTTGACGGACGGCGAGCGTGTCGCAATCGGGAATGCGGTGACGGCTTTGAACAGCTCCACCAGCGCTGAAGAATACACACGCGCCGCCAAGGCCTATCGCCAGCTTGCTCTGGATCTCGCCTACGGTGAGGGAAGTTGGCAAATGCTGGAGGATGGCTCCGTAGAGGCAACTGCAGGCGCAACACAATCGAGCGCCGGCGGGCCGAAAGTCGGAACAATCGAAGACGGCTACCGTTTCCTCGGTGGTGATCCGCAAAACCCGGAAAGCTGGGAGCGAGTAAACTGATGGCTGGTCCCTGGGAAAAGTACAAAAAAGTTCCGAGCAAACCGGAAGGTAGGCCTTGGGAAAAATATGCCGACAAGGCCAGCGCAGAACCTCTAGGCGATGGCTCAACCGTCGCCCCCTACGAGCAGTCATTGTTTGAACGGGCAATGACAGGCTTACGCCAAAGCGGGATTGTTCCCCGTGCCAATATTCGGGACTTCGAGGCCATCGGGGCTGGCGCGCGCGCAGCAGCAGATACGGCCTTGTTCGGGTTTGGCGATGAAGCACAGGCACTGGTCAAAACCGCCGGTCCAGCGGTCTATGGGTTGCCGCATGGGTTGTTCGGACATGAACCGGAGAGCTTCAGCGAAAACCTTGCCGAGGAGCAAGCGCGTTCAAAGTCAGCAAGAGTTAAAAACCCAACCGCTTCGACTATTGGCGATGTGGCAGGGCTTGCAACCGGCGTAGCAGGGATCGGCAAAGCTGGGCTGAGCTTGGCCGCTAGAGCATCTACTCCGGGTAAATTGGTTGCAGGATCTATGGCTGACGGCGGGCTATACGGTGGTTTGGCGGGCTTTGGTCATACCGATGGCGGCCTTGATGAGCGCGGAAAGGGCGCAGCGGCTAGTGCTGGGATCGGCGCAGTCACAGGTGGTGTAGCCTCCGGCATTCTTTCGAACGTTCCCGCAGTGCACGGTTATCTAGCCCGCAGGTTTGGAGCGCCAGCGTCCCAGGCGGCAGCACGGGTGAAGCAGGCACTAACGCCAGAAGTAGCGGCCAAGCTGGACGACCTAGGCCCTGACGGCATGGTTATTGACGCTCTTGGCGAACGTGGGCGCGCTCTAGGGCGCGCTGCTGCCAATTCCAGCCCAGAGGCCCGCGAAATGCTTGAAACAGCCTCACACGCCCGTATGGCGGGTCAGAGCGACCGTTTGACTGATAGCCTTTTGACAGCCTCCCGCATGGATGTACCGCAATCAGTTGATGATTTGGTGTCCGGCATTCACAAGCAAACCCGCCCCGGTATCAACGCAGCCTATGAAGAGGCCCGTTCGCTAGGCCATGACATCGACATGAGTGCCTTTGATGACCTGTTTCAGACGGATATGGGGCGCAAGGCTCTGAAGCGAGGCGAACGCCTAGCCAGAGACCGCTTGGCGGCAGAGGGTGTAAAGGGTGAGCCGTCAGTACTGGCTATTCTGGATGAGACTAAAAAAGCACTGGATGACATGGCACGCCCTGCTCTGGGTCAGGGTCCGAACAATGAGCAGGCAATCGCTGGAATGCTGTCCAGGCAGGTTCGTCAACGCATCGATGACCTGATGCCCGAATATGGCGGCGCCCGCGAACTGGCGGCAAGCGCACACACCCGTGTGAATGCGGTAAACACCGGCGCAGAGGGCGCAAAGCCCCGCGTCTCGGCAGACTATGCGCGCCGCGCTGAAAAGGTGGCGATGGCTCACCCCAACGAAGTTGCGCAGGGCTATGCGTCTGGCAAGATTGACCAGATTCAAAACCGCAGGGAAACGCCGGGTGTTGTTGATACGCTGTTTGGGCCGCGCCGTCAGCGGGACGCCATGCAGGCCGCTCTGGGGTCAGAGGGGGCAGCAACGGTTCAAAAGCAGATTGCTAACGAACGCATCTTTGCAGGCACGCACCGGGCGCTTACAGGAAATTCCACCACGGCGCGCCAGCTCATCGAGCACGGCTTATTGAGCGGCGCAGGTGGCGGCACAGGCTTTGCGGTGACAGGAGACCTGCAGGGTGCTGGTATCGGCGCTGGCGCTGTGCTGGCTGCGCGTCATGGGGGCAGTGCCCTGCTCAGAAAGGCTACAGCGGGCAGAGAGGCGCGTGTAGCCCCGGTTGTAGCTGAAATGCTGACTGGTGGGATTCTGCCGGTTCAGATCAAGAATACGGCGCAATCAGTGACTAGTCCCCTAAAGGGCATTCTTACCCGCGCGCTGATGCTCAACGTAATCACTACAAAGCCCGACGCAAACTAATGGATCATTGGTTGAATATCTGTGGCCCGCGCAGTCAATGATGAGGCGTCAGTAGAGGGCCGTGTACAGTATCCAAGCCCCGTACAATGCGGGGCCTACCGCTATTGTTAAAGCGGCAATGCTTAGAGCGCCCCAGCCCAACCAAGAAAGCTGCCTGTCTGTGTCATTCGCCACCGTCAATAGCGCCCAGCAAAACGCCCCAAATACCGAAGCGGACGCGGCAATCACGCAGTAGAGTTGGAATATAGTAAGGTCCGCTACAGTCATAACCATTACATGGGCTCCGCCACGCCACGTGTAAAGTCCGCTGGCTTAGTTGGCCCCGGATTGCGCAATGATATCAACGCCTGTTCCTATATTGGGTACACTCATGACTGACCGCGAAAGAGCGCTACAATTGGAACCAAAAATATGACTCATCCTCCCGATTTTGGCTCACCAAAAACCGAAACACCTTCGAAGGCGCAGCGCCAGACCAGTGTGGAGCACAATGCAATCGCATTTTGAGGAATTTATCCTGCAATCACATCATTTCGAGCGAGGCTAGTTGCTCAAAATGAATGGCCGTCAAACAAAGTTTAATTCGTCGATGTCAAGCCGTAGGAATTCGACCGCTCCTATCGTCAAATCAAGCTCTCCTTCAACTCCAATTTCTACCCTATCAAAGGTCATATTGCCCTCTAGGTCGTAGTTGACTGACCCGCCTTCGACATCCAGAAGAGCAGCATCAATTTCCACGCCGTCGTCAAAGAAGGTCAGAGACACTTGACCGGTACCAAGCACCTCTATGAACTCGAACTCCAATTCGAGTGCGTCACCCAGTGAGTTCCCGTCTTCGAGGTGAAACGAGAGGGTTTCTCGATCATCCAGTGTCTTTCGATCCTTCCCGAAAAGATGGTCTCCAAAGATGGAACGAACGCCTATTCCATTGCCCGCAGTTGTGACGAAGTCAGGACTCCAGCGGTGGCCGTCATCTGCTGTTATTTTGAGGTTGGCAGCGTCAATTTCCACTTCTTTTTCTAGGCGACGCAACCGTTCAACCCCGACCACTGCACCGTCTATAATTGATACTGCTTTGTCCCGGCCCTTGGCCTCTATGAATTCGATGCGCGAGTTTATTGTAGGTGGCTCTTCAACCGTGATGGACACAGTCGTTGGCGTTTCCGCGTTCGAAGTTCCATCATTGGCGAAATAGGTAAAGCTGTCGGTGCCCGAGAACCCCGCATCGGGCGTGTAAGTAAAGGAGCCGTCTGTATTGAGCGTCAAACCACCATTCGCTGGCCCACTTTCGAGTATTGCGCTTAGAGTATCCCCTTCGACGTCACTATCGTTGTGGAGCACACCCATTGCTCCGACAGACAGCACCGTTTGGTAGGCCGTCGCATATGTATCGTCCACGCCTATCGGTAAGTCGTTTACAGATTCCACTGTGATGTCGACAGTTGCCTCTTCAACCCTTTCACCGTCGGTTAATAGGTAGGTGAAGCTGTCGGCGCCGCTAAAGTTGGCGTTCGGAATATAGGCGAAAGTACCATTTTCGGTTAACACCAGCGTACCGTTCGTGACATCAGAGAGGAGAGAAGTGGTGAACACGTCACCTTCAACACCGGTGTCGTTCAGCAAAACATCTCCTTCTAACACCATGTCCTCATTCGTGACGAAGCTATCGTCGTTGGCACTGAACTCAGTGGGGAACTCCACGGTGATTTTTGTGTTTTCACCTTCAGCCTCAACGTTGAAAACCGCACCCGTAAAGTCACCCTCAAGCGTGATAGTGCCATCAACATCACCATCGCCATCCTCGTCGATATCGAGGATGGCGGATCCGAACGTAACGGTAAGCCATTCCTGAAGGAGGTTAACCTGTTCAATTATCAATTCAATTTGGTCAGTGAACCCAGTTACAACGTCATTTGTTAGTTCCAGCAAAGTGCCAGATATTGAACCCGGTCCTTCCGCCAGATTGAACTCTTCAAGAGCTTCCGATGCTTCTAGGTCGTTCTGCCCCACCGCTCCATTTACAACTCGGAAGATATCGCCCCCAACTGCGCCGTCGCGAAGAAGCTCGAAATTAGTTACGTAAATTGCGGAGTCTAAAATGCTGTCTCCAGTATCTGAGACGCCAATCTTAATTGTGTTTTGGCCCAAATTAAGCTCTGGCCGTATTGAGAGCGCACCAAAACCATCCCACTCGATGGCGTAAGTTCCCGAAGTGTTGTCAACAAAATTGAGTTCAAGATTTTCATCTATTACACTTAAAGGAGTGCTTGGATCGCCATTGAACAACGCCCTGTTTTCCCCATTCACAAAAACCGCTGCAACATCAATCACAGATGTATTGGAAAACTCAGGGTACTCGTCAGACCCAAATATGATGTCAAAGCGAATGCCATCGATTTCGGGATCATCCACGAAGATATCGAATTCCAAAACTGAGGCATCAAATGAAGAACCGGCTCCAGGAAACGCTGCGGCAGCAACGCCACTCAGGTCATCATCGCCGGGTGTCCCGTGGTTAACCGTAAAGCCTGTGCTTGTGTTGGACGATCCAGGATATCCACCGGATGAAAGCAGGATACCTCCCTCCAAATCGATGCCGACACCGGGGATTTCAAAGTCACTTACTAAAAATGCTGCATCCTCGCTTCCTGTGTACCTCACGTTTGAAATCGCACTGCCGAGAACTGACTCCAAGTACAATTCTGCAACATCGGTTCCATCGGAAACTCCAAAGTCGGAGGCCGCATCCGCAAAAGAAATTGTGCTGGAAACACCGTCTTCCGGGAACAAGGAGTTTGAGACGCCATCATCCCTTTCATTTATCGGAGTTGCCAAATACGAAACGTCCCGAACCAAATTGTCGTCGAAATCGGACAACGCTAGACTTACAAATTGGTCATTTGGCATACCGACAGAGATTTGAAGCATCGCTGCTAAATCTGCATTTGACACGAAGCCTTGAGCTGAGGTGTCCACTGGTGAGAGAGCGCCCGCTTCACCGTTGAGAAAGGTTGTACCCAAATAGTTTTCTTCGTTGTCGACTGCTGAAGCGATGAAACCATCGCCAAGAGGGCGAACAGTTGAGCCAAATTGTATGTGAAGGTGTGCAGCATTTCCATCGGGATCACTGCTGTACATCGCCCCTGTGAAACCTGTTTCGCCCAAAATGTCACTGGTAGATACGTTGTCGCCGACAGACAACGAGCCCATACTGTTTTGTGATAAATGGGCATAGGTCACATAGACTTCCTGCGGCTCAGAGTCTCCGACCTCCAATAGGTGACGAACGGTGACGTAGTTGCCGAGTAAACCTGGTCCCATGCTGAGCTCTGCACCTGGTAAAGGGTCAAAGCTATCGTCAATCGTGCTACCGTTGCTTCCTGGCGGCGGAACGAAATTGGTGGCGCCATTATGAACACTGATAACCGTACCATCGGCTACTGGGTAGACTTCAGAACCGATACTCAATCCGAAATCTAGTGAGTACTGAAGTCTGCCATTGTGAGAAAATGAACCTCCAACACCTTGTGTAATCGTAACTGGATCATTGCCGGAGAAAGGAAGAAAAAACACTGAAAACGGCCTTGTAGGCATACACTAGTCCCCCAAAAAAATGGGCTCCAGTCCACTATAGCGAGACATATTGAGTCAAGAAATATTTAGGACACCGAACTAAACGTAGAAGAATCCATCGCGCCGTTCATCGTTTCGTCAGAACTCGAAAACATCCCGAAAATGTAGCGGCGTCAGAGACTTGAGGGCGTCCATAAATTCACACAAAGGCCTGGCGAAATCGTCGGTTGGGCTTTTAGCTTCATTTATCCGAGCTATGCATTGGCTCTAGTTTTGGATGTTTGTGGGCCTAAAAAGAAAATGGGGCGCGCCCAACCACAAGCGCGCCCAGTCTAACAGGGAGGAGAAAAACTCGCGTTCTCAAATACACCAACGCTAGTTAATCAATGAAGTCAGATTGGCCGATTCTGTTGGGATAGTCTGTGACTCAGATTACATATCGAGTGGTTTCAGTCTCCGTTAGTCACACCTGCAATACAAACCTCGTTTGTGCCCTCCTGTCCCGCATTGGCCGGACCAACCGGTATTACTACAAGTGCAGCCTTGGCCCTGTTGTCGACAACCATCATGGTACTGCGAGAACTCGGGTCGAGCAGGGGAGTTTCCACACACAACTTCCCCTGAAATATCGCAGAATTGTCCATTTTGTTGGCACGTGTAGTCGCTCTTTGAACCGCCCTTCTTAGTGCCGCGATTTCCACACCAAGCTTTTGCATCGACTACGGCATTTCTTTGCATCCTGTCGCAATCAGACGAGCATTGCCGTGGTTCCGAATACTTGTACCTTTTTGCAGTATCTGCTTGTGCCGAGGCCATGGCCAATTGAAAAAACATTACCAAGAAAGAAAGCGAAAAGATGCGGACCATTATTATTGCTCCGTTTTGTGAAAAATGATTGGTGCCAGTCAAAGAAAAACGATGTCTAGGCTGTATTGCTAATTGGAGAGCACCATTCCGGGCTATTCGCAGTACTTTTCTACTATGTCACTGAGCGATGTTCCGGAGCTAAACGTCTCGCGAAGCTCGCCATTCTGATAGACAGCGTGAGTGCCGTCGTCTTCTGTAACAAAAACAAACCCACACCTTGAAATTGACGAGCGTGCGTCGACTTGTGTGGCGAGTAACGAAATAAGGAAAAGGGAAACTAGTGCAGGAGTCTTCATCTTCATTCCTAACGTTGTGATTCAATTTTGTGGAATTACATGCACAACAGTTCCCTAGCAAACTGAGTTCGACAATATATCGATAGCGATAGGTAGTATGGTTAAAGTGTGATTAAGCCCCGTGCCAAGGCTAGAGCCACTGCTTGGGCACGAGTTGTGGCGTTCATTTTTCTTCGTGCCGAAGCTGAATGCATTCTGACCGTAACATCGGTAATTCCTAAGCGATAAGCGATTTCAGCATTCTGGTGTCCTTGCGCGACATGCTGTAAAATTTGGCGCTCTCGCTTTGTGATGAACTCGTACAGTAGCGGAACCTTTCCAGTCGGCTCCTTTGGAGTTGGCGGCGCTACGAACAGCGCGAAAAGATTTGCAATAACAGATATTTCTTCTGAACGCGCAACCATCCAAGTCGCTTTTTCTTCATTGCAAGCGAAGACAACCAGCATCTCATCTTGGCCTTCTGCTTTACGAATACGAAAAGTAACAAAGTCGGACTGTCCGTATCGAAGCAAGTGTTCGTGACAAGCCAGTTCTTTGGTTGAAAGCCGACCACTGGCGATGTTCTCCTTGAGTGAAACATGATCAATGTCCTTAAGCTTGTTTTGTGCACGCGCCACTAGCACCGGATCAACGCTCATGAAGTCGTTCTCTACATAGCGCGC
Organism: Ruegeria sp. AL11; assembly: GCF_056540865.1. Lineage (NCBI taxonomy): Bacteria > Pseudomonadati > Pseudomonadota > Alphaproteobacteria > Rhodobacterales > Roseobacteraceae > Ruegeria > Ruegeria sp. AL11. The sequence continues at coordinate 176,094 of NZ_JBQFXO010000010.1, forward strand.
TAAGCCACCCTTTTCATGGGTTGAGATACGTATCCAAACTGGCTCCAAAGCCCTGCCTTTGAACATCGCTGCATTTAGTGCGTCCGCACCCATTTCACGCGCGATATCCAGAGACGTTTCCCAGCACGTGCCAGTATTCGCCGCTTCTCTCAGGCGCGAAAGTGTTTGCAGGTAAAGCTCAGCGTAGTTTTCCATGAAAACGGTTAGAAAAATGTAAAAAACAGTTTTGAATTCTTCTCTAACTTACTGAACTCAGTTCCTTCGGTCCATCATCTTACATTCTAATCGTTTTGGTCAGAAACCATCACTCATCTCAAACGCAACGCTACCCCGACCCCGTTGGCCATATCACCTTCGTCAACGAATTGGATACCTTGGGCTTCTAGGGCTTTTTGGATTGCCAATATGGCTTTCTCCGCAGGGAACGGAGATCCTGAACCTTCTGCGCGCTTCACCGTCATGGATGATACACCAGCCACTTCCGCAAGGGTCGCTTGAGAAATGTCTAGTAATCCCCGCGCAGCTCGAATTTTGCCGGAAATGTATTTTTGCTCTTGTTCCAATTTAGAACATTACCTATGTTACTTTTTAGAACATTATCACAATCGGAGGAAACAGCAATGACTGAACAACGCGTTTGCGCGAACGATAGCGCTCAACCTGAATTCTTCGTAGCTGACTATGAAGACTTGGCTACATGCGAGCAGCGAGTCCAAGCATTCTGCAATTGGTTCGAACTACCCGACCCAGGGCTACGCTACGATGAGGATGGCGACATCTTGATTGATGACGTGTTTCTTCGCTGGTGCAAAGAAGAGGCTATTTCCATCGACTGGCTGGCATGTGGCGACCCAAAAGGCATGGCTGTTGCGTTCCGGAAATCGTGGAGAAACGAGCAGCAAATCGCCGAGAATCTGGAACTGCTCGACGACCAAGAACTTCGAGCAATCGAGATTGGTATGAAGGCCTACATCAGTGGCTTGGCTCCACTGGAGCAGACAGTCGAGGCGGCAAAACAGGCTTTGAAGGAAGTCAAAGAAGAAGCGGCGTAAACTAGCAAATTTACTGGGCGCGGCTTTCTCTGCGCCCGTTTTCTTTTGTGAGATTGGATATGAGTTTCTACAGCGTCAATCGGCATTGGTCGGATCAGTTCTTGCCAGAGATAAAGAGCATCATCGGCACCCACATCCTCCAAGCCGCACCAGATCCGTTAGACCACTTTCAAGCCACAGACCTGCTGATGCTGGATGCCAAAGACATGCGTATTGCAGCCAGGGTGAGACGCCACGGGTTCGCCGACAGATACCCGCATCAATTCACCATCAGGGCAAAGCTGCCCACAGGTGCAGAAACGGAGCTATCCAAGATTGTGAACGGCCATGGAGACTGGATGTTCTACGGCCATGCGGGGCCAGATGGGCAAACTATCCGTAGCTGGTGGTTGATAGATTTGAGGGCCTTTAGAGCGGCGCTAATACGGCATAGGACAGCAGGGGCGTTTTTGCACATGGGTGACAAGCGCAACCCGGATGGCACCTGTTTCAAGTGGTTCGACATCCGGTCGTTTCCGAAGGAACCGCCGTTGGTGGTGGCTAGGGGTTAAGCTAATTTAAAAGTTCACGTGAACCCAGACCATATATTGTGATGCCTCCTTGGGCTTCCGCTATGGCCTAAGCTTTTGAGGCACAAAAAGTGTCAGATTTAGAGTCACAACGCACTTTGATGCTTGCATTAGGGACACAAACGATGTTGTGTCTCCAAAAGAAGAAAAAATCACCCTCAAGCGCCGTAGAGGCCCACGCTATAGATGCAACAGCCTTTGAGACTCTAAAACACGGCTCACAGAGACACAAACAGGTTGAAACGATGGCAATCGCAATCGGAAAATACGACTTCTCAAATGCCGTTGAATATCACTACGGGCAATTTCCTCCGCAATCCCTCGATTATGCAAAATTGATCGGACCAGCAACTCAGGCCACAGATGCATTGGCTCGGTACGACCAAATGCTAAAGTCACTGCACAACAGCGAAATACTACTGGCACCGCTTAGGAGCCAAGAAGCCCTCGTTTCTTCGCGCATGGAGGGAACAATATCTACTTTGGACGAAGTGTTGCGATATGAAGCAGACCACGAAGATGCCACACAACCAGCGAAAGGTGAAACAAGGCAAGAAGCGTTTGAAGTTGCACTGTTTGGTGTAGCTATTAAGTCCGCTCAAAATGCAATGACCAGTGGACATCCACTATCGGAAGCTCTCATCAAGCAAGCGCATAGAACGCTGCTGAGTTTTGGACGTGGAGCAGCAAAATCGCCCGGAAAATATAAGACAGAGCAAAACTACATAGGAGACGACCGAAGGCGTGAAGTAAACTTTATACCGATTTCTCCAGAACAATTGGGGCCGTCCATGGAGAAGCTAATAGAGGTATTGAACGGCGACCAATACCTACCACTGATAACATCGGCATTGACTCATATTGAGTTTGAGGCGCTGCACCCGTTCAACGACGGAAATGGTAGAATAGGACGTCTTTTAATCACGTTGGGCCTTTGGGAGAAAGGCCTGATAAGCCAGCCACATTTCTATGTAAGTAGTTACTTTGAAGAAGCGAAGGAACAGTACATCGAAAGAATGCGTCAGGTCTCCCTGTCTGGAGACTGGACAGGGTGGTGTGAGTTTTTTCTTGAAGCCATCGCGCAGCAAGCAAGCCGGAATCTCGGCACCGCCAATGAAATAAATCTGCTCTACGAAGATATGAAAGAGGTTTTCCGAGAAGCACTTGCATCTCAGTGGACTACCGTTGCTCAAGATTTCATCTTCAGCCAACCGATTTTTCGCAACAATCGGTTCACTAGGCAGAGTGGAATACCAAAGCAAACAGCAGCCAAGTTTACGAAGACCCTCTCTGACCAAGGTTTGTTGAGGGAACTTGTACCGGCAAGCGGGCGTAGAGCTGCGTTGTACTCTTTCGAGCCGCTAATGGAGATTGTTCGGGCCTAAAGCTACTGGATTCGATGAGAACTGGGTTTTCTGCAAATCCAGCAAAAATGTCCCCCGCATGCCCCCAAAACAACAAGAACGGCTACTCTGGCAAAGCTCCGAAATGTGTTTGGCCTACTAGGATATTGATTATAATATAAAAAAGTGGTGAGATGTGCAAGATTCGAACCTGCGATTCACTGACTAAAAGTTAGTTGCTCTACCAACTGAACTATACCCCTTGGCTGAGCCTCAGATATGCCGCCGATCCTGAAACGAGCCGGTTGTTTCACTGAAAGCAGTTTTTATCCATTGCAGGCGCAACCTGGTCCTTTGCGGCAGGTATAGCTCCGATTTATGCAGCTATTCCCACACGCCTTTCCTTTCCGGCAAACCTTACAACAGGCTGCGTTTAGTCTGTTCGGTTCACTGAGGGCTTTGGCTCGATCCCAAAAGGTTTGAGTAGGCGCGCGTGTGTCAGCGTTTTGAGACTGCGCAATGGAAGGCAAAAGAGAAACCGCTAGAAAGCTAGCCAATACAATACGCTTCAATGCAAAACTCCGTTTAAAACACGCTATCCTTCGCATGCCTGAGCGGAACTTGGAAAATGTATTCCGAATTTATCTTTTGGACGCTCTATTCGTAGAGTTTGGAGCGGACAGGTGGATGGTTCAAAAAGGCTTTTGTTTGGATTTCTATTGAAAAGAAACGGGCCTCTTACCGTTGGCGTCTCCGAGGCCAAGCAAGCCAATCGGTACGGGCAAGATTGACAGAGTTGCCTGTCGCGGAGAACCCATACCGGTCAGTTTGAAATCGCTTCGTTTTTTGATCGAGCATAAATTCATCCAGTTCTCCCCCAGGCACGTAACTCGTCTACCCCAAACTGTTCCCCGCGCTCACCTTTCCATCCCTCGGTAGCGCGGGACTTTTTGGTTTCTGCCATCATTTCGACCATTTGGCCCAAATTCGTCTGCAAATCACATGCCGGGTTGAAAGTTTGTTCCCATCTACTTTTCGAGTGCTGTGGAAAGGAGATATCGATGAAACGTTTTGCACCAATTGCATTTGTCGCTGCTGTAGCTGCACCTGTTTTACCAACGACTGCCCAGGCTTGGGTTTTGGAGAACGTAGTGGCGCCCGAAAATATGCGAGGCGTTGAGGTCGTTGTCCAAGACGAAGCTGTCGGTGGCTGCTGGACCAATATCGGTGAGGCAAAAACCTATGCGCAAGACAAGCTGAGAGAGCTTGGCTACTCCATCTATGTTGAAGATGACAGTTCTGAAGTTGGAAAGCAGATGGACTTTGACATCCTGGTCCACAGTGGGCGTGGTTCGGACGGCACTTGTTATGGGGGTATCTGGATAAGGTTGCTCGCACCAGCGGAGCTTACTTATTCGGAGGGTAGTGCTTTTGCTATCTTGGGTGAGGTTGGCTATACATTCGTTAAGCGCGAGAATGCCAATGTGCTCGTGCTGGAACTGATCAAAGTATTGATAGATGAAATGACACCTGAGGCTTAGACAGCTTCAGTTTCGACCCATCTGGTGTTTGATCTCTGGCTCTCTAGGCAGCGGATGCTTTGGTGGCTGGATCCCGTGCTGGTTTAGCCACTCAAAGATCACACCCCAATCATCCTGTAGTGATGGGGCGCTGCGATACTCGCGGATACTCTCCAATTTGCATTTGAGGTCCAACGGAATTGTTCTGGGCCATTTGTTCATAACCTAATGTTCTACCCTTGTTCTCATTCGATTCAAGGCAAGAATTTGGAGCTTTGTCCCCCATATGTCCCCTAGCACGGCAACGCAGCACGAATTGGCTCAAACACATCTGGACAACGCCAGTCTGAACCTACTGTTTTAAAAAGAAAAAAAGTGGTGAGCCGTGCAGGATTCGAACCTGCGACCCACTGATTAAAAGTCAGTTGCTCTACCAACTGAGCTAACGGCCCACTCTTTTGTCTGGATCTTTACGATCCGTGGCGCTCTTTAAGGCATTTTCCCGACCGGGTTCAAGACCTTATTTTGCACCTCGTTTCGCCAGAGTAATCAGTGTTTCCGGCGACCCGATAGGCGGCCTAATTAGGCAGGTGGTGCAGGGGGGTCAAGCCCTTTTTTCAGGAATCGACGCCACAGGGTGGATTCATCGCAGGACCAACGTTATATGCCCGCCATGCAACAGAGACTCGATACCGGTTTGCCCTTCATGAAGATGCACGGGCTGGGCAATGACTTCGTTATTGTCGACGCGCGCGCGCAGGCGACGCCGATCAGCGCTGCGTTGGCAAAGGGAATCGGACACCGCCAGTTTGGTGTGGGATTCGACCAACTGGCCGTAATCGAAAACGGAGCGGCCGACGCGCATCTCGTGTTCTACAACGCAGACGGTTCGACCTCAGCCGCTTGCGGGAACGCAACGCGTTGTATCGCCCGTTTCCTGATGGAAGAAAGCGGCAAAACAGACCTGACCCTGACGACCGAACGCGGCACTTTATACGCGCAGGATGCAGGCAACGGCCTGACCTCGGTCAATATGGGACAGCCTCAACTGGACTGGCAGGACATACCGCTGGGCGAAGAGATGGAAACGCTGGAACTCCCGATTGAGGGCACACCCTCGGCGACCGGCATGGGCAACCCCCATTGCACGTTTTTTGTGGACGACGCCGAAGCGATTCCCCTGGCCGAGTTCGGCGCGCGATACGAACACCACCCCCTTTACCCCGAACGCACTAATGTGCAGGTGGCGCAGGTGATCGGACCGGACCACATCCGTATGCGCGTCTGGGAGCGTGGCGTGGGCATCACGCTGGCCTCAGGGTCTTCGTCCTGCGCAACGGCCGTTGCTGCGGCCCGGCGCGGTCTGACGGGACGCAAGGTGCAGATCGAGCTGGACGGCGGCACTATCTGGATCGATTGGCGCGATGATGGCGTCTGGATGACCGGGCCGACCTGCTATGTTTTCTCGGGCACTCTCACCCCTGAATTTCTGAGGTCACTGGGATGAGCGCCCCGAAATTCACCACTCTGGGCTGTCGCCTGAACGCCTATGAGACTGAGGCGATGAAAGAGCTATCTCAGCAAGCGGGTCTGCAAGATGCGGTGATCGTGAACACCTGCGCCGTGACAGCCGAGGCGGTTCGCAAGGCGCGGCAAGAGATTCGCAAGCTGCGCCGCGAAAACCCCAATGCGCGCCTGATCGTGACCGGATGCGCTGCGCAGACGGAACCGCAGACCTTCTCGGCCATGGACGAGGTTGATGCCGTGATCGGCAATACCGAGAAAATGCAGCCTGACACTTGGAAAGGCATGGCGGCTGATTTCATCGGCGAGACCGAAACCGTTCAGGTCGATGACATCATGTCGGTCACCGAAACGGCAGGGCATCTTATTGACGGGTTCGGAACCCGCTCGCGCGCCTATGTGCAGGTCCAGAATGGCTGTGATCACCGTTGTACCTTCTGCATCATCCCCTATGGCCGCGGGAACTCTCGCAGTGTGCCGGCTGGAGTGGTCGTGGATCAGATCAAACGGCTGGTCGACAAAGGCTATAACGAGGTCGTCCTGACCGGTGTTGACCTGACCTCATGGGGCGCGGATCTGCCCGCTCAGCCCAAACTGGGCGATCTCGTCATGCGCATTCTGAAGCTCGTGCCCGATCTGCCGCGTCTGCGCATCAGCTCAATCGATTCGATCGAGGTGGACGAAAACCTGATGCAGGCCATCGCGACCGAGCCTCGCTTGATGCCGCATCTGCACCTGTCGCTGCAGCATGGCGACAACCTGATCCTGAAGCGGATGAAACGCCGCCACCTGCGCGATGACGCGATCCGTTTCACCGAAGAGGCCCTCAGCTTGCGCCCCGGCATGACCTTTGGTGCTGACATCATCGCTGGCTTCCCTACGGAAACCGAAGCGCATTTCGAAAACTCCCTCAAGCTGGTCACGGACTGCAACCTGACCTGGCTGCACGTCTTCCCCTACTCCAAACGCGAAGGCACGCCAGCGGCGCGAATCCCACAGCAGGTCAACGGCAAGATCATTAAGGACCGCGCCGCGCGCCTGCGCACGGCCGGAGAGGCTCAGGTCGCCAAACACCTCTCAGCTCAGATCGGTCAAACCCATCACATCCTGATGGAAAACCCGCATATGGGCCGCACCGAACAATTCACTGAGGTCAGTTTCGACACCCCCCATCCCGAAGGCCAGATCGTCACCGCCAAAATCACCGGGCAAACGACAACCCAACTGCAAGCCTGATCCGCTCTTCATCTGGCTAAAAATACCCCGTTGGGGTGAGCGGCGTAAAAGAAATCGTCCAGTGGACGATTTCAGCCGCGAACGGGCGGAGCCCCGGAATTGGCCGCAGGCCAAGAGGGGCTGGCCCATTTGCCCCATCAAAAAAAACCCCGCGACCTGAAAGGCGCGGGGGTCTCCAATTTCAAAAGCTCAAAAGCTTCACTGCTCGCGCAGCTTGCCCTTATGCGGTGCCCACAGGCGCTTGTTCACCAGATACAGCAGCACCGACAGGACGGTCAGGAAGATCACGCCGACAAAACCAGCGTTCTTGCGGTCCGTCAGCTTGGGCTCAGCGGCCCACATCAGGAAGGCTGCAACGTCTTCGGACATCGCTTCGACGGTGGCCGCGTGGCCGTCGGCGAATTCAACCTGATCTTCGGACAGCGGTGGGCCCATCGAAATCCAGCCTCCGGGGAAGGCCTTGTTTTCGTACAGGATCGTGCCAGCTTCTTCCTTCTCTTCACCAGTGTAGCCGTCCAGCAGAGAGGCGATGTATTCCGCGCCGCCCATGCCTTTGACCAGCTGGTTGATGCCAAGACCGTAGGGGCCGTGGAAACCCGCGCGCGCTTTGGCCATCAGGCTCAGGTCCGGCGCGCCAACACCGTTGTTCGCCGGGAAGTGGTCAGTCGGGATCGCCGGGCGGAAATCGTCCAATTCGGGGTCGAAAACCTCGAAATTGTCCGCCGCATAAGTGATCACCTGCTCTTCACTGTAACCCAGCGCTTCCAGATCGCGCAAAGGAACGTATTGCAGGCCGTGGCAGGCCGCGCAGACTTCGGTATAGACCTGAAGACCGCGTTGCAGCTGGTTCTGATCCCAGGTTCCAAACGGACCCTCAAACGAGAAGTCGAAATCCTCGATATGAGTGTCGTAGTCGCCTGCCGCAAAGGAAGCGGCAGGGGTAAGGGCCAGGGCAAACGCAGCGCCGATTGCAAGTTTCTTGAACATGTTTCCGGTCCCTCTTCTTACTCGGCCGGCGTGGCGTCGGCGTCAGCCTTGCCATAATGCGCGTTGAAGTCTTCTTCGATGGTCTCAGGCGGGGCCAGAGGTTTCTCGATCACGCCAAGCAGCGGCAGGATTACGAGGAAATACGCAAACCAGTACGCAGAGGCGATCAGCGAGAAGGTCGCATAGGGTTCTTCCGCGGGCATCGCACCCAGCCACATCAGAGCAAAGAAGTCGATAATCAGCAGGTAGAACCACCATTTGAACATCGGACGATACCGACCTGAACGCACAGTCGAGGTGTCCAGCCAGGGCGCCAGAGCCATGGCCAGGATCGCACCGAACATCGCCAGAACACCGAAGAATTTCGCATCAATGATGCCGCCGGTGATGAAGCTGGCGAACTGAACAACCCAGACCTCACCGGTGAAGGCACGCAGGATCGCGTAGAACGGCAGGAAGTACCATTCGGGCACGATATGTGCAGGCGTCACAAGCGGGTTAGCCTCGATATAGTTATCGGGGTGGCCCAGATAGTTCGGCATGAAGCCCACGATGGCCCAGAACACGACAAGGATGACCGCCAGAGCGAACAGATCCTTGATCACGAAATACGGCCAGAAGGGCAGCGTGTCTTTCTCAGCCTCGGCCTTTGAGCCGCGACGCACTTCAACACCCGTGGGGTTGTTGTTGCCGGTGGTGTGGAAGGCCCAGATATGCACGATAACCAGCGCCGCAATGATGAACGGCAGCAGATAGTGCAGTGAGAAGAAGCGGTTCAGCGTGGCGTTATCCACTGCGGGTCCGCCCAGCAGCCATGTCTGCAGCGCATCACCCACAAACGGGATCGCGCCAAACAGGCCGGTGATCACGGTCGCACCCCAGAAGGACATCTGACCCCAAGGCAGAACATAGCCCATGAAGGCGGTGCCCATCATCATCAGGTAGATCAGCATACCGATGATCCACGTGATCTCACGCGGGGCTTTGTATGAGCCGTAGTAGAGACCACGGAACATGTGAATGTAGACCGCGACAAAGAACAGCGATGCGCCGTTCATGTGCAGGTAGCGGATGAAGTAACCGCCATTCACATTACGCATGATGTGTTCGACGCTGGCAAAGGCCAGATCGACATGCGGCGTGTAGTGCATAACCAGCATGATGCCGGTGACGATTTGCAGCACCAGGCAGAAGGCCAGAACGATGCCCCAGATCCACATCCAGTTCAGGTTCTTGGGCGTGGGGATCATCAGGGTGTCGTACATCAGGCCGACAATGGGAAGGCGGCTGTGCAGCCACTTTTCGCCGTTTGACTTCGGCTCGTAGTGATCGTGGGGAATGCCGGACATAAGTTGGGTCTCCCTTAGCCGAGTTTAATGGTTGAAGCGTCGACCCACTCGACCGGTGGGATCGGCAGGTTCTCAGGCGCGGGGCCTTTACGGATCCGGCCTGCCAGATCGTAGTGCGAGCCGTGGCAGGGGCAGAACCAGCCGCCAAAGTCGCCTGCATCACCCAGAGGCACGCAGCCCAGGTGGGTACAAACGCCCATCTGAACGATCCACGCGCCCTCTGCCTCGCCTTCGGGCGATGGCATGACGCGGTTGGCGTCGGTCGCGGGTGCATCTGCGTTGATGTTGAAGTTCCGGGCCAGCGGGTCAGGCAGGTTACCTACCGCTTCTTCGTCCTGCTGCTGCGCTTCGGCGATTTCAGCGCCTGTGCGGTGACGGATGAAGACCGGTTTACCCAGCCACTTGACCGTCAGCTGTGTACCCGGCTCAACCCCGCTTACATCCGTACGGATCGAGGACAGAGCCTGCACATCCGCCGACGGGTTCATCTGATTGATCATAGGCCATACCGCAGCACCGGTCGCAACGACCCCTGCGCCGCCCGCGACGTAGTACAGGAAATCTCTGCGGGTGCCTTCGTGGTCTTCTACGTGGGACACGAGGTTTTCTCCGATTGTCTAGCGCCCGTGCGAACGGGCCAATAGCTGGAACCCGGCACGGATGCCGGGTCTTAGCGGAATTCTCTACCGAGCAGAATAGTATTCGTCCAGCGGTGTTGAATGCGCAATACGCCGCATCTGCGTAATTTATCATCGCGCGGGGCAGTCTTTTTGATGTTTCTCGTCCTCATGTTTCAACGAAGCGTCGAATCAGCCCCGCTTGATTCGCGCCCTGTGACCCCAATCTGACCGGGACCAGCGAACCTGGGCCGACAGCACAAGCGGGTCGCATTGGTGCGAAAACCTGAAAAATCCGACATACGAAACCGGGTTTGTTCAGCAACAAATCATATGCCTGAAATAGACGATTTTTAGCACCGCGAACGGGCCTGTTTCCTGTTGCACTTATTGCGCGAATACCTGATGCCCGGTTTCGCGCGAACGCCGATCAGGAGACCCCCCATGTCAAAGACCCACTTGGCCGCCGTTCTGTTAACGATTTCTATTTCGACCCAAGCCACCGCGGCCGGAGACCCCGCCAAAGGCGAAAAACTCTACAACCGCTGCTCGGCATGCCACGCGATCATCAAGGATGGCGAGGTTCTGGTCAAAGGCGGCATCACAGGCCCCAACCTATACGGGGTTGTGGGCCGCACCGCCGGATCCGAGAACGACTATCGCTATGGCAGCGAACGCCTACCCATCGGCATGTTCACCGACGACATGATCCGCGCCGGCGACGCAGGTCTGGTCTGGACCGAGGAAAACATCGCCGCTTACTCCGAGGACCCGATCGGGTTCATCAAAGAGTTCCTGCAGGACGATACCGCGCGCCCGAATATGAGCGTGAAGCTCAAGAAAGGTGCGGACGACATTGCCGCCTATCTGGCGACGTTCAGCCAGTAAGGTTTACGTCACCGGGCGCGTGGCGACCATGCTCGGACGCGCGTCAAACTCGGCAAACCAGGTTGCGAGGGCATCATTGCCCTTGCGCCAGCCCCGCGCGTCATGGCGCAGATCCAGATAGCCCAGCGCACAGCCCACGGCCACCTGCCCCATGTCCAGCGGGCCCGAAAGATGCGCCATCCAGCGCTGGTTCAACACGGCACAAGCGCGTTCGACCTTGACCCATTGCGAATCCACCCATTCATCCCATTGCTTGTTTTCGGGACGCAGCCGGCTTTCATATGTCATCAGCAGAGCGGCATCCAGTACGCCATCTGCCAGCGCCTCAAGCGTCAGAACATCCCAGCGCCGCGCACCTTCAGGGTAGAGCCGCCCCCCGGCGCGGTCATCCAGAAAGGCGCAGATCACACGACTGTCGAACAGGGTCGGTCCATCGGGGCGCTCCAGGGCCGGAACCTTGGTCAAAGGGGCCTTGCCGATCAAGGGCGCGGCTGGGGCCACTGGCGTACCCGCCACCGTTTCCAACTCAACATCCTCCAGCTGTTCTGTTTCATGCAACAAAACCATAACCTTACGGACATAGGGTGAAGTCAGACTGTGATAGAGTTTCATGCGCGCACTCCTTTGTTTGGGCTGACCTTACAGCAGGTTGAAGAAAACAAAAGCCGTCATTTCCCCGAGGGCTCTACAGCGCGCATCAACGCCTGCAAGGCCTGCACTTCCGAGCCGATTCCAAAATTCCCGACCTGCTCTGCCGCCCTCATACGAACGTCGTCGGGCTTGTTCTGGTTCAGCTTCCACGTGCCCTGAATATCCTCGACCCGCATCCGGCAGGGCAGAATCATCCGCGTCATCCGCTCCAGCGCGTCGTCATCCATCTTGCCGCTGTGCCAGGGCGGCTTCGGGCGTAGCCGGTCTTCGAAAAACGCCGACTGCCGGTCCAGCAGGTCCCGCATCTCCTCCGCCGGGCGCAGTTCCAGAACGCCGGTTAGGTGAACGGCGACATAGTTCCATGTCGGCACCTGATCGCTCACCTCATACCAATCGGGCGAGACATAGCTATCGGGCCCCGAAACTGCGATCCGGGCTGCCTGCGGCGCCTTCAGCAGCCGAACAATCGGATTCGACCGGACAAGATGCAACTCAACCACCAAGCCATCCTCAGACAGTAAAAACGGTACGTGGCTGATCAAAGGCGCGGCCTCAGTAGACACAGCCAAAACGCCAAAGGCGCGATCACGGGCAAAGGCGATATGTCGGCTGATCTCCTCAGCGCGGAAGGCGGGATTCGGGTGCATGAGACTCCTCCTGCCAAATCTCTTGCAGAGGAGGCCCAATCTATGCAAGGTCCGCCTCGTTCTCAGGGCGGGGCGAAATTCCCCACCGGCGGTATGCGGGCGATGACCTGTAAGCCCGCGAGCGGCCTCGCCGTGTTCACGAAGGGGTGTCAGCAGATCTGGTGAGAGGCCAGAGCCGACGGTTAAAGTCCGGATGAAAGAGAACGTGCCAGATGCGTCGGTGAAACGGCGTGTCTGCTCGTGATCGCCTTGGGTGAAGTGTCTGTTTTGCTAAGGAGATCATGATGACACACACCCGCTATGCTTTCGTCAAAGCCAACTGGCATTCCGATATCGTTGACCGCGCGCTCGAAGGGTTTCTGGAGCTCATCCCCGCCGATCAGGTTGACGTGTTCGACGTCCCCGGCGCGTTTGAAATGCCCCTGATTGCACGCGATCTGGCCCAAACCGGCCAATATGCAGCTGTCGCCTGTGCCGCCTTCGTGGTTGATGGAGGCATCTACCGGCACGATTTCGTGGCCCAGGCCGTGGTTGACGGCCTGATGCGCGCAAGCCTCGACACTGGCGTACCCGTCCTGTCGGTCTCGCTGACCCCACATCAATATCAGGAAACCGGCCACCACAACGCCATCTACCGCGACCACTTCGTGCAAAAAGGGCGCGAGGCCGCCAACGCCGCCCTCAACATCACGAAAACCCGTCAAGCGATCAACGCAACCTGATCCTTCTTCTGTTTGAAAATACCTCGGGGGAGGCGCGCTTGCGCGACGGGGGCAGAGCCCCCTCCCCCAATATCAAATGCAAATTCGCTTGAGGCCAAAGGCTCTCCCCGCTAATCACAACCCCGCAAAGGAGCCCGCCCCATGTCGATGAACAGCTTTGGACACCTCTTCCGCGTCACCACCTGGGGCGAAAGCCACGGGCCCGCCTTGGGCGCGACGGTCGACGGCTGCCCTCCGGGCGTGCAGATCGACGAGGCGATGATCCAGCACTGGCTGGACAAGCGCAAACCGGGGCAAAACAAGTTTACCACCCAGCGGCGCGAACCTGATCAGGTCAAAATCCTCTCTGGCGTGTTCGAACGCCAAACCACCGGCACGCCCGTTCAGCTGATGATCGAGAACACCGACCAGCGCTCGAAAGACTACGGTGATATCATGGAGAAGTTCCGCCCGGGACATGCCGATATCACCTACTGGCAGAAATACGGCATCCGCGACTATCGCGGCGGAGGGCGCAGCTCGGCCCGTGAAACCGCGTCACGCGTCGCGGCTGGAGGACTGGCGCGCGAAGCAATCAAACAGATCGCGCCGAATGTGCAGATCACCGGCTACATGACCCAGATCGGCCCGCACAAATTCGACCGCGCCAATTTCGACTGGTCGCAGATCGAACAGAATCCCTTCTGGACGCCTGACGCCCAAGCCGCCGAGGACTGGGCCGCCTATTTGGATGACCTGCGCAAGTCCGGCAACTCGGTCGGCGCGATCGTCGAAGTCGTCGCGCGCGGCGTCCCCGCCGGGCTTGGCGCACCGATTTACGCCAAGTTAGACACTGATCTCGCCGCCGCGATGATGTCGATCAACGCCGTCAAAGGCGTCGAGATCGGCGAAGGCATGGCCGCCGCCGAACTGACCGGTGAGGCCAACGCGGATGAGATCTTCATGGGCCAGAACGGCCCTCAGTACAGCTCGAACCATGCGGGCGGCATTCTGGGTGGCATCTCGACCGGACAGGACATTGTGGTGCGCTTTGCGGTCAAACCGACCTCGTCAATTCTGACCACGCGCAAGACGATCACCAAATCGGGTGAGGAAACCGAGATCATCACCAAAGGCCGCCACGACCCCTGTGTCGGCATCCGCGCGGTTCCGGTCGGCGAGGCGATGATGGCCTGTGTGATCCTGGACCACCTGCTGCTGCATCGTGGCCAGATTGGCGAGAACCGTGGACATATCGGCTGATCTGCGCACACGCCTGCGCGGCATCGTCGCGCAGCGTATGCAAACCGATCCGGCTCATGATCTGGCCCATCTGGACCGCGTCTGGCGGAATGCTCAGGCGATTGCGGATGATCAGGCGGACATGGCCGTGCTGCTGGCCGCCAGTTACCTGCATGATCTGATCAACCTGCCAAAGAACGACCCGAACCGCCACTTGGCCTCACGCCAATCCGCGCAGGAATCAGAGCCTATTCTGCGGGAATTGAGCTTTTCTGACGCGCTGGTCCAAGCCACCCAACACGCAATTGAGGCACACAGCTTCTCGGCCAACATCCCGCCTCGCACGCCCGAGGCTCGTATCCTGCGAGATGCGGACCGGCTCGATGCGCTGGGGGCGATCGGTATTGCGCGCACCTTTGCGGTGGCTGGTGCATTGGGCCGGGATCTTTACGACCCCGAAGATCCCTTTGCCGTGTCGCGCGATCTGGACGACCTGAGATTTTCAATCGACCATTGGAAAGTGAAACTGCTTAACCTGCCCGACGACATGTTGACCGAGGCGGGTCATGCTCTGGCACAAGAACGCAGGGCGCAGATGCTAGAATTCCTCAGGGCCTTCGCGGATGAAATCGGCCACCCCGTGCCCGCGCCATGGGAAACCCCCTGATTGGTACAATCCCGTCGTTGATCTTTCCGCGCCAAAAGCGCAGGTTCCCGGCCAATGGCACAATCCTTGACATCGCACCGCCCGGCTCTTGCTGTGGGCCTGAAATTGGCCGCCTTGATGCTGTTCACCTTGATGTCGGCCTTGGTCAAGGCGTTGTCCGAAGATTTTCCACCGGGTGAGCTGGTCTTTTTCCGGTCTCTCCTGGCGATTCCCGTCATCATCGCCTGGCTGATCTGGCGCGGGGAGCTGTCGCAGGGTTTTGTCGTCAAGAAACCCATGGGCCATTTCTGGCGCGGTGTTCTGGGCACCAGCGCAATGGGCTTGACCTTTACCGGCCTCAGCCTGCTGCCTTTGCCCGAGGTCACCGCCATTGGCTACGCGACCCCGATTTTTACCCTCGTCCTGGCCGCCCTGCTGTTGGGTGAGCGCATTCGCATGATCCGCATCGGTGCGGTGATGCTTGGGCTGGTTGGGGTTCTGATCATGCTTTGGCCTCGGCTCGGCAGCACCGAGATGGAGGTGGCGGCAACGATTGGCGCCCTTTGCGTTCTGGCTGCAACCATCGCGCGGGCTTTTGTGCAAATCCATATCCGGCAATTGGTCAAGGTCGACCACCCCGCCGCCATCGTGTTCTATTTCTCGATCACTGCGACGCTCCTGTCATCACTGACCGTGTTTTGGGGTTGGACCATGCCGACACTGGATCAGGCTCTGTTGTTGGTCGTTGTGGGCCTGATTGGTGGGGTTGCGCAAATCCTTGTGACCTCGTCCTATCGGTTTGGTCAGGCGTCGATGCTAGCGCCGTATGACTACACAACCATGCTATTCGCCATTGCGATCAGCTATTTCTGGTTCGATGAGCTGCCAACGCTGGCGATCTTGCTGGGGGCTGCGCTGGTGATTGCAGGCAATGTGGTCGTGGTCTGGCGCGAGCATCAGCTGGGGTTGGAGCGCGGCAAGGCGCGGTCTCTGACGGACCACAAACCGTGACTTTACCTTTCGCCAACTTCGCTTAGTTTGAGCGCAACAATTAATGAGGGCTCCACATGAGTGACGCACAAGACCACAAGGAAAAGATGCAAGAGGTGCAGGCCAAGCACCGCAAGAAAGTGTCCGAAGCGGTCGACCCTGACCGTGGCCTGGTGCTGATCAATACCGGCAAGGGCAAGGGCAAATCCTCGGCCGCTTTTGGAGTGGTGATCCGTGCACTTGGCTGGGGGCAGAAGGTGGCCGTTGTTCAGTTCATCAAGGGCAAATGGAAAACCGGCGAGCGGCGTTTTTTCGAAGAACGCGATCTGGTGACGTGGCACACGATGGGCGAAGGCTTCACCTGGGACACTCAGGATCGCGAGCGCGACATCGCGGCCGCCACAGCCGCGTTCGACAAGGCTTGCGACCTGATGGCCAGCGGAGACTACGATCTGGTCGTACTGGATGAGATCAACATCGCGCTGCGCTACGAATACCTGTCAGTTGAGCGTGTGATCGAGGGGTTGAATGGCCGCTCCGACAAGACCAGCGTATTCCTGACGGGACGTGATGCCCCGCAAGAACTGCGGGACTATGCCGATCTGGTTACCGAGATGACCGAAGAAAAGCACCCTTTCAAGGCCGGAATCAAAGCCCAGCGCGGCGTGGACTACTGACCGCGCGCCCTTTTGGGTGTTTCTCTGAGAACATCGTCCGAGGGCTGTTGGTTCAGCTCTCGGCATTTTTCTGCGTCGCAGGTCTTGCGATCCAGATAGGCCGCGACATCCGAGGCTAGTGCGTCGCAATCGCAGGACGCGCAACACGGGTCGGATAGCAGCTCTTCAAATCTGGTACGCATCGG
This sequence comes from Ruegeria sp. AL11, assembly GCF_056540865.1. Taxonomy (NCBI): domain Bacteria; kingdom Pseudomonadati; phylum Pseudomonadota; class Alphaproteobacteria; order Rhodobacterales; family Roseobacteraceae; genus Ruegeria; species Ruegeria sp. AL11. The sequence continues at coordinate 192,918 of NZ_JBQFXO010000010.1, forward strand.
TGCCCTCGGTCGTTCCCGGAACGGTGGCGGGCCATCACGACTGAACTTGCTGAGCCCACAGACCGCCCCGGAACCATGTGCTTGATCGGTTCATCTGGCGTTGATTTTTTCTGACTGTTTTTGTCGGTTTTTGCAAGGGAAACGACCGGGCAAGATAGCGAGCCTGCTTTGCCCGGAAAAGCAGATCCTAAAAAAGGGAAAAGCCGCGCAAGATGGCGCGGCTTTGAGCAGTGAGGGATAGACTGGAATCAGGCCGCTGCGGTCTGTTCAGGCGCGCTGAGCGAGATCACAGCGACTACAGCGGCCCCGTTCAGCCAGTAGAACAACGCGTCGATTCCCGAAAAGCCAAGCAGGCTGGGGGCCAATAGGAAGGTCACACCAACGGCCAGATCCACCGCGAGGTGCAGTTTGTAAGGCAACACCCGCCAAATCCCCAGGTGATGGTCGGTGAACACCGTCAGGACGAAAGCGGCAACGCCAGTGACAACGGACAGCCAAAGCGCCAGCGGGTTGGATTGGCCCAACCCCAGAACAAAGGGCAGCACCATCAACGCAATGGCAACGGGATAGTCGAGATAAGCGTGAATATTGCGTGTGACAAAACGGAGGGACATCTGGGTTTCCTTTCCTCAATCAGAGACAGATCAATAATAAGACCTGCATTGGGACCGCAGCAGCCCAGATCGTTTGCAAAACATTGCAGATCGTTCAGAAGTATTGGTGGATCAGTGCATCTCGCGATAAGCGGCCGGGGATACTCCGACCTGCTTCTTGAACACCCGCGAAAACGCCGCCTCAGATGCATATCCGGCCTCGGCTGCGGCGTCGGCCACGTTCCAACGCCCCTCGGTCAGACCGTGGCAGGCGATCTGCATCCTCCAGTCCGTCAGATATTGCATCGGGGTGGTTCCCATCTTCTCGGCAAAGAGCTGAGCGAAGGCCGTGCGCGACATCGCTGCCTCGTTGGCAAGGCTGGCCACGCTCCATTCCTGCGCGGGGGCTTGGTGGAACGCGGTCAAAGCGCGCGAGATTCGTGGGTCGGCAAACCCGGCCAAGGCGTCATCGTCAGGGCTTTGATGCTCCAAATAGGCCCGGATCGCCTGAGCAAACAGCACTTCGGACAGTTTCAGAGCAATCAGGTCACCGCCAATCCGCGCGCCGGACACTTCTGAGCCGATCATGCGCAGGGTGGCCTCGATCCACGATCCCGCTTCTTGTCCGTAGTTCTGGATCAGGATGTAGGGCGGCAGCCGGTCGATCAGCATATGACCGGTGCCATTCCGGCCAGCCTGTCCCGTGAAGGAAAAATGCCCACAGATCAGTTGGGTGTCGCGTTCCTCATCCCCGCCGCCATAGACCAGAACGCCTTCACCGGTATAGCCCGCGATATCTAGGACCTGTTCCAATGGCAGAGCGTCAAACGGCCTGACCTCATTGCACAGCAGCGCATGTTGCGCGCCATGCGGGATCACGATCAGATCGCCCTGTTTCAGACGCACAGTCTCGCCAGTTGCCGGGATGTTGACCTTCAGTTCTCCGCGTTGGACGAAATGAAACCGGGCCACGTTTTCAAAGCCGGGCACCTGAATCCCGAAAGGCGGGGTGAAGGAGGTTCGGAAATAGAACGTACCGCGCAGGGATAGGCGGGTGAGGATATCGCTGAGAAGGTCCAACATAGGACAAAGATACAGCGCGGCACGCCAAGGTCCATGCTGTTGAACGATCTGCAAAACACTCTGCACGACCTGCAACAAAAACCCCCGCCGAAGCGGGGGTTTCAGGTCTTATCAGGCGCGGACGAGTTTCTCGTAGTCTTCCGCAATTTCGCGGGTCAGATCGCCCACTTCAAAGGTGTAGTCGCCAATCTGCCCGACCGGAGTGACCTCGGCCGCCGTTCCGGTCAGCCAGCATTGTTCGAAATCAGCCATTTCCTCGGGCTTGATACGGCGTTCATGCACGGTGATGCCTTTGTCTTTCAGCATCTGGATCACGGTCTGGCGTGTAATGCCGTTCAGGAAGCAATCCGCCAGCGGTGTGTGGACCTCACCATCCTTGACGAAGAAGACGTTTGCACCGGTGGCCTCGGCCACATAGCCGCGCCAGTCCATGAACAGCGCATCCGAGCAGCCCTTGGCCTCGGCCTTGTGCTTGGAGATGGTGCAGATCATGTAAAGACCCGCCGCTTTGGCATGCACGGGGATGGTTTCCGGGCTGGGGCGTTTCCATTCGGCGATGTCCAGCTTGGCGCCCTGCATCTTGGCGTCGCCGTAGTAGGCCCCCCACGGCCAGACGGCGACAGCCATCCGCACGGGGTTCTTGGCCGAGGCCACGCCCATATCCTCGCCCGAACCACGCCAGACCAGCGCGCGGACGTATGCGTCCTGCAGGCCGCTGGCTTTCAGGGCCTCTTCCTTGGCGGCCTCGATCTGATCCACATCGTAAGGCATCGGCATGTCCAGAGCCTCGGCCGAGGCGATCAGGCGTTCGGAATGTTCCCGGCTCTTGAAGATCTTGCCGTTATAGGCGCGCTCACCCTCGAACACGGACGAGGCGTAGTGCATCGCATGTGTCAGGATATGGACATTGGCCTCGCGCCATGGGACCAGCTTACCATCCAACCAGATGGTGCCATCACGATCATCATACCCCGCCATGCGAAACCTCCTGAACCGGGTTGAATTTGCGAATGTTGCGCTAGTTAGGTCCGGAGCGGACACAATCTTGCGCAAAAACTGCGATTCGATACCTGTCTGCCCTTGGAATGTCAATAAGGCTGACTTAAACTGCAAACCGAGTAACGCATGAGGCATGATATGTCCGAAATCCGCCCCGCCCCGATTTACAGGGGTGAAAGCCTGTTATTCCTAACCGATGAGCAGTTGCGGCAGGGGATTGAGGCGATGTTTTTCGCCTATCGCGGGTTTACGGCGGATCCGGATCGTATCCTCTCGGACATGTCTTACGGGCGCGCGCATCACCGCGCGATCCACTTTATCAACCGCGCCCCAGGCACGACGGTCAACAACCTGCTGGCCATTCTGGGCGTGACCAAACAATCCCTGAACCGGGTGCTGCGGACCCTGATCGAAGACGGCATGGTCGAAAGCCGGGTTGGGACCGTCGACAAGCGCGAGCGGCATCTGTTTCTGACGGAAAAAGGCCGCGCGCTTGAGGCGACATTGTCCGACGCCCAGCGCGCGCGGATGCGGGCCGCTTACAAGGATGCGGGGCCCGAGGCCGTGGCCGGTTTCCGCAAAGTACTTGAAGCAATGATGGATGCTGATATGCGTCATGCTTACAAGAAGTTGCGGGATACGACCTCATGAGCGATATGGATGCCCACCTGCTGATCGTCGACGATGACGAGCGCATTCGCGACCTGCTGAAAAAGTTCCTGATGCGGAACGGGTTTCTGGTGACCGCCGCGCGCGATGCGGCGCATGCGCGTCGGGTGCTGTCCGGGCTGGACTTCGACATGATCGTTCTGGATGTTATGATGCCCGGCGAGGATGGTGTAAGCCTGACCAAAGCGCTGCGCGAGACCCACAGCACTCCGATCCTTCTCCTGACGGCGCGTGGCGAGACCGAGCATCGGATTGCTGGGCTTGAGGCCGGGGCCGATGACTATTTGGCCAAACCGTTTGAGCCGAAAGAGCTGTTGCTGCGCATCAATGCCATTCTGCGGCGGATGCCGGAAGCTCCTGCTCAAGATGCGGCAGCGAAAATCCTGACCCTTGGCCCGATCCGCTATGACATCGAGCGGGGAGAGATGTGGCAGGGCGAGGACCCGGTGCGTCTGACCGCGACGGAAAGCCAGTTGATGAAGATTTTCTCGGCCAAACCGGGGGAGCCGATCAGCCGGGCAAAGCTGGTTGAGGACCTGGGACGCGACAAGGGACAGGCGCAGGAACGGGCGGTTGACGTGCAAATCACGCGATTGCGTCGCAAGATCGAGCAGGACCCCAAGCAGCCGCGATACCTGCAAACCGTTCGCGGAGCAGGGTATATGCTGGCACCGGATTGACCGGGCCGCTGAGCGGCGATTTTATGCCTTCGGCGAAGATATTTTTAGCCAGATGAAGAGGGGATCCTGATGAAGACGGCCTTGTTGACCCATGCAGATTGTCTGGGCCATGTCACCCCCGATGGCCATCCTGAACGTGTGGCGCGGCTAGAGCATATACTACATGCGTTGGAGGCTTTGGATCTGGACCGCAGGACCGCTCCGATGGTGGCGGATGGTGATTTGCTGCGGGTTCACCCTGAGGACTATATCCGCGATATCCGGGCCGCGCGGCCTGAAGAGGGGTATACGCAGATTGATGGGGATACGTTTATGTCTCCGGGGTCGGTCGACGCTGCGTATCGGGGCGCTGGGGCCGTTGTTCGGGCGGTGGATCTGGTGCTGTCTGGTGAGGTGCCGAACGCATTCTGCGCCATTCGCCCGCCGGGGCACCACGCGGAAACCGACAAGGCGATGGGGTTTTGTCTGTTCGGCAATGCCGCCTTGGGTGCCAAACATGCTCTGGACCATCACCGGCTGGACCGTGTCGCGGTGGTGGATTTCGATGTACACCACGGCAATGGCACGCAGGACCTGTTGTGGGACGAAAAACGCGCGCTTGTGATCACCAGCCAGCAGATGCCCTTATGGCCAGGCTCCGGTCGACCCGATGAAACCGGGGCTTACGACACGGTTCTGAACATACCCCTGCCACCTGCGAGCGGTGGGGCTGAGATGCGCGCAGCCTATGAGGCGCAGGCCTTCCCGCGCCTGAGGGCCTTTAAGCCCGAGCTGATCATTATCTCGGCCGGGTTTGATGCCCATCAGGACGATCCACTGGCCAATCTCAACTGGTCCACGGGCGACTTCGCCTGGATCACCGCCGAGCTGTGCAAGATCGCGGATGATGTTTGTGAAGGCCGTATCGTCTCGACTCTGGAGGGCGGGTATGATCTGAACGCATTGGCCGAGGCGACACGCGCCCATGTGGAAGAACTGATGAAGGCAACACGATGACCGATACCCCCGTTGAGCAGATGACGTTTGAACAGGCGATGAAAGAGCTTGAGGCCGTAGTCGGCCAATTGGAACGCGGTGATGTGGCGCTGGATCAGTCGATTGCCCTCTATGAGCGCGGCGCGGCTTTGAAAAAGCGCTGCGAAGATGAGTTGAAGCGTGCCGAAGAGAAGGTCGCCGCCATCACGCTGGACGCCAGCGGGCAGCCAACCGGGACGACTCCAGTCGAAGGTCAATAAATGTTTCGCGACAGGCTGGCGCAGGATGCGGCGCGGGTTCAGAGCCATTTTGACATGGTTCTGGGGGCGCTTGACGATTTGGACGTGACGCGGGCCATGGCCTACGCCACCGAAGGCGGAAAGCGTCTGCGGGGGTTTCTGGTTCTGGAAAGCGCGCGCCTGCATGGCATTGACGCCGCTCAGGCAATCTGGCCTGCGACGGCAATTGAGGCGTTGCACGCCTATTCCCTCGTCCATGATGACCTGCCCTGCATGGATGACGATGACCTTCGACGCGGGCGCCCGACGGTTCACGTGAAATGGGGCGAAGGCACTGCCGTTCTGGCCGGGGATGCTTTGCAGACCCTGGCGTTTGAGCTTTGCACACGGCCCGAAGTCGGCAAGCCCGAGATTCGCGCCGAACTGGCAATGACTCTGGCCAAGGCAAGTGGGGCGCAGGGCATGGTTCTCGGTCAGGCACTGGATATTGCGGCTGAAACGGCCTCTGCCCCGCTTTCGCTGCACGAAATCACACGGCTGCAAGCAGGCAAGACGGGGGCGTTGATCGAATGGTCCGCCTGCGCGGGCGCTCGGTTGGCGCAGGTTAATCCGACCCCGTTGCGCCAATATGCCCAAGCCCTTGGGCTTGCTTTTCAAATCGCCGATGACATCTTGGATATCGAGGGCGATGCCGAAAAGGCAGGTAAACGGCTGCAAAAAGATGCAGATGCGGGCAAGGCAACCTTTGTTTCGCTTCTGGGACTGGATGCAGCCAAGGCCCGTGCAGCAGAGCTGGTGGGCGAAGCCTGCGCCGCGCTGGATGGGTATGGGGCAAAGGCTGAAACCTTGAAGGACGCTGCTCGCTTCGTTATTGCCCGGGACAGCTAAGCCAGGAACGCGCCAAATGTCTGACCGTCCGAATACGCCACTGCTGGACCTTGTGAACCGCCCTGCGGATCTGAAGCAGTTCTCGGACGCGCAATTGCATCAGGTGGCGCAGGAATTGCGGGCCGAGACGATCTCGGCCGTTTCGGTCACCGGCGGGCATCTGGGCGCAGGCCTGGGTGTCGTTGAGCTGACGACGGCGTTGCATGCGGTCTTCGACACACCGCGCGACAAGATCATCTGGGATGTGGGGCATCAGTGCTATCCGCACAAGATCCTGACCGAACGCCGCGACCGTATCCGCACCTTGCGCATGAAGGATGGCCTCAGCGGCTTCACCAAACGCAGTGAAAGCCCCTATGACCCGTTTGGCGCGGCGCATTCCAGCACCTCGATCAGCGCCGCTTTGGGCTTTGCCGTCGCCCGCGATTTGGGCGGAGTAACACCAGAGGGGTTGGGCGATGCGATTGCGGTGATCGGCGATGGCTCGATGTCTGCGGGCATGGCGTTTGAGGCGATGAACAATGCAGGCCACCTGCGAAAGCGCCTGATCGTGATCCTGAACGACAATGAGATGAGCATCGCGCCACCTGTGGGCGCTCTGTCGACCTACTTGTCGCGCATTTACGCCGAGGAACCGTTTCACGAGCTGAAGGCCGCCGCCAAAGGCGCGGTCTCTCTGCTGCCCGAGCCGTTCCGCGAAGGAGCCAAACGCGCCAAAGAGATGCTCAAAGGAATGGCCGTTGGCGGGACATTGTTCGAAGAGCTCGGGTTCTCTTACCTCGGCCCGATTGATGGGCATGACATGGACCAGTTGCTGCCGGTTCTGCGCACCGTCAAGGCACGGGCGACGGGGCCGATCCTGATCCATGTGTTGACCAAAAAGGGCAAAGGCTACGCCCCGGCCGAGCAGGCCCGCGACAAAGGCCACGCGACCGCCAAGTTCGATGTGGTCACGGGTGAACAGAAAAAAGCGCCCTCAAACGCGCCGTCCTATACGTCGGTCTTTGGCAAAACGCTGGTGGAAGAAGCCGCGCGGGATGACAAGATTGTCGCCGTCACTGCCGCCATGCCCGATGGTACCGGGCTGAACCTGTTTGCAGAACGCTACCCATCGCGCTGTTTTGACGTGGCGATTGCGGAGCAGCATGGTGTGACCTTCTCGGCGGCGCTGGCGGCAGGGGGGATGAAGCCCTTCTGCGCGATGTATTCGACCTTTTTGCAGCGCGGCTATGATCAGGTTGTGCATGACGTGGCGATCCAGCGCTTACCAGTGCGCTTTGCCATCGACCGTGCCGGCCTTGTTGGCGCGGATGGGGCCACCCATGCCGGGTCCTTCGATATTGCCTATATGGCAAATCTGCCGGGCATGGTCGTCATGGCCGCCGCAGATGAGGCCGAGCTGATGCATATGGTTGCCACTGCCGCAGCCCATGATGATGGCCCGATTGCGTTCCGCTATCCCCGAGGTGAGGGCGTTGGCGTTGACCTCCCCGAACGGGGCGAAGTTCTTGAAATCGGCAAGGGCCGGTTGATGCAGAAAGGCGCGCGCGTGGCTTTGCTGTCCTTCGGCACCCGTCTCGCCGAGGTGCAGAAAGCGGCCGAGGCATTGTCTGCTCGCGGCATCACCCCGACCATTGCGGACGCGCGCTTTGCCAAGCCGCTGGACCGCGATCTGATCCTTGATCTGGTCGAAAACCACGAGGCGCTGATCACCATCGAAGAAGGCGCCGTGGGCGGGTTCGGCAGTCACGTCGCGCAGCTCTTGGCCGAGGAAGGCGTGTTTGATCGCGGGTTCAAATACCGCTCGATGGTCTTGCCCGACATCTTCATCGATCAGGCCAGCCCAGCGGATATGTACGCGGTGGCGGGCATGAATGCCGAACAGATCGAAGCCAAGGTTCTGGAGGTTCTGGGCGTTGCGACCATCGGCGAAAAACGCGCCTGATCGCCGCGTTTAACCCAGTTCTTTCAACCCCAGCCGCACGGCCCGGTTGGGGTTTTGCTTAAGGATATGTGCGCCAAGGCGACGGGCGAGGTCCTTGTGCCCTTTCTTGACCGCGCGATTGAACAGCTCTCGCTGATAGCGCGGGAATTGTCTGCGGGCGCGCAGAAGGGTGTAGAACTCAGCCTCGGTCAAGGTTCCGTTCAACGCCCCCAGAATGATCGGGTGCAGGATACCCATCTGCAGAAGAGAGGACCCCAACCGATGCCCCAGCAGCGGCGCGCGCAGATGCGAGACGTTGGTATTCGTGAACCGCGCTGCGTGGCCCGCATCCAGCGGCTCATAAGGGTCATAGAGGATCGACACCCGTCGTGCGGCCTGACTGACCTGCGCGGCATCGCCATAGGGGCCGGTAAAGTCCCGATCCCACACGGTTTTATAGCGCGTCTCCCACGGCACCACGGACTTGTCGACCGTGCTTTGCGGTGAGATCGCAACCACATCGCAGCCCGGTGCTGCCGGAGAAAAGGCGCAGGCCGCATAGCCGCCCATCGAGGCCCCATAAAAGACAACACGCTGAAACTGCTGGAAGAAACCGCTTTGCTTCAGGTTATCGAATTGGTCATAGACCCACGGTTCGCGATACCAAGTCCAGCCGCCCGCGATGGCCGACAGCATCGACCAGTTCTGCTCTTTGATGAAGGAATATCCCCATGGGCGGCGATCTTTGCGATTGTTCATCGCCACGTCCAGATTGTCGAAGGTCACGACCAGAGTGTCCTTGGACCGCGGCATATAAAGCAGCGAGTGCCCGTTCTCACCGGGTCGATACCAGCCGTCCTTGCCTGCAAGATCCGTCGCGATCCGCGCCCAGCTGCTTGCGGCATCGGTGGGTTCTGGCGGTTTTGGCAGAACCTTGACGCGGGTGACCTCGTGCCCATCAACCTCATGCGTGGCGATCTTTTCATTGGTCCCGAAGGCCCTGAGGAAGGGAAACGCGCCCGAACCTTTGCGGATATCCATGAAGAGCCGCGTGTCGGAATGCAGCATCCGGGTCAGGAATTTCTCAAGGAACGGCACCTTGTAGCGATCGCCGAATCCTTCGAGATTGCACAGCACATCCACCGGTTTGAGCCGGTCCTGGGAGGTGATGATTTCGATCCGGTCCCGGTCAACCTCATGATCGGTCAGAAAGGCGACATAGTCGGCGATCCACGGCTCCTCTTCGGATTTGAACTTGCCGCGACGGTTGACGTCGACCAGCTTGACGTCGCAATCGAACTTGTGATGCAGCGCCAGAACAAAGCTGCGCGCCTTGCCGGTCAAATCCGCGACCGAGCGGACCTCGGTCAGGTCGACCTCATCAATCAGCGCGCCGTCAAACACCGTGTGCCCACGCCCTTTGATCGGCGCGAGGACGGGGTTGATGCGCGTCTCGGCCACAAGCTTGGCAAGATATGTGCCCTTGGGCGGCAGGCCGTTGTGATGGTTGCCCAGCTGACGTTTGTTGGAGGCCCACAGATGAAGTGCCGTGGTGTCTTCGGTAATCAGCTGCTTGGCCAACGCCACACGACGCATGAACTTATATCGCTCGGGGAAGGTGACCGGGTAAAAAGCGCTGACGGGCAGGGCGTGGTGCTCCAAACCCATGGCGTGAACAAAATGGGTCACCATCATCGGCCCCCAGACACCCCATGGCTGCTGCGAAATGTGAACCGGATTGCCACTTTCCGCCGCCTGCTGCATGGCGCGCTGTTTCGCCTTTGGCAGGAACGGTGCGATGGAATAGCGATCCTCGGTGAAGTCCAGCATCTGGCGCAATAGCTCACTGTCCGAAGGCATCCCCAGCACCGCGTTGTTGATCCGAGGCGAGTCCGGCAGCTCATGCCCAAAGACATAGTCGCTGTCATAGGTCATGGGACGGTGGCAAAAGACATCCGTGTCGATCCAGATCATGCCGGGGCATTTCTGAATCATGTGCAGCCGGAACCAATCGGCAAACAGCGCGAAGGAGTTCTTCTGTTCGTATTTGATGAAATCGTCGGTATCTATGATCTCGCGCCCGTCGCGGCGGATCACACCATCGGGGACGTTGGGGATATCCTCGTAGGAAAACAGGGTGATCTTCTGCCCCTTGTCCACAAAGGATTTCAGGCACAGCTGTTCAAGCCAACTGAGCGCGCCACCGATCCATAACGTGCCAACCTCGCGCGTGCGTGCCATCCGCGTATCCTTGTGCCTGCGTGTATTTTGGCACACGCGTCGTTTTCTTGATCCTAAGGTCTTGCGCCGCGCTTGGGTACCGCCAGATTACGCAGCAGGCGCGAATAGTTGGCCGGGCGTGACCTTGGTGCATCCCGTTTTGCGCCGCATAGACAAGACCCAAGCGCCAAAGCAGGCAAGCGAGCAGACAGTCATGAGCAATGAGACTTATACAGTCGTCTCCACGATGAAAAACGAAGGCCCCTACATCATTGATTGGGTGGCGCATTACAAAACGCTGGGCTTTGACCACATTCTGGTCTGCACGAATGACTGCACCGACCCCACCGTCGAAATCCTTCTGCGCCTGCAAGAGATGGGGCTGGTCACCCAGCACAACACGATCATTCGCAGCGGCGGCATTCACCGTTCGGCCCTGCGGCAGGCCTCGCGTCGCTACGACATCGTGATGGATGCCAAATGGGTCTTTGTCTGCGATGTGGATGAGTACCTGAATATCCATATGGGCGATGGCTCGGCCCGCGCGCTGGTCGAAGGGTCTGGTGCGGATGCGGATGTAATCTCGGTTCCTTGGCGGGTCTTCGGCCCGGACCATATCGAGCGGTTCGACGACGCGCCAGTCACCCAGCAATTCACCATGGGCGAGCTTGAATGGGACGCAGAGGAACGGCCCAAAACCGGTAAATTCGTCAAGTCTCTCTACACCAACCAGCATAAATTCAAGCGGATGGGCCTGCATGCGCCGGTGTCTCTGGATGAGCATGTCTCGGACACCAAGCGCGTTCTGCCCGGCGGCGCGGACTACGTCGTAAATGGCGCCCGCACCGAGAACCCGCCCCTGTTTACCCACGCGCAGGTCAACCACTATGCGCTGCGCTCGATGGAGAGTTTTCTGATCAAACGCGCGCGCGGGCGGGCGAACCACAGCCACCATGTGCTGGGCATGGAGTACTGGGACAGGTTCAACCTCAACGACGAGAAAGACACCTCGATCGAGCGCTACGCCCCGCAAAGCAACAAGCTGGCGGATGAGTTGAAATCTGACCCGGTTTTGGGCGATCTGCATGCACGGGCGGTGGAATGGCACCGGCGCAAGGCAGCCTCAATGAAGCTGGATCCGGAAATGGACGAGCTGGTCAACGGGCTAAAAGCCGCGCTTTAGGGTCTCAAGCGTTTTGCGTTTTACCTGAGAAAAAATCATCGAAATGCGCGTTCGACCGCAGGGAGAGGCAGCGTATTTCGAATCAAATTAAACACAAAGCGATCTAGTGTTGGGTTTCCCCGTCATGATCGACGGTAAAGAACCAATCCTTGTCGGGGTCACGTTCCAGCACGTCATCCGGAATGGATGAAGGACCTTTGAGGAACACATTCGCCCCGAAATGCCGGTGCAGACGCGCAAGCTTTTCAAGGCGCGCGCCGGTCAGTTCGGCGTAGAACGCGGCGTAGTTCGGCGTGGCCTTCAGCTCCGCGATCTTGGCGCGGTGGCGATCTACCGAATGGGCATGTGCGGCGGCGATCTCGGGATCGCTGAGCAGGCGGTCCAACTCGGCCCGCATCGCTGGCACCATGCGCGCGATAGAGTGATCCTCAGCGTAGTTGTTGTTCATGCGGAACCAGTAGGCGAGGCCCTGATCCCGCTCAACATGGTTCACCCGGCCCCTGTCGCGCTTGACCAGAAAGCTCTCGGCCGAGCGGACGGCGTAGTGGTTCAACTGCACAAGATCGTAGCCATAGGTGTTTATCGTGGACCGCCAGCCATTGCGAAACATCGAGCGCGGCATCGGCGCACCGGACCCGTTGACCCAGTTGATCTCCTCCCACAACTGCGGATTGAGACCCTTGGGGCGATGCACGCCGAGCTTTCGGAACAGGCCGATATTGCGGAAAAGCGTCTTGAACCCCCAGGCTTGATGCGGTTTGCGGGCATATTCAGGGGCGCAGCGCTGGAACTGTTCGATGACGGGTCTATCCTCGAACCCGTGCAGATCGCCATTGCCGAACAACCGCCATGTCATCGCGATCATGTTCGCGTCGGGCACAGCGGCAAACAGCGCGTCCAGAGTGCCGTCGCCGCATTTGATGTTCACGTATTCATCCACATCAATACAGGCGACCCACGTGGCATCCCTGACGATCTGCTCATCATCCGCGGAATGCAGGGCCGCGTGCTGCGGGCGCATGTCCATCCGACGGAACGGGTTGTCTCGGTGCTGAACCAGGCCCTTGCTTTGCAGCATCTCCAGCATCGTATCGGTGCCGTCGGTGCAGTCATTGGTGTAGATCAGGAAATCATCGAACCCAATGGCCCGATGATAGGCGAGCCACTCAAGAATAAACGGGCCTTCATTCTTCATCGTGGTCACGATGGCACAACGCCCGCGCCCTGTTTCCTTTGAGGTGACCTCCAACTCGGGCATCCGCACCGGTTTGTGCCCCCAGGTCGTGGCGGACAATTGCAACAGCGGCTCATGCTCGATCAGAGAGGTCTTGGGCACAATTTTCGAGATCGAGCGTGTCGGGTGCCGCAACAGCATGTGACGGTAGAACCCCATAGTTAGGGTCGAATTCGGGCGCGCATTTCCGACCCGGACCAGCCGCCAGACCGCATCTGGGGCGGATTTGGCTGGCGCGATGCACCAGCGCTGCCGACCGCCCGTCGCATCGAATTGCACGCAGATATGATCGCCGAAATGCGCCTTTTGGCCCGCACGCACGCGCCACGGATAGCAATGCCGTCCGAACAGCGCGATCAGCCCGCCCTCGGCTGCAACGGCTGCGTCGAATACAGATGTATCTGTTTCGACCATCAGGTCATGCACGTCGATATTTGCCACGGCGCGCGCCTGCGCCAGAAACCGGGTACGCATGATTTCATAGACCGAAAACGCGCCAAGCGGGCTGTCCCATGGGCTGGGCGGCGGGACCTCCATCCGGTCCTTTCCCGGAGACTCGCTGACGCAAAACGGGTGCGCCTCGGGCGGCAGGTCGGGTTTGCCCAGCGGCACCGGGCTTTGGACCAGCACCACCTGACAGGTTAGAGCGTGAGCTTCCAGCCCCTTGCGAAGCGCGGCGGCAAACCCATCCTCGGTACCGGGAGGGGCTCGGTCGAGGATCACCGTAGCCTCAAGCCCCTGCGTTTCGATATGGTAGGCCAACCACTCCAACACGATCTCGGCGCTTTCGCCGTTGCGTTGGGCGATGAAGGCGTTCTTCCCCTCAAACAACGCGCATTCCGACGGCGCACAGGTCAGATCAAAGGTCTCTCCGCTAATCGTGAACCGAGGGCGGGCGTTCTGCTGTAGGCGGTATCGCAGGATGCGCGCGTCGCCCACAGCGCCCGTCTCCTCAAGCACACTGCCCTTAGGGGGGATGACATCCTCGGGCGCAAACAAACGATCAAAGAACAACGTGACGACCTGCGCGCCACCATCCTGATGCACAACCGCATCGAGCAGGATCGCGACACCCAAATCCTGACCTGCAAGCTGCCGTTCGATCAGCCCCATCACTCAGCCGCCTTCGACAAAAGCGAGACCTGTCGGGCAACAAACGCAGCCCCCTCTTGCGCCGAGGGCGGGATGCTGTTGACCAGCCCTAGGCGGAATTCCAGCCGTACGGCCTCGATATCTTGCTGCAAGGCCGCATAGGCGGCGCGGTGCCAGTTCAGGCAGGCCTCATGCGCGGCAGCTACGCCGGGCAGGTCCATCAGGTCGGCGTAAACAGCACGGGTCACGTTCATCATTGCGGAAATGCTTGTCTCTTCGACCGTGTTCCAGTTGCGCTCGGCCCAATAGGTCACCCCGATTTCGCGCTCCGTGTGGTTCGGCAAACCGCGCGCGCGTTTAACCATGAACTCTTCGCGCGAGCGCAAGGCATAGTGGTTCAACCAGACCTGACGCGCGTCCACAGGCAGACCATAGAGCGAAATCGCGCTATCATTCCACACGAAGCCCAACGGCAGGTCCGCCCCATCCGGCCCGATCCAGCGCGCGGGTTTTGACGGTTTGCTGCGGGGCCGATGCACCCCCAGCTTCTGAAACGCCGCCGGACGGTGGAGCGTCTTGAACAGGTGGCCGAGCGGAAAATGCAAATCCTCGGGCGCGGCTTGTGTAAACCTCTCGGGCGTCAAACCGCTGCCACGCTGTACTTGACCACCCGTGCCAAAAAACCGCCACGGCAAGGCAAGAGCGTCGAAAGACGCCGACGCCGCCTCAAACCGGGTCAACAAATCTGGCAGAGTGGCATCCCGCAGACACAAGAATTCATCACAATCGAAAAACAGCGCCCAGTCGGCCGAAGCGTAAGCTGGGTGATCCGAGGCGTGTTTCAACGCCTGCCACTGCACGGCCTTGTTGCCCTTAGGGTTGAATGGAAAATGCTCAATCCGCGCATCCTGGGCCAGCGCCTGCAACAACGCATCTGAACCATCCGAGCAATCGTGGCTCAGCACCAGAAACCGATCGACGCCTGCCGCAAGGTGATGGGCCAGCCATTCCACCAGAAACGGCCCGTCATCCTTCTGACATGTGATGCCCAATAGGGTCATGCATGACCTCTGACTGCTCTTGGTCTTTTCATTCACTTATAGGCAGATCGGGACAGGAAAGCCACGTGGTTGATCAGGGAAGGGAGCCCTTGGGTAGCGCCAAAAAAACAACGCCCCGCGTCTGGAGGAACGCGGGGCGGGTGTTGCGGCAGTCAGGGAGGAGGAGACCGCCGCAGGAACTTAAGGCGCGTTAGTTCACGGCCTTGGCATCAACCACATCTTTTTCGATGGCTTTGCCCGAGGAAATCTGAATCCGGCGCGGCTTCAGCGCTTCGGGTACTTCGCGCTTGAGGTCGATGTTCAGCATGCCGTTTTCATGGCTGGCGCCTGTCACGCGGACATGGTCGGCCAGAGCAAAGCGGCGCTCAAACGCGCGGGTGGCGATACCGCGGTGCAGATAGCTGCGGTCCTTGTCCTCGGCGGCTTTCTTGCCAGCCACGATCAGCGCGTTTTCCTTCACTTCGACGGACAGGTCTTCTTCGGAAAAACCGGCGACAGCGACGGAAATCCGATAGGTGTCGGCGTCGGTTTTTTCGATGTTGTATGGGGGATAGCTGGGCTGTGCCACGTCGTTGGTCAGAACGCGGTCCATCATGTCGGCGATCTGGTCGAAACCAATGGTGGCGCGGTGCAGCGGTGCAAAATCAAAACTACGCATGTGTCGTTATCCTCATCCTAGAGCGATTTACGATGTTCAGCCCTCCAATCTGGACGGGCCTCGGGTGATACCGGACCCCGTTGTGGCGATCCGATACAAATCAAATGGGTAACGATTTACGTAAGTTCAACCCCCGCCCGAGCTGATGAATTTCGCGCCCGATCCGGACTTGCCCGAACCCACCTGCAATCTGCGGATATTGGCTTTGGGTTGGGGTGCATCCCGCCGCATGATCGCCTTGAGTTCGGAGACGACCGGAGACAGTTCCATCCCGAATCCGATCTTGCGGCCTCCACTCTCGCCAATGGCGGAAACAACCGACAAAATCTGCCAGCGCGACCCGTTTTTGGTCAGAACGGCCGACCCCGATGAGCCAAAGGTGACGTCGCAATCAAAGGTGATCAGCCCGTCTCGCCGATCCAGGATTCGACAGGATTTTTCGCGCGTTATGGCCTCGGACCGGCCTCGCCCGTAGGAGGCGATACTGAGTTCCGAGCCGATGACGGGTCCCTTATAAAGGACAAAAGGATCGGCAATCGAATAGGGGATCGGCTCATCCAGCCGCATAAGCGCCACATCCTCGCGCACACCCTGAGACGATAAAGGGTCATTGGACCCATAGCTTGGCAGCGTGGCAATCTGCACCACCTTGCGCTCGGCGAGTGCGACGCCATTGCTCAGCCCAGCGCGGAATGTTACCTCGCCCGGCTCATAGGCCTGTCCGGTGCGTTTATCCAAGGCACAATGGGCGGCTGTCAGCACCATGTCCTGCGCAATCAGCGTCCCCGTACAGAAAGATCGTTTGCCGACATCCAGTCGGCCGATCGCCTCCCACCCGTAGAGGTCATCGCGATCGGTAAGCGTGCGTTTGTTGCTTTGGGCCTGCGCTGCCGTGGCCACACTAGAGGCGCACAAAATGAGAAGTGCCAAGGCGCGTATCATGGCCTGATAAACCTTGCCCCGACATTCTTGCCAGACCCGGTGCTGCCCGAAGACAGGCCAAACCCATTTCCATTGGACAGTTCCGCCTGCAGCAGTTGTAGCGATCCATCCAGCGCGGTACCCAGCGACACGTTTTCCCCGTTAAGCTCGGCTTTGGCCGACACCACAGATACGATTCGCGGACGCTCACCACTCAGAGAGAAAATCGGCGCGCCAGAGGCCCC
Source organism: Ruegeria sp. AL11 (assembly GCF_056540865.1). Taxonomy (NCBI): domain Bacteria; kingdom Pseudomonadati; phylum Pseudomonadota; class Alphaproteobacteria; order Rhodobacterales; family Roseobacteraceae; genus Ruegeria; species Ruegeria sp. AL11. Next base: position 209,582 of record NZ_JBQFXO010000010.1, read on the forward strand.
GAAATCAACGTCGCAGGACATTACCAAAACACCACGGTGCCCAGCCATGACCGAGCAAACCTGCTGCAGTGACGGGGCCTCGGCCCGGTCATGCGCGTAGGACACGACACCCACCTGCTCGCCTTGGTCTGGGCGCGCGCCGGTTTCAAAAGGAATAACGGTGGTGTTGCGAACCGGCTGCCAGAGTTCGATCAGCGCCAGATCGTAACGGACACGGTCGCTTGTGGCCCTGCCGTTATAGACATATTTCGGATGAATCACGGCCTGTCGCGCCGGACGATAGGCCGAAGCGCTCCCACGTCGCCAACCCGCCAGAAACTCGATCCGCGACGGGTCGATTCGCTTCTTGGTATGTTTTTCGAACAGGCAATGCGCGGCTGTCAGTACCAGCGTGGGCGAGATCAGCGCGCCGGTACAAAATCCGGTGCCATCAATATCCAGCCGCCCCACGGCCATCCATTGCCGCCCGGAATCCGACGTCTCAAGGCTTTTCAGCCCGGTATCCTGCGCCGAGGCAGCCATTGGCAGCACACTCAGCACGATGGCCTTGATCCAGTTGCGCACGCGGTTCTCCGGCTATCCGTTCCGATCAACTGTTCTACGGGTCGCGTGGGGCGAAAATAGGGCAGGTCGGCTTGGCGGAAATTTCCTGTTCAACTGATGCCAAGGCGCATCATCGCTGCCTAGCGCAAAATAGGCACCTCGGAAGTCGCCCTGCCCGTCTGCAAACCACGAGGTTTCGGACCTCCGGTGGCCCAATCCAGCAACTCGACCGTATGGACGATCGGCAGCTCGGTCCCCGATCCGATCTGCATCATGCAGCCGATATTCCCCGCAGCGATCAGGTCGGGCTTTTTAGCCTCAAGCGTGCGCACCTTGCGCTGTTTCAGCTGGCCCGAGATCTCGGGCTGCATCAGATTATACGTGCCCGCACTGCCGCAACACAGATGGCTGTCAGCGGGTTCAACAACCTTGAAGCCAGCGCTTTTCAGCAGCTCCTTCGGGTAGGTCTTGATCTGCTGCCCGTGTTGCAGCGAACACGCCGCGTGATAGGCCACGGTCAGCCCTTGATCCGACTGCTCGGGCAGATCCAATTGCATCAGGACCTCACTGACATCCATCGCAAGGGCCGACACCCGTGCCGCGTCCTGTGCCAGAGGGTCATTTCGGAACATGTGCCCATAGTCCTTGACCGTCGTCCCACAGCCCGAGGTGTTAATGACGATGGCGTCCAGCCCATCCCCATCCATTTCACGCACCCAAGCACGGATATTGCTTGCAGCCGCCGCGTGGCTCTGCTTGCTTTTGCCCATGTGGTGGGTCAGCGCACCACAACATCCGGCCCCCTCGGCGACAACCACCTCGCATCCCAACCTGGTCAGAAGACGGATCGTTGCGTCGTTGATATCGGTGTTCAGCGCCTTTTGCGCACAGCCCGTCATCAAAGCCACACGCTTTTTGCGCGGCGTTTTGGGCGCAAAGCTCTGCGGGTCGTCATTGCGACTGACCGGAGGGATATGTTTCGGCGCCATGTCCAGCATCGCCCGCAGCCGGGCATCTGGCATCAGAAACCGGAACGGACGCCCCAGCTTGGCCCCGATCAAGGCCCAGCGAAATCGCATCGGATAGGGCAAAATCTGCGCCAGAACCCAGCGCAGCACACGATCGGACAATGGGCGCTTGTAGTTGTTTTCAATATATTCGCGCGCGTGATCAACCAGATGCATGTAGTGCACGCCCGACGGGCAGGTCGTCATGCAGGCCAGACAGGACAGGCACCGGTCGATATGTTTGACCGTCTTCTCGTCCGGCACACGCTCATTCTCAAGCATATCCTTGATTAGGTAGATACGGCCGCGTGGGCTGTCCAGCTCATCCCCCAGCACCTGATAGGTGGGGCATGTGGCGGTGCAAAACCCGCAGTGGACGCAACTGCGCAGGATCTCGTTCGAGCGCTTGATCGCCGGATCCTGCAGCTGTTCTTCGGTGAAAGTCGTCTGCATCGGCCTACCCCATCAATCCCGGATTAAACAGAGCTTTTGGGTCGAACCGCTGCCGCAACCCTTGACTCAGGGCTGCAACCGGTGCGGGCTCCGGTTGGAACCGGCCCAGCGCCTGAACCGTCTCGGGTTTAGCCCGCACGATAGAGGCATGGCCTTGAAAACCGCCAAGCCGCGCGCGGACATCGGTGCCCTCATCCACCAACGCCCAGATCAAACCGCCACCCCAATCGAGTAAGAGTTTATTGGCCTCAAGCCGCGCAGTGATTTCCGGCGCATCGCTGGGCTTGACCGAGATACGCCAGACATCGCCCTCTTTCCCCACGAACGGGGTCACGTCCCGGATCGCGCGCCAAGTGGCATCTGAATCCTCAACAACGGCGACCTCGCCGAACCCGGACAGCACGTCCTGCAATCGCCCAACACGATACGCAACCGAATCCGCAAACCCCTCAATCCGCAGCAATGCCTGACCTGTTTCGGGGGCAAAGGCAGCCCCGCTCACCTCACAAGGCGACCTCAATGCGGCAGACAGAACCTCAACCGCGCCCGAGGCATGGGCAACCGGCACGCCCAGGGTCACGACCGCTTCGGATTTAGGTAAAACTTTCAACGACACTTCGGTCAGCACCCCAAGCGTCCCCCAGGAGCCTGCCATCAACTTGACCAGATCATAGCCGGTGACATTCTTCATTACCCGCCCGCCATTCTTCACGACCTGCCCTTGTCCGTCGACATAGCGCACGCCCAGCAGAAAATCCCGACACGCCCCGGCCTGCACCCGCCGCGGCCCCGAGATATTGGCAGCGATAACTCCGCCAATCGTCGGCTCACCCGAGGTGCCCAACAGCGCGCGGTAGTCCGCCGGCTCGAACGCCAGTTGCTGACCTTCGGCCTCCAGCGCGGCGTCAATCTCAGCCACCGGAGTTCCCGCCTGCGCAACCAAAGTCAGCGCGCCGGGTTCATAGAGCGATATCCCACGCAATCCGTCCACATTCAAAACCGCCCCCGGGCCATCCACCCCGCGCGTCCCGCCACCTGCAATACGCACCGGCCCCTGCAACCCGGCCACGATCTCGGCCAGTTCCGTTTCTGTCTCAGGTCTCATGACACTTCTTCTGTTCTAAAATACCTCGAGGGGATAGGGGCAGAGCCCCCTATTCCGCAGCCATCCGGCGCGCCTGTGACACGTCCAAAGGAAACACCTTGGCTGGGTTCAGCAACCACTGCGGGTCGAACACATCCTTCACCGCCATCTGCGCCTCAAGATCGGCCGCGCTATATTGATGCGACATCAGATCTCGCTTTTCGATGCCCACCCCGTGCTCTCCGGTCAGGCAGCCACCCACATCTACGCAAAGCTTCAGGATATCGGCGCCAAACGCCTCGCATTTTTCCAGATCACCGGGCTTGTTGGCATCGAACAGGATCAGCGGGTGCATATTGCCGTCGCCCGCGTGGAAAACGTTGCCGACGGGCAGGCCATAGTCCTCGCTCAACTCTCCGATGCGGCGCAGAACCTGTGGCAGCGCCGAGACGGGGATCGTGCCGTCCAAGCACATGTAGTCGTTCATCTGCCCCATCGCGCCAAAAGCCGATTTCCGACCCAGCCAGATCTTGGCGCTTTCCTCAGCGGACTGGCTTTCGCGCAGTTCCACCGGGTTGTGACGTTTCGCGATCTCGACGATCTTCGACAGCTGATAGTCGATCTCGGCATCCGAGCCTTCGACCTCGACAATCAGCAGCGCGTGGCAATCGGGGTAGCCGGCATGGGCGAAGTTCTCACATGCCTTGATGCAGAGCGTATCCATGAACTCGATCGCGACCGGCAAAATACCCGACTTGATGATGTCCGAGACACATTGACCGGCCACCTCATTGTCATCGAACCCCATCAGAACAGGCCGCGCGCCTTCTGGTTTGCGCAGGATGCGCAGCGTCGCCTCGGTCACGACGCCAAGCTGCCCTTCCGAGCCGCAGATAACCCCCAACAGGTCCAGACCGCCGGAGTCCAGATGTGCGCCGCCGATCTCGACCACGCTGCCATCCATCATCACCATGGTCACACCCAACAGGTTGTTGGTGGTCACGCCGTATTTCAGACAATGCGCTCCGCCCGAATTCATCGCGATATTCCCCGCAATTGCACAGGCCAGCTGGGATGAAGGGTCGGGGGCGTAAAAGAAATCCTCCTCTTCAACCGCGCCGGTCACGCTGAGATTGGTGCGGCCGGTCTGAACGCGGATGAAGCGGTTATCATAGTCGGTCTCCAGCACGTCATTCATGCGTGCCACGCCAAGGATCACACTATCCGCCGTTGGCAGCGCCCCGCCTGCAAGCGAAGTCCCCGAGCCACGCGGGACCACCGGCACGCCCTCGTCATGACAAATGCGAAGCACGTCCGAGACCTCTTGCGTGGTCGATGGCAGCACCGCCAGCATGGGCGGGCAACGATACGCGGTCAGCGCATCACACTCATAGGCCCGAGTCTCTGACGGGTCGTGAATCACCGCATCCTCAGGCAAAACCTGCAGCAATCGCGCCAGAACGGCCTGCTTTCGCGCAAGCACTTCAGGATTTGGCTGGGGCATTTCCATGGCTGATCCTCCAATTTGGTAAAATAATATTACCAATTTCTCCGTCTGGCAAGTTTTATGATCTGACCCTACTGTCGCGCCATGACCTGGATTGATCGCGCGCTTATGTTTTCGACGCTGGACTATGCCGCCGTTCTGCTTTTGCTGGCGGCCTGGCAAGGGATCGGCTGGAAGATCGAACACCCTTCGCCGGGCAAACTGTCCGTTGCGATGATGATGGATGATTTCCGCCGTGGCTGGATGCACGAGATGGTCACCCGCCAGCCCCGTATGTTTGACGCGCAGGTTGTTGCGGCCATGCGGCAGGGCAGCACCTTCTTCGCCTCAACCACAATGATCGCAATTGGCGGTGGGCTGGCCTTGTTGGGCAATACCGAGCAACTGGCAGGCGTTGCCAGCGATCTGGCCATCGGCAGCGCCCCTGCATTGGTGTGGGAGATCAAGATCCTCGTCGTGATCCTGTTTCTGGCAAACGCGTTCCTGAAATACGTCTGGGCGCACCGCTTGTTTGGCTACTGCGCCGTTCTGATGGCCGCCGTGCCGAATGATCCCGATGACCCGGAAGCCTACCCGCGCGCAGCGCAAGCCGCCGAGATTTGTGTGACCGCCGCCCGCAGCTTCAACCGCGCGCTCAGGGCCACCTACTTCGCGCTTGCCTCGCTCGCGTGGTTCCTTGGCCCCCTCGCGTTGATCATCGGTACCGTGATCACTTTTGGTGTTCTCTACCGGCGTGAGTTCGCATCACATTCGCGAACGGTGCTTCTGACCTTACCCCCTGACACCAAGACGTGATCCCTATTTCGCAATCAATTCCTTAGGATCTGCCCATGCGCTACCTGATTCTGACCGCTTTCCTTGCCACACCCGTTCTTGCCGATCCGCCGACCATCGAGAGCGTCTCGGCCAGCCGCAGCGGAGATGCGTGGCGTTTTGATGTGACGATCCGGCATCCGGATACCGGATGGGATGACTACGCCGATGGTTGGCGCGTGCTGGACATGGACGGGGCCGAGCTTGGTATGCGCGTATTGCATCACCCGCATGTGGACGAACAGCCCTTCACCCGCTCACTGAGCGGCGTCTCGATTCCCGAAGGCACCACGCAGGTGCAGATTCAAGCCCGCGACAATGTCGGTGGTTGGAGCGAAGACACCACGATCATCGACCTGAACTAAGGATCAGAACACCCCGAGGCTCAGCCCAGCCGCCATAGCAGCGCCGATTTCGCGGCACTGATCCAGCTGGTCTTCGGGGATTGTCTTCTCAGCCAGTATCGCCTCAGGCGATTGAGCATGGGTGCAAATGATCAAAGGCGGCTGTACTTCTTTCAACCGCCAGCCGGTGGCGATGCGGGCGGTTTGGCGGGCGGCGTTCTCTCCATCTGATCCGGCACAGATCATCTGGGCGTAGGGGCGGCCTTCGATCCGGCCCAGAACGGGATAGTAGCAGCGATCGAAGAACTCTTTCATCAGGCCCGAAATCGCGGCGAGGTTTTCGGGGGCGCAGAAAATGTAGCCGTCGGCGGCCAGCAAATCTTCGGGTCCGGCCTGATCTGCGGTTTTCAGGACGATATCTGCCTCATCCCTACCGGCCTCGGCCGCTGCTTCGGCCATTTGCCGAGCACCGCCAGTGCGCGAATGATAGACAATCAGAAGCTGCGCCATGTCAGACCCGTTTCAGACCCGGTGATAGGGGCCGCCCGACAAGATGGTTGCGGCCCGGTAGAGTTGCTCGGCCAACATCACACGGACCAGCATATGGGGCCAGACCATGGACCCGAATGAGATGGAAAAATCCGCCTCGGCGCGCAGTGAGGGGTCAATTCCGTCTGCTCCGCCGATGATCAGCGCCAGATCCTGCCGCCCGGCGTCACGCCAGTTTCCCAGCTTTTGGGCAAAATCCGGTGAGGACATCAGCCGTCCACGCTCATCCAGCGTACAGATCACCGCTCCTTTGGGCAGCGCCTTACGCAGCAACCCGGCCTCGGCGCCCATGCCGGCGTTTTTCTTGTCTTCAACCTCGATCACCCGCGCAGGACCAAGGCCCAGGCCACGGCCGGTCCGGTCGAATCGGGTCAGGTAATCGTCAAGCAGGGTCTTCTCGGGTCCGGCGCGCAATCGCCCGACCGCAACTATGCTGATACGCATATCTCTCTCGCCTCCGGCCCTTCAATAAAGGCCGGGATGGCGCCTCAGTTAGCTGAGGCGCTGCCGCCCGCAGGCTGCCACATCTTTTCCAGCTGGTAGAATTCACGCACTTCGGGGCGGAAGATATGGACGATCACGTCGCCCGTATCGATCAACACCCAGTCGCCGGCATCCTTGCCTTCAACCTTCGAGGTGAAACCGAATTCCTGCTTGATGCGATCCGTCAGCTTTTCCGCCATGGCTGCGACCTGACGGGTCGACCGACCCGAGGCAATCACCATGTGATCAGCAACAGAAGACTTACCTTGCAGGTTGATCTGCACGACGTCTTCGGCCTTGTCGTCGGAAAGTGAGGAAAGGATACGCTCAAGCAGCTTGTCGCTGATTGACTGAGAGTGGGCCATTACACTGGCCCCGTCATCGGCGGGCAAACCCGCCTGGGTATGTAGAGACAGGACATAGTCCTCCTTTGCTGCGCGCCGTAAAACCCGGCGCAGGGTAAATTCAAGGTAGCAAGCGACCCATGACATTTCAATGAAGCACGCCTGATGCCTCGCATGAATGTGCCCTGATGGCATCTGGGGGCCTTACAAGACCTTGATAGACTCGGCCAGTGTCTATATCTGACCGGAATATGAGACTCAATGTAGCCCAACAGCAGAATCTGGAAGACCGCGCGCGGTTGCGCGAACGGTTCTATGGGGCTGCCCGCACGGTTCTGGCCCGCCTATCGGCGGCCTAAGCCACCTCGCCAGCTATTTCTCATTACATACGGGAGAGGACCGATGTCCCCCAAAACACTCTATGACAAGATCTGGGATGCCCATGTCGCGCATGAAGCCGATGATGGCACCTGCCTGCTTTATATCGACCGCCACCTGGTTCACGAAGTGACCAGCCCGCAGGCGTTCGAAGGCCTGCGCATGGCAGGCCGCAAGGTGCGCGCACCGGAAAAGACGATTGCCGTGCCGGACCACAACGTTCCGACCACTCCGGATCGTGTGAACGGGATCGAAAACCCCGAATCGCGCATTCAGGTCGAGGCTCTGGACAAGAACGCCAAGGACTTTGGCATTCACTACTACCCGGTGCATGACGTCCGTCAGGGCATCGTCCACATCGTCGGGCCAGAACAAGGCTGGACCCTGCCCGGCATGACCGTTGTTTGCGGCGACAGCCACACCGCCACGCACGGCGCGTTTGGCGCGCTGGCCCACGGCATCGGGACGTCCGAGGTTGAGCACGTTCTGGCCACCCAGACCCTGATCCAGAAGAAATCCAAGAACATGAAGGTCGAGATCACCGGCAAATTGCAGCCGGGCGTGACCGCCAAGGATATCACTCTTGCCGTGATCGGTGAGACCGGCACTGCTGGCGGCACCGGCTATGTCATCGAGTATTGCGGCGAAGCGATCCGCGATCTGTCGATGGAGGGCCGTATGACCGTCTGCAACATGGCGATCGAAGGCGGCGCGCGTGCTGGCCTGATCGCGCCGGACGAAACCACGTTTGAATATGTCAAAGGCCGCCCGCATGCTCCGAAAGGCGCTCAGTGGGAAGCGGCGCTTGACTGGTGGAAAACGCTATACACCGACGAAGGCGCGCATTTCGACAAGGTCATCACGCTGCGCGGCGAAGATATCGCCCCGGTCGTCACATGGGGCACCAGCCCCGAGGATGTGCTGCCGATCACCGCAACTGTTCCGCACCCTGAAGATTTCGAGGGCGGTAAGGTCGACGCGGCCCGCCGTTCGATCGAATACATGGGTCTGGAAGCCGGTCAGAAGCTGAGCGATGTCGAGGTCGACACCGTCTTTATCGGATCCTGCACCAACGGTCGTATCGAAGATCTGCGCGCCGCCGCGGAAATTCTGAAGGGCAAGAAGATCAAGGACGGCATGCGCGCCATGGTCGTGCCGGGTTCCGGTCTTGTCCGCGCGCAGGCTGAAGAAGAAGGCCTTGCCGAGATTTTCAAAGAGGCCGGTTTCGAATGGCGTCTGGCGGGATGCTCGATGTGCCTGGCGATGAACCCCGACCAGCTGCAACCGGGCGAGCGCTGTGCCGCGACTTCGAACCGCAATTTCGAAGGCCGTCAGGGGCGTGGTGGGCGGACTCACCTGCTGAGCCCGGCAATGGCTGCCGCTGCGGCAATCACAGGACGGCTGACAGACGTCCGTGAATTGATGTAAGGTCCCCTCATATCTAGATATTTGAGGGATTGAACAAATGAGTGACTGGATCAAATGGCTCCTGCTGGGGCTCCTATCCATAGCGTTCGGTATCTTTGTGCTGGGCGCACCTGTCGTGGCATCTGTCGCCGTGACGGTGGTAACCGGCGTGTTGCTGCTGATCTCGGGCGTGCTGCAGGTCGTTGGCGGCTTCACGGTTGAAGGCGTTGGCAACAAAATCCTGTCACTCATCATGGGTGCGGTCATGCTGTTTCTGGGCTGGTCCTTTCTGGATCACCCGTTGCAGGGCACGCTGACGCTGGCGACTGTGATGCTGATCCTGTTCATGGCAGGCGGCATCGCGCGGATCATTCTGTCGTTCCAGATGAAGGGAACTCAGTTTTTCTGGCCCACGATGATCTCGGGCATCTTGTCGATCGTCCTCGCAGGCATCATCTGGAGCTATGTCGGGCAGCAACCGCAGGCTCTGCTGAGCATTCTGGGGATCTTCCTGGGCATCGAGATGCTGTTTAACGGGTTCGGATTGGTCTTCATGGCGTTCTTCGTCAAGAACGCACCCAAAGACGAAACAACTGAAGCGAAAGAAGCTTAAACGCGAGGCACGGGCGCGGCCCTACCCCGCAGGAGTGTAGACATGGAAAAGTTTGACAAAGTCCACGGGGTGGCCGCCCCAATGCCGCTGATCAATATCGACACCGATATGATCATCCCCAAAGTACACTTGAAGACCATCAAACGATCCGGCCTTGGCGTCGTTCTGTTTGACGAGATGCGCTATCACGACGACGGGCAGGAAAACGAAGAGTTCGTTCTGAACAAACCTGCCTATCGCGAGGCCGAGATTCTGGTGGCCGGCGACAATTTCGGCTGCGGCTCCTCGCGCGAACACGCACCTTGGGCGATCAAGGATTTCGGCATCAAAGTCGTGATCTCGACCAGCTTCGCCGACATCTTCTTCAACAACTGCTTCAAGAACGGCATCCTGCCCATCGTAGTCGAAGAAGAGCATCACGCGGTACTGATGGATGACGCGCACAAGGGCGAAAACGCCCGCATGACCGTGCATCTGGAAGATCAAAAGATCACCACTTCAGACGGTGTTGAGATTACCTTCGACATCGACCCGCACCGCAAGCACTGCCTGCTGAACGGTCTGGACGATATCGGCCTGACGATGGAAAAAGACCATCACATCGACAAATTCGAAGATCACGCCGGTCAGGCCCGTCCCTGGGTGTGATTCTGGGGACGAATCTGTTGGTACTCAACCTAACGGAGTCGCCAAGGCGGCTCCGTTCGCATTCTTGGGGTTGAAAATCCGAGAACCACAACATGTAGGTCTCAAATTGAGATACACGTCGGATTTGCGTCGAAATTGATGCAATCCCGCACCAGTTGCGCCATCATTTTGCCCGAAATCACGTGTTATCTGCACCCTGGCTTGAGCGAATTACCGCTTATCGTCCATGTTGGGCCGAAAGAGGTATCCGTCATAAAACGCAGGCGACGGGCGCAAGTTGGAATGAAGCCGACATAGAATTGGCTGGTTCCGGTTTGAAAAAGGGTTCGGATAGTGATTGCACGCACGACAGGGGCGGCGATACGTGGGATTTTGGTCGCCGTTATGGTGTTAACCCCCGCGTTGTACCTGCCAGTTTCATCTACGAACGGGACCGAGGTCATTGTCTTCCTCGCGATCCTCGCGTTCATCCTGACCTTTGCCGAATATAACTCGGCCTTCCCCAGCTTTATCGAATTCCGTGATGCGCCGCCGGTGAACCGTTTGCGCTTCGTTGGCCTGATGTCGATGGTCACGTTCCTGACGCTGATCTGCAAAAACGCCTATGCGCCGACTGAAATGACCCGCTTTTCCTACGCGATGGGCTTGTCCGTCGCGAATGTGGTGGATTTCCCCTACTCGCCGGTTCGGCTGATTGTATTGATGCTGCCCGCAGACGCTTCCCAGCCGCTGGTTGAGCTTGTTCGTGTCGCTGCCAGCATCGCCTACATGGCAGCATTGGTGACCATCGCAAGCTTCGCCTATGCTGTGAAACTGCGCGGCTGGCCGACCGGAAACGGGGCGTTCAATGTGTGGACAAACCTGCCTCTGTTCGACCCGACCAAGGGCGGAGACGTGGTTACACGCCTGCAGCGCGATGGGCGCCTGAACATCTGCATCGGCATCCTGTTGCCCTTCCTGATCCCGGCAGTGATGAAGCTGCTGACAAATATCTTGCTCCCGATCTCGCTGAGCAACCCTCAGACCCTGATCTGGACCATGTGCGCCTGGGCCTTCCTGCCCGCAAGCATGATCATGCGCGGCATGGCAACCCTTCGGATTGCCGGGCTGATCGTCGAAAAACGCCGCGCCTATTCCACGACCGAGTCCACTCAGACCGCATGATCCGTGCCCTGATCCTGCTGTTGCTGCCTCTGGCAGCACAGGCAGAGACCGTGCGCGTTGCCACCTATAACACCGAACTCAGCCGCAAAGGCCCCGGGTTGCTGCTGCGCGATATTCAGCGAGATGACGATCAGGTTCAGGCCGTCGTTGACGTCTTGGTGGCCGTCCAGCCCGACATTCTGGCGTTGCAGGGGATCGATTGGGATTTGGGTGGCCAGGCGCTGGCCGCTTTGATCGACGAGCTGCGCGCGGCCGGTCTGGACTATCCACATCATTTTGCCGCGCAGCCCAATACCGGGATAGACAGCGGGCTGGACCTGGATGGAGACGAGCGCACCCAAGGACCGGGCGACTCGCAGGGTTGGGGCTTGTTTACGGGTCATGGTGGGCTGGCCGTTCTGTCCCGGTATGATATCGCACAGGACGAGACGCAGGATTTTGCGCCTCTGTTGTGGTCCGAACTTCCAGGTGCTGAACTGCCGGTCGTGAATGGCGCGCCCTACCCGTCAGCGCAGGCGCAAGCGGCGCAGAGGCTGTCCTCCACTGGGCATTGGGTGGTTCCCGTCACCACGCCTTTTGGTCATCTGAATCTGATGACCTTTCACGCCACTCCGCCGGTCTTCGACGGGCCAGAGGACCGCAACGGCCTGCGCAATCGCGATGAGATCCGGTTCTGGTCCCTGCTGCTGGACGGGCGGCTTGGCCCCGTTCCGAACGGCCCTTTTGTTATCGCAGGCGACGCCAATCTGGACCCAGGCAAGAGCGACGGACGCACCGAGACTATCGCCGCGCTTATCTCCGATCCGCGTCTGCAGGACCCACAGCCCAAGACCGCAGAGGGCGACGCCGCAACAGTTAACTGGAAGGCCGTCGGAGAGCTGAGGGTGGACTATGTCCTGCCCTCAGCAGACCTGCAGGTTGTTAACTCGGGCGTATTCTGGCCCAACCCTGAGGACCCGATGCGCGAGACCGCGCAGCGCGCCAGCCGTCACCGGGTGGTGTGGGTCGATGTCGCGTTGCCATAAAAGGCCTAGAGCGGGCCGGTATAGGTACCACGCGCAGGATAGTTGTTTCCGAGGGTGAATTTCAGACCACTAACAATGTCCGCCATGGCCGGACGTCCAAATGGCGTTGTCTGCTGCCACGCGTAGTACAGCGTCCGGTCCGTAGCGATATAGAAATGCCCCGGCTCGGCAAAGAAAGCGGGCTCGGCACTGCCTTCACGCGCGGTTGAGATGTTCAGGCCCCAATCCTCACGCGCGGCGGCCAGAGGCAGGCTGTGCCCAACACGCAGGCGCGATACACCGGCCTTTTCAGCGGCCTCAGCCGCGCGGTCGGCGGTATCTGTGGTGATCATGATGACCTCGACGCCCAGCGTGGCAAAATCATCCAGCGCCGCTTCGACCTCGGTCATCTGCTTGATGCAGATCGGGCAATGCAGGCCGCGATACTGGATCACCAGCGTTCCGTTTTCGCCTTTGTCGGCCTCAAGATCGAACACCCCGTGCCCGACTGTTTCAATTTTTAGGCCTGGGACGGGATTTCCCGGTATCAACATGTATTTTCCTCGTGATTCATCCGGATCGTCTCATTGACCCGGTGCGGCGCAGACGCTAGGCCCTTTGCGACAAAACGCAAGGAGACTGTCGATGTCCAACCCCTCGCTCCTCATCCTGCCCGGAGACGGAATTGGCCCGGAAGTTATGGCCGAAGTGCGCAGAATCATCTCATGGTTCGACACCAATCGCGGCCTTCACTTTGACGTGAGCGAGGATCTGGTCGGCGGTGCGGCCTATGACGCCCATGGCAAACCCCTGTCGGATGAGACCATGGCCAAAGCCCAAGAGGTAGACGCGGTTCTGCTGGGCGCTGTTGGAGGCCCGAAATACGACGATCTGGACTTCAGCCTGAAGCCCGAACGTGGCTTGCTGCGCCTGCGCAAGGAGATGGACCTCTATTCCAACCTGCGCCCGGCCCAGTGCTTTGACGCGCTGGCGGATTTCTCGTCGCTGAAAACCGATGTTGTAGCCGGTCTGGATATCATGATCGTGCGCGAGCTGACCTCGGGCATCTATTTCGGCGAGCCGCGCGGCATCTTCGAGGAAGGCAATGAGCGTGTGGGCGTCAACACCCAGCGCTATACCGAATCTGAGATCGAACGCGCTGCGCGCTCGGCCTTTGAACTGGCGATGCGCCGGAACAAAAAGCTGTGCTCGATGGAAAAGGCCAATGTCATGGAATCGGGCATTCTGTGGCGCGAAGTGGTGAACGAGGTCGCCAAGGATTACCCCGAGGTCGAAGTCACCCACATGTATGCCGACAACGGCGCGATGCAGCTCGTGCGCGCGCCCAAACAGTTCGACGTGATCGTGACCGACAACCTGTTCGGCGACATCCTGTCGGATTGCGCTGCAATGCTGACCGGATCGCTGGGCATGCTGCCTTCGGCGTCCTTGGGCGCCCCGATGGAGAATGGCCGCCCGAAGGCGATGTACGAGCCGGTCCACGGCTCGGCCCCGGATATCGCGGGCGAAGGCAAAGCCAACCCGATCGCCTGTATCCTCAGCTTTGCCATGGCGCTGCGCTACAGCTTTGATCAAGGGGCCGAGGCCGACCGTCTGGAAGCCGCGATTGAGAAAGTGCTGGCCGACGGCGTTCGCACCGCAGACCTGCTGGCCGATGAAGGCGTGACCCCGGTTTCGACGTCGGAAATGGGCGATGCAATCCTGGCCGCGCTGGACGCCAGCGTCTGATCCTCAATCCGTTTGAATTGAAAAAGGCGGCACCTAGTGTGCCGCCTTTTTTTGTGTTTGGACCGCGACGTGTTAGTTCCCGCCGAAGATATCCCGGATCAGGTTGTTGATGGCGCGTTCAAACCCTCCGCCCTGTTTGCGGCGGGGCTGAGGTTGCGCGACCTGCACAGGCGGTTCTGGCGCGATCATCGGCAGAGGCGTGGGCGTCATCCCTTCGGTGACTCGCAGCATCGTTTCTTTCCAGATCTCGGCGGGCAGCCCACCTCCGGTAACACCGGACAGGGGCGTGTTGTCGTCATAGCCCATCCAGACACCGGCCACGTAGTCGGCTGTGAACCCGATGAACCACGCATCCCGCGCTGCCTGCGTCGTTCCGGTCTTGCCTGCCACCTGCCATCCCGGCAGCTGGGCGCGGCCACCTGTGCCCTCGGACACGACGCGCTCCATCATCCAGATCAGTTCCTTGGCGGCTTTGTCATTGATCACCCGCTCACCAATCCCCGTGGTCGTCACCATCACCGGGGTTTCATCGCCCAGCAGTTTCAACTCGGTCAGGCCGTAGGGTTCAACCGACGAGCCGCCGTTCAGAATACCCGCATAGGCGCCCGTCATCTCGATCAGCGTGCTTTCCGACGCGCCCAGCGCCAGCGCGGGGCCTTGCGCCAGATCGCTGGCGATCCCGAAACCGGTGGCGACCGTACGCACATTATCGAGGCCCGAAATCTCGGCGACTTTCACCGCCGGGATGTTCAGAGAGTTCTTGAGCGCGTCGGCAAGCGTGACCTGCCCGTAGTATTTGTTGGTGTAGTTCTTGGGGCACCATTGACCCGATCCGGGGATGTTCACGCAGTAAGGCTCATCCATCACCGTGTCATAGGGCGAATACCCAAGCTCCAACGCAGTAGCGTAGACAAAAGGCTTGAACGACGACCCGGTCTGCCGCAGCGCCTGCGTCGCGCGGTTGAACGCACCCGAGACGCGGGTTTTGCGGCCACCGACCATGGCGCGCACCGCCCCATCCGCCGACATCACGACAATCGCGGCCTGCGCTTTGGATCCTTCCCGGACCTTCTCCTGAAAGATGAACTGCAGCGCCTCTTCCGCCGAGGTCTGGATGCGCGGATCCAATGTTGTACGGATCACCACATCCTCGGTGGTATTGCGGGTGAAGAACTCTGGCCCGCTGGCCATGACCCAATCGGCGAAATAACCGCCTGCACGGGCAGCGGCGGCCTCAGACAGTTGCGCAGGACGGGCACGCGCTTCACTGGCCTGTGCGCCGGACAGGTATCCCTGCGCCTCCATCAGCCCGACTACAAGTCGCGCGCGATCCTGCGAGCGTTGCAGGTTGTTCGTCGGCGCATAGCGCGATGGGGCCACCAGAAGACCGGCCAGCATCGCGGCTTCGGCCGGAGAGACCTCGGCGGCGGATTTTCCGAAATAGCGCTGGCTGGCCGCCTCGAACCCGCGCGCACCGGCACCAAGGAACGCGCGGTTCAGGTAGATCGTCAGGATTTCGTCCTTCGAGTATTTCACCTCCATCGCCAGGGCATAGATTGCCTCTTTCCCTTTGCGCCACAGCGAACCCTGACGGCAATCCGCTTCATAGGCGGCCTCCGACTCCCACGCGGCGGGATCGTAAGGCACACCCAGACACAGCAGCTTGGCGGTCTGCTGCGTAATGGTTGAGCCACCATGGCCTGAGAGCGGGCCGCGCCCTTCGCTCAGGTTGATGCGAACCGCGCTGGCCACACCGCGCGGGCTGACGCCGAAATGGCGGTAGAACCGTTTATCCTCGGTCGCGATGACGGCGTTCTTGAGGTGGGGTGAAACGGTATCGGCGGTGATCACCCCGCCAAACTGGTCCCCGCGCCAGGCAAAGACCTTGCCATCGCGGTCCAACATCGTGACCGAGCCGCGTGCGCGACCATCCAGCAAGGCATCGACATCGGGCAGCGAGGTATAGACCACGCCCACCGCCAGCGCGATCAGCATGGCGACCACGGCCCCAACGCGCCATGTCACGCCCCAGACCAGCCTCCAGATCCAGCGGAACAGACGACGGAAAAACCCACCGCCATTGCCGCCCGACCGCTTGCGCGTTTTCTTCCGTGCCGTCTTGCGGGTCGTGGTTTTTCGGGCGGTCGACTTCTTGCCCGCAGGCTTGGCAGCCCGCTTGGTCGTCGAAGGTTTGCGCGCCTTCGAAGGGTATCTTTTATCCGCGACCAGTGTCGGTTTGCGGCGCTTGGACTCAGACATGCTCAAACTCTGCCCGTTTATACTTTTGCCTCACCATACCCTGACGTCCCGCCTATGTTGAGGTCCGATTTTCCGGAACTGCCCTTCCCATTTTCGCCTATTTTTTAATCACTAAGCACTATTTGTGCAAAAATTGTGCAATATTGCGTCATTTTCAACCGGCTTCACGTCGGGGAATCGTTCCTTAACGCCCCGACACGCGCTCTTTTTCTGCACGTGCAAACAAGCCGGCCCGATCCGGAGTAGTAGAGGGGACAGACGTGAAACTGATCATTGCGACAATCAAGCCGTTCAAGCTCGAGGAGGTGCGCGAGGCACTGACCGAAGCGGGCGTACGCGGCATGATGGTGACCGAAATCAAGGGCTTCGGCTCGCAATCCGGTCACACCGAAATCTACCGTGGCGCGGAATACGCCGTGAACTTCGTACCCAAGATCAAACTCGAGATCGTGGTACCTGCAACGATGGCCGATCAGATCGTTGAGACCATCACCAACACCGCCAAGACCGGCAAGATCGGTGACGGCAAGATTTTCGTCCTCGATGTCGAGCAGGCCATGCGCGTGCGGACTGGGGAAACGAACGAAGAGGCGCTGTAAGGCGCCCACACTCACTATCATTCGAGGACTGACTATGAACCTGATGAAATCTCTCATCCCTGCTGCCGCGATTGTCGCGCTGCCGCAGATGGGTCTGGCGCAAGAGGCTGCCGCCGAAGGCGAAGCTGCGCTGCACACCCAGTATATCTTCACCACCCTGCTGTTCCTGATGGCGGGCTTCCTGGTCTTCTTCATGGCGGCAGGCTTTGCCATGCTGGAAGGCGGTCTGGTGCGTTCCAAGAACGTGGCCATGCAGATGATCAAGAACGTGGCGCTTTTTTCCATTGCCGCAATCATGTACTGGCTGGTTGGCTTCAACACGATGTACCCGGGCGACTTCAACGGCTTCTTTGCCATTGGCGGCCCAACCGTGCTGGATCCGGTTGGTGTTGACCCTGCTGAGGCTGCTTTGGACTATGCCTCGATCGGGTCGGACTTCTTCTTCCAGCTGGTCTTTGTGGCTGCAACCGCGTCCATCGTGTCGGGTGCCGTGGCCGAGCGGATCAAGCTGTTCCCCTTCCTGATCTTCGTGGTCGTGCTGACCGGTATCCTGTACCCGATCTCGGGCTCCTGGCAGTGGGGCGGCGGCTGGTTGTCTGAAGCTGGCTTCTCGGATTTCGCTGGTTCGACCGTCGTACACTCGGTCGGTGGCTGGGCAGCTCTGGCAGGCGTGATCGTTCTGGGCCCGCGTATCGGCAAGTACAAGGACGGCAAAGTCCATCCGATGCCCGGTTCGAACCTGGCGCTGGCAACTTTGGGTACGTTCATCCTGTGGCTGGGTTGGTTCGGCTTCAACGGCGGCTCGCAGCTGGCGATGGGCACCGTGGGCGATGTAACGGACGTGTCGCGTATCTTCGCCAACACCAACATGGCAGCTGCATCCGGTGCCGTAACCGCGCTGATCCTGACCCAACTGCTGTACAAAAAGCCTGACCTGACCATGGTGCTGAACGGCGCGCTGGCCGGTCTGGTATCGATCACCGCTGAACCTCTGGCCCCGACCCTGTTCGGCGCACTGTGGATCGGTGCAGTTGGCGGTATCATCGTGGTCTTCACTGTCCCTATGCTGGACAAATTCAAGCTGGACGATGTTGTTGGCGCAATTCCGGTTCACCTGTTCGCAGGTATCTGGGGCACCATCGCCGTCATCTTCTACGGCGAGGCGTCCCTGGGCACCCAGTTGCTGGGTATCGCGGCCTACGGTGTGTTCACCTTTGTTGGCGCACTGATCCTGTGGACCATCCTGAAAGCCATCGTTGGCATCCGCGTCAGCGAAGAGGACGAGATCAACGGCCTCGACATGGCAGAGCTGGGTATGGAAGCTTACCCCGAGTTCTCGAAAGGGTAAGTGCCGCCTACAACACCTTTGAAATGGCTCGGCGCAATGCCGGGCCATTTTGCTTTTGGTTGATCCCTTGCACCCTCAACTCTGGTATATGGCTGAACACTGGACACAGCCGACCAATCAACGGTCGCAAAGACGTACATCAGATCGGGAGAGAGTTATGTACAAGGTGCTGGACCAAAGCGAGGGCAATATCCTCGGCCTAGAAATTGCCGGCAAAATCGACATCACGCAGGAACGTGAGTTGATCGAAAAAGCCGAAGACATACTAAAAGATCACGCCAAGATCAGCGTGCTCGTGGTCGTTGACAAAGGGGTCTCTGCCACATTTGAGGCCGCAATGACTGATCTGAAATGGATCATCAAGAATATGAAAAAACTTGGTAAGCTGGCGATTGTCGCTGACAGCGTGTTCTTGGGTCACCTGGTCGAGATCGACGCGAAATTTGCCGCCAAGCTCGATATCGGTGAAAAGCACTTTACCACCGACGAACTTGATAAAGCCTGGGCTTGGATCAAGTCCTGACCGCCAAAGCAAGAAAGCCGCGAATTTCGCGGCTTTCTTGTTTTCCAAAGGGTGGCTTAGCAGCCCACATCCACGATCGCTTTTGCCAAAATAGGCACTGTGTTTGCGTTCAGACCGGCGATGTTCAGGCGGCTGTCGCCGACCATGTAGATCCCGTGGTCCGCACGCAGTTTCTCAACCAGCTCAGGTGCTGCACCCAGACGTGAGAACATACCGCGGTGTTGGGCGACAAAGCTGAACCGATCCGACCCGGTCAGGCGCTGAAGCTCATCCGCCAGTTGCTGACGCAGGCCCAGCATGGACAGGCGGACTTCTTCCAACTCGGCCTGCCAATCGGCACGCAAGGCGTCATCGGTCAGGATCGTGGTTACAACGCGCGCGCCGTGATCCGGCGGGAACGAGTAGTTCTGGCGATTCAGGAAGGCCAACGTCGATTGGTTCAGCGAGGTCTGCGCCGCGTCATCGCTGATCGCCATCAGAAGGCCGGTACGTTCACGGTACACGCCGAAGTTCTTCGAGCAGGACGCCGCGATCAGGCAGCGCTTGACCGACGATGCCACCAGACGGGTGGCCTGCGCGTCTTCCTCAAGACCGTCACCGAAACCCTGATAGGCGATGTCGATCATCGCCACGAGGCCCAGTTCGTTGATCAGGTTCACAACCTCTTGCCACTGCATCAGGTTCAGGTTCGCGCCGGTGGGGTTGTGGCAGCAACCATGCAGCAGAACCACGTCGCCCGCCTTGGCAGTTTTCAGGTCCTCGATCATGCCATCGAAATCGACGCCACGGGTTTCGCCGTCGAAGTAGCGATACTGGACAGTCTCCATGCCCAGATAATTCAGGATCGACAGGTGGTTCGGCCATGTCGGGTTCGACACGAATACGCGGGCCTCGGGGTTGGCCATGCGGATCATCTCGAACGCCTGACGGCAGGCACCGGTGCCACCCGGGGTCGCAACGGCGGCAATATTAGCGCGCGGTACTGCGTCGCCGAGGATCAGGCCGATCATCGCATCGGCATAGGCCGGATCACCTGCCAGACCGGTATAGGCTTTGGTCTCCTGCTCTTCGAGAATGCGCTTTTCGGCGGCCTTAACGGCGCGCATCACCGGGGTCACGCCCTCGGCATTCTTGTAGACGCCGACGCCCAGATCAATCTTCTGGTCACGCGGGTCTTCACGGTACATCTGCATCAGCGCCAGGATCTTGTCGGCTGGCTGCGGCTTGAGGTTCTCGAACATCAGTTCTCTCCGGTTGCGACAGGCAGGGTTGGGAAGGCGCCCCATTCGGCCCATGACCCGTCATAAAGCGAGTGGTCTTTTTTGCCCATGCGCTCCAGCGCAAGGCTGAGGATCGCTGCTGTCACGCCCGACCCACAGGAGGTGATCGCGGGTTTAGACAGATCCACGCCTGCGGCCTCGAATACGGCGCGGCAATCCTCGGGCGATTTCATCGTGCCGTTCTTGTTCAGCAATTGGCCGAAGGGCACGTTGCGCGATCCCGGGATGTGGCCCGAGCGCAGACCTTCGCGCGGCTCGGCCTCGGTGCCCGCGAAACGGGGGGCAGAGCGGGCGTCGATAATCTCATGATCGGCCAGCTTGGCGGCCGCCGAGACCTGGGTCACATCCCGCACCAGATGGTTCTGCACCCGCACCGTCATATGGCGATCCCGGATAACGGGTGGCAGGTCTTCGACTTCGCGCCCCTCGGCCTGCCATTTCGGTAGACCACCATCAAGAACGGCGACATTCTCTTGCCCCATCAGCCGGAACAGCCACCAGACACGCGCGGCCGACATCAGCCCGGCCCCGTCATAGACTACCACCTGATGACCATCGCCCACTCCCATAGCGCGCAGGCGCGACATGAATTTCTCGACCGGTGGGGCCATATGCGGCAGGTCCGAACGGTGGTCTGAAATGTCATCGATATCGAAGAACCGGGCGCCGGGGATATGTGCCGCGTCATATTCCGCCTTGGCATCACGGTTCTGCGCAGGCAGGTACCACGATCCATCCAGGATTCGCAGATCCGGGTCCTTCAGATGGGCGGCAAGCCAGTCGGTAGAAACGAGGGTTTTGGGATCGTCTTGCATCAAAGCCTCCCCTTTGCGCGGTTGGGTTTTCCCTATACGCGCAAAGGGCCGTATTCAAGCCGGGTTAGCGCTATTCCGCGCGCCGTTTCAGCCGGAAATACTGAATTATCCCGATCACGCTGATGACAATCCAAAACCCCTCGATCAGCATCGAGGCCAGATTGAAGTTATGCAGCAGAGAGTAGGCGATCAGCACCGACCCCAGCAGATTGATCACCGGAAAGGCCAGATCGTCGGAATTCATCATCCGCATCTGCGTTGCAAAATAGGCCGCGACCACGACAAGTGCGCCAGCTGATCCCACGGCATCCACGATAGTCAGGCTGTTCAGCACGTCCGTCATTGCAAATTATCCTGAAAGGCCGGGCTACCCGACCGAGGCCAACTCGGCCGGTTGAAAATAGTGATGCATGTTCAGAAAGGCTGCCCCATCTGGCCCAGCGCGATAGCCATGCGGCAGATCGGCGGCAAAGCGCAGTCCCTCACCGGCTTTGAGGGCGACCCATTTGCCATCCTGCAAAACTTCAAGCGCGCCGTTCAGCACAAAGACCTCCTCGGTCACCCCGGCGGCGTGGGCCGGGGATTCGTGGCTTTGATTGGCGGCCAGTTCGACATGGAAGGTCTCGGCCCCAAGGGCGGGATCGAAGGGAAAGACGATCTTGACCTGAATGCTGCCCGGAAAGGTCACGGTCCGGAACACGCCCCGCGCACGCGCGTCCGAAGTCCCGATCAAGGCGCTCAGTGGAACCTGAAATCCCTTGGCGATTTTCCACAGGGTCGCGATTGTGGGGCTTGATTCGCCACGCTCGATCTGGCCCAGCATGGCTTTGCTGACACCCGTCAACTCGGCCACTTTGGACAGGCTTAGGCCCGACGCCGCCCGCACTTCTTTTAGTTTCAGCGTAATTTCGTCCGATTCCATATCCGCGCCCAACGATTTGTCTTGTGCGTTATAACGCACATGTGGTACGTGCGCTATAACGTACGCACCCCGCATATCGCAACCGGGGCAAAAGGGAAACAGCATCATGCCAATGTACCGATCCAGAACTTCTACCCATGGCCGCAACATGGCCGGTGCGCGCGGCTTGTGGCGCGCCACCGGTATGCAGGATGACGATTTCGGCAAACCGATCATCGCCATCGTCAACTCGTTCACCCAATTCGTGCCCGGCCACGTTCACCTGAAAGACCTGGGCCAGATGGTTGCGCGCGAGGTTGAGGCCGCTGGCGGCGTCGCCAAAGAGTTCAACACCATCGCGGTAGATGACGGCATCGCCATGGGCCATGACGGCATGCTTTATTCGCTGCCCTCGCGCGAGGTGATCGCGGATTCGGTCGAATACATGGTCAACGCGCACTGTGCCGACGCGATGGTCTGCATCTCGAACTGCGACAAGATCACCCCCGGCATGCTGATGGCCGCGATGCGCCTGAACATCCCTGCGATCTTCGTCTCGGGCGGTCCGATGGAGGCCGGCAAGATCGACATCGCCGATCTGGACGTGAAGAAGATCGACTTGGTCGACGCGATGGTTGCCGCAGCGGATGACAAGTACACCGACGAACAGGTCAAACATATCGAGGAAAACGCCTGCCCCACCTGTGGCTCCTGCTCGGGCATGTTCACCGCGAACTCGATGAACTGTCTGGCTGAGGCGCTGGGTCTGGCCCTGCCGGGCAATGGCTCGACTCTGGCAACCCATTCAGACCGCAAAGAGCTGTTCCTTGAAGCCGGTCGCCGCATCGTCGAGATCACCAAACGGCACTACGATCTGGACGAGAAGGGCTTCCTGCCCCGCGAAATCGCCACCTTTGATGCGTTCGAGAACGCGATGTCGCTGGATATCGCCATGGGTGGATCGACCAACACTGTTCTGCACCTGCTGGCCATTGCCTATGAGGGCGGCGTCGATTTCAACATGTCCGACATGGACCGCCTCAGCCGCAATGTGCCGTGTCTGTGCAAGGTCGCGCCCAACACCGAGAACGTGCATATGGAGGACGTCCACCGCGCAGGCGGCATCTTCTCGATCCTCGGAGAGTTGAGCCGCGCCGGGCTTCTGCACGAAGACTGCAGCACCGTGCATTCAGCTACCATGGGCGAGGCGATTGCCAATTGGGACATCAAGGTTGCCAACAACCCGAAGGCGCAAGAGCTGTTCAAAGCGGCCCCCGGCGGGGTCCGCACCACGCAGGCCTTCAGCCAGTCAAACCGTTACAAAGCGCTGGACACCGACCGCGAAGGTGGCGTCATCCGCTCCAAGGAGCACGCCTTCAGTCAGGACGGTGGTCTTGCGGTTCTGTTCGGAAATATCGCCCGTGACGGTTGTATAGTGAAAACCGCGGGTGTGGATGAGAACATCCTCAAATTCACCGGTACGGCCTATGTCTGCGAAAGCCAGGATCAGGCGGTCAGCGACATCCTGACCGGCAAGGTGAAAGAGGGCGATGTGGTGGTTATCCGCTATGAAGGTCCGCGCGGCGGGCCGGGCATGCAGGAGATGCTGTACCCGACCTCGTACCTAAAATCCAAAGGTCTGGGCAAAGCATGCGCCCTGTTGACTGACGGTCGTTTCTCGGGCGGCACATCGGGCCTGTCGATTGGTCACGTCTCGCCTGAGGCGGCTGAAGGTGGCGTCATCGGCTTGGTGCAGACCGGCGACAAGATCGAAATCGACATCCCTGCCCGCTCGATCCATCTGTCGGTCTCGGATGAGGATCTGGCCGAACGGCGCAAGGTTCAGGACGAAAAAGGCTGGGCCCCAGCAGCGCCGCGCAAACGCAAAGTGTCCACTGCGCTGAAGGCTTATGCAAAGCTGACCACTAGCGCAGCAAAGGGAGCCGTGCGAGAGCTGTAACGCCTTCGGGAGCGAAATCCAAAGGCCCCACCCGCCCAGCGGATGGGGCCTTTTTTTGGGGCGGATGGAGCAATCCTACTGTCGGACTGTCCTCTTCGGTACACACTCATGCGACCGACACGTCTTGAGGCCCATCCATACTACAGAAACTGGCCGTCAGTTCATCGCCCACGAACGGAACGTCGAGGGACCCCCGACTCCCATTTAGCTGGGAATCGATACCTCACCGACCAATGGCACAATCCCAAACGCTCCCGCGCCCGATCCGTGCCATCGGCTACGCCGATACTCCGTTTTCGGACTTGGGCCCGGCGCCACGCAAAGCGTAGCGCCGGGCCCAACCAGAGGAGATGTCTCCTAAGAGACATTGACGATGGGCGGGAGCATTCCCTTGCCTCAAATCAGCCAGGGTTACGATCCGAGTTTCGCGTGGATTTCATCCAAGTCGATCTCACCCACCGGCATCTTGTTTGCCGGGTTCTCGAAATCGTATTTGAACAGCTCGAAATCCTGTTTGTAGATCTCATAGACCAGATGCATCGAAAGATCGTCGAAATAGTCCTCGACAGGGTGAGCGCGCTTGGGCCCGTGGCCTTCGGATTCATTGAACCTTGGGATCTCAGATAGGGTCACGGGATGCGCGGTCTCGATATGGTTCAAAACATCCTGCATTCCGTCGTTGAACTTCTCAGTCCAGAAAATGTTGTCATAGCGCCCGCCATTAACCACAAAGGTCGACACATGCCCCGACATGGCCGACCAGTGGATATCCGGGTCCATCGGCCTGCGCCACCGGATCGTATCCCGCGCAAACAGAAGGAAGCGGCGGAAACTGGCGATCTGGTCGAACTCACCCTTTCCATCGTCGCCGCCAACCTCGATACCGTAGTTATAAACCAGCGTCGGCACCAGCTTGCCTCGGTACCGCTTGCCGTTGCGCTGAATACCGCAGATCTTGTCGAAGAAAGAGCTGAGGATCCGCGTATAGGGATTGCGCACACAGGTGAACGCATAAGACCCGTGATTGCGCACATTAGCCGAGATCGTGCCCTGGCTGTGGTCAAAGGCCCATTTATGCATCCCGTCCTTGGCATCATGAATGTCGCCATCAAAAAACCGGCCATGATCGGAATAATACATGATCTGGCCAATGGTCGAGCAGGCACATTTCGGCACAACACGGTACACCATGCTTTCGCTTTCGGTCATCCAGGTGCCGGGGAACCCCATCTGCTATGCCTCCTCAAAATCTCGGAACTTGTTACGCGCAAGTCGTTTTACAAGCAAAGAACCAAAACTATTCGGTTTATTCAATCGCTCATCCTCAGTATCACGAGTGCAAGCGGGCAGAAACGGAAATAGCGGACCAACATGGCGAAGATTGCCTACATATTGCTGTGTCACAAAGACCCCGACGCGATCATCGCGCAGGCTGAGCAATTGACCGCCGTCGGCGATTTTATGGCAATTCATTTCGATGCACGGGCCAAGGCATCGGACTATGATCGCATCCGCACCGCCCTGAAGGACAATCCGAACGTCGCCTTCGCCGCCAAACGCATCAAATGCGGTTGGGGTGAGTGGTCTTTGGTGCAGGCCACCCTGCACGCCTTGCAAGCAGCAGAAAGCGCCTTTCCCCGTGCAACGCATTTCTACATGCTGTCGGGCGATTGCATGGCCATCAAAACAGCAGAATACGCCCATAACTTTCTGGACGAACACGACACGGATTTCATCGAAAGCCACGACTTTTTTGCCAGCAACTGGATCAAGACCGGCATGAAAGAAGACCGGCTGATTTACCGCCATTACTTCAACGAACGCACGCAGCCCAAGCGATTCTATACCGCTTATGAGTTGCAGAAGCGCTTCAACGTCACACGCGACATCCCCGACGATATCCAGGTGATGATCGGCAGCCAGTGGTGGTGCCTGCGCCGCCGCACGGTCGAGATGATTCTGGATTTCCTGAAACAGCGGCGCGATGTGGTCCGGTTCTTCTCCTCTACCTGGATCCCGGACGAGACTTTCTTTCAGACGCTCGTCCGGCACCTGATCCCAAAAGACGAAATCGAAAACCGCACGCTAACCTTCCTTATGTTCTCGGACTACGGCATGCCGGTGACCTTCTACAATGATCACTTCGACATGTTGCTGGGGCAGAATTACCTGTTTGCCCGCAAGATCAGCCCCGAAGCGCATGAGCTGAAAGAGCGTCTCGGAACGCTCTACGCCAGCACCGGTGTCGATTTCCCGATTTCGGATGAGGGGCGCAACCTCTATGCCTTCCTTGCCGGGCGTGGGCGTGTAGGCCGCCGGTTCGGTCAGCGGTTCTGGGAGGCCGGGAATACGCTGGGCCCGGAAAGAGAGCTGTTTCTGATCGTCTGCAAGAAGTGGCACGTGGCAAAGCGGTTGGTGGATCAGATCGCTTCGGTCACCGACATCCCTTGCCTCGAATATCTGTTCAACGAGCAGGACACTCCGCTGCCGGATCTGGGCGGGATCGAGACGACTCTGACCAAACGTTCACGCCACAGACGGGCCGTTGTGCGAATGCTGTTTGATCATTTCGGATCGAACCAACTGGCGTTGTGCCTTGATCCGGCCAATCTGGACGCCATTCAGGATTTCTGCGGCGATGCCGCCAAGACCCATGTGCTGGAGATCGAGTGTCAGTATTCCGACGACTACCTGATCGGCCATGCGCGCCGTGTTGGCTTGGCGGGTGAAAACAGCCCGACCGAGACCGTCGCGCGCCTGTTGCCAACCCTGCGCAATGATCTGGCACACGAGTACGAAGAAATCCGCAAGGCCGGGATTGATGGCTATCTGCGCCTGCGCGAGACATCGGATCGGGCCGAGAATGAGGCCGCAATCTCCAAGTTCCTCGGTGTGAAAAACGAGACAGCCCAATCCATCATGCAGCTGGACTATCTGTTTTCAGATTGATGGCCCGGCGGCGCGATCACGCCGCCGGACGAGCGTTCAGATGTCGAACTTTACACCCTGCGCCAGCGGCAGCTCTGCCGAATAGTTCACCGTGTTGGTCTGACGGCGCATATAGGCTTTCCAAGCGTCCGAGCCGCTTTCGCGACCGCCGCCGGTTTCCTTTTCACCACCGAAAGCGCCACCGATCTCGGCGCCGGACGGGCCGATATTGACGTTGGCGATACCGCAATCCGATCCGGCTGCGGTCAGGAATTGCTCGGCCTCGCGCATGTTCAAGGTGAAGACGCACGAAGAAAGGCCCTGCGGCACACCGTTCTGAACCTCGATGGCATCGTCGAAATCGTCATAGCCCATGACATAGAGGATCGGCGCGAAGGTTTCCGTTTTCACCATTGCTGTCTGGCCGGGCATTTCAACGATGGCAGGCTCCATATAGACACCGCCCGGAACGCCGTCGGTGACGCGCTTTCCACCAAAGACCACGCCGCCTTCGGCTTCAGCCGCCTTCAGCGCCGCTGTCATCGCCGCGCCTGAGGCCTCATCGACAAGCGGGCCGATCAAAGTACCCTCAGCCATCGGATCTCCAATGGGCAATCCGGCATAGGCTTTCTTCAGACGCGCGACCAACTCATCCTTGATAGAGTTATGGACGATCAGGCGGCGCAGTGTCGTGCAGCGCTGACCCGCCGTCCCGACCGCCGAGAAGACAATCGCCCGCACCGCCATTTCCAGATCGGCCGACGGGCCGACAATCATCGCATTGTTCCCGCCAAGCTCCAAAATGCACTTGCCGAACCGCGCCGCCACAATCGGCGCAACCGCGCGGCCCATACGCGTCGAGCCGGTGGCCGAAATCACTGGCACGTCTTCGCTGGCTACCAGAGCTTCACCCAGAGCAGCGCCGCCAATCAGCGTTTGCAGCAGATTGTCGGGCGCATCCCCGAACCGGGCCAGCGCGCGTTCAAAGATCTTCTGGCAGGCCATCGCGGTCAGAGGCGTCTTCTCAGACGGTTTCCAGATCACCGGATCGCCGCAGACAAGCGCCAGCGCCGCATTCCACGACCAGACCGCAACCGGGAAATTGAAGGCCGAGATCACGCCAACCGGACCTGCCGGGTGCCAAGTCTCCATCATCCGGTGGCCGGGACGTTCCGAGGCGATGGTCAGACCGTAAAGCTGCCGCGACAGGCCGACGGCGAAATCGCAGATATCAATCATCTCCTGCACTTCGCCCAAGCCTTCCGAGGTGATCTTGCCCGCCTCCCAACTGACCAAGGCGCCCAGGTCGTCCTTGGCGGCGCGCAATTCCTCACCCAGCAGACGGATCAGTTCCCCTCGCCGCGGGGCGGGCACGGTGCGCCAAGCTTTGAAGGCGGTTTTGGCATTGGTCAGGATCGCCTCCATTTCAGAGGCCGGTGTTTCGTGCACGTCGGCCAGAGTGCGCCCGTCGATCGGAGACCGTACCGCCAACGTACCGCCTGTCAGCTCTGCTGCGGTCAGATCGAGGTTTGCCAGAGTGGTTTCTGCAGTCATCACAACGTCTTTCATCTTTTACGCCGCCTTGTTCTGTGGGGTTACGTCGCCCGCCCGATAGAGCCGGCCAAATTCGGTGTTCAGGAAATCGGACAGCTTCACCTGCTCCTGTCGGACAAAGCCGGTCGAGGGCAGAACGCCCGTACGCATCAGATCAACCACGCCGAGTACGCCCGCTGCAGTGGTGACCTGAATGGCGCTCCAGACTTGTCCGTTGATCTCACGTGCGAAGCTTTTGTTGATCAGGGATTTTTCGCGCAGGGCGCCGTCGACCTTGCCCTTGGCAGTGCAATAGACAAGCACAACATCCTGATCAGTGCGCGGAAGGGCAGCCTCAAAAATCTCTTTCAGAAGATCGCGGCGCTGCCCCAGCCCCAGATCGTTCAACAACAGTTTCAGGATGTCGCAATGACCCGGATAGCGGATCGAGCGGTAGGACACCGCCCGCGTCTTGCCCTCAAGGGTTTCGGGCAGGGTTCCAAGGCCGCCTGAGGTGTTGAAGCACTCATACTCCACCCCGTCATGGCCCAGGACCTCATAGTCCTCCAACGGAGCGGTCTTAACCCGTTCGCCGTTCACGATGGCATCGCAAGGGTTGCAGTATTCATTGATCAGCCCATCGGTCGACCAGGTCAGGTTGTATTTCAACGCGTTGGTCGGAAAGAGAGGCAAGGCCCCGACCCGCATATGCAGGCTGTCGATCTCATCAAACTCAGCGGCCAGCGACGCCCCCGCGATGCCGACAAAGCCGGGCGCCAACCCGCATTGGGGCATGAACGCGGTCTTACTGTTTTCTGCCAAAGCACGCACGGCATTGGTTGCGGCCACATCTTCGGTCAGGTCAAAATAATGCGCCCCGGCCCGCTGAGCAGCTTTCGCGATATTCGGTGTCAAAAAGAACGGAGCCGCCGAGATCACCGCGTCAAACGTCTTCAGGCCTTGCGCCAGACCTTCAATATCCGAGGCATCAATCTGCTTGGTCGCCACGCCCAATTTGGCAATATCGCCCAAGGCCTTGAGATCATGATCCGCAACCGTGACGCTGTAGTTTGGCGACCCTTTCAACAGCGTGGCAATCATCTGCCCGATCTTTCCAGCCCCTACGATGCAAATATTCCAGCCCATAACGCGCCTCCTCAGTCTGGTTTTCAATCCAGAGTGGCGGAGAACATCGTCATTTCGCAGGGACTAAATTGACGATTTAACGGGTGATTCCGTCATTTTACCGGTTGTTTTTTCTTTTTGACGAAACACGTTTTGGACATAGGTCGCGAAGCTGTCACCAAAAGCAGAAACGCGTTCAGTATCCGAAGGCAAGGCCTGGCGTCAAAATCCAGCCGTGCGCTCAATCAACCAATACATCGACACGGAACCAATGCCATAGGCAGCAACGATCGTGGCCTTTTGGCCCAGTGGCAACGCAACCTGCCGCCATACTGCAACCACAAGGGCCAAAGCCCCAATGAAACACAGCTGCCCGGCTTCAACGCCAAGGTTGAACGCTAGTAGGGCCGCAGGAATGTCGTTGGCAGGCAGACCAATATCCGCCAGAGCCCCAGCAAAGCCCAGCCCGTGCAAAAGCCCGAAGCCGAAGCAGACGATCCATGGTTTCTCCTTTGACAGCCGGAAGCTGCCTTCGCCATCCTTTGCAATCTCCATCGCCAGAAAAACGATCGAGAGCGCAATGACAGCTTCGACCGGTGGCCCGGGAACGTTCAGAACGCCAAAGGTAGCAAGCGCCAACGTGATCGAATGCGCCAAGGTAAACGCGGTGACGGCCCCGATCAGCCGCCAGCGATCACGGACCAGAATGAACAAGGCAAGGACGAACAGAAGATGGTCCCAGCCTTCCAGGATATGCTCGAACCCCAAGACGGAATACGCGGCCAGTACGGACCATGTTGACTGTGCCACCGGTATGGTCTGGACGGCAGCATCCGGCGTGAAACGAAGGGTCAGCGGTTCTGACTGCAACGGATGCAGGCGCACCAGAACATCGTTGTTTTGGATCTCCAAGCCCTCAATCGTGACGGGCTGACCGGCAATGTCCGCGCTGCATTCTGTGACCCACGACGAGACCCACGCCCTGTTCCCGGCCACCGGGTCTGGCCCTCGGGCCGGGGTGCAGACCTCGGGCAATACAGCGTCAATCGCCATCGGTCGGCCATTCACATCCGGTTTGCGCCAATGAACGCTCCAACTATCCGACGCGATTTGGCGTATTTCCAGGTAACCGGGATCAAGGGCATGCGCGGTTGCCTTGCCTGCCGTGAATGAAAACAGCAGCAAGATCAGAGAACAGAGTGCCGCCTTCATTCAGACAGCTCCGCAACATTCGGAGCGATGATTTCATAGCCTTGGGCCAGTGTTTCATATTGCGCCTGCGCCAAATCCTCGCTTGTCGCACGCAGCCAGTCCCGCAAAACAACCTCGTGAATGTCTTCCAATGGCGGGTTCTTGCTGGGTTCAATCTCAAGGACCTTGACCAGATGAACACCGTAGCCGGACAGAACCGGACCGGCCCATTCCCCTTTTGCGAGGGTTGTCAAACCATCCGAGAACCCATTTCCGTAAACCGAGTCGACAACCCGTGTGGCTGACAGCGGCATCGAGGCGGGCAAGAGGGTCGACTTGCTGAGATCAGCCGGTTCTTGCTGCGCACGCAACGCCTCCAGGGCCTGTTCGACTTCGCCGTCAGCGGGGTTTTCGCCCAAAAAGACTTGAGTAAAAGCAATCTTGTGTGGTGTCGCGTATTGATCCAGATTTTGCTGACGAAACGCCTCTAGCACTTCCTCTTCCGGAACAACTGATGCGGCAATGGCTTCGGTCAGAAAGCCCATCTTTTGGCTTAGTCGTGACCGGATGACCGTGTCACCACGATCAAGACCAAGCTTCTTCGCCTCGCGCACCAGAACCTCTTCTCGGATTGAGGCGTCGACCAAGGCTTGCAGCTCGGCTGTGTTGGGTGGGCGTTTCCAGCGTGTTTCGAATTGGTCAGACAGCAGCGTGACGTCCTGCTCGGTGATTTCTATCCTCTCACTGTCTACTGCGGCTTCGGATTCCGGCGAAAAGATGTGGAACCAGATGAATATGGCCGCCCCGATCAGGAAGAAATGGAACAGCGGTTCTTTTAGCAAACGCATGAAGGCTCCTGCTGGAAATGCACTCAGGTTCTGACCGTCAATGTTGGAAACGGTTTACACATAAATCTACGCCCTGCCTGCGGTGAGGCACAAGGAAACCGCCGGAGTGATATTCCAGACTCCGGCGGTCGGCAGTGTTTTCAAGATAGTTCACTCGGACGGCGTGTACCAAATTGGCGAGGAATAGGCGCGCTCCTGATGTGTCAGGATCGCGTCTTCGGGCAATTCGGCCCCGAACCGAAGTTTGTCATACAGGATCCAGCGCGGGGTAGGGATTTCGATGGCCCGGACATAGTAGAAGGCACGCTCATTCGGGTCGAAATCTGGATCGGACCAAACGGTGACCAGTTCAGCCGTGCCGATTGTGTTGGTCCAGCTGGCGGTATCAACGTCAACCGTATTTCCAACCGCAGGGATCTTGCCATTGCCGTCCGCAACGCGGTCGTCCGACCACGCTACATCATAGACTTTTTCCTGCATGGCGCCTTCGGCATCCAGCCACCCTTTGACCACCTGCACGCGATCCAGATTGGCACCAACCGGGTCACGCAGCGCTGCGATCAGGAAGGACGGAGCCCCATCCCCTTCGCGTGGACGCAAGTCAGACCCCATTGGGACACCCTTGGTATAGCCAACATCAGCAAGGAAGCGGGTTTCCACATCTGCGTCACTGAAATCCCATCCGCCAAAGAACCTCAGACCAATCCGGGGGCCGGTTGTGGCATATGTCTCGCGCCGCTTGAACGCGTCAAAAATCGCGGCACGCGTGTTTTCGGTCGCCCAGACGGCCGTATATCCGGACGCCACAAGCAGATCGCCGGGGATTTCGCCAAGGTCATTGGCAATGAACGGATGTTTGATCCTTGAGGCCGAAGGTTCGACACTTACGGACTTGCCGAAGAAGTTGTCCTCCTCCGCGGTGGCCAAAGAGGTATGACTGTCTGTCGCCCCTCCCATTCCGAACTTGTAGGGGTTTACGCCGAACTTCTCTTCCAGCATCAAACCGCGTTTAAGCGCTTCGCGGGCATATTCTCCGGCCAGCATGTCATCGGTTTTCAACTCGGTGATATCAAGATTGCCTACGTCCCAGTTTTCGTAGTCTGCAAATTCGTCATCGGGGCTGAGGAAGGGGTGCGCTTCGCCGTCACCCTTGATTTGCGTGACCTCATAATGTGGCTCCCATTTCGCACGGGCTGCGACGTAGTCCTCGTCGACCTTGCCGCCGTGATAGGTATCTTCTGTCGGGAACATCCAACCATTCGACAGGTTGCCGTTATGGGCAAAGGCCACAGCCCGGCCACCGGTTTTTTCCTGATACTCCTCCAACCATGCATAGAGCGACTTGGGATCCGTATCACCATAGGGCGGTTGCGTGACCGGAGGCACCATCTGAAGCGCTCGGATGGGGCCATCCCGCAGCATGACATTGCGGTGCAGGTTGAACCCCTTCGGGACCGAGGTCCACTCGAACCCTATGAAGGCCGTGAACTCGCCGGGGTCATTGTGTCGCTCGGCGGCGAGAACAATATGTTCCCACGTAAACGCAAACGCGTCCGCGCCCGGGCTGTAGGATTCCAGAAGCACCTCGGGCAATGTCATCTGCGAAAAATTGGTGATGATATCAAAGGCCGTTTTTCCAGCCTCTTCTCCTCCGGCCTTGTAGCCTTCGTACCATTCCAAGCCTTTGGGATCAGACAGAACGCCCGGCTTACCGGCCTGAAGGTCCGGGGCAAAGCCCATCAGGTCAGTATGGTCCGTCAGTACCATCCAATCCAACGGTCGTGACAACCTGACAGGTTGACCTGTGGATGAGATGACTTGCTCTCCCTTGGCAAAGCGCCAGGCTTCATCGGGCAGCAATGTGTTGCCAAACGCACCGGCATCCAGCGATAGCCCCGTGTGAAGATGCGTATCCCCCCAAAGTGGACGTTCAGGGAAACTTCGGTTGGCGTAAGGTGAATATGGTTGGTCCTGGAACAAGCCTTCTGCGGCCTCTTCGCTTGGAACCGCGTCAGACAGTACGCTTGTTGGTGCCAACACAAGCGAAACCAAACAGACGGATAGCCGAAACATATTCACCTCCCTATACAAAAAATGAAGTCAGGTACCTTCGGGCACCCATGCGAAAAACATATTAGAATTTACCTATATCATAGGTCTCTGCTTTCTTTGAAATTTTTTTGAAAGCGTGCTTCAGTCGTAATTTGAACGTCCATCGCCGCCAATTCGATCTGCTCTATGGCGCGCTTTGCTTCGGCCCTTCACCAAGCGGTTGAAGCGTTCCTTGTTGTTCGAAACCCAAGCAACACAAACACCGTTCGAACGCAGCTTAGTCAGTCGCCACACCAGTCCCCAAAGCCAGGTTGAGGGCAAACTGAGTGGCCGGATCTGTATCAGCCCGGGCAAGCAAAGCCTCAAACTGCTGGTTTAACTGAGTACTCCCCCATTGCCGCGTAGCAATTGCAATCTGCAGGGCCAGGTCCGAGTCCATTCCTAAAGCTTCCGAGAATATCTGGATGATCTGAGGCTTGAATCTTGCCTGCGATTCACCGGCCTCAGCCAAAGCGCGAATAAGTGGCTGTCTGTCGACCGAAGTCCTTTGCCTGTCTTGCAGCGCCAATCCGATCGCGTTGATAGCGGCTTCCTCGTCTGCTTCTATACCGGCAAGTGCCCACTCATAAGAATGCAAGTCGCCCGAGGCCAGCACATCAGCAAAACGCGCCTTCACTATCGAGCGCGCCTGTGGATCTGTTTGCAGACCCAACAGGCGAATTGCGACGGATCTGTAGGGGAAGCGGTTCAAATCGTTGAAGTCCCGCAGAATCTGCCTGGTCGTGGACGTGTCACCGATTGGGCGCACAAGCTTGTAGGGTGCCCGCCCGATTTCTATCAGGGCCGCGTTATGAAGCGCGGTGTCCGCGTGCCACAAATATTCGGCAAAAAACTGAACACGGTCCTGAGTGTCCGTTTCGCCGTAGGTCCACAATGCACCGGCCAAGCGTAGGTTCTCGAAAAATTCAGCTCTTTCCGGGTCGACTAGAAAAATACGCCGCCATGCCTTCGAGAAGCTTCGATCAGTGCTTTCTTGATAGTCCGGCCCGTAGGTCAACAAAACAGATCTTGTAGCATCCAAGCGGAGGGCGCGCCGCGTTACGCTATCAATGAGGAAGGGAATATCCGGCAGGTCGCCAAGGCTTTCCCACCGTCCTTTCAGAACCTCCTTCACACCGTATCTGAACGGGTTTTCGGCATCAGGACCTGCCAACACAATGAAATCGGCGGACAGGATGTGATCTGCAAGCGACGCCTCGGGCCGTTCGATACAAACCCCGCACGCCTGTCCGGCTCGCGGTTCAGCAAGCCCAAAGATAGTCGCAAATATGATCAGAACTATTCTCAAGCCGCGGAAAACCCCTCAAACCAAGTGCAAAGCTCTGCGCCATAGAATCAGAGTAGCAGCTAAGAACTTTTTATCCAGCCGGAGGTTAGTCTCTGTTTTTCCAGCTGTTTGCCTTTTTCAAACGATAGCTTTGGGGATTTAGCCGCCTTCGAAAGTCTGCTTTGTTCCTCTGCGCCTCCAATCAGCGACAACATACAAAACCGCTCGAAGAACGGCTTGCCAAGGCGCGCGGAAAGTTTTGGTTGGCTTGAGTGGCTACCAAGCTGAAGTTTGCTACGGGTGCCGCACTCGTCGTCATTGACGGCCACAACGCGGATAAAACGGTCATTCGCGTCTCTTGAAACCTAGACAAATCAAAATTCGATATTCATTGAGGTCTCGACGGCATGTACACCTATACCGACGACAATGCCCGCAAAGATAAGCCCAACAAATGCGTTGATAACCGACAAAACCCGGCTCGTGGGTTTCTCGGGCCTAATGTCTCCGTAGCCAACGGTAGTTGCGTTTATGAACGCATGGTAAAGGCTCACCCCG
This sequence comes from Ruegeria sp. AL11, assembly GCF_056540865.1. Classification (NCBI taxonomy): domain Bacteria; kingdom Pseudomonadati; phylum Pseudomonadota; class Alphaproteobacteria; order Rhodobacterales; family Roseobacteraceae; genus Ruegeria; species Ruegeria sp. AL11. The sequence goes on from NZ_JBQFXO010000010.1 coordinate 244,919, forward strand.
GTCGACCAGCCTTCGATCCGACCAATTGATATCCCGAGCATGCAAACCAAAACCAACAGGAAAAGAAGTATCGGTGACAGGTAGATCAGGTCCCAAAGGAAAACCGATAGAAACGTGCAAATGTAGCTGGCGTCGCAACCCATAGCGAAACTCTACCTCACTGCCAGTTGTGGGCCTAGTTGAATACCAATGTCTTAACAGGAAGCAGAATGGCCTGCGCACGCAAGACAATTGCATTTGCTATACCCATGCCATCCACAATCCTTGCGATGAAGGCAGACAGGCCCGTGATCTCACCAGCGTCGATCTCCTTTGCTCGGCTCGTATACGCAACGCCCACGCACGCACTACCTGGCGGGATGCTATCAAGATGCTGAGGAAAAATAGGTGCTAGGAACGCTGTAACTGTACCGGGTCGCGCTCGATCCTGCTGATCCAACAGCGTATCACCCGGTCGGAACTGCCCCGCGGCAATCGCCCCTTGCACGTCATCGACAACCATCGGGACTATGGTCAACGGTTTAGACGCGCAGGTAATTTCCACCAGCATACCCGGCTTTAGTACACTGGCAGAAATCTGACCAAAAGCTGCGATAAAACGCCCCTGTCCCGTAACCTCAGGCACCAAAATCCCGGCAGGGCGTAGTATTGGATTAACGATATCACCCGGCTTGAGGAGAAATTGCGTTACCGTCCCATCCACCTCGGCAAAAACGGTGGATTTTGATATCTCGTTCTCAGCCTCTCTCAAAACCGCACGCGCAGTTTCAAGCTGTGCAGGGAGAAGGGTGGTTTGGCGCAATTTGGCACCGTCTAACGAGGCAATAGCGGCTGCGCGCTGACTTTCTGCGCCGGTCACTGCGGTTTGCAACCGTTCCAGTTCCTGCTCACTAACAACGGTGTTGTTTCGCTCCGCAAGCTCCAGGCGTCGCTCCAAATCACTCGTCGCCTGAGCAAGGTCAGCTTCTGTCGCTTCAACCCTGGCGGTGGCATTCGCAACTTCCGTTGCGGTCAGGCCTAAAGCCGCCTCAATCTCTTCGATACGTCGCTGAGCCGTTTCTGCTGCCGCCACCTGCCGTGTGGTGTCCAGTCGGAAAATCGGCTCGCCAGCCATAACGTCCTCATTATTGGCAACGTAGACCTCCGCGACCCGCCCCACGCGATCCGAGAGAATGGTAACTGTGCGAAATGCAGCTGAGACATTCCGCGTTGAAGGGTGGAAATAGAAGATCACCGTGATCAGCGTCACAGCCAATATTGCACAGGCAGTCAGACCCCACCGCAACTCGTACCAGACATTGAACAGGGTAATTTCTTGGCCCCACCGCTTGCCCTGCTTGTAGCGGCGATAGAGGTAGTCCGGAACGATTGTGATCAGTGCAGAGAAGACCAACTCAAGCATCGTCGCTCTCCGAGATGTCTACGTCGGTCTTGAGCGGAAAGATTTCATGCAAGGGCACGGCGGCGATCAGAATTGCTGCGATCCAGAAAGCGTTGTTGAGGGTGAAGAGGGAGATCAATCCAAGCACACCGACTAACTGCATTTGCACTTTGTGAGCACCTGCTGCCATGCGGTCTGGAATGGCCTGTACAGTGAAGTAGAGCGCGCCAAAACCCAACAGCACTATGACTAGTACCACCCCAACAACGATCAAAAAACCGTCTGTCTCCCCCGGAGGTTTTACCCAAAATGGGAGCCTTGCCATCGCTTCATCAGAAATAGAAATGTTCATATGTGTCACCCCGCCTTCAAGTGATCACATTCAAATATAACTGATGGAAATTAAGAAAACCAATTTGCCTTGAGGTTTGGAGTTTGTCCCAGCGCACTATGGCGAACTTGGCGAGACCACCGGGCTTTGAGACTGAAGTGTGTATCAACTACTGGGAATATCTTCAGAATACTGTTGGGTCCGCTCTGGGATTGTAGTTGCCGAATGCACTTGCAGCATCTGGTTCTCGTGGCAACGTTTGATCAGGGCTAAGCGCGACTTTTAGGGGATTTGTGCGAATAGCCTCTGTTGCGCGTTCACCACAGGGTGAATTCGCCCCGTCTGCTTCCACAGTGCTTCCAGTTGTGAAGGCACAAATAGAAACACCGCCCGGAGGCGGCGTGTAAGCTGTTGTTATCTGACCCTAAAGTTTTGGTTGCGGGAGCAGGATTTGAACCTGCGACCTTCAGGTTATGAGCCTGACGAGCTACCGGGCTGCTCCATCCCGCGTCAGAGTCAGATTTGTTTCATCGTATTAGAGAGACTGTGGGCTTTTGCTAGGTTTGGCGGTGACCTACTCTCCCGGGGCTTAAGCCCAAGTACCATTGGCGCGGCAGTGCTTAACTTCCGGGTTCGGGATGGG